>NZ_JBIUBV010000010.1:0-230296 GCF_044548405.1 Streptomyces sp. NPDC052040 | reverse complement strand
GACTCCGTGCCGCCCCCGGGCGCCCACACCCCGGCGGACTGCGGGGCCACCCCGTGGAAGCGGACCCAGACCGGCCCGGGGTTGGGCGCGGCCCCCCCCCCCCCGGGGGGGGGGCGGCCGGGGGCCCCCCCCACGGCGTGTTCCTGTGCTTGTGTGCTTCTGGGCCGAGGGGGTCGAGCGTCTCACCGCGGCTGCGCACCGCTTCGCGAAACCCCTGCTCCCGGCCCTGCGCGTTCCCGTGCACCGCTTTCACTCCCCGGAGTGAAATGTGTGAACGTCCGCCTGGAAAAGCCCTGTTCGGCTTGCGGGGGTTGCTTTGCGTGCCCATAGAGTCACGCCAGCATCGAGTTGCCCCCGCGATGCGGCAACACCCGGGGGCCCGACACCAGGAACCAACCTCCCAATGCGCATCCATCGTACGACGCCCACGCGTTCTTTTTCCGTCTTCTCCAATGCTCTCCTCCGCGATCGCAGCATCTCGTGGTGTGCGGTGGGCGTACTGACGTACCTATTGAGCCTCCCGAAGGACGCCCGCGTCACCATCCGCACCCTCGCGGACCAGCGCAGGGAAGGGCGGGCCCGGATCGCCTCCGCCCTGCATGAGCTGGAGGAATCCCGGTATCTGCGGCGGGTGGTGCACAAGGACCGGGAGACCGGCCATCTCTCCACCGTCTACGAGGTGTTCGACACTCCGTACGAGGACGAGCCACCGGCGGGTGAATCCGGGGAAGCCCAGAATCCGGCCTCCGGTGAGCCGCCCTCCGCGCCGTCGGGCACTCCCCCTACGGGGGAAAAGACCCGGGAGCAAGACCCTCCCTCCCCGCCCCCCGACGCGGGCACCGGTCCGACCGAACGGACCGCGCTCGCCGCGCGGCTGCTCAACTCCCTGGGGCGAAGTCATCCGGGGCTCACGCTCGGCGCGGCCGACGCGTTACGGCTCGCGCCGCTGGTGGAGGAGTGGTGGGACGCGGGCGCGACCAGCGCCCAGGTGCGGGCGGCACTGACGGACGGACTGCCGTCGCGGGTGCACTCACCACGCGCCCTGCTGGAGAACCGCCTGCGCCGCAAACGCCCGTCGCCACCGGTGACCGAGCCGGTCACGACCGTGGGGGTCGAGAGCCGCACTCCCGGCGCCACCGCCTACCGCGAAGCCGCCCGCAGAGGCGGCGCACTCGCCCTGTCCCTGCTGCGGGGCCACCCCGCGCCCGCCTGAGGCACATGAACTCCCGGGGCACATGTCCGTGCCACCGGGTCAACCCCCCACAGAGGGAGCTGCGATGACCGCCTTACTGGAACGACCCGAGACGGTATACCGGCGGTATACTGTCGTCATGGCTGACACCACCGTCAAGGTCGACCCCGCCGTCCGCGACCGCCTCATGGTGCTCGCCCGCGAGCGCGGGATGACCATGCGCGACCTGATCGCCGAGCTGGCGGGAGCCACGCCCACGAAGGAGGAGCTGCGCAAGCGGTACGAGGATGCCAAGGCGTACTGCGAGACGCACTTCGGCGTCACCTTCACCGACGAGGACCACGACAGGGTGGAGAAGGTCTGGCAGGACCTTGAGGCCGGCCGGCCCGTGGACAGCCTGTGAGCGGGCCGAAGAACGGGTCCACGGGCGTCGTCTTCGACGAGTCGGCCCTGCTGGCGCTGGGCTCGGGGAATTCGCTCGCCTCGCAGTTCGTCGCCAACACCGAGCACGGCCCCACCCGGCACGTGTACGTCCCCGCGCTCTGCCTGGCCGCCGCCGACGGGATGCGCAAGGGGCTCGCCGAGCACGTCGGGGCCCTGCCCGCGGTCGAGATCGTCGAGCTGGACTTCGCGGGCGCCTCCACGGTCGGCGCGCTGCTGCGCCAGGGCGTGCAGTGGCGGCTGGGCCATGCGGTCCACCTGTCCCGCCCGACCGCGGACTGGCCCGACGGACGCCATGTGCTGACCGCCGACCCGGACCTGTACGCGGACATGGCCCTCGTGCGGACCATCAGGCTGCCGCGTCAGCGGTGATCGGCAACGGTCCGGGGCACCCCACGGGGGTGCCCCGCACCGGCCTCAGCTGAAGACGATCATCGAGCCCTGGGCGAGGCTCCGCGTTGCCGCCGCGTGCAGGCCCAGCCAGACGTGCCGTTCGCGGGCGAAGGGGCTCGGGTCGTAGGGGGCGGGCCTGGCCGGTTCCTCCAGGGCCGTGGGGGAGAGCGGGGCGTCGGGGGCCGCCGGGGGGTTCGCCGGGTCGATGCCGATCGCCGCCGCCACCGACTCCAGCTCCCGCAGCAGTGCCTGGGAGGAGCCCAGGGGGCCCCCGCCGGTGAGGAGTTCGTCGTTGGACAGGGGGTGCGGGAAGTCCACCGGCACATAGGCGCCCGCATGGTCGTAGTGCCACACCAGATGCGACTGCTGGGCCGTGGACTCGAACATCTCCAGCAGCTGCTCGTAGTCGCCGCCGAGTTCGTCGACCGGGGTCACGGCGAGCCCGCACAGCTGGAGCAGATGGGCGCGGCGCAGGAAGTGCAGCGCGTCGTAGTCGAAGCCCGCGACCGGCGCCACCTCGCCGGTCAGCCCCGGCATGTACTGGTACACCGGAACCGGTGGCAGCCCGGCCTCGCCCAGCGCCTTGTCGTAGAGGGCGAGTTCCTCGGCGAACGGGTTGTCGGGGGTGTGGCACAGCACGTCGACGAGCGGGACCAGCCACAGATCACAGGCCAACAGTAAGCTCCTCGGGTCATCGGTGTGGTGCAGGCAGCGTAGTGCGCGCGGGGGCCGGACGCCCCGCCTCGTGCAGGTCCCATACCCATACGCCGCCCACCCACTTACCGGGCCGCCCCACCAGCAGGTCCACCGTCTCGCGCAGCCGGTCCTGGTACGGCTGCGGAGGCAGCACCAGCACCCCCGCCTTCCAGTACGCGAAGTCGGCCCGCGCCTGCGCCCGCCAGTTCTTGCCGATCACCGGCGCCACCCCGGTGAAGCTGACATCGCGCAGCATGCTGGAGGTGAAGCGGGGGGAGGCGCCGTAGATGCCGACGCGCTCGGGGCCGTAGGGGCCGTTGAAGTAGCCGCCGGGCAGCCGGAAGCCGAGGCCCGCCGCGGTCTGCCAGTGCAGGGCCTCCGCGTTGCCCGAGTCGGGCAGCGGCACCGGCACCAGGGTCTCGTCCTTGCCGACGTAGGCCCGCCAGGTGCCGTCCGCGATGAAGGACGGCACGGGGGCCCGCTCCACCGACCGCAGCGGGGCCGGGAGGATCGGGATGAGCGCCGCGGCGACCGCGGTCAGGCCCAGGAACTGGCGGCCGACGCGCGGAGTGTGCACCAGCCGCTCCACCGCCACCGCCAGCAGCATGCCGAGCGCGGGCGCGCACACCATCGCCACCCGGCCCTCGATGACCGACTCGAACAGGGGCAGATGCGCGAACAGCGCCCAGGGGCCCGGGACCGTCATGTGCGTCAGCGGGATCCCGAACCGCGGGCCCAGCGAGAGCAGCCCGGCGGCCGCCGCGGTGAAGGCCAGCGCCTTGACCAGCGGGCGCTCCCACAGCCGTACGACGAACGCGAACGCCACCAGCGCCAGCGGCCAGCCGTAGAAGGCGTTCTGCTCGGTGGGGTTCGGGGACAGCGCGTCCGCCGTCGTGCGGTCGCCCGCGACCAGGGAGCGTTCCGCGAAGGACAGCAGCGCCCGGGGGCTGTTGCCCATGTTCGGGGCGTGCAGCACCCGCGTATAGCTCTGCGGGCCGAAGAACTGCCAGTACAGCGGCAGCGCGAGCAGCGGGAGGCACACCGCGGCCGCGATCGCCGTCCCCTTCAGCAGCGGGCGCACGGCCGCCTTCGCCACCTCCGGCCGCACCACCGCGTACGCGGCCGCGAACAGCACCATGCCGAGGGCCGCCAGCAGCAGCGGCTCCTCGCCCAGGAAGATCTGGTACGCGGCCATCAGCCCGAGGACCACCCCGTCCCGCACCACCCGGGTGCCCGCGCACAGCCGCAGCGTCCGCTCCACGATCGGCGGGATCATGAACAGCACCACGAAGTTGGGATGCGCGTTGGCGTGGCTGACCATCGGGGGAGCGAAGGCCGCGAGGGCCGCGCCGGTGAAGGCCGCGCCCCGGTGCCGTACGACCCGCCGGACGATCAGCGCGTACCAGGCGGTGGCGGTCGCGGCCAGCCCCAGGGTCGTCACCAGGGCGAGGGAGACGGCGGGCCCCAGCGCGAGGGTGACCGGCGCGAAGGGCACGGTCAGGCCCAGCATGACCGTGTTGGCCATGAGGTTCACCCCGTCCGGGAAGCCCTGGAGGGTGGTGAAGAAGGGGTTGCGGAGATGGGCCACATGGTCGGCCGTCACCGCGAAGAACCACTCCCACTGGTTCTGGTCCTGCAACGAGTCCGGGAGATAGCGGTGGGCCGGGTCCGCCCAGCGGCCCGAGTACAGCGCCACCGCCATCAGCAGGAAGGCGGCGGCCGCGAGGACGTCCGCGGGGCGGACCGCGCGGAGCTTCAGCGCGGTCAGCTCGGCGAGGACCCGGAGGTAGTCCAGCGGGCGGACCTTGGAGCCGGGCTGGTGCGCCCAGCGCACCGGCACCTCGGCGACCGGCCAGCCCGCGCGCCGGAAGTGCTGGAGTATCTCCACGTCGATGCCCCAGCCGGTCAGCCGGGACGCGGCGAACGCCTCCCGCGCCCGGTCGCCGTCGAACAGCTTGAAACCGCACTGGGTGTCGCGGACGCCGGGCACCGCGACCCGGCGTATCAGCCAGTTCCCGGCCCGCCCGAGGAACTCCCGGGCGGCGCTCTGGTGCCGTTCGATGGTCGCGCCCGCCACCGTGCGGGAGCCGACCGCCGCCGCGTTCCCCTCGGCCAGCGCCTTGTCCAGCAGTTCCAACTGCTCGATCGGGGCGGCCAGATCGGCGTCCGTGAGCAGCACCCGTCGGCCCGCCGAGGCGAGCACCCCGAGGCGCAGGGCATGGCCCTTGCCGCGGTTGCGGGGGCTGGTGACGAGCCGGATGCGCCGGTCGCGGGCCGAGGCCGCGGTCACCACGTCCCGGGTGGCGTCGGTGGAGCCGTCGTCGACGACGAGGACCTCCCACGCGCCGAAGCGGTTCTCGTGCTCGCGCAGATGTGCGGCGATCGCGTCGAGGGTGGGGGCGAGCCGCTCCTCCTCGTTGTAGGCGGGCACGACGACGGACAGATCGACGGCGGCGGACGGCATGCTGGGGGAGACGGACGGCATGTTCTGTAGGACGTGCGCGCCCTCGGTCCGGCTCATCCGGCGTCCGGCCCTTCGAGCAGACCGCGGCAGTGCGCGTTGTACGCGGCGACCCGGTCCTGCGCCGCGACGGCGTCACGGCGGGCGAGCGCGTCGACGACCTCGGTGTACCCGGACCACAGACGGCCCCCGAGCGGGGCGGCCCCGCGCAGATGCTGGACCGTGCACACCCAGGACTGCACCCGCAGCCGGTGCAGGAACCCGGCCAGGTAGGGGTTGCTGTACAGGGCGCTCAGCTCCCGCCAGAAACGCAGGTCGTAGCCGATGAGGATGTTCAGCTCACCGGCCGCGGCGGCCCGCTGGGCCTCCTCGCCGCGGCGGCGCACCGCGGCCAGGGCGGCGGCCAGCGGCGGCCCGTCGAGGGCGGCCCGGCCGTCGTTGTCGAGCAGACGGCGGAAGAGGCCGTCCGTGACCAGGCCGCGCGCCTCGATCATGCCGCGGTAGTCGTCCAGGGAGTAGGAGTGCACCTCGAAACCGCGGTGCTGCACGGCGTCCAGCAGGCCCTGCGCCGACAGGTCCACCAGGGCCTCGCGGACCGGTGTCGCGGAGACGCCGTACTGGTCGGCGATCTCCTTCACGGTGAACTCCTGCCCCGGCTGGAGCCGGCCGGCCAGCACCTCGTCGCGGAGCGCGTCCGCGATCTGCTGCCGCAAGGTGCTGCGGGTCACCGCGCCGTTTCCGGTGCTGCCGGGCATGGTCGGGTATCTCCCTCGTCGCAAAAGGGTGGCGTGCTCGCACACATCTACGAGCACGCCACCATACGCGTTCGAGGGTCCGGGGATTCCGGGTCCTACTCGGTGTACTCGTCCGCCACCGAGAGCGCCGCGTCCAGCGCCGCCAGCCCCTCCTTCAGCTCGGCCTCCGTCGCGTTGCACGGCGGGACCACATGCGTCCGGTTCATGTTCACGAACGGCCAGACGCCGTTCGCCTTCATGGCGGCGGCGAACGCACCCATCGGCCTGGCCGCCTCCCCGGCCGCGTTGTACGGCACCAGCGGCTCGCGGGTCTCCCTGTTCCGCACCAGCTCCAGGGCCCAGAACATGCCCACCCCGCGCACCTCGCCCACGCACGGGTGGCGCTCGGCCAGCCTGCGCAGGCCCGGCTCCACCACCGAGGCGCCCAGCTCCGCCGCGTTCTCGACGACGCCCTCCTCGGCCATCACCCCGATCGTCGCCACGGCCGCCGCGCACGCCAGCGGATGCCCCGAGTACGTCAGCCCGCCCGGGTACGGCCGCCTGCCGAAGGTCTCCGCGATCCGCCCGGATATGGCGACACCGCCGAGCGGCACATACCCGGAGTTCACGCCCTTGGCGAAGGTCATCAGGTCCGGGACCACGTCGAACAGGTCCGCCGCGAACCAGCGGCCGGTGCGCCCGAATCCGGACATCACCTCGTCCAGAACGAAGACGATCCCGTACTTGTCGCACAGGGCGCGCACGCCCGCGAGATAACCCGGCGGCGGCACCATGATCCCGGCGGTGCCCGGCACGCTCTCCAGGATGATCGCGGCGATCGTCCCGGGGCCCTCGTAGGCGATGGTCGTCTCCAGGTGCTCCAGCGCCCGCTCGCACTCCTGCTGCTCCGTCTCCGCGTAGAAGCGGGAGCGGTACAGGAAGGGCGCCCAGAAGCGGACCACGCCCGCCGCGCCGCTGTCGGAGGGCCAGCGGCGCGGGTCACCGGTGAGGTTCACGGCCTGCTGGGTGCCGCCGTGGTACGAGCGGTAGGCGGACAGCACCTTGGGGCGCCCGGTGTGGATCCGCGCCATGCGCACGGCGTGCTCCACCGCGTCGGCGCCACCATTGGTGAAGAAGATCTTGTCGAGGTCGCCGGGGGTGCGCTCGGCGATCAGCCGGGCGGCCTCCGAACGCGCCTGGACCGCGAAGGCGGGCGCGAAGGTGGTCAGGGAGGCGGCCTGCTCCTGGATCGCGGCGACGACCTTCGGGTGCTGGTAGCCGATGTTGGTGAAGACCAGTCCGCTCGACAGGTCGAGGTAGCGGTTGCCGTCGAAGTCCCAGAAGTACGACCCCTCCGCACCGGCGACGGCGAGCGGGTCGATGAGATCCTGCGCTGACCAGGAGTGGAAGACATGCGCACGGTCCGCGGCCTTGACGGCGGCGCCGGCCTGGGGGTCGGTCTGAGGCGTCATGCGCCCGAGCGTAGGAGTTCGCTGCCGGTGCGCGACACCGGCGTCCTGTCTGCGGTCGGGCCCGGAACACGACAGTCTGTCGACAGATGACGGAACCGGGCCCCGGTGGCCGACTCTTCGCGGGGTGGTGCCGCTCTGTGGTTATCCTCTGGCTGTCCGTGGCCACGCGGGGCCGCGCACGCAGGGGGTAGGTGAGGCGGCGATGGAGAAGCCGGGGGGCGGGGATCCGCTGGGAATCCCGCCGGGCTTCGGGCTCCGGGGGAGCGCCGGGGCCTATCGGCTGCTCGCCCGGCTCGGGGCCGGCGGCCTGGGCGACGTGTACGCGGCCCGCTCCGACCGGGGCCGCACGGTCGCCGTGAAACTCGTCCGGCGGGAACTGGCCGGGCAGGAGGACTTCCGGGCGCGCTTCCGGCGGGAGGTGCGGGCCGCCCGGCGGGTCGGCGGGCACTGGACCGCGCCCGTCCTGGACGCGGACACCGAGGCCGATGTCCCCTGGGTCGCCACCGCCTATGTCGCGGGACCCGCCCTCCAGACGGTCGTCTCCCGGGACCACGGAGCCCTGCCCGAACGGTCCGTCCGCGTCCTGGCCGCCGGGCTCGCCCACGCCCTGCGGGACATCCACACGGCCGGGATCGTCCACCACGATCTCAAGCCCTCCAATGTGCTGGTGACCACCGACGGGCCCCGGGTCGTCGACTTCGGCATCGGCCGCGCCCTGGACTCCCCGGGCGGCGCGGGGCTCACCCGGACCGGCGCACCGGTGGGCGCGCCCGGCTTCCTGGCGCCCGAACAGGTGCGCGGCGACCGCGTCACGCCCGCGTGCGACGTGTTCTCCCTGGGCTCGGTCCTCGCCTACGCGGCCACGGGCGCCCTTCCCTTCGGCGGCGGGGACAGCGGGCTGCACGCCCTGATGTTCCGCATCGCCCAGGAGGAGCCCGACCTGACGGGCGTGCCGGAGAGCCTCGCCGACCTCGTCCGCGCCTGCCTCCGCAAGGACCCGGCGGCCCGCCCCACCCCCACCGAGATCCTGACCCGCACCGACCCCGACCACACCCTCACCCAGGGCCCCACCTCCACCCCCTGGCTCCCGGCCTCCCTGACGGCCCGGCTGGGGCGGTACGGGGAGGGCTCCGCCGGGGGTGTGGAGGGCTCTGCGGGGGGCTCAGCGACGGGCCTTTCGGGGGGCTTTCCGGGGGGTGCGGCGGGCTCCGCCGCGGAGGGTGCGCACGGTGGCGTTCATGGCGTGGGCCCCGCCGGGAGCGCCGTAGAACCCGGCGAGGGGACCGCGAGTCCAGCCGGGAGTGCCGTAGGCCTGAGCGAGCGCCCCTCAAGCCCCGGCCGGGGGGCCACGGGCCCGGAAGCCGCAGACTCCGCGGAGGCGGAAGCGGGGGCAGAGGTGGGGGCAGAGGCAGAGACCGGGGCGGAGGCGGAGCCGGGGGCGGGGGCGGAGGCGGAAGCCGAGGCCGAGGCCGGTTGGCCCGGTGTTCCGTCCGCCGGTGCGGCCCCGGCGTCCGGAGCGTCGGGCCCCTGGCCCCCCGCGCACCTCACCAAGCGGCTCCCGGCCGCGCCTACCAACCCCGAGGTGCCCTCGGCCCGCCACTCGCCGTTTCCCGCCAACTCCGGGGCGCCCGCGGCCACGTCCCTGCCGGGCGTACCCCCCGCCCGCCCCCCGGCGCCGCCCGCCACCCTCCACTCGCCCCCCGCCACCCCCGAAGCAGCGCCCGATCCCGAAGCAGCGCCCGATCCCGAAGTGGCGCCCGAGCACGCGTCCGCGGCCGATGTGCCGTACGGGGGCGACGCGCCGTACGGGGGCGACGCGCCGTACCGGGGTGATGTGCCGTACCGGGCCGGTCAGGCGTACGCGGGCGGGTCTCCCTACGGGATCCCCTCGGACGGGCGGCCGGTCTTCTCCGGGGAGCCGCCCGCGCCGGGCGGCGGCTACGGCTTTCCCCAGCAGCACCCCCAGCCGCCCGGCTACGGCCACGGCGGCTTCGGCCCGGTCCAGCCGTACGGGCCGTACTCCTATGGCGGTCCCCAGGAGCCGCGCCGCAGGAGCCGGCGTTCCAGCGCCGCGCTGCTGGTCGCCGCGCTGGTGGTCGCGCTCGGGGCGGGTGGTTCGGTGTACGCGCTGATGCAGGGCGACGGGACCGGCACGCACGGCCGCGGCCACGAGCACGGCCCCTCCGCCGCGTCCGCGGCCCCCGCTCCGGACACCCCCGCCCCGGAGACCGCCGCTCCGGCGACCCCCGCGCCCTCCGCGAGCCCCTCCGCGCGCGGTGCCGTGCCCGGCGCCTTCCTCGGCACCTGGACCGCCGCCATCGACCACGGGGGCGGCCGCAACACCCGGCGGCTGGTCATCGCGCAGGGCGGGGTGGGCGACCCGGTGCTCTCGCTGACCGCGGAGGGCCCCTCCGCGGGCGGCGGCTACCGCTGCGTCTTCCGGGCCGAGCTGTCCGGACCGCCCCGCGCGGACGGCTCGTTGGCGATCGGGCCCTCCACGGTCGCGGCGGCCCGCCCCGCCTCGGCCTGCACCCCCGGCGCGGCCACCGAGCTGTCGCTCCTGCCGGACGGCCGCCTCCGCCGGGTGAACACCGGCGACGGCGAATCCCTCACCTATGCCAAAGAGAACTGAAGTCACGTAACCCACAGGCTGGTTGAACGTCATACCGACTTCCGCCGCCGTCCCCTGCCCACCCGCACCGGCGGACCGTACCGTGACCCCACGATCGGCTCCGGGGAGTTTCGGGGGACCCGCGGTGCAGTGGTTCAGCGCAGAGAACATCGTGGCCGTGGGGACCGCGGTCCTCGGCATCGTCGCGTCCGGCGCCATGGTCTGGTACGAACGCCGGGTGCCGCGCCGCAAACGCGTCGGCTACCGCGTCCAGATGGACAACCCGATCGGCGACGACGTCCGCTCCGGCCGCGCCAACCGCCGCCTCGGCCTCTTCGACGAGACCCCGGGCATGGCGGACGCGACGCTCGTCCTGCTGCGCATCGAGAACGACGGCTCCCAGGGCATCGACGGCGGCGACTACACCGGACCCGAACCCCACGGCCTGACCGCGGTGTTCACGGACCGCACCATCCGCGGGGTGTCGGTCACCCAGCCGACCGACGCCGACCATCTGATGGACCACTTCACCGCGGAGCGCGGCTTCGGCTACGAGGGCAACCGGCTCCGCATCCCGCGCGTCCCGCTCAACCGGGGCGACCACTTCAAGCTGCTGGTGCTGCTGTCCGGCGGCGACGTGGGCAGCGGGATACGGCTCACCGGCGGCATCCGTGAGGGCGAGGTGCATCCCAACCGCAGCGCCACCCCGGACGAACAGCCGCCGCTGTTCAGCCGGGCCGCCCGGCTCATCAGCATCACGCTCACCCTCAGCGTCCTCACCCTCGCCGGTATCGTCATCGCCCGCGACGACCACCCGCTCCCCCTGGGCTGCGCCCGGGGCACCCTGACGGTCACCGGGTCGACGGCCTTCGCGCCCGTGGTGCGGGAGCTGGCGCAGGAGTACGGGAAGAAGTGCGCGGGCGCCGACATCACGGTGGACGCCCACGGCAGCGAGGCCGGGGTCGGCGAACTCACCGCCCTGCGCCCCCGTTCCCGGCACGCCCCCGCCCTGATCGCGTTCTCCGACGGTGCCACCCCGAGGGCCGACGCGGCCCGTGATCTCACCGGCAGCCGGATCGCCGTCTCCGCCTTCACCCTGGTCGTCAACGAGGACGTCGACCTGGGGCGCGGGCTCTCCCTGGCCCAGGTGCGCCGCATCTACGACGGCCGGATCACCCGCTGGAGGCAGCTCGACCCCCGGCTGCCCGACCTGCCCGTGGTGCTGGTCAGCCGGACCGCCGACTCCGGCACCCGCCAGATCTTCCAGCGCCGGGTGCTCGGCACCTGGGAGCGGGTCCCCAGCACCTCCCTGGACTGCGTGCACCGGGACGACCGGTCCGCGCCGGTGACGCGCTGCGAACTCGGCTCCACCCAGGAGGTGCTGGACCGGGTGGCCGCGATCCCGGGCGCGATCGGCTACAGCGAACTCAACCTCGCCCTCGGCCACCGGGGCCTGCGCCGGGTGTCCCTGGACGGCGCCGCGGCCTCCGGCGAGGACATCGAGTACCGCCGGAGCGGCTACCCCTACCGCGGTGTCGAGTACGCCTACACCTACGGCCGCCCGCCCACCGGCTCCCTCACCGCCCGCTTCCTCGCCTACGTCGGCCAGAGCACCGGCGAGGACGTCATCCGGGCCCACGGCCATCTGCCGTGCTCGGCCCCGGCGGTGGCCCCCCTCTGCGCGGACGACGACAACACCTGATCCCGCGACGCCCCCTCATCGAGGATCCGGCGGCCGCTGGCGTGGCATGTTCGGGCGGGCCCCCGTGGGCGGGGCGAACCGGCCCGGGGCCGATGCCTCGGCCCGGGGACCGGTCGCGCCCACCGACTGGAGCACCAGCGGCGCGGACCCCCGGCGGAACTCCACCATCCAGTCCGCGGTCTCCGCCCGCATCAGCTCCGTCACGTCCTCGCAGAACCGCCGCAGCACCGACAGACAGCGCTCCGCCGCCTCGCCCGCGGTGCCCTCCGTCGGCCCGAGCACCTCCCGCACGCTCTCGGTCGCCCAATCGAACTGGAGTGCCTGCAACCGCCGTTCCAGGGCCTGGGCGGTCGCCACATCCCGCATCCAGCCGGAGGTCACCCCGAAGAACCGGTCCCCGGCGACACACGCCATCCCCAGCAGCAGCGACAGATACGCCCACGGCACGGCCCGGTCCGTCACCCCGGTCTGGTCGAGCAGCGGCAGCGCGGCCCCGCACACCACCCCGGCCGCCGCGCCCCCGCGCAGGCCCCGGGCGACCCGGCGCTTCCACACCCGGTTCGCGAGATACCAGGCCGCCGTCTCCAGCGCCCGCCGCTCCACCCACCGGTACAGCTCGTCCAGCCGCTCCGCGGGCTCCCCCCAGTCGCCGTGCGGAAACGGCCGCCCCCCGAGGTCGCCCGGCCGGGGGCCCGCCGCGCCGTCGCCCCGGCCGTCCTGGAGGGGACCCTCGGGCTGCATCTCCGGCTGACTCACCCGGCACTCCCTACGTACGGCTCCGACGTTCCGCGATGTTCCGCGATGGTCGCTTCGCGGGGCGCACCCGCCGCTCGGTACACACTCCGCGACGGACGAGTGACGCATGGTGCTCAAGCGCCGGACCCTTCCTACCGTCCCCCGGACGGCCGGGGCCCGCCTTTCCCCGCATTTCCGCCCGGAAGTGGGCCCGGGCCAGGGGGAGGCCGCCCCGAAAAGCCACTCGAAAGAGTGCCGCCATCCGTGCGACCCGGGTCCGGACGGACTACCGGAGCGAGCCTCCCGGTGACCACGTAGGCTCGTGCCAGGCGGCAAAACCCCGCCCTGACAGCCGTACGCGACCTGCCAGCCGAACCCGTACGAGACCAGGAGCTGATCGTGATTCCCGGTGGTGGCCAGCCCAATATGCAGCAGTTGCTCCAGCAGGCCCAGAAGATGCAGCAGGACCTCGCGCAGGCCCAGGAGGAGCTGGCGCGGACCGAGGTCGAAGGCCAGTCGGGCGGCGGCCTCGTCAGGGCCACCGTCACCGGCGCCGGGGAGCTGCGCGCCCTGGCGATCGACCCCAAGGCGGTCGACCCCGAGGACACCGAGACGCTCGCCGACCTGATCGTCGCGGCCGTCCAGGTGGCCAACGAGAACGCGCAGGCACTCCAGCAGCAGAAGCTCGGCCCGCTGGCCCAGGGGCTCGGTGGCGGCGGCCTCCCCGGTCTGCCGTTCTGAGTCCACCGGCCCGTCCCTTCTGCGCAAGGCGAGGGCCAACTACCGTACGTACCAAGAAACCCGGCCCGGCCGCGGTACCCGCGGATGTACGTCAGCAAGGCCGAAGCCCTTCAGGAAAGGCACTCCGTTGTACGAAGGCGTGGTCCAGGACCTCATCGACGAGCTGGGGCGGCTGCCCGGCGTCGGTCCCAAGAGCGCCCAGCGGATCGCCTTCCACGTCCTCGCGGCCGAGCCGACGGACGTCCGCCGGCTCGCCCAGGCGCTGCTGGAGGTGAAGGCGAAGGTCCGCTTCTGCGCCGTCTGCGGCAATGTGGCGCAGGAGGAACTCTGCGGCATCTGCCGCGACGCCCGCCGCGACCCCGCGGTGATCTGCGTGGTGGAGGAGCCGAAGGACGTCGTCGCGATCGAACGCACCCGTGAGTTCCGCGGCCGCTACCACGTCCTGGGCGGCGCGATCAGCCCCATCGAGGGCGTCGGCCCGGACGATCTGCGGATCAGGGAACTGCTCGCCAGGCTGGCCGACGGCACGGTCACCGAACTGATCCTGGCGACGGACCCCAACCTGGAGGGCGAGGCCACCGCCACCTATCTCGCCCGCATGATCAAACCCATGGGCCTCAAGGTCACCCGCCTGGCCAGCGGCCTCCCGGTGGGCGGCGACCTGGAATACGCGGACGAGGTCACCCTCGGCCGCGCCTTCGAGGGGAGACGACTCCTAGATGTCTGACGCCACGCTGCACTCCACGACGCAGGACCCCGACGACTTCGCCGTCCAGATCGCGGACCAGGTCGAGAGTTTCCTGGTCGCCGTCACGGAGGTCGCCAAGGGCGACGAACCCGACTCGGCCGTCCCCTTCCTCCTGCTGGAGATCTCCCAGCTGCTGCTCGCGGGCGGACGGCTGGGCGCGCACGAGGACATCGTGCCCGAGGAGCGGTACGAGCCGGACACGGGCCCGGACGTGGACGTGGACGAGCTGCGGGAACGCTTCGCCGTCATGCTCGACCCGATCGACGTCTACTCGGAGGTCTTCGACCCCTACGAGCCGCGCCAGGCCTCCGTCCCGGCCCGTATCTCCGACGACCTGGCCGACATCATCACGGACCTGCGCCACGGCATGGCCCACTACCGCGCGGGCCGCACCACGGAGGCGCTGTGGTGGTGGCAGTTCTCGTACTTCTCCAACTGGGGCTCCACCGCCTCCGCGACCCTGCGCGCCCTCCAGTCCGTGGTCGCCCATGTGCGGCTGAACCAGCCCCTGGCGGAGCTGGACGGGCTCGACACCGACCAGGACCTCGGCGACGACGCCCTCGCGGAGGAGGCGGGCCGGGTCATGGCCCGGGAGATCGCGGCACCGCTCGGACTCCGCTCGGTCAGGTAGCGGGCCCGGCCGCGCCGGTGTCTGTGACACGCGGCACGTTTCCGAGTAGGGGGCGCGCGGCGGGGGCAGGTGCCGTTCGAAGCGGCCCGGCTTTCCCGCGGAAAGCGGCGGTGAAAACCGTCGTACCTCCGTCCAGGATCCGTAGAAAAAGGGGAGGGTCCCGATGGGAGCGGGACATCTCACCATGCGGTATCCCGGAAGGGGAATTCGGTCGCTCGATAGACTGAGCCGACCGCACCGGCACTGCGCGGGTGCGGAAAGAGACGGAT
The DNA here is from genome assembly GCF_044548405.1 of Streptomyces sp. NPDC052040. Taxonomy (NCBI): domain Bacteria; kingdom Bacillati; phylum Actinomycetota; class Actinomycetes; order Kitasatosporales; family Streptomycetaceae; genus Streptomyces; species Streptomyces sp. NPDC052040. The sequence continues at coordinate 215,470 of NZ_JBIUBV010000010.1, read as the reverse complement.
TGAGCGAGGAGCGCACGTGGGCCTTGTCGTGCAGAAGTACGGAGGCTCCTCCGTAGCCGATGCCGAAGGCATCAAGCGCGTCGCCAAGCGGATCGTGGAAGCGAAGAAGAACGGCAACCAGGTGGTTGTCGTCGTTTCCGCGATGGGCGACACGACGGACGAGCTGATCGATCTCGCCGAGCAGGTGTCCCCGATGCCTGCCGGACGTGAATTCGACATGCTGCTGACCGCCGGAGAGCGGATCTCCATGGCCCTGCTGGCCATGGCGATCAAAAACCTGGGCCACGAGGCCCAGAGCTTCACCGGCAGCCAGGCAGGAGTCATCACCGACTCGGTCCACAACAAGGCCCGGATCATCGATGTCACCCCCGGCCGCATCCGCACCGCGCTGGACGAGGGCAACATCGCGATCGTCGCCGGTTTCCAGGGTGTGAGCCAGGACAAGAAGGACATCACGACCCTGGGGCGCGGCGGCTCCGACACGACCGCCGTTGCGCTGGCCGCCGCCCTCGACGCCGAGGTCTGCGAGATCTACACCGACGTCGACGGCGTGTTCACCGCCGACCCGCGCGTCGTGAAGAAGGCCCGGAAGATCGACTGGATCTCCTTCGAGGACATGCTGGAGCTGGCCGCGTCCGGGTCCAAGGTGCTGCTCCACCGCTGCGTGGAGTACGCGCGCCGCTACAACATCCCGATCCACGTCCGCTCCTCCTTCAGCGGGCTGCGCGGTACGTGGGTCAGCAGCGAGCCGATCGAGCAAGGGGACAAGCAGGTGGAGCAGGCCATCATCTCCGGAGTCGCGCACGACACCTCCGAGGCCAAGATCACGGTCGTCGGTGTGCCGGACAAGCCGGGCGAGGCCGCCTCGATCTTCCGCGCCATCGCCGACGCCCAGATCAACATCGACATGGTCGTGCAGAACGTGTCGGCCGCCTCGACCGGGCTCACCGACATTTCCTTCACTCTCCCGAAGACCGAGGGCCGCAAGGCGATCGACGCCCTGGAGAAGGGCAAGACCGCGATCGGCTACGACTCCCTGCGCTACGACGACCAGATCGGCAAGATCTCCCTCGTCGGCGCGGGCATGAAGACCAACCCGGGCGTCACGGCCACCTTCTTCGAGGCGCTCAGCGACGCGGGCGTGAACATCGAGCTGATCTCGACCTCCGAGATCCGCATCTCGGTGGTCACCCGCGCGGACGACGTCTCCGAGGCGGTCCGCGCCGTGCACACCGCGTTCGGCCTGGACACCGAGAGCGACGAGGCGGTCGTCTACGGAGGCACCGGGCGATGACCCGCCTCCCCCGCGGGGGCGAGGACCGTACGGACTCCGCACCGCCGAGCCGTACGGGGCCCGGGCGCGTGCGCCCGCCGGGTACGAGGGCGGGGCGCGTGTGCCCGCCGCGTAGTGCGGGGTCCGGGCGCGCATGCCTTCCGGGACCCGCCCTGGCGTGCCCTCCGGGCCCTGGCCCGGCCGCGGCTCCCGTACGGCAGGCCGCGTCCCCCGTATGGCAGGCCGCGGCTCCTGCACGGCAGGCCGCGCTCCCCGGGGAGTGCCGGTGACGGCGGCGCGGACCGGGCGGCCCACGCTCGCCGTCGTGGGCGCGACCGGAGCCGCCGGCTCGGTCATGCTCCAGATCCTGTCCCAGCACGCGGACATCTGGGGCGAGATCCGGCTGATCGCCTCACCCCGCTCGGCGGGCCGCAAACTGACCGTGCGCGGCGAGGAGGTCGAGGTCGTCGCGCTCGACGAGGACGCCCTGTCCGGCGTCGACGTCGCCCTGTTCGACGTACCGGACGAGGTGGCCCGCCAGTGGGCGCCGATCGCCGTCGCCCGCGGCGCGGTCGTGGTGGACAGCTCCGGCGCCTTCCGGATGGACCCCGAAGTCCCGCTCGTCGTGCCGGAGGTCAACCCGCACGCCGCCCGGGTCCGCCCCCGCGGCATCATCGCCAACCCCCACTGCACGACCCTCGCGATGATCGTGCCGATCGGCGCCCTGCACGCCGAGTTCGGGCTGAGCGGACTGGTCGTCTCCTCGTACCAGGCCGTGAGCGGCGCGGGCCGCGCGGGCATCGACACCCTGCGGCAGCAGCTGTCCCTGGTCGCGGGCACCGAACTGGGCACCAGCCCCGGCGACGTACGGCGCGCCGTCGGCGACAACACCGGGCCCTTCCCCGAGCCGGTGGCGCTGAACGTCGTCCCCTGGGCCGGGACACCGGCCGAGGACGGCTGGTCCTCGGAGGAGATGAAGATCCGCGACGAGTCCCGCAAGGTCCTGGGCCTGCCCCGGCTGCCGGTCGCGGTCACCTGCGTCCGCGTGCCCGTCGTCACCGCGCACTCCCTCACCGTCCACGCCCGCTTCGAGGGCGAGGTTACGGTCGAGCGCGCCCGCGACATCCTCGCCACCGCCCCCGGGGTGGTCCTCTTCGACGACCCGGCCGCGGGCGAGTTCCCCACCCCCGCCGATGTGGTCGGCACCGACCCCACCTGGGTGGGCCGGGTGCGCCGCTCCCTCGACGACCCGACCGCCCTGGAACTGTTCGTCTGCGGCGACAACCTCCGCAAGGGCTCGGCACTGAACACGGCCCAGATCGCGGAGCTCGTCGCGGCGGAGCTGGGGGCTTCGGAGGGCTGAGGCGGGGGCGGCGGCGAGGTCGGCGCGGGAGCGGCCCGGCTCTCCACGCCGGGTGCCGCGCGGGAAGGTGTCCCGTCCGGCGGGAAACCCCCTGGTCGTCGGCCGAAAGATTTGTAGGATCTGTGTCGGTTCCGTGGACCGGTCGCATGATCGGAACCACGCGAGCACCACTTGAATCGGAGCCCCCGGGTGTCCGAGGATTTCCCTCCCCGCTCCGCAACCGCCTGCGGCGCGGGGAGCGTCTTTGCGGTCGCCCTGGGGGAGGGCGCGCACCATCACACATGGGGCACAGGGGAAGAGCAGGTACGCATGAGGCCACTAGACGCACGGTCCGTCGCGCTGGGGGGCGCACCCGGGCACGTGCAGACCGACCTGCTGCCCGACGAGAAGGCGATACCCGACGCGTACAACCCTCATGGGGCGGAACGTGTCCAACTGGCGTGGCAGAGGTACTCGAATTCACCGCGGTACGGGCGAGGGGCACGACCCTCCGCCCGCCCCGCCGTCCCCGCCTGTCCGGTGCGCCCGGCGGCATGCCGGTGATCGCGCCCATGCCCGCAGCGCGGCCCGCCCGCATACCCGGACAGCGCGAGAGCGCCGAGGAGACGACGGCCGCCGGCACCACGGTGGACCATCTCACCGAGACCTACCGCGCCCACTACCGCTCCCTCCTCGGGCTCGCGGCGCTCCTCCTCGACGACACCGCGTCCTGTGAGGACGTCGTCCAGGAGGCGTTCATCCGCGTCCACTCGGCCCGCAAGCGGGTCCGCGACCCGGAGAAGACCCTCGCCTATCTGCGTCAGACGGTCGTCAATCTGTCGCGTTCGGCGCTGCGCCGCCGCATCCTCGGCCTCAAGCTGCTGTCCAAGCCGATGCCGGACATGGCGAGCGCCGAGGAGGGCGCCTACGACCAGCTGGAGCGCGACTCGCTGATCCAGGCCATGAAGGGCCTCCAGCGCCGCCAGCGCGAGGTGCTGGTGCTGCGCTACTTCGCGGACATGACCGAGGCCCAGGTCGCCGAGACGCTGGGGATATCGCTGGGTTCGGTGAAGGCGTACGGTTCGCGCGGCATCGCGGCGCTGCGGGTCGCCATGGGAGCGACGGCATGAACGACCGCGCCGACCGGGACGAAACCGTCGGCCCCCGCACCCACCCCCAGCCCGACGCCCGCCCCGAGCCCGACGCCCGCCCCGAGCCCGACGCCCGCCCCGAGCCCGACGCCCGCCCCGAGCCCGACGCCCGCCCCGAGCCCGACGTACGTCCCGGGCGGGACGAGGAGTCCGGGCTGGACGAGAGGTCCGGGCTGGACGAGCGTCATGGGCAGCACGGGCGGGACGAGCGGCACGGGCGGACGGACCGGACCGGGCGAAACGAGCGGTTCGGGCCGACGGACCGGCCACGCCCGCACAAGAACGACCACGAGCAGCATGCTGGGAACGGAACTGTGAACCACCGCCCCGACGACCAGGCCCCCACGGCCCTCCGGCCGGACGGCGCCGACACCCCAGGCCCCGCAGGGTCGCCCGGGCTCGCGGAGAAGGAGAACGGGTCCGGCACCGGGCGGGACGGCTGGGAGACCGAGGGCCTCGCCCCGGACGAACGGGCGCTACGGCGCCTGCTGCACCAGGCCGTGGACGAGATCGAGCCACGCGACGGCACCCTGGACCATCTGCGGCGCGCGGTGCCCGCCCGACGGGCCCGCAAGCGGCAGGCCCTGATCGGCATGGCGGCGGCCGCCCTGTTCATCGGTACCGCGATCCCGGCCCTCGTCCATGTCTCCGACGCCACCGGCCCCGACGCCGACCCCTCCATCGCCGGGCAGGCCTCCCGGGCCCGGCAGGACCAGCGGCACGACGAGGGACCGGACGGCGGCTCCAGCGGCGCGGTCGGCTCCCACGGCACCGCCGAGGGCCGGGAATCGGGCGCCAGGCCGGGCACGGAGGGCAAGGGCAGGGGCAAGACCGGCGGAGCCACCGCCCCCACGGCCTCCGCGCCCGGCGCACCCACCTGTACGACGGCCCAGCTCGGCGGCGAGACCGCCATCGCGGGCGCCCCGGACTCCGCCGGCACGGTCTACGGCACCTTCCGCGTCGCCAATGTCTCCGCCGCGAGCTGCACGGTCCCGGGCGGCGGCAGCGTGGCTGCGGCTCCCAAGGGCGCGGCGGAACCGTCGAAGATCGACGTGGTGCAGCATGTCGCGGGCGACGCGGCGGCCGGACTGCCCGACCCGTCCCAGGAGGTCGCCTCGCTCGTGCTGAAGCCCGGCGGGGCCTACGAGGTCAAGTTCGCCTGGGTCCCCTCCGAGACCTGCCCCACCACGGGCGGCGGCAGCGACGGTCCCTCACCGGACCCCAGCCCCTCGGGCAGTCCCGGCACGGGCGGCGGCACGGCCGCCCAGGGCAGCGGGGTGGCACCCCAGCTGATGACGGAGGACGGGGTGGCCGACGGCAGCGTGATCGTCTCCCACACACCGGAGACCGGCTCCGCCCCCGCCACGGCAACCGTCTCCAACGCCTGCGCAGGCACCGTCTACCGCACCGGCATGCTCCCGGCCACCTGACCCCCCGCCCGACCGCCCCCGGCGCCTCTCGGGCCCTGCTCCGCCCCTCACCGGGCGAGGCCTGCCCACCGGTGCCGGGCGGGACGGGCGGGGCAGGCCCGCTCGCCAGTCGTCACGGGCCTCCCGTACGGACCTCTCGTACGGGCCCGCGTACGGGCCTCGCGCCCGCCCGAACCTCAGGTCGCCGCGGTCCCGGACCCGGCCCTGGACTCGCTCCCGGCGGCCGCCGCCTCGCCACCGTCGGCTGCCCCACCTGCGGCGCCCGCAGCCCCCTCGGGGGCCTTGGGAGCCGTGGCAGCCTCGGAGGCCGCGGCAGCCTTCGGAGTCTCGCTCCCGGCCCCCGGCCCCTCCATGACGAGGCCAAGCTCCGCGTCCCGCGCGTACTCCACCTCACGGCGCAGCAGGCGGAACCACATGAAGACCGTGAAGCCCGCGAAGACGAACCACTCGCCCGTGTAGCCGAGATTCTGGAAGGCCTTGAGATCCAGCCCGGTCCCCTGGGGTGCCGTCGCCGGTACCGCCTTCATGCCGCTGTCGGCCTTGTCGAGCGTGACCCAGGCGTCGTAGAGGCGGTAGGGCACGAGGTTCACCAGGGACGCCGCGCTGATCGCGGCGGTCTGATCGGGGGGGAGCCCCCCGCCCCCACCCACCCCGTTCCCCCCCGGACTTTCCGATGCCTGCAAGGCACCCGTGACGGTGACCTCGCCGGTCGGCGCGGCCGGTGCCTTCGCACGGTTCGCGTCGCCCGGCAGCCAGCCCCGCACGACGGGCAGGGCCCTGCCCCCGTCGGTGCGCAGCAGTGTCAGGACGTAGAAGCCCTGCCTGCCGTCCAGCTCCCGGTCCGGCACCAGCAGCTGCGTGCCGTAGCGGCCGGTGGCCGTGGCCCGCTTGCCGGACGTGTTCTTGTCGACCGGCAGCAGTTCCTGAAGGGGCCGGGCCGCCTCCGTGCGGGCCGCCGAGGCCTGTCGGCTCGCCTGCTCCTGCTCATGGACCCGGGACTCGAACCGGCCCAGCTGCCACGACCCCATGAAGATGCAGAAGGGGACGGCCAACAGCACGAAGACGTTGATCCCCCACCAGCGGGGTGTCAGCAGAAAGCGGTACACGCCCTCCACGGTACGGTGCCGCCCTCCCCGACCCGTCCGTGGGGCCCGGCGGACGGGGACGCGCGCCCCCGTACGCCGGGCGGGTCATACGCACCCGCCCCGGCCCACGTCCTCCCGCCCCTGTCCCTCCCCCCCTCTCCGGATGTCACTTCGCCAGATGGCGCTCCGCGAAGTCCAGCTCCAGCCGCACCTGCTTGATCCGCTCGTCGACCACCAGGGAGCCGTGTCCCGCGTCATAGCGGTACACCTCGTGCACCGCGCCCCGGGCGGTGAGCCGGTCCACATAGTTCTCGACCTGGCGGATCGGGCAGCGCGGGTCGTTCACCCCTGCCGAGATGTAGACCGGGGCCTTCACCGCGTCCACGTAGGTCAGCGGTGACGACGCCTCGAACCGCTCCGGTACCTCCTCGGGGGTGCCCCCGAGCAGCGTCCGGTCCATGGCCTTCAGCGTTTCCATCTCGTCGTGGTACGCCGTCACATAGTCCGCGACCGGTACCGCCGCGATGCCGATCGTCCATGCGTCCGGCTGGGTGCCGACTCCGAGCAGGGTCAGATAGCCGCCCCAGGAGCCGCCGGTCAGGACCAGCCGCTCCGGGTCCGCGAGCCCGGACGACACCGCCCAGTCCCGCACCGCCGCGATGTCCTCCAGCTCGATCAGCCCCACCCGGTGCTTCAGGGCGTCCGTCCACTCGCGCCCGTAGCCCGTCGAGCCCCGGTAGTTGACCCGCACCACCGCGTACCCGTGGTCCACCCAGGCCGCCGGGCCCGCCGCGAACGAGTCGCTGTCGTGCCAGGTGGGGCCGCCGTGGATGTCGAACACCGTCGGCAGCGGCCCGGTCGCCCCGGCCGGCTTCTGCACCAGGGCGTGGATGCGGCCGCCCGGGCCCTCCACCCACACGTCCTCCACCGGGACCGACCCGGGTGACTTCATCCCGGGCGGATCCAGCACGACCCGGCCCGTCGTGGACCGCACCACCGGCGGCTCGGCCGCCGACGACCACAGGTACTCCACGGTCCCGTCGGGGCGGGCCGTCGCCCCCGACACGGAGCCGGGCGGTGTCGGGACCCGGACCAGCTCGCGCGTCGCCAGGTCGTACCGCAGGAGTTCGCTGCGGGCCTCGAAGCTGTGCGCGATCAGCAGCGCGGAGCCGTCCGGGTACCACTCCGCTGCCACATCGCCCGGCAGCTCCAGGGCGAGGTCGGTCTCCTCGCCCGAGGAGACGTCCCACACCAGCGGTTCCCACCGGCCGCGCCGCTGGTGCCCGACCAGCAGCCGGGTGTCCCCGTCGACCGGTGCGAAGCCCAGCGACTCCAGGCCCAGCTCGACCCGGCCGCCCTTGGTGTCGTCCAGCTCCGCCACCGTGGCGCCGTCCGCCCGCAGCACCCGCAGGGCCGAGTGCATCGCGTCGCCGTGCTCGGTGTGCTCCACGGCGATCAGCGAGCCGTCGTGCGAGAGACCGCCCACTCCGGCCGACTCGCGGTGCCGGTACAGCTCGACGGGGGACTCACCGGTCCGCACCAGATGGACCGTCGAGCCGTCCTCGTCGGTCGAGCGGCCCACGACCGCCGTCCGCCCGTCCCGTCCGATCGCCAGTCCCGCCGGGTAGGACGGCTCCAGGCCGGGAGCTGCGGGCTCGTCGGGCCCGGACCGCGCCGCCGAGGGGTCCTGTGTGAACCGCTGGCGTCTCCAGATGCCGAACTCGTCCCCGTCGGTGTCGTCGAACCACCAGATCCACTCGCCGTCCGGTGAGAGCAGCCCGTCCGTCGTACCGTTCGGCCGGTCCGTGACCTGGCGCTGCTCGCCCGTGTCGCGGTCCCACGCGTACAGCTCGTAGGTCCCCGTGGCGTTGGAGACGAACAACGCGCGATGCGGCGCGTCCTCCGCCCAGTCCGGCAGTGACACCCGTGGCGCCCGGAAGCGCTTCTCCCAGTCCGGCATGTTCTCGCCGCGCTCGGGCGAGGTGGGGCCGTTGCTCTCAGTCATGGCCCCATAGTGCCTGGCTCGGGGCACATCGTGCGGGGGAGGTCCTCAGCCTGTGGAAAACTCTTCGCCACAAGCCCCTGACCAGCCACGACCGCGCCGCCCGCCCGCCATGCCGCCAGCCCGCCGCGCCGCCAGCCCACCGGGTCGCCCGCCCACCTGCCGCGCCGCTAGCCCGCCATGCCGCCAGCCAGGCCAGCGAGTCCGCCGCCCGCCCGCCGCGCCACCCGCCCGCCATGCCGCCCCGCCCATCGCGCCGCCCGCCGCGCCGCGCCGCCCTACACCCCCGCAGCCCCCTCCCCCCGCCGTCGCCCCAGGAGTTCGGCCAGGCCGCGGCGGGTCGCGGCCAGGACCACCCGGTCCTCGGGGCGCAGGACGTAGGTGGACGGCAGGTCCCAGACCAGGCCCGAGGGGCGGCCCGGGGCGCCCGCGTCGGGGTCCGGGGCCGGGGTCCGGGCGCCGGGTGCCGCCGTGTCCAGGGCGAGGACGCGCCAGGCGCCCGCCCGGAAGGCCTGCGCGACCGTCCGCCCCTCCAGCTGCGGATGACCGGCCACGTTCACCGCGGCGAACAGCAGCACCCGGCGTTCCACGGGGATCGCCCCCAGGATCTGCCGCCCCAGCATGGCCCCGGCGAAGGCGGGCGCCGCCAGGTGCGACACGCTGCGACTGCGGGTCAGGGCGTGCGGGTGGGCGGCGCGCAGGGTGCGGTAGACCGCGGTCGCGAAGTCGTCGTCGTACAGGCGCAGGACGACCCGCAGATCGGGCCGCACGGACCGGGCGTACAGGACGGCTTCGAGGTTGGTGGTGTCGGCGCTGGTGAGGGCGAGCAGTGCGTGCGCGCGGTGGATCTTGGCGGCCTCCAGGACGCCTTCCTCCGTCACATTGCCGAGCACGACCGGCACCCGAAGCCGCCGGGCCGTCGCAAGGCCCCGGGCCTCCGGATCGCCCTCCACGCACACCACGGGAATCCTCAGTTCCCGCAGCCGGGTCAGCACCCGGGTGCCGATCTTGCCGACGCCGAGCAGCACCACATGGCCGGACAGTCCCCGTGGCGGCTTGCGCAGGGCGGTCCCGCTGCGGAAGGTGCCGAGCGCCTCCAGGACGGCCGCCACCAGCACCGGCAGCAGCAGCAGGCCGACCAGCCCGGAGAGGAGCTGGAGGATCTGCCGTCCGGCGGGCTGGCCGATGGCCGGGTCGTTGATCGCGAACAGGTCGAGCAGCGTCAAGTAGGTGGCGCGCAGCGGGGGTTCCCCGGTGACCGCCATCGACGCGACGGCCAGCGCGACGACACAGCCGACGATTCCCGCGAAGGACCAGCGCAGCCGCCGTGACAGCAGGGAGCCCAGGGGGACGACGCTGCGTCCGGCGGAGAGCGCGGGACCCGCGTAGGAGACGTTCTCCAGGACGACGGTGCCGCGCCCGGTGGCGGCGGCGACCGCCCGTTCGTCTGGGAGGAGTTGGGGTCCCTGCTCGCCGCTGCCCTCGGAGCCGTCGGCGCCCGCGGGGTCGTTGGCCGTCGCCGACAGCAGGGCCAGGGTGCACAGCCCGGGGTCGGCGACCTCGCCGGGCCGGGGCGGCGGGCGTTCCACGGCGCGCAGCATCAGCCCGTCGGTCTGCACCACCTTGGTGGTGCCGGCGACGGCGGTCGCGGCCAGTGCGGGCGCGGCGGTGTCGGCGTCGGACAGGACGGTCGTGGACGTGTCGAACCCTCCGGCCTCCCCGTCGCTCCCGCCCAGGGCCAGCGCCGCCGCCTGGTCGAGGAGTGCCTCTATGTGCTGCCCGAGCCGCCGGTTGTAGAGGCGCAGCACCAGCCGGATGCGGGGGTTGAGGCGGCGGGCGGTGAGGGCGGCGCGGATGTTGGTCTCGTCGTCGTCGTAGACGAGCGCGAGGGCCCTCGCCCGCTCCACCCCGGCCTCGGCGAGTACGGATTCGGACGCCTCCGACGCCTCCAACACCCGTACGTCGCCGGGTGGGTGCGGCGCACGGGCGGTCCCGGCACCCGGGCCACGGCCGTCGGCGCCGCTGCCGCTGCCGCTGCCGCCGTTGCCGGTTCCGGTGGTGGTGTTGCCGTTGCCCGCCGCGCGGGTGACGGCGGCGGAGACCCGGTCGAGCAGCCCGGAGGCGCGGGCGCGACCCACCACCGGCTGCCGGGCGACCCGGGTGGCGGGCGGCACGACAAGGGCCACCTGCTCGCCGTACACCCCGCGCAACTCGGCCGCCAGCCGATGCGCGAGCCCGTCGTCGCCGCACACCACCATGTGCGCGACCGTGTCCCCCGACCCGTTCTGCTGCGGAACGCCTGCCACGGGGGAAAGACTGCCGCACCGGCGGGCCGGTTCCACAGGGGGGTGCCGGTAGCGGGGATTCCGGGGCGCGGGGCGGTACGGCTCCGGGAGGGGCCGCCGTCCGGACCGGGCGGCGCCCGGATCCCGTACCCGCGGTGTCATCCGAACGGGTCATCGTGGTGGACGCGACGGCAATTCGTGAATTCGTCCGCCATACTCAGGGTGTTCCCTGCTGAGTGCACGTTCCAGTATCCGAATACGCGGGCCCGGACGGATGGCAGCGGCTCCACGGGCCGGACCATTCCCTGAGGGGGCTCATCGTGGCCGTGGAAATTCCGCCCCTGCTGAAAACCTCCCGACTCAGGATGCGAGGGGGCCTCTTCGGTGAATGCCTCGCGGAATTCCTGGGGACCTTTGTCCTGGTGTCCTTCGGGGCGGGCGTGGTGGCCATGGCGGTCGCCGCGCTCCCCGGATCGGGCCGTACGGTGGGGCCCACCACCTTCTTCCTGGGGGCCGGTGACTGGCTGCTGGTCACCTGGGGCTGGGCGCTCGCCGTCACCTTCGGCGTCTATGTGGCGGGCGGAGTCAGCGGCGCCCACCTCAATCCGGCGATCACCCTCGCTTTCGCGACGCGCCGCGGTTTCCCCTGGCGCAAGGTGATTCCGTACATGGCGTCGCAATTGGTGGGCGCATTCACCGGCGCCGCACTGGTGTACGCCGTCTACCACGACGCGATCAACACCTTCGACCGGGTCGCGGCGGGCCAGAAGGTCAACGGGCACACCCTGGCCACCTTTTCCATCTTCGCCACGTTCCCCGCGCCGTACTACCACAGCGGAATGTGGGGCCCGCTCATCGACCAGATCGTCGGCACGGCCTTTCTTGCCATGTTCATCGTGGCCGTCGTCGATCTGCGCAACACGGCCGTCAAGGCCAATCTGGGCCCTTGGGTGATCGGCCTCGCGGTCGCCGCCATCGGCATGTCCTACGGTGCGAACGCGGGCTATGCCATCAACCCGGCCCGGGACTTCGGCCCCCGCCTGTTCACCTGGCTCGCGGGCTGGCAGGGCATCGCACTGCCCGGCACCCTCGCGGGCTCCTTCAGCAACTACTTCTGGGTCCCCATCGTCGGCCCGCTCATCGGCGGCGTCCTCGGCGTCCTCCTCTACGACCTCTTCATCGGCGACGTCCTGCACGCCCGGCTGCGACTGTCCGAAGGTCCCGAAGCCGGCCGCACCCGCCCCGAGACGGACCCCGGCGGGACGTGACCTGCCCCGCCCGGCCCGGGGGCGGCGACGCCCTTGCCGGGCCCCCGGGTCCCCTCTACCGTAAAACTGACGCATCGTCAGATCAGGAGGGGAGCAGCAGTGGGAGCGGACGGCAGCACAACCGACCTGCCCCGGGTCATCAGCGTGGACGACCATGTGATCGAGCCCGCACACCTCTTCGGGACATGGCTCCCGGCCAAATACCGGGACCGGGGGCCGAAGCCCCTCACCGCAGGCATCGGGGAACTCCGGTACATCGGCGGCAAGTACCGGTTCACCACCGACCCCGAGGGCCAGATCACCGACTGGTGGGAGTACGAGGGCCGGCTCTTCCCGTACAAGCGCATCATCGCCGCCGTCGGCTTCTCCCGGGACGAGATGACCCTCGACGGCATCACCCGGGAGCAGATGCGCCGCGGCTGCTGGGACCCCAAGGCCCGGCTCGACGACATGGACCTCAACCATGTCGAGGCATCCCTCTGCTTCCCCACCTTCCCGCGCTTCTGCGGGCAGACCTTCGCCGAGGCCGAGGACAAGGAGGTCGCGCTCGCCTGCGTCCGCGCCTACAACGACTGGATGGTCGAGGAGTGGTGCGGCGACAGCGGAGGGCGTCTGATCCCGCTGTGCCTGATCCCGCTGTGGGACATCGGCCTGGCCGTCGACGAGATCCGGCGCAACGCCGCCCGCGGTGTGCGGGCCGTGACCTTCAGCGAGATCCCGACCTATCTGGGGCTGCCCTCGATCCACTCCGGCTACTGGGACCCGTTCTTCGCGGCGTGCGAGGAGACCGGGACCGTGGTCAACATGCACATCGGGTCCTCCTCGCAGATGCCCGCCGCCTCCCCCGACGCCCCGCCCGCCGTCCAGGCGTCGCTGAGCTTCAACAACGCCATGGCGTCGATGATGGACTTCCTCTTCTCCGGGGTCCTGGTGAAGTTCCCCCGGCTCAAGCTCGCCTACAGCGAGGGGCAGATGGGCTGGATCCCGTACGCGCTGGAACGCGCCGACGACGTGTGGGAGGAGCACCGGGCCTGGGGCGGGGTCAAGGACCTGATCCCGGAGCCCCCGTCGACGTACTACTACCGGCAGATGTTCTGCTGCTTCTTCCGCGACCGGCACGGCATCGAGGCCATCGACACCGTCGGCGTGGACAACGCGACCTTCGAGACCGACTACCCGCACGTCGACTCGACCTGGCCGCACACCAAGCAGGTCGCGGCCGAGCATGTGGCCGGGCTGTCCGACGAGGTGACGTACAAACTGCTGCGCGGCAACGCCATCCGGATGCTGGAGCTGCCCTTCGACCGGTGACCCCGGCGCCGCCCCGTCCCGTCCCGGGGCATGGAAAGACCCGACCGCTGGCGACGGGGGATGCACCAGCGATCGGGCTGTGGCCAAGAGTAACAACGCTGCTCGGGCGGCGGGAGTCGACTGCCTGGCCCGGGAGGGGAGTTGTGAGCGGGATCACGTTACGGAGGCGGCCCGGCCCGGCCGTGCTCAGGGTCCGCAGGGCGGCCGGTACGAGAGCCGGGGCAGGTACTCGTGCCACCGTTCCGGGGTCAGCACGCCCCGGGTGACCGCGCAGATGTGCCGGATGGCCGCGTCGGCGTCCAGGCTCCACAGCCGGACCGTGTCCGAGCCGCTCGACACCCCGAGCACATGGCTGTTGGGGCTGAAGGACAGGAAGTTCCCGGTCTTGGCGTAGGGGCTCATCGACTGGCCGATCGGGCGGGCGGCCGACGGCCGGGTGACGTCCCACAGCCGTACGGTGTTGTCGTTGCCGCCGCTGGCCAGGGTGTGGCCCGACCGGCTGAACGTCAGCGAGGTGACCGCCTCGGTGTGGCCGGTGAGCGGGGGGCCGAGGCCGGTCGCCGTCCGCGGGTCGGTGACGTCCCAGAGCCGTACGGTGTCGTCGTCGCTGCCGCTGGCCAGGGTCCGCCCGTCGGGGCTGTACGCCAGCGCGTTGACGGGCCCGGAGTGCCCCGCGAGCGGGCTGCCGAGCGGGGCCGGACGCGCGGGGTCGCCCAGGTCCCACAGCCGGATGGTGTTGTCGGCGCTGCCGCTGGCAAGGGTGCGCCCGTCCGGGCTGAAGGCCAGGCTGTTGATGAAGCCCCAGTGGCCGGTCAGCGGCCTGCCCAGGGCGACGGCATGGGAGAGGTCGCTGACGTTCCACAGCTGGATGGTGCGCTGGTCGTAGGCAGTGGCCAGGATCCGGCCGTCGGGGCTGTACGCCAGCGCGTACGAGCCCATGAAGCGGGTCCGCAGCGCGAGACGCGGCCCGGTGACCACCGGGTGCGCGGGGTCGGTGACATTCCACAGATACACCGACTCGTTCGAGGTGAGCACCACGAGCGTGCGGCCGTCGGGGGAGAACACCAGCGACCGCTGGCCCCCGTCGGCGGGCATGAACGGCCGTCCCACGAGCACGGGACGCCCCGGCACCGTGACGTTCCACAGCCGGACCCGGCCGTCGCCCGCGGCCGTGGCGAGCAGCCTTCCGTCCGGGCGGAACACCCCGTTGCGGCCGGTGATGTCCGAGGTCGGCAGCGACCACAGACGCACCTTGCTGTCCCCGCTCCCGGTGGCCAGCGTCCGCCCGTCGGGGCTGAACCCCAGGGCGTACATCTCGCCGCTGCCGCCCGCGAGCGGCTCGCCGACCTGGGAGGGCCAGGCCGGGTCGCTGACGTTCCAGAGGCTGGCCGTGCTGTCCGCGCTGGCGGCGGCGAGCCGCCGTCCGTCGGGGCTGAAGGCCACCGACCAGATGGCGCCCGTGTGGCCGGTGAGCGGTGAGCCGATCGCCGCCGCGTGCGCGGGGTCGGAGACGTTCCACAGCCGGATGGTGTTGTCGGCACTGCCGCTGGCGAGGGTGTGCCCGTCGGGGCTGAAGGCCACCGAGTGCACCAGGTCCGTATGGCCGGTGAGCACCGTCGGCAGTGGCTTCGGACGGCGCGGATCGGCCGTGTTCCACAGCCGGACGGTGTTGTCGTCGCTGCCCGCCGCGAGGGTGCGGCCGTCGGGGCTGAACGCCACACAGCGCACCGCCGCCGTATGGCCGCCGAGCGCGCCGAGCGGCTTCGGCCGCCGCGGATCGGCGACGTTCCACAGGCGTACGGTGCGGTCCTCGCCCGCGGACGCCAGGGTGCGGCCGTCCGGGCTGAAGGCGACCAGATAGATCGTGCCCCGATGGCCGGTCAGGGGCTTTCCGAGCAGGGCCGGCCGGGCGGGGTCGGTCACGTCCCACAGCCGGATCGTGCCGTCGTCCCCGGCGCTGGCCAGGGTGTGCCCGTCCGGGCTGAAGACAGCGCTGCTCACCCAGCTCGTATGACCGGTGAGGGGATTGCCCAGCGGCTTGGGGCGGCTCCGGTCGGCCACGTCCCACAGGCGGACGGTCCGGTCGTAACCGGCCGTGGCCAGGGTCTTGCCGTCGGGGCTGAAGGAGGTGAGGTAGACGGCGCCCTGATGGCCGAGCAGGGGAGTGGCCAGAGGCGCGTTCACGATCGAGATCAGCCTGCTGTAGGCGCCCTTGTCGTCCGGCCGCAGGTCGCGGGCCACCAGGCTCAGCTGGGCGGCCAGCGAGGGATCCGTGTGCTGCACCCGGTCCGCCTCCGCGAGGACCTGCGCGTACACCGCGTCGTCCCGCTGCCGCCACGCCACCACCGCCGAACCGGCCGCGAGCACGGCGAGCACCACCAGTGCCGCCACGGCGGCCCGGGCGATCAGGACCGTGCGCTTGCGCAGCCCGGCCGAGGCGGCCAGGAACTGCACGGCGCTGCGGGTCAGCGAGGTGTCCCCGGCGGACTTCGCCCAGCTGCGGGCCTGTTCGAGCCGGGAGCCGCGGTAGAGCAGCGAGCTGTCCCGCTCCGAGGCCTCCCAGGCCCGTCCGTCCTCCTCCAGCCGCTGGCGCAGCAGATTGCCGTTGCGGTCCTCGTCGATCCAGTCGCGCAGCCGCGGCCAGGCGTGCAGCAGGGCCTCATGGGTGATCTCCACGGTCTCCGCGTCGAGCGTCACCAGCCGGGCCCGGACCAGCGCCTCCAGGGACTCGTCCGTCTTGCCGGGATCCGTCGACTCCTCCGCCAGCTGGCGCCTGGTCCCCCGGCGGCGGGTGGCCTGGGTGTCCTCGCCCAGCCGCACCAGACGGAGCAGCAGCAGCCGCGCGGCCGTACGGGCCGCCGGGTCGAGGCCCGACCAGGCCCGCTCGGCGGTCGCCGCCACCGCGCCCTGGATCCCGCCCGCCGCGCGGTAGCCCGCCAGCGTCAGCCGTCCCGCCTTGCGGCGCTGCCAGGTGGCGAGCAGGGCGTGGGACAGCAGCGGCAGCACCCCCGCGTTGTGGGCGCCGCGCGGACCGTCGGCGCCCACCTCACGGATGATCAGTTCGGCGAGCCCCGGCTCCAGTTCCAGCCCCACGGCCTTGGCCGGGCCCGTCACCGCCTCGCGCAGCTCCACGGCGGTCAGCGGTCCGAGCACCATGTGCCGGTGCTGGAGCGCGTCGGCCAGTTCGGGGTAGCCGAGGCACTCCTCGTAGAAGTCGGCCCGGATGCCGAGCAGGACCAGCACCGGGGCCTGCTCACCGGGGCGGCCCGGTGCGGAGGCGGCATGGAGGAGCTGGATGAAGGCGCGCCGGTGCGACTCGTCGGCGCAGAGGGTGAACGCCTCCTCGAACTGGTCCACGACGAGGACCGGACGAGGCGCCGGGGACCCCGTGCGGCACGCCCATTCCGCGACGGCTTCCCGCACGGCGCGGGCGAAGGCCGGGGTACCGGGAGGAGCGGCGACCGGCTCCGCGGCACGGAGCAGGGGCGCGATCAGGGGTGCGAGGGCGGGGATCCGGCGGGCCAGTTCCGCCAGGGGGTCACTTCCCGGTACGAGGTGCAGCACCTCCCGTGTCCCGTCGCCGTCCCCGCCCAGTGCGCCGTTTCCCAGCGCGGGCCCCAGTCCGGCGTTCAGCAGGGACGACTTGCCCGCTCCGGAGGCGCCCACGAGTATGACCGGACCGCCCGTCCGCTCCGCCGCCCGGAGTTGGGCGATGAGCGCCTCCGTGCTCCGCTCCCGTCCGAAGAACCACCCGGCGTCCTCCTGCCGGTAGGCGGCCAGCCCCCGGTACGGGCAGACACCGGCCACGGCCGGGGCCTCGGCCGGGAGCCGTTCCTCCTCCTCGACGGCCGTCTCGGGGCGGTCGCCGACCGGATCGGCCACCGCCCGCTCCCACAGCCGGTGCCACTGGGCCACGTCGTACAGGCCCTTGGACACCGGAGCGGGCCTTGAACGCCGCGCCTGGGGTATCAGGATCTGGAGCACCGCGGCGAGGGCGGTGAACTGGGCGGGCACGTTCTTGGCCCGTCGCCAGTCGCTGATCCGCTGGGCCGACACCCGTACGGGCCGCCCCCGTTCGTCGACCCGCTGCAATCGGTCGACCGCTTCGGCCACGCGCTTCAGGGGAGGGTTGCCGGCCTCCTTGTACAGCAGCGCGAGACGTTCCGCGAAGGCTGTACGTGCCCCCGAGTCGGAACTCAAGGCCTCCACTCCTTACTTCCCCCGCGGCTGGACTTCCGGACCGGAAAACTCACTTTATACGGCTGACCTGCGGTGAAGTCGCTTGTTTGACACCGGAACCTCCTCGGGGGGATGCACCGGCTGGCAGGATCAAGGAAGCACCGCGCATCGTCCGCAGGGGCCACCGGACCGGCGTCCGGGAGCCACACCGTGGCGCATGTTTCCGGTCGTTGCTGCCGGAGCCGTTGCAGCTGTTGCAGCCGTCGCGTCGAGCACGGGCCCGGACGTCCACCGGTCCGCGCCGTTCGGTACCGGTCCCCACGAGGGGAGGGACCGGTACCGGGCGCCGCCTCCTCCGTCTGCCGTTCGAAGAGGCCCTAGAGGTCGAGTACGACCTCGCCCACCGGCTCGCTGCAACAGACGAGAACGCTGCCCGCGTCCGGGAGTTCGAGGGGCGGCGTGGTGTAGGTGATGCCGCCCGAGACCAGAGGCGTGACACAGGTGTGGCACACACCGGTGCGGCAGGACCAGCGGGTCGGTACGTCGCAGGCCTCGGCGAGGTCGAGCAGCGAGGCATGAGCGGCCGACCAGGCGGTGGTGATGCCGCTGCGGGCGAAGGTGACGAGAGGTCCGGTGCCGGGCGGCCCGGGCGGCTGGTGCGGCCGGACCGCGGGCGCCGGTGCCACCCCGGGGGTGAGGGCGGGAAGCGCGCTGAACCGTTCCGTGCGGATCCGTTCGGGCCGTAGACCGTGGTCGCGCAGAAAGCCGCCGACCTCCTCCATGAAGGCGCTCGGCCCGCAGAGATAGGCGTCCGCGTCGGCGGGAAGGCCCAGCTCCGCGAGCGACCGGGCGGTCGGCCGTCCCGCGCTGACCCGGGGCCCGCCGGGAGGGGAGTCGGCCGCGCCGGTGTAGTAGATGTGCTCGTGGCCGTCGGGGAGCCGGGCCAGCAGTGCCCGCACCTCCTCCGCGAAGACATGGTGGGCGCGGTCATGGGCGACATGGATCCACCAGACGGGGCGTGCGTCCCGCGCGGCGGCCAACTGGTGGAGCATGGCGAGCACCGGGGTGGCGCCGATCCCCGCCGAGACCAGGACGACCGGCCGGGTGCCCGCTTCGAGGACGAACGTGCCGCGCGGACTGGCGATGTCCACGAGATCCCCGGGGCGGAGCACGGCGTTGAGGTAGCCGCTGACCCTTCCCCGGGGTTCGCGCTTGACGCTGATCCGGTAGATGCCGGACGAGGGCGCGGAGGACAGGGAGTAGCTGCGCACGGTGGGGGATTCCGCGCCGACGGCGATCCGGAGGGAGAGGTACTGCCCGGCGCGGGCCTCCGGCAGGGGCGTGCCGTCGGGGGTGCCGAGGTAGATCGACGAGACGGACGGTGTCTCGTGCACGATCCGGACCACCCGCAGGCGCTGGAAGCCCGCCCGGCCTGCCGTCTCCCCGTCCCGCCGGACATCTGTCCCTCCTGTTCCGCCCGGTGCTCCCGGGCCGCCCGGTGCCTGCTGGGGCTCTTGGGCGTGTTCGGCAGCGAGTTCCCGGAAGGACTGCTGCCAACCGGGGCTCAGCGCGGGGATGTTCAGCGCTCTGCGCAGCGTGGCGGGGTCGCGGCCGGGAAGGTAGAGCAGCGCATCGGTGTCGGCCACGCTGAGCGCCTCGGGTCCTCTGCGGGTCAGGGTGATCTCGTCGCCCGCCCGTACCCGCCCCTCGGCCAGGACCCGCAGATAGAAGCCCGGGCGGTGGTGGGCGACCAGAAGGGAGGCCATGGCGGGTTCGCCCAGGCGCATGCCCACCCGGTAGCAGGTGACCCGTGGCTGGGTGACCTCGAATTCCGCCTCCCCGATGCGGTACCGGTCGCCGATGCACACCTCGTCGTCGGGCAGTCCGTCGACGGTGAAGTTCTCTCCGAAGATCCCGACGGTGAGGTCGTCGCGCCCGAGTTGCCGACGCCAGTACGCGTAGGACTCACGCTGGTAGACGAGAACGGCACGCATCTCGCCCCCGTGCCCGGCCAGATCGCCCTGACCGTCACCCTCGATGTTCAGCCGTCGCACCATCCGGGGCCCCTGCACGGGAGATTTCCAGGCTCCGGTGTGGACGGTCCGTCCCTGCCAGGGGACGTCCTGGGGCATGCCTACGTTGACGGACAGCAGCATCGCCATCGCGGACCTCCTGCGAGGTGTCCGGCCGGAGGCGGCCTGGTGCGGAGGGTGGGGAGGGTGCGGAGCGGTGGTCCCTGCGCTCGGGCCGATCGTAGTTCTGGGCCGGTATCGCCGCACTCTGCACCAATGTTCCACGTGAAACACTGCGGGGCGCCTCGCGGACGCTCCCGGCGACCGGGCCTGCGGGTCTACTCGGCCGCGGTGTCCCGGGTGCGCTGGTAGTGGCGCCGTGCCTTCATGCGGTTGCCGCACACGGCCATCGAGCACCAGCGGGCCCTGTTGGTCTTGCTGCGGTCGATGAGGAACAGCCGGCACTCCGCGTTGTCGCACGGCCGCAGCCGCCCGGGCGCCGTCTCCTGGAGCGCGCTCCAGGCCATGACCGCCTCCACCGCCAACCGGCGTTCCGCGGGCACGTCCAGCTCCCATGCCACCCCGGCCGCCAGGACCCGGGGGCGGGAGACGACGCCCTCAAGCAGCGGCTCCAGCGATGCGGCGGACGCTCCGCCCCGCACCACCTCCTGCAACGCATCGCGCGCCTGGAGGAGGTACCGGCGCTCCCCGGCCGTGCCGCTGCCGCCGTGTTCCCGCTGCCAGGACCGTGCCGCCCCCGGATCCGCCAGCCGGTCCTGGACGGCCCCATGCACCACGGGTGCGCTGTTGAGCAGCTCCAGCAAGGCGTCCTGCCGCTCCCGGCCGCTGTCCGCCATCCTCGCCTCCTAACCCCATCGCTCCACTTGAAAGGTTAACCGACACTCCGGGCCGCCCGTGGCCGCCCTGGTCGCCCGACGCGCCCGCCATCTAACCCCTAAAGCATCCTTGACAGGTTATGCCCGCCGTGCTCGACTGAAGAGCGAAGTAACCACTGAAAGTGCTCGAACCAGTTAGATATGCGAAGGTGAAGGGAGCAAGAACATGACCACCCCCGCAGTCCACCACCGCACCGCCACCGTCAAGGGACTGGAGGTCTTCTACCGGGAGGCCGGGGACCCCCAGGCGCCCGCGGTCGTCCTGCTGCACGGCTTCCCGACCAGCTCGCACATGTTCCGCCGGCTGATCCCGGCGCTGGCCGACCGCTACCGGGTCATCGCCCCGGACCACATCGGCTTCGGCCAGTCCGCGATGCCCTCCCCCCAGGACTTCCCGTACACCTTCGAGGCCCTCACCGACGTCACCTCCGGCCTGCTGGGGGAGCTGGGCGTCGACCGGTTCGCGATGTACGTCCAGGACTACGGCGCCCCCATCGGCTGGCGGCTCGCCCTCCAGGCCCCCGACCGCATCACGGCGATCGTCACCCAGAACGGCAACGCCTACGAGGACGGCTTCGTCAAGCCCTTCTGGGACGGCGTCTTCGCCTACGCCAAGAACCCGGGACCGGACACCGACGGCCCCGTGCGCGCGGCCCTGACCCTGGAGGTCACCCGCTGGCAGTACCTGAACGGGGTCGCCGACCCCACCCTGGTCAGCCCCGACAACTGGGTCCACGACCAGGCCCTGCTGGACCGCCCCGGCAACGCGGAGATCCAGCTCGCGCTCTTCCGCGACTATCCCGCCAACGTGGACCTGTACCCGCGGGTGCACCAGTACTTCCGTGACTCCCGGGTCCCGCTGCTGGCGGTCTGGGGCGCGGGCGACGAGATCTTCGGCCCCGAGGGCGCCAGGGCGTACGGCCGGGACCTGCCCGACGCGGAGATCCATCTGCTCGACTCCGGCCACTTCGCCCTGGAGAGCCACTTCGGACCCATCACCGAGCACATCCGCGGCTTCCTCGGCCGCACCCTGCCCCGCCCCACCGGCTGATGCCGCTCCGCACCCGGAACGGGGTCAGACGGCCGCCGGGCGCGGGGACCCGCGGAAGACCTGGCTGGTGTGCCAGGTGCGGTGGGGCTCGGCGACGGGGCGGATGCCGGGCTGGGGGCCGATGAGCGGACGGCCCGCCAGGGCGGTGACATGGTCGCGGGCGGCGGTGCTGCGGCCGATGAAGCGTTGCGAGACCAGGATGCGGTGGCCGTCGCCCATGCCGAGGACCCCCTTGTCGAACAGCTTGTGGTGCAGGGAGCACAGGCACAGCCCGTGTCGACGTCGTCCGGCCCGTCGAACGCCCACCAGCGCACATGGGCCGCCTCCAGCCCGACGGGAGAGGTGCCGAGCATGCCGTCGTAGCCGCAGAAGGCGCACTGGTACTCGTAGGCGGTCAGCACCATCTCCCGCATCCGGCGGTCCCGCCCGCGCCTCCCGGGCGACGCGGACGCGTCCGTCTGCGCCGGTTCCAGTTCCAGGCCCACGGCCTCGCACAGGTCCTGGTGCAGCGACGGAGGGAAGTGCAGGTCCAGCAGCACCCTCGCCATCCGGCCCAGCAGCGACGGTTCGCGCAGCAGTTCGGCGCGCAGCCCCGGGGCGAGCCGTCCGGTGGCGCCGCCGGCCCGCAGCTCCCGTACCCCGGTGCCGGGGCTGCCGCCGCCGCGGTCGGTCCGCACCTCCCACACCCCGTCGCTGACGAGATGGTGGAAGGGGTAGGCGGGCGTGGTCACGCGCGCCGGACCGTACTCGGCCAGCAGCTGCTTCAGATCGGCCTCCACCGCGCTGTACGGCAGGGTGTCCCCGGCGTCCGCCTGGAACCGGCCCAGCGCGTACAGCAGCAGCAACGGCTTGTGCGGCGCGCGCACCCCGTCCCGGCTCCACTGCCTCAACCCGGCGGCGCGCTCCAGCCAATCCATGGCCGCTGATCGTAGCGGCACCCCGCCGGGCAGCGGGAGGTGCGGTGGACGGCGGGACCGCCCTCAGCTCTGGTCCGTCGCGGGCAGTACGGCCCGCAGGATCTCCTGGACGCGGTCCTCGATGTCCTTGCGGTCGTCGAGGACCCAGGAGATGTGCTGGGCGCCGAAGAAGGCCGAGACGAGGACGCGGGCGGTGGACTCGGGGGAGGCGGGCGCCGGGAGTCTGCCCTGCTGCCGGGCCTGGCGGAGCCACACCGTGAGGGACTCGGTGTAGCCGAGGTACGGCATCGGCATCTCGACGCCGATCAGGGAACGTTCGATCTGGAGCCGGGCCCCGGCCTGGACCATCGTGTCGTCGCGGAAGGCGACGGCGGTCCGCACCAGCAGCTCCGCCACCGCTTTCAGCGGCGGCAGCCCGGTCTCCTCCACCTCCTGCCCGATGACCCCGAGCACGTGGTAGAACTCCTCGGCCACCGCCTGGGCGAGCGCCTCCTTGTTGGCGAAGTGGAAGTAGACCGCCCCCTTGGTCACGCCCGCCAGTTCGGCCACGTCCTGCACGGTCACCGCGGGGAAGCCCTTGATCGCGAAGGCCTCCGCCGCCGCGTCGAGCACCTGGCCGCGCGTGCGCACCGCGCGTTCCTGCTTCAGCCCCGTGTCCCGGTGCCGGGGTGCGGTGCCCCGTCCGGGCCGGGACCTGGGGGCGCTGCGTTCCGCGGCCATGGCGTCCATCCCTTGTTCAGACTCTGATCTTCGCTTGAAATATACCTTCGGGAATGTATTGTAAGTGGCGGCTCGACGAGCTCAAGCCTCGTGCCGGTGTTGCTGTCTGCGTGAGTACTTCACTGGGGGTTCAGACCATGCATCAGCCTGTCGCCATACCTGTCACCAGATCCCTCGACCCGGGCACGGCCGCCCATGCCGAGACCTCCCGCCCGCGGCACCTCGCCCCGCATCCGGCGGCTCCCACGCTTCCCGGCCACCGACAGCTCAGCTATCTGCACGCCGTCCCGCGGCACATGGTGCACCGCGCCGCCATCGCGGAGGTCTTCCTCACCGACACCGTCCGCACCGGCGAGCACAGCTTCCTGGTCGCCGCGCAGTGGCCGCGCGACCACGCCCTCTACTCCCCGGGCAGCGACGGCAGCAGCGACCCGCTGCTGTTCATGGAGACGATCCGGCAGGCCCTGGTCTACCTCGCGCACGCCTACTACGACGTCCCCCTCGGCCACCGTTTCATCGGCTTCGACTCCGAGTTCGAGATAACCGACCCGGCCGCCCTGCACATCGGCGGCGAACCCGTCCCGGTGGTCCTCGAAGCACAGTGGGTCTGGGTCGGCAACCGTCCGCCGCATCGCTACGGCATGCGCCTGGAGGTCGTCCTCACAGTGGGCGGGCGGCCCTGCGGCCATGGCGCGCTGCATGTCGTCGCCGTGGACGACAAGCGCTACGCGCTGCTGCGCGGCCGGGGGGCCAAGCCGCGCGGTGTCGCCACCAGCGGCCCGGAACCGCGCCCGCTGCACCGCGCGCACCCGGCGGCGGTGGGCAGGCTGCGTGCCAAGGACTGCGTGCTGGTACGCGAACGCACCGAAGGTCCCTGGCAGTTGCTCATCGACGTGGAGCACCCGATCTTCTTCGACCACCCCAGCGACCATGTGCCCCTGATGGTCACCCTGGAGGGCTTCCGCCAGCTCGGCCATCTGCTGCTGCACCCCGGCGACACACCCCGGGACCCCGGACACACCCTGCTCGGCATGGAGGTCGACTGCCTGGCCTTCGGTGAACTGGACACGCCCATCGACCTGGTGGTGCGCGAGCGGGAGTCCGACCCCGTCTCCGGTACGACCCGGCTGACGCTGGACGCCGTCCAGGGCGGTGTCCGGCTCGCCGTGTGCCGGTCGCGCTGGGGAGCCGTCGACGTGACCGCGGGCGCCGTTCACCGGGCCGCCGCCGTCGCCTTCCCCGCCGCGTCCCACAGCCCGCGCACCCGCTCGGCCAGCCCGCGCCGCTCCAAGTCGGGCGCCGTGCAGTAGGCGCCCACCAGGATCACCATGGCGAGGTCGGCCAGGGCCGCGGCCGACGTCTCCTTCTCCTGTCCGTCGCCCGGCTCCGCGCTGTCCGCCATCTCGGCGGCCAGCGCGCGCAGATCGGCCAGGATCTTCGGCGGTTCGGCACCCACCGGTGCCTCGTCCAGCACCAGCCGCAGTGCCGCGTTGAACCGCACATCGGACTCGACGCGTTCGGCCAGCCCGCAGCACAGCGCCCGCAGCCGCTCGCGCACCGGAAGGTCCGTGGCCGCGTGCCGGGCGAGGATCTCGTCCACCACCTGGTCGAGGTGCTCGGTGAGTGCGCGGGCCAGGTGCTCCTTGGAGGCGAAGTGGCCGTACAGGGCGCCCTTGGTCAGTCCGGTGCGGGCCGCCACGTGCTGGAGGTTGGCGCGTGGGTAACCGTGCTGGACGAACTCGGCGGCGGCGGCGTCCAGGACCAGTTCATGGGTGCGCAGTGAGCGCGCCTGCTTCGCCATCGTGCGTCCCTTCGGTCGTGCGAGAGGTGGGGGGAACGGCCGGCACACA
This sequence comes from Streptomyces sp. NPDC052040, assembly GCF_044548405.1. Taxonomy (NCBI): domain Bacteria; kingdom Bacillati; phylum Actinomycetota; class Actinomycetes; order Kitasatosporales; family Streptomycetaceae; genus Streptomyces; species Streptomyces sp. NPDC052040. Next base: position 190,698 of record NZ_JBIUBV010000010.1, on the reverse strand, counting down.
AATAATACCTTCTTGAACGCACTTTTTAAGTGCGGGATTCCGACAGGAGCACACACATGCCCTCCATCAGCACCCTGGCCGCGGTCGCCGAAAACGCCCCGTCCGGCGACCGGGACGGCCGGCTGGCCGGGCAGGTCGTGTCCGGACTGACCTCCGCCGGGCTGCCCCGGCACTTCGTCCCGCGCCGATGGGGCGGCGCCGAGGGCGGTTTCGCCTCCCTGCTCGCGGACGTGGCGGCGGTGGGCGAGGCCTGCACCTCGGCCGCGTGGGTCGGGATGCTCTGGGCCGTGCACGGGCGCTATGCGGCGCTGCTGCCCGAAGAGGGGCAGCGGGAGCTGTGGGGCGGCTCGCCCGATGTGCGGATCTCGGCCGCGCTGATGCCGCCCGCCGGGCTGGCCCGGCCCGTCGGCGACGGCTGGCGGCTGACGGGGTCCTGGGTGTGCGTCAGCGGGATCGCCAGCGCCGAATGGCTGCTGGTGGCCGCACCGGAGGCGGCCGAGTACGGGGGACGGGTGCGGGTGTTCGCCGTTCCGGCCGGGGCCGTGGAGACGGTCGGCACCTGGGACGCCACCGGGCTGCGCGCCACCGGCAGCCACACCGCCGTGGTGCGGGACGCCTTTGTCCCGCACCACCGCTCCTTCCTCCAGGCGGAGTTGCTGCGCGGCGCCGACGCCCCGGGTCTGGCTCGCTGCCACACCGTCCCGGCCCGGCTGGTCGGCGGCCCGCTGTTCTGCGCACCGGCGCTGGGCGCGGCCCGCCGGGCCCTTGCCGCGTGGTCGGAGTGGGCGGCGGGAAAGGCGCCCGGCGGCGGACGCCCGCACCGCGACAGCGCGGCGGTGCGCGAGACGCTCGCGGTGGCCTCGGCGCACATCGACGCGGCCGGGCTGCTGCTGGAGCGGGCCGCCCGCCGCGCCGACACCGAACCCGTCACCCCGGCCCTCGTCACCGGCAACCAGCGGGACGCCGCCGTGGCCGCCGGGCTGCTCACCGACGCGGTGGACCGGCTCTTCCGCACCGGCGGCGCCCATGTCCGCGAGGGCGGCGGCGATCTGAACCGGCTGTGGCGCGACGTCCACACGGTCGCCTCGCACGGCGTACTCCGCCTGGAGCCGGTGGCCGCCGCCTACGCCTCGGCCGTGCTCGACGCCGATGCCTCGGCCGTGGACGACGTCCCCGCCTCGGCCGTAGACCGCGTTGGCGCCTTCGTCGTGCCGGGCGCCGACGCCCCGGGCGTGCCGGGTGCCGATGCCCCGGCCCGTATCAGCGCCGCCTCCCGCTCCAGGTAGAAGCCGATCTTCCAGTCGAGGTAGCGCAGCGTGGAGTCGTACTCCCCGGGCCGGGCGCGCACCGACTCCCGGTGTGCCTCGAGGAGTTTGCGGCGGCCGGCGATCGTCGAGTCGCCCGCCCGGTACAGCTCGACGTAGTGGTTCATGTCGGCCGGTGACATCCCGGTGCTGCGCAGATGGTTCAGGAACTCCAGCCAGCGCAGATGGACCGGGCTGTAGGCGCGGCCCCCGTACGCGTCCTCCTGCGCGTCCTCGATCAGCCCGTGGTCCTCGTACCAGCGCAGCGTCCGGGCGTCGAGTCCGCTGATCCGGATCACCTCCTCCAATGAGTAGGTCTCGGCGTGACGGGTGGCTTGAGCGGTGGGGCGGCTGCCGTGCGTGGCCCGGATCGCGGCCATGGTGAACCTCCGTGTCAGTTGCGCCAGGACGTGGCGGGGCGGTGCGTGCTCAGGGCGGGGCGGTGCCAGGTGGGTCGGGTCCGGGCGGGCGCGGGCTCCTCCGTGGCAGGCGTCCGCCGGGCCAGTTCCATCAATACGGCGGTGGCCGCGGCCAGTTCCTCCGGAGTGGGCGCACCGCGCAGCACACGCAGGACGCGCAGGACGGGACCGCCGGTTTCGTCGCAGTGCATGCGACCATCATGCGCCACTTACATTCCTTCGTGAAGGTATTTTAATGGTGCTTTGCCTGGGTGGTGCGGACGGCTCTACGGACAGCGCTATGGACGGCCGTACGGACGCACGAAGGCCCCGGTCCCGGGAACGATCCCGGGCCGGGGCCTTCGTGGAGTGGTCGAGCGGTCGGCGGGGGAAGAAACGGCACCGCCCGGCCGTCCAGAGGCGTGTCGGACGCCCCTGAGCCTTGGCCGCTAGGCCTTGTCACCGGCCTTCTTGGCGAGCCGGGGCAGCAGCAGGGCGGTGGCCGCGGCCGTCGTCAGCAGCATCGCCACGCCGATCACAAAGCTGGTGTCGAAGCCCCGCTGGAAGTGCGAGGTGTCCGCGATCATCGCGCCGAAGGCCGCCACTGCGATGCAACTTCCCACCTGGCGGAAGGTGTTGAGCACCGCTGCCGCCGTGCCCGCCCGCTCGCCGTCGATGTTCTCCAGGATCGCCGCCGTCAGCGACGGCACGGCGAGCCCGCCGCCCAGGCCGATCGGGACCAGCAGCAGCACCGGGATCAGGTACGAGGTGTGCGAGGTGACCGTGAGCATCAGCAGCGAACCGGCGGTCATGACCAGCTGGCCGATGGTCATCGGCACCCAAGCTCCCCTGCGGGCAGCCAGTTTGACGCCCGCCATGTTCACGATGGAGATCAGCGCGCACATCGGGATGAACATCGCGCCGGTGCTGACCGGGGAGGCCCCGCGCACCTGCTGGAAGTACATGCCGAGCAGGAAGATGGCGCCGTAGAACACCGCGTTGATGGTGAAGCCCGCCGCCAGGCAGACGACCACCGTGCGGTTCTTGAAGATGCTCAGCGGCACCATCGGGTGCGCGCTCCGCGACTGCCTCACCACGAACACCGCCGTGGCCACGACCGCCAGCGCCAGCGTGCCCAGCACATCCGTGCTGCCCCAGCCCGCCCGGCCGCCCTCGATCACCGCGTAGGTCAGACCGGCGAGCGACGCCACGACCGACAGCTGGCCGAGCAGGTCGACCGGGGCTTCGCGGCGGGGCGAGGGGGTGATCCGGGTCAGCATGGCGAGACCGAGCGCGCCCACCGGGAGGTTCAGATAGAACACCGCACGCCAGCTCAGCCCGCTGGTGAGCATGCCGCCGATCACCGGGCCGACGGCGACCGCGACGGAACCGGCGGCCGTCCAGATCGCGATGGCCCGGGCCCGCTTGCCCGGGTCGGAGTAGGTCTGCCGGATCAGCGCGAGCGAGGCCGGCACCATCAGCGCGGCGGCGCCACCCTGCACCATGCGGGCACCGATCAGCGTGGCCAGGTTGGGTGCGATGCCGCAGGCCAGGGAGGCCACCGTGAAGGCGGCGAGCCCCCAGGCATAGGCCCGGGTGGCACCGATCCGGTCCGAGAAGGTGCCGGCCGACAGCATGAAGGCCGCGAACATCAGGGTGTAGCCGTCGACGATCCACTGGAGGTCGGCCATCGAGCCGCGCAGGCTGTGGGAGATGGCCGGCAGGGCCACATTGACGACCGAGCCGTCGAGGGAGATGACGAAGAACGCGAGCAGGGCTGCCGCGAGGACGGTGGTGGGGGAGCTGCGCCGCGGGGTGGACGGGTCGACGGTCGGTACGACCGGGCGCCGGTCGGTCCGCGCGGACCGGGTCAGGATGGCCATGGGAACTCTCCTTGGAAGCGGCCGAGTTGGTGGGGGGTGGGGGAGGGGCGGGACGCGGAGCGCGGTCAGGCGTCGGCCGGCGCGGAACGGCGGCGGCTGAGTTCGGCGAACCCGGGGTTCGTGCCGAGCACTCCGCCCTCGCCCCAGCGGTTCTGCGGAATCTCCTGGATGTAGACGGTGATCTTGTCGAGGGGCGCACCGATGACGCGGTGCACGGTGGCGGTCAGCTCCTCGATCAGCTCCTGGCACTTCTCGTCGGTCTGGTTCGGCCAGGTGGTCATGGAGAGGATGGGCATGGCGGAGCTCCTTCGGGCGGGAGGGCGGGAGAACGGCGGGCGGCACATGCAGGCGTTCGGGCGTGCGGGGGCGTGCGCGGCCGTGCGGGGCGTGTGAGCACGGGACTTGCGGGCGTGCGGGACTTGCGCGAGTACGGGACTTGCGGGCGTGCGGGGCGCTGCGGACGTACGGGCGTACGGCATGCGCGGGCGTTCGGGTGCGGGGTGCACGGGGTGTGCGCGGCGAGCGAGTACGGGGCTCATGGCCGCACCGGCTGCAAGGGCTGCACAGTCAGCGGCGTATGGCGTATGTGGCGATGGCGTATCGCGTACGGCGCTCGCGGGCGCAGTGGCGTCTGGGCGCAGCGGCGTACGAGCGGGGTGGTGGGGGTGGGGGACGGGCCCTAGAGGCCGGCCGAGGCGCCGCCGTCGAGGGTGATCGCGGCGCCCGTGACATGGCGGGCGGCCGGTGACAGCAGGAAGGCGGCGAGCCGGGCGACATCGGCCGGGGCCGCGAGCGTGCCCAGCGGTGTCTGGGCGGCGACCTGCGCGCTGACCTCCGCGCCGGTGGCGCCGGTGCGGTCGCCGATCGCCTGGGCGATCTCGTCCCACAGCGGGGTGCGCACGGCACCGGGGTCGAGGACATTGACCCGGACGCCACGGCGGCCCAGGTCCTTCGAGACGGACTTGGCGAAGGCGGCGAGTGCGGCGTTGACCGCGCTGTTCACCGGGAAGAGCGGGTCGGGGTCCTTGCGGAAGACCCCGCTGACCAGCACCACCGAGCCGCCGTCCGCCTCGGCCAGCGTGCCGGACAGCGCCCGGGTGAGCCGGACCGCGCCCATCAGCTTGCTGTTGAAGGTGGTCTGCCACATCTCGTCGGTCGTCTCGTCGAGCGGGGCCAGCGGGCCGTCGCCGGCCGTGTGCACCAGCCCGTCGACCCGGCCCAGTTCCCCGAGCAGCGCGGCGACCGTGGCGTCGACCGAGGCGGTGGAGTTGATGTCGGTCTCGTACGCGATCAGCCGACCGGCGCCGCCGGTGCGGGTGTTGACCTCGGCGCGGGTCCGCTCCAGCCGGGCGGCGTCGCGGCCGAGCAGGGCGACAGTGGCGTCGGAGCGGGCCAGTTCCTCCACCACGGCGGAGCCCATGCCGCCGGTGGCGCCGCTGACGACGATGACGGGGGCGACGGTGTCCACGGAATCCACGGAGTCCTCAATTCCCGGGGATACGCCCCCGATTGATCGGCCGTCAGGTCACGTCCTGTGACCCGGACCGAGCGGTCCGGCCTGACGATGAAGAAGGTAGCGGGGTTGAGAGACGGGCGCAACCATCTAGTTGGTTTTCGGCTGGCCGATACGTCGGGGCAGCACAAAGGGAGCCCGGGTGACCCGGACTCCCTTGCAGGTGAAGCGAGTGAACCGAACCGACGAGCCATCAGGCCGGCCGGTCGGGGAAGGCGATGGGGCGTCCGCCTCAGACGGACCCTTGCAGCACGTTGTCGATGATCGAGTGCCCGTGCGCCACGACACTGGCCCGCAGCAGGGCCCAGCCCGACTCCGTGTCGCCGTCCGGCCCCAGCATCAGCCGACGCTGCTGGGGCACGATGAACGGCCAGGACGCGATGCCGATGAGGGCGATGAGCACCCGGGCCGCTGCGGTGGGGTCGTCGACGCCGAGGGCGAGGCTGAGTGCGGCCGTCTTGTGGACGTAGTACGTCTCGCGCTCCTTCTCGTCCGGAATCGGCTTGTCCCGGTAGTGCAGACCCTCCCAGGCCAGCAGCCGCACCAGGTCGGACCGGCGGTGGTAGTCGAAGACCTCGCCGACGTAGGAGCGCAGCCCCTCCTCCGTGGTGGGGATGGGAACGGCCGCGGACATATGGGCGTACACCTTGGCCATCACGGCGGCGAACAGGGCTTCCTTGTTGCCGAAGTACGCGTAGATCCGCTGCTTGTTGACGCCGGAGCGTTCCGCGATGCGGTCCACGCGCGCGCCCGCGAGACCGTGCTCGGAGAACTCCGCCTCGGCGGCCTCCAGGAGCTTGGCGCGGGTCTGCTGTGCCTTGGGTGTCTCAGCCATGGGAGAAGCCTAGTACCCAGTGAAACCAACTGGATGGTTCAGAAAAACCAACTAGATGGTTGCGCCGCGCCCCGGCCGTCCTCTACGGTCCTCACATCGGCCCCGCCACCCCGGAAAAACCGAGGCGGAAGAGGCGGCAGGCCCTGTAAGTCAGCTGTTCCTGTTCAACGCTCCTCCCTTTCTGCGGCCCGCCCCTCGGGCACGGCCGCCCCATCAAGGAGAAACGCATGTCAGCCACAGCCACTCCCCGGACCCTGCTCCTCGTCGGTGACCGTTTCCTCGGATTCGCCGTTCAGGAGGACGTCCTCACCGTCTCGCAGTTCATCGAGAAAATGCGCCTCGGGCTGTACTCCTGGGACTCCCGGCCGGTCCGGGTCCGGGCGGGTCAGGGCGTCACCGCCGACGAGTGGGAACGCGTCCGCGGCGAGGCCCTCCTCCTCGGCCTGGCCGAACGGCTCGACCTCGACTTCAGGGCGCCGGACCTGGCGGGCCGCGGCGAGGCCCACAAGCACCAGAGCTGCAACACCCTCATAGCCGACCTCAGACGGGACGGCGAGGATCTGTTCTCCGCCTCGCTGCGGGTCCACAACGACAACGAGCTGCTCATCGACCACCAGACCGGCGAGCACGTCCAGGGCATGGTCGCCGTCGAGGCCGCCCGGCAGATGTTCCTCGCGGTCAGCGAGCGCTATCACGCCTCCCGCCACCGGGACCGCTCGTACTACTACGTCATCGAGTCGCTCAACACCGACTTCGAGAACTTCCTCTTCCCGCTCGACGCCACGATCGTCTACCACACGGTCCGCGCCGAACTGGACAACCCGGACCGGCTCTCCTTCGAGGCGGAGATCTCCCTCCACCAGGCCGGCCGCCGCGCCTCGATCACCACCGTGCGCTACACGGCCTTCGACTCGCCGGTCATCGAGGCCAAGGAGCACCGCAGGGCCCGGTCGGCCGTCGAGCACACGGTCCGCGCGACCACGGCGGCGACGCCCGCGCCCGCCACCCGGCAGCCGGTACTGGTCGGCGCCTGAGCCGCAGCCGCAACCGCGGCCGCAACCGCAGCCGCAATCGCAGCGGCGGTCGCAGCCGCAGCCGACGCACGACGCCCGAACTGACGCACCACAACACCGACTTCGCTCCACACCGCCATCACACAGGCCCCGAACCGGGACCCCCTCACACACCCAAGGAGACAGCCATGTCCGCTTCCGCTTCCGCTGCCCTGATCACCGCCACCGAGCTGTTCGCCAAGCCCGAGCAGATCGACGCCGTCGCCGAGGCCTGGCAGCGCCACAACGACGCGTCCGGCTTCGCGGGCCGCATCCTCTACCGCGGCCTGGAGAGCAACTCCGTGCTGGAGCTGGCCCCGCTGGACGGCTTCGAGCGCATGGAGGAGCTGCGCGCCGACTGGTGGAAGCTGTGGGAGGCCGTCGGCCCGCTCGGCGAGGGCGACTTCCGCCGCCAGTTCCTTCAGTTCGTCGAGGCGCCCAAGCCCGCCGCCGGGGCCCTCCCCGACACCCGGTATGTGCAGATGCGGCACGTCGAGGTCGTCCCGCGGGTCTACCGGCAGTACCGCGCCTGGCGCGAGGAGACCATCTTCGACGTGGTGCGCACCTCGGAGGCGGTCAAGAGCTTCCAGGCCTTCCACTCCCTGGCCAGCACCGAGCCCGGCGTGATGTTCGTGTCCGGCTTCGACGCGGACCCGGCGGCCTACATGGAGGCCTTCACCTCCCCGCGCTACCAGCAGATCGTCCGCGAAGCGGGCGACACCTACATCACCGGAGGCGACAACGGCCTGTACACCCGCATCTACGAGCGCGTCACCGCCGCCTGACCCCGCCCGCACACCCCACGGCCGGCCGCGGAGCCCCCTGTCACCGCCGCAAGGCACCCCGCGGCCGGCCGTTCGCACACGACGGACACCGTGCGCCCGCAGTTCCCTCCTCCACGGCCGCCCGTCCGCAGGCCTCGTCTCCGAGGAGCAGAAGGAGCATCCGACATGACCCTCTCACCCGTGGCCCCGGCACCCGTCGCGGCCGCCCCGATGACCCGGACCTACGACCTGAGCGTCACCACCCAGGGCCCGCTGTACCCGCCGAGCGAGATCGTGGACGAGAACGGCGACTTCGTCGTCATCGGCCGGGTCAACCGCCCTGCCGCCGACGGCTCCACCGTGTCCGAGTGGGGCGGCGCCGTGGTCTCCCCCGACAGCCCGCTGCCGCCACTCGGCCAGAACCTGCCGTACGACATCGTCCGCGAACTGGACCTCACCGACCCCACCGGACCGGACGCCCGGGTCCAGCTGCACACCCTGCCCCTCCCGCTGCCCTGCAACAACTACCCGATGCTCTTCGCCCCGGAGCAGCGCCCCGACGCACACGATGTGCGCCGCCCGAGCTATCCGCTGCACGGCGCCCCCATCCCGGACCTGCGGGAGGAGGACGGCCCGAAGGTGCGCGAGCCGATCACGCTGGGCCAGTGGATCAAGGCACGGGGCCAGCTCGAGGTCCATGTACCGGCGCACCGGCGCAGCGCGGACTTCTCGTTCGCCTTCACCGGCCTGATCCCGGACAGCCTCTACACGGTCATGTCGCTGCGCGAGCACGACCTCGACCCGGCGGGCCCCACTCGCCCCGGCCCGCTCGGCGTGCCCAACGCGTTCATCAGCGACAGCAACGGCATGGCCCACTACCGGGCGACGCTGCCCAACCCCTTCCCGGCACCGGGCACTTCGGGTGCGAACCGGGTGATCAACGTGGTCGTGCTGTGGATGAGCTACCAGCAGAACTACGGCGGTGCCATCGGCCACTTCGGCCTCGGCGGCGACATCCACGCCCAACTGAAGCTCCAGGGGCCGAGCTTCGGCGAGTTCACGACCGGCACGACCACCTGACGCCGTACGCCCTGCCCCGTACGCGCCATCTGACGCCGTACACGCCGCCCGACGCCGTACACGCCGCCCGACGCCGTACGTGCCACCTGACGCCGTACGCGCCGCTCGGCGCGTGTGCGTGCCGTAGACACAAGGCCGCCCTCGCCCGCCAGGCACCGCAGTCCTCGCGCGCCCGCCCCCTCACCACCCCACCCGGGAGTGACCATGAACACCGCGATCGGCATCATCGCCACCGGCTCCTATCTGCCCGCCACGGTCGTCGACAACGCGCAGGTCGGCGACGCGGCCGGAGTGACCGCCGAATGGATCGAGCGCAAGACCGGCATACGACGGCGGCACCGCGCCGCCCCCCACGAGGCCACCTCGGACCTCGCCGCCCACGCGGCCCGGCAGGCCCTGGAACAGGCGGGCCTGACGCCCGACGAGATCGCGTACATCGTCGTCGCGACCTCCACCCCCGACCATCCCCAGCCCGCCACGGCGGCCATCGTCGCGGACCTCATCGGCGCCCGCCGGGCCGCGGCCTTTGACGTCAACTCGGTATGCAGCGGCTTCATGTTCGCGCTGACGGCCGCAGACCGCATGCTGCGCACGGACGCGGCCGAAGCGGCGGCCGATGGCCAGTCGTCCGGGCTGACATCCGGGCTGACATCCGGGCAGGCGTCCGGGCTGACATCCGGGCAGGCACCCGGGCGGGGACCAGGACAGGGACAGGGACAGGGACAGGGACAGGGACAGGGATTGGGACAGCGGCCGGGAGACGGGCCGGGAGACGGGCCGGGACACGGACCCGGGCAAGGCCCGTACGCCCTCGTCATCGGCGCGGACATCTACTCCCGCATCCTGGACCCGGCCGACCGCAAGACCGCCATCCTGTTCGGTGACGGCGCGGGTGCCGTGGTGCTCGGCCCGGTGCCGGCCGGTAACGGCCCCATCACCACCAGCCTCACCACCCGCGGCGACCAGCACCGGCTGATCAGCGTCCCGGCCGGTGGGAGCAGGCGGCCCGCCTCGGCGGACACGCTGGCGGAGGGGGCGCACTGGTTCACCATGGACGGGCGTGGCGTCCGCGGGTTCGTCCAGGAGAACCTGCCGTCCGCGGTCCACACCCTGCTGGACAAGGCAGGGGTGCCCGCCCGCGCGGTCCGCCACTTCGTCCCCCATCAGGCGAACGGCGTGATGCTGGCCGAGGTCTGGCCCGCGCTCGGCCTGGACTCGGCCCGGATGCATCTCGCCCTGGCCCACCACGGCAACACCGGCGCCGCCTCGGTCCCGATCACCCTCGATCTGGCCCATCGCCGCGGCCTGTTCACCGAGGGCGATGTGACCGTGCTGTCGGCCTTCGGCGGCGGAATGTCGGTGGGTTCGGCCTTGCTGCGCTGGGCTCCCACCCGCCACGCCCGCCCGGCCAGGACCCGCACGGAAACGCACGCCCCGGCGGCACCGGCACGGAAGCCCGCACTGGCCGGGGCGCGATAACCGGACCCTGCACCAACCCGCAAAGGAACAACGGCAAGCGCCCACATCACACCCCCGAACCAGCAGCGGAGAAAAGTACGCACCCCCCACCAGCACCCAGGAGAAGCAGTGACCACCACGGAGACCCCCGCCCAACGGACCACCCCCGCCCCCCGACCCTCCGGATCCCCCCGCTCCCGCCTGTGCGTCCTCACCAACGGCAGCATCGCATCGGTCCGGCACAACGGCCGTTGGTACCTGCTCAACACCGGGCCGGAGGTGAAGAGCCCCGTCCTGCGCCTGGCGGGCGACGCCGACGACGCGGGGCTGGAGCCACACATCTGCCGCAGCATCGACTGACCCCACACATGCCCCCGCGCACACGTCGGGGGACGGCGGGCCACAACCCCGACCGTCCCCCGACACGCTCATGTACCGCCATGCCCGTGCAGGACGCCCGCGCTCAGCTCATCGGCCGGGCGGCAGCGCGCACGGCTCCGAGCAGTCCGCGCAGTGCTCGTCCTGGCCCATGGACCAACAGGCGAGCGCACACCCGGACACGGCGGCCCCGGCCCGTTCCACCCGCCCCGCGAGATAGGCCCGTACGGCAGGGTCGTCGCCGACGCCCCGGGGACGTCCGACGCAGTCGAGCATGGGGAAGTCCGAGGGATGGTCCCCGTAGGCGTAGCAGTCGAGCGGGTTGACGCCGGGGTGTTCGGCCAGCATCCGCAGCACCGCCGCCCGCTTGCCCTCGCCGATCACGGGTTCGGGTACCTCACCGGTGTAGCGGCCGCCGGCCACGTCCGGGGTGGTGCACAGGACATGCCGGGCGCCGATGTGCGCGGCGATGGGCTCCAGGCAGGGAGGGAAGGAGCCGGAAACGAGCACGATCTCGGCCCCGGCGGCACGGTGCCGCGCCAGCTCGGCCACGGTGGACGCGATGAAGAACCCCGGGTCCGCGACGGCGAGGGAGAACCACTCCCTGCCAAGGGCAGCCATCTCGGCCGCACTCTCACCGGCGTAGGAGCGGTAGTAGAGGCGATTGACAGCCTCGCGGGGCGTACCCGAGTCGGCCCGCCGCCTGATGTCCCCGTGCAGGGACCGATAGCGCTCCTCACCCGCGTCCCCGAAGCGCCGCACCAACTGGAAGCGCAAGAACTCGAACATGCTCTTGCAGCCGATCAGAGTCTCATCGACATCGCAGAACACCAGATACCCAGGCCGATGCCCACCCCCCACCGACACACCGACGCCCGCGTCCACCCCGCCGGCCACATCCGCCGTCTCCGCCATGACTGTCATGCCTCAACCTCCCCCTGAACGCCCGACAGAACGCCGAGCCCCAAAAAATTCGTTCTGGAAGGTATCATTAATCGACGGCCGCGGGGAGGGCTTGCACGGAAGGCTGAACACCACTTCGGTCGGCCAGCCCCTCCGCTCTTGACAGCCAGTGGCCGCCGTGCCGGCACTCGCGGAAGAAGCGCCCCTCACAGGCAGGCCGGAGAGCTGGATCCCGGAGCCACCGCCCTAGTGGCTCCCAAAAAACAGGGCGCAGAGAAAATCAGGACCGGCTCTGATCCCTCAGCGCCGGTCCTGACCTGGTTTGTCATCGTTGGGGTGGAGGATTGGACTATGACCTTTTACCGGTCAGTCCAGTACCGCCTCCTGGCACTCCTCGGATTCCGCATCGTCCCCCTCTGGCGCACCGTTATCCGTTGACCTGCGCCGCAGGTTCTCCACGTCAGTCAGGATGCCGACCAGCAGTTTGTGCAGGCTATCCAGCTGGCCCGCCGGGACGACAGGAGTGTGGTCCCCGATTTCCGGCTCCAGAGCGTGCAGATGGTCGAGAGCGTCCCGGGCACCCTGCACCCCGAGGTGAAGGGCCTTGCGGTGCGCGGCGGCGCGCTGGCTGGGAGGCGGCGTAGCGTCTTCGGCACGGGGAGCCGGGATGGTGACGGTAGCCAGAGCATCCACGCTCCCGTGAGCAGCGCCGTGCTGGAAAAGCGCCGACGCCGGGTCCGTGGTGACGGGCTCCTCACCGGAAGCGGCACTTGCGGAGGCGCTGCCGTCGGCCAGCGCCACCTCAGCGTTCGGCGAGGATGCTGCCGGAACCCCAACAGGCGGCGGACCGATCAGCGTCAATGGTGGTACGGCCTGCGCCGCGCGGGCCGGGGCGGAAGCCGCGACGACATCCCACTCATACAGCGGAAGCGGCACGCCATTTGCATCGCGGGCGATATGGTCCGGTGCGTCGAGATCGACTTTGAAGTACACGTACGGCGGCTCTGAGGATGCGGACGACTCCTTGCCGGTCAGGCTCTGCCTGGGTACGGAGTTCTGCGGCAGGTCGTCACCGCGGAACGTGTTGGCTGCCAGCGCGAGGGTCCACAGGCCGAGTTCATTCGTCGGCCGTGAGAGCCCCTCGATGATCTTGTTCACGTCCGACCGGAAGGGGACGCCGCCCTTCTCCTTCTTGACCCCCAGCGAAGACCCCACGTTCCTGGTAAGGAGCTTGTCGGCGATCAGTGCGGTACCGCCGGCCACTGCCAGGGTGTGGCGGGCGTCGTCGTCCCCATTCATCGCTGGTGCGATCAGCTCGGTGAAGTCGTCAGTGGGCCGCGGAGTCCAGCCCTGGGTGACGTCGTTCGACAGCACACCACCGTTGTTCCAGGCGTTGCGTGCCTGCTTGGTGACGAGCTTCTTCTTTGCCCGCCAGGGCAGGTCAATGATCGGGCCAAGCAGCTCGCCGAACCCCTTCATGCTCATCCGCTGGCCGCCCTTGATGGCCTTGGCCTGGTCCTTGAGAAGCTCGAGGAGATCCGGCTGGGTCAGGGCGCTGACCAAATAGACGGCGCGCCATAGAGCGGTTCCGGGAGGAGCCGGATCGTCTCCGAATACCTGGGGAAGCTCAGACACGGGAATGCGGCCGACGGCAAGGCCGTACACCGCTTGGAGGTCGGCCGTATTCCAACGCGGGTCGCCCTGCTGGATGATCCGCTTCAAGGCTCGGGTGATGATCTCGACATTTTGTGCCGCCGCGTCCCACTGCTTGAACTCGACGTGCACTGACGCCAGTACGGAACGAACGGCGTCGTCAAAGATGTCCTCGGCAGACAACACCCGGCCTTCATGTCCCTCGATGCCGACGGCGATCTGCGCCGGAACGACGTAGGACTGGGCGATCTGAGCGGCACGGAGCCCGGGCGTCGCCCCCTTCATCTCATCATGGAACTCTTGCTGAATTTCCTGTCGCCACCCAGCTCGGCTGGCGGCCAGTCGCTGGCCGAGGCCGGGTCCCGCAGCCATCCCTGCCGCGGAAGCGCTGCCGAGCAGCGCGTCGGTGGCCAGGGTGGCTACCTCGGCCGGGTCGGCATCGTGCCCGGCCAGCACCGCCCAGGCACTGGCGAGTCGGGTGATGCCGTCACGGACGACAAGGAGGTGGATCGGCTCTGAGCCGTCCTCGAAGGCGACCTCGACGGGGTGGGCGATCAGGTTGCGGGTGACGGAGCGCGTGAGGATGGAGGTTGCGTAGGTGTTGAGCGAGAGGGTCGCGTGGATGGTTTGCCACACATGGTTCCGCAGGTGGATCAGGTCTTCGTAGAGGTACTGGATGATCGCACCGGGACGCCCCTCATGAGTGATTCCGTGCACCTGCGGGTCGGGTACCTCGGATACCTCCATGCCGGTACGAGGCTGGAGACCGGGGAACAGCTCGCTCAGCAGGACGCGGGTGACAACCGACCGCAGAGTCGCACCTTCGACGTTCTCGACCATCAGGAGACCCGAGGGGTCATCCGTCGTCGGACTGAGCTGAACTGCTAATGCGTCAGGACGAGTTGTTGCGCGCGCTAAGGCTCTCCACGCAGTGTCGGGCAGCCATGCGCTCGCATTGGACCGGCCTGCTGCGGTCACCGCCGCGGCATGGCTGTCCGTCGAGTCGGGAGGGAGATGGGGCGAGATGTTGGTGACCCGGATCGGGTCTGTCCCCCAGACGATGTCGATGGAAAAGGCAGAGGGTTGGTCAATGGTCATGGGTAGAGATCTCCAATATGTGGTCCGAAGTGGCTCGCGATGGCTATCGCGAAAGGTTCCGGGGTGCGTGAACTCGCTGTCCGGGTCGACATTCCGAGTGGCCTTCCGAGACGCCTTCATCTGGCGAGGAAACTCTGATATAGGATCGGTAGACCTGCCGCTCATGTCCCGTCGGACGACAGTTCTGATAAGCGGCGTAGGTCTCAATTTTTAGGGGTTTCAGGATCAGCCTGACCTCAGTCGGACGACAGAGAAGAGCCCCAGTACGGTTGATTCTGGGGGCAAGGTGTGAGTTTCGGACCTTCCGTGGCGAGGTAATGCCAGGTAATCCCTCAGCCGGTATGGATGAGCTCAGTGCCGGGGGTCGCCCGGTGAGCCAAATGCACAGCCAGCGAAGCATTTTTTGCGTGCCGACTATGACCGCAGGATTCCACACACAGGGCGCGTATTTCTGCGGTGTAGCTCATTCGTAACCTTTGACGGCGGGGGTTTCCTGAAATCGGATGGCGGGACATTATCCGCATGACCGGAAAGGCCCATTGATATCACCGTACAGAAGACTTGACTGCATGCGCAGTCGTTTTTAGTGCATGCCCCGTATTCAGTGCATCAGATACGATCGTTGATGTACGTGGCATGCGGGTCAGGCATGTCTCCTCTACGTCATTTCAGCTCAAGGTGCCCTTAGCGCGCGGGTAGTTATCGAACACCTGGGGGAGTGGATTCATCCCCAGCTTGTCCAGGTGGGCCAGGGCGGCTGCGACGTCGGCAACCTCTCCGAGAGTGCTGTCACGCTGAATGACCCAAACGAACCCGTTCTCGGATGTCGGCAGCGTCCGCGGCAGAGTGGACAGCCCGATCCTCTCGAACTCTTCGCTGATCTGTGTGCACAGCTCGCTGCTGAGCCGGGCTCGCTCCGGCGCTGCGTGTTTCTTGATGAAGTGCATGGACAAGCGCTTGATGCCATGGTCAACCTCGACTGCATGCTTGATAATTGTGAAGTCCATAACTGGGCAGCTTACTGAGTTAATAAGGAACTTGAGGTGGCGGGCGGGGATCTGCCCACTGGGGGGGTGGATTTGGGACAGCTGTCCGTGGCTCGCGGCCGAGGGTTACGGACCTGACTTGGCGCCATCCTCCGGCGGGCGCAGCTCACGTCGCCCATGACCGCGTCGGCCGTGCGGTGTCTACCGCGCGCTCCGGAAGCGGCAGTGCAAGACCCCGGTCGGATGCGCGACCAGTTCCGGCGGTGCTCAGAACTGTCCGGATCCTGGAGAAGCACTGACGTCGCGGACGTCCGTTGCGTGATCCTTCATCAAGGGGCGCGATGACAGTGGCGGAAACCCAACCCAGCGTGTGAGAAGGCGACCTTCACCGTCACGCGATCGACGAATGGCTCGTCTACGGCCTAGCCGGCCTCGCCCCTGCTGAGACCACCACCCTGCTGAGCGGAGCGCAACCTCGTCGAGCTGGGCTCCGTACCGCGAGGCCAGACCGGGCGCCTGTCCAGAGCGCACACCTTCGCTCAGGGTAGAGGCAGTGCTCACGGGAACCGAGGGCATCTTGAGATGCGCGTACCTCGTCATCGTCTCGCCGACCCGGGCCTGTATCGAGGAACTGCGGGCGCTCACCTGGGACCACGTCGCCCTGAAGGCCCGACCGGACTTCGCCTCGTCGGGCCGGCGCAATGCGTAAGTGCAGTCTGGCAGCAGTTCAGGAACACGGCGGGGGCCGGCTCACCGCTCACGAGAAGCGGAAGGAGCAGAGGTTCGCCTTCTCCCCGGCCGCAGGCATGCCACTCGACGCAGCCAACGTCCGCCGTGCCTTCTGCCAGGCGCTCAAGGGTATCGACGGGATCGACACCGCTTCGTGTCCTACTGTCCGGCCGGGGCGTCCCGCTGGAAGAGATCTCGCGGCTCGTCGGCCACTCCGGGACCGCCGTCGCCGAGGAGGTCTACCGGAAGCAGATCCGGCCCGCGATCCAGACCGGTGCCGTGGTCGTGGACGGCATCTTCGGGGCGCAGGAGCGGCGGCCGTAGACACGCGGAGAGCGATAGACACGCACGCAGAAACGTGTAGGCACCTACAAACGTTTGTAGGTGCCTACACGGTGTTTCGGCTGTCGGGGTGGCGGGATTTGAACCCACGACCTCTTCGTCCCGAATTAGGCCCTGGAAGATCGCCTACCTGTATCTAGAGGTAAAGATGCAGGTCGGAGCGTCGGGGAGCGTTGGTCTTTGTTGCCTTCTCAAGGCCCCCTTCGCAAGATCATCTCCAGGATTTCTCCAGGCACCGGGAAGGCCAGAGTCGCGTAAAACGTTTGACGCGACTCTGAAGACTGCAACCTGGCAGGTGCTAGGTGTATTGACCCGCAGGGTTGTTGACGCGGCTGATGGGTGGCTGGCCTCCGAGTGCGGTGTGGCCGCGGTGGTGGTTGTAGGTGTGGAGGAAGTCTGCCAGTGCCGTGGTTCGCTTGTCGTTTGAGGTGTAGGGCCGCAGGTAGGCCCATTCGTCGGCCAGGGTGCGGTTGAAGCGTTCGACCTTACCGTTGGTCTGCGGGCGGTAGGGGCGGGTGAGCTTTCCGGTCGCGCCGATCTCGATGAGCGTCTTTTCCCAGGCCAGGCCCTTGCGGTAGGCCCAGGCGTTGTCGGTCAGGACCCGCTCGATGCGGGTGATGCCCTGGCTGCGGAAGACGGCCGCGCGGGTGAGGAAGCCCGCGCAGGTGGCGGCTTTCTCATCGCCGTGGATCTCGCTGTAGGCGAGGCGGGTGTGGTCGTCGACGGCGGAGTGGACGTAGTCGAAGCCCATGCCCCGGATCGGCCGGCCCGCGTCGCGGCCGTGGACCTTGTGGCCGCCGCCGTCGGGGATCCGGCCGAGTTTCTTCACGTCCACGTGGATGAGTTCGCCGGGCCGGTCACGTTCGTAGCGGCGGATGGGCTGGCCGGTGGGCCGGTCGAGAAAGGCCAGGCGGTTCAGGCCGTGTCGGGTGAGGATGCGGTGCACGGTGGAGGCGGGCAGGCCCAGGACCGGCCCGATGCGGGCCGGGCCCAACTTGCGCTCCTGTCGCAGCCTGCAGACCTGCGCCTCGGTGGCGGCTGCCGTGCGGTGCGGTGTCGTGCGGGGACGGCTGGAGCGGTCGATGAGTCCGCTCTCGCCCTCTGCACGCCAGCGCCGGATCCACTTGTGGGCTGTGGGACGGGAGATGCCCATCTCGGCTGCGACATGCGCGACGGGACGGCCGGAGCGGACACGCTCGACGAGCAGCCGCCTGCCGTGAACGGTCAGCCGGGCATTACGGTGGGACACGAAGACCTCCGTGTGCGGTGTGGAGCCTAGACACCTCCACCACACCGGAGGTCTTCGCCACGATCAAGACCAGTCAGCGTTAACAACGCTCGTGATCAATACAGCTAGGACATGGCCAGCTGACTGTCGTCGGGCCCCGGTCCGCCTGCCCGAGTCTGTTGCCTCCGGGCTCCGGCCCAGAAGTGGGGAGGCCGCCGGAAGAGGTCCGCGTGCGTGAATCGCTTCTGCGGGTGACGCTGGGATCGTGCCTGCACCGCGTGTCGTCGTGTATCCACCTTCGGATAGTGGTGGCAGGCGGGTGCGTGTGGACAGCGTGATCCTGGGGACGGCCTACTCGCTTCACGACCTGACGGTGTTCCTCGAGCGTGCCGGGCTGGAGGGTTGGGACGAACTCGACGTGGCCGCGGCAGAGGGGCTGATCGAGTGGCGAGGCGGCGGCCCGGATGCCTGGCAGTAGGGCGTGTGAACCGCGTGAATCGGTACAGGGCGTGACCGCAAGGCAAGCGTCAAACGTTTTGCGTTCCTCGCTGCGTACGCCAGGGTACGTAGAACCTGTTGCGGCACGCAATAGCGTTGTTATGATGCAGGGACCCCTGACACGTCTTAAACGACAAAGTGGGGCCTGACGCTGTTGACGCAGCGTCAAGCCCCGAAGGGGTGCAGATTACGAGCCCGGCCGTCCGAGTTGCGGTCGGGCTCTCTGCTCAGCCCCCGGCCGGTTCGTGCGCTCTCGTCACGACGAGAGGTACTGCACCACTTCCTTGATGACCACGGCGATCACCGACACCCAGTCCAACACTGCCTGCCTGAACGACAGGCGGCGTTCACACCGCGCGCAGCGACCGTCGACGGATTCCTCCTCGGTCACCTGGCTCCCTTCCCTTCTTCGAAGTGGCCCTGAGTACAACTCAGGGGTTCGCCTTCTGCTGAGGCGAACAACTCGGTGAGTCCGGCGAGGGGAACCGGGCCTAAGCATAGGTGAGCTGATGTAAGACGAAGGGCTGATCGACTGTAACTTGGTTACACCTGCCGACATCCCCCGCTAACCGCGCTTGCCAACGTAAATTTGCTCTGGCGCATTTTGAGGCGCGCTAACGTGACGTTTCTTGGAGTTAACTAGGGTTCGTGCTGCGCAAGTCATTGACGCTGCAAAGCATAATCGGGAAGGCGTAATCGCCACGTTTCCCAAGGTGGCGCCCCGGGCGATGCAATCTATCGCCGAGCGAACCCGAAGCGGCTCCGGAACGCTAAAGCAGTGGCCCCAGCGGATACAGCACGGCCGTCCAGTTGCACCGTTTGCCGAGTGGAGGCTCCACGCAGGGCGAGTTGAGGTGCAAATGTGATTCAGATCACCTTTCAGGTGGCGTCGTCCTGAGGGGGCATACCCCCCTCCCGCCTGGCAGGCCTTGCCTGCCGTCGGTGTCCCCGCCCCTCTCGTACGCACAACCCTCCCCCGACAGGTCACCGGGAACTTCAAGGATCCGCATGCCGAACGACCGGAGGAAACGTGCCTGAAGGGCCGAGTCTCGCCGTGGACACCCTCTACCACCTACGGACATCCGTAGGTGGGTAGCTACGCTGGTACGCACCACCTCAGAAGGGGGAGTGCGCCATCCATGGGACCAAAGACGACCAAGGTCTACGAGACGCTTCGCGAACGGCTCACCAACGGCGCGTACGCCCCAGGCGAGAAGTTCCCTTCCGAGCGCACGCTTACCGAGGAACTGAGCATCGGACGGACGGCGCTGCGACAGGTTCTCGCCCGTCTCGTGGCAGAGGGCGCCCTAGAAGTCCGGGGCAGGAGTTCGTACCGCGTACCGGGCGCGGTCAGCGTGAAGACCCCGGAGGGGGTGGAGCCCTGGCGTATCCACGGCGAGCGCGACCTCTACGACAACCAGTGGGTGAAGCTTCAGCTCTGGGACGTGGAGCCGCCGGGCGTGGACCGGTTCGAGCACCATGTCGTGAAGCTTCAGCACGTCGCCATCACGGCTGTGGTGGACGACCAGGACCGCGTACTCATGATGTGGCGATACCGGTTCGTGCCGCAGCGGTTCGGTTGGGAGCTGCCCGGAGGGATCGTGGACGAAGGAGAAGTGCCGGCGGATACGGCGCTGCGGGAAGTCGTTGAAGAGACCGGCTGGCGCCCGAAGTCCCTTGAGCACGTCGTCACCTATCAGCCCATGGTCGGCATGGTCGACTCACCGCACGAGATCTTCGTAGCCCACGGCGCCGACAAGGTCGGGGAACCCACCGACCTGGAAGAGGCCGGGCACATCGAATGGGTACCCCTTGCCGACATTCCTGGACTCATGGCCAGGGGTGAGCTGCTGGGGTCCGGGACCCTGGTCGCGTTGCTCCACATCCTGGCGACCAGGGGAAAGTAGGGCGTCACAGCCGCTCACTGAGGAGATCGACCCGTCGGCGCTGCCGCACCGAACCGGTGCGGCTCGCCAGTAGCCGCGCCTGCTTCAAGTGGGTGTTCGCGTCGTCGTACTCCGCTCGCGCCAGGTGAGCCTGGGCGAGATCGGTGTGAAGCCCGGCCTTCGCTCGTACGAACGTCGGGTCAACGACTTTCAAGGCGTCGTAGAGGCTGGTCACGGCGTCGCCGTCCCCCAGCAACGCAAGAACGTTCCCCTGCCACCGGCTCAGGTGGGCAGTGTTCAAGAAGAGACTGGCCACATCCGGATCGCGCTCCTCGCTGCCCGGCGGGATAGTCGCCATGGCGGCGTCGAGTGCGCGTCGACAGTCGTCCTCCAGTTCCGAGACGTGGGCACACAACTCCGCCTCCGCGGCATACAGCCACGCCCGAAGCCGCGCGGATCCGCTCGTTCCGAGGATGCGGTGCGCATCACGAACTAGTTCGACACCAAGCGCCGGACGGCCCGCCTCGCACAGTACGTACGCCTGCTCAGCCATGGCGTGAGCCAAATGCGTCGGGGACTCCGCGTCGCGCGCCGCTCGCTTCGCCAATTCGTAGTGCCGCCAAGCCCGCTCGATGGCACCGGAGTCGATCGCCTGCCAGGCCGCCAAGGTCGAGGCCCCCACGAGCGCCAGGGCCACCGGTCGGCGCGCACTCGGCAGCACCGCGAAGTTCAGCGCATCTTCGAGTCGGGCAAGGTGACCCGTCATCTGATCGACAAGGCCAGAGGCTCCCATCTGGCGGTCCATGGTGCGCAGCAATTCAGTCTGATCGTTGAGCGTCGCGACCATGGACTCACTGACACTGCTGGCTGAGTCGATCCTGCTCAGCAGCTCGTCGTACCCGTCAGTCATGGGCACAGCAGCAGCATTGCCACCGCCTCTCAGCTCAGCGTCGGTGGCGCCGAGGAGGCGACGCAGGATCTCGGCATAGCGGTCCGAGATGGTGCGCTTGCCGTTCTCCCACTCGGACACGTACACCCGCAAACTCGCGGTTGAGGCCACGTCAGTGAGGTGCCGTCGGGCGTACTGCTCGATCTCGCGAACCAGTCGCTCCTGAGACCAACCGCGCGCCGTGCGCGCGCTCCGAAGTCCTGAACTCACAAGCCACCACCAGGGGCTAGTTCCGATCAACGCTCCTCTCATGGTGCCTCACATAGTCGCAGGTCAACAGGGGTTAACAGGACGAGAGTTAAGACCTGTTGGCTACCGCCACCCCCGCCTCAGAGGGTCTTCTGGAGATGCACCGCGGCGGGCAGCCGTCACCCGAATTGACGAACCACCTTGACTCTGGTGCGCACCAGATGCATTCTTCTGGTGCGCACCAGATGGTGGAGTCACTCCCGATTCGCGGTGTGCAAGACGCGGCCCTTCGCAGCCGCCGTCCTTGAGAACTAAACAGTGATCGTGCGGGGCTGACGCGGGAGCGGCGGTCGCGGCAGGTGCCCAGGGCGAGAGTCTGAGGGCAAACCGCCGTGGTGGACGAAGCTCTCCCCCTACGCGCTTGGCAGGCGCCACCCGGTTTCTGGGTGTGGGGAGGTACAGCGGGAGCTCCAATGCACGTGGCGGCAAGAGTGAGACCGCCCCCGCGGCGACCGGGTGATGTCGTCGGCGGCACGCCATCCTGCACGGCTTCGTGCAGGCCGCCCTGCTGGCGTCAGAGCAGCGACGATGACGCGCCCGATTTCCCGGCTCGGGACCGGTGCTCCGTGGCAACGGCGCACCGGTGAAGCCGTGTCCCCGCGATCTGCGGGAGGTCGGCATGGGCCGACGACATACCGGGGCGCTGCCGGGATGGACCGGCTGGCGGCGCCTGACGATTCCCCGGTCCGCCTTCTTCCTGGCTTCGCAGCGGCTGACGCTGCGGCCGGTTGCCTCTCTCGCCCGTCCGGCCTGCGCACTTGGCGTGCAGGCCGGACGGGCGGGGGTGCGGGGAGCCGGAGAGTCTGGCCCCGAGAGGGGGGGTTCGATGGAGATCGCCGCTGCCGTTGTCGCGGTGATTGGCACCGTGCTGGGTGCTTCTGTTGTGGGTGTCCAGCAGTACTACGCGTCCAGGTCCGAGCGTCGGCAGGCACTGCGGGACCGGGCCCTGACGGCCCTGTCCGAGCTGAGCACCGCGCTGGCGGATCACCGCCGTGCGATGTGGGTGCGCGAGGACCTGCGCCTGTCCGGCGCGGCCCCGGCGGACGTCGCCGCCGCCCGTGAGGCGAGCCACGTCACCCGGTCCGCTGTCACCGCCCCGCAGATCGCCCTGGCGGTTCTGCTGCCGCAGCTTCGTCTGGACGTGGACGCCGCAGTTCGGGCCGCGTACGACATGCGCGGCGCCCGGAGCGTGGAGGTACTGGCGTCGTTGCGCGAGTCGGCCGTAGCCGCGGCCGACTGCCTGACCGCCTCGGCGGCCCGCCTTCTGTCCCGTCCCTGATCCACTCCACACAAACGGCCGCACCCCCGGAGTAGCCGCTCCGGGGGTGCTGTTCGGGCCGTCCAACCCAGCGAGAGGAACAACGACCCATGAAGCACATCGGTGCACTTCAGGCGGTTGTTACCGCCGACGAGTACGACCGCGAGCCGACAGCCGCGGAGCTGGACGCCATCGCGGTGGAGACGCCGCTGATCCTGGCCGAGGTCGAGCTGCTGGATGTGCGCATCGCCCTGATGGACCGCAGTCCGGGCGAGCTGGACAAGCGGCGCCTGCGCAAGGCCCTGCACCGCGTGTTGATCGCGCGGGCGGCGCTGGCCAACCGTGCCACCTCTGAGGAGGCGGCGTGAGCAGGGACCTCGCACTGAACGATCTGGCCGCTCCGCTGCGGGCCCTGCACCTGCTGGCAGGTGACTTCGGGCACCTGCCCGCGCCGATGGTTGACGTGAACGACATCTTCCCGGACCGGCTCAAGCTGAGTTTCCACGACGGCTTGAGCCAGTTCGAGGCGTGGCGTGAGGCGCTGGGTGTCGACTTCGGCGCCGTAGCGTACGGCACGCAGGGTGAGGGTGACCGTACGTGCGCCCTCAAGATGTCCACCGTGTACGCAGGCGCTGTGCTGGAACTGGTGGCTTACGCGGACGTTCCCCTCGCAGCACCGGCTGAGACCGACGAGCCCCCCGCCTCCCCGGATCCGCTGATCGTCACGGGTGCGGTTCCGGTCGGGGGTGCCTCGTGATTCGTATCGTCACCGCGGGCCGTCTGCGCCGCATGAGTGAGGCGACCGAGCAGGCCCGTACCCGCGCACGGGAGGTTCAGGAGCAGGCGGACGCCGCCCTGAGCCGCCATCTGAAGCAGGTGTGGGAGCTGACCGGCCGCGCCGAGCGGGCCGAGCACGCCGCTCCCACGGCTGCCTGGGACAAGGAAGTCGCCGAGGCCGCGCTCAAGGTGCTGCGCGAGGAGACCAACCGGCTGGAGGACTCCCTGGAAGCCGCCGCGGAGCAGGCGGCTGAGCGTGGGGAGGAGATCCGGCGGCTGTGCGGCGAGCTGGAGACGGCGGAGCAGAACGTGCCGCTGGTGCTGCTGCTCCACGGGGGTGAGCCGCACAGCATCCACCGCAGCCGCCAGGACGCCTACGCATACGCGGCCACCCGGGGGGCTCCTGTTCACGGGTGGGTGCCGAGCGATGAACACCCGGCCGCTGAGGTCGCCTGGCGGTCCGTCCCGTTCACTCCCGATGAGGCCGTGAGGGATTTCCGGGCCGTGTCGGTCTCCTCCTCCGAGGGCTCGGAGGGCCAGGCGTGAACAGCGTTCAGATCCGTTCAGCGGAGAAGGCGCTGTCGGTGGGTACGTGGCTGATCGTCGCGGGAGCGATGCTGTATTCGATCCTCACCGTGACCCCGCTCGCCGCCGCTCACACTCCCGTCCGGTGGGCGTGGACGGCGCCGATCCTGCCCTTGGTCGTGGATGCCGCGGTGGTCATCGTGGTCCGTCTCGACGCGGTCCTGGCCCGGCTCGGGGGCGAGGGCGGGAGGTGGCCGGTCGTCCTGCGGTGGATGACCGGCTGCATGACGCTCGCCCTCAACGTCGCCGACTCCGCCCTCAAGAACGACCTGGTGGGCGTGGCCGTGCATGCGGTCGCGCCGCTGCTGCTGATCGTCACTGCGGAGACGGGGCTTGCCTACCGGCGCGCCATCACCGCCGCCGTGGCGGCCTTGGCAGCACGGCAGCAGGCCGAACGGGAAGCCCGTGAACACGCCGCCACCCGGCGGCGCGAGGAGGCCGTCCGGCTGGCGCGGGAGGAGCGGGAGCACGCGGCAGCGGTGGCTCGTGAGCAACGCGAGCATGCCGCCGAGCTGGCCCGTGAACAGCGTGAGCACGAGGCCAGCATGGCCCGGGAGCAGGCCGGGCGGGAGGCCGCGCTGCGGCGTGAGGAACGCGAGCGCGAGCAGACCCGTCAGCGCGTGGAGCGGGAGGAGCGTGAACGCCGCGACCGGGAGCGTGAACAGCTCCAGCGCGAGCGTGAACACCAGGCCCGGCAGGCCCGCGAGCGGGCTGAGAAGGAGCAGCGGGAGCGGGCCGAGCGTGAACGCCGTGAACAGCGGGACCGTGAGGAGCGGGCCGCGCGTGAACGCGCCGCGCTGCTGTCCGCCGGTCCCGCCGCGGAGAAGCAGCCCGAGGACGTCGCCCGTGCCACCGTGCACGCCGCCTATGTGGAGGGGCTGTCGGTGCGGGCTGCTGCGGAGTTGTGCGGCTGGTCGGTGGGGTGGGTGTCCTCTCGTTACGCCGAGCACCGCGACCCGAGCGCGGGCGGCGCTGAACTGGCCATCGCGAGCCGCTGATGGCGACCGTCCCCGTCTACCGGTGGCGGCTGGCCCCTGATGGGCTGGCCACCCGCCGTCAACTCCGTGCGCAGGGACTGCGGCCCGGCGGCCAGGACGTCGCCGCCCAGGTGGAGCGTCCCCGGCGCCGCCGCGGCCCGCTGGTCGCCTACCTCTACTCGATCGAGCTGGCCAGACCTGTCCGGCCGATGACGCCCGCGAAGTGGGCGGCTCTGGCCAGGGCGAATGCCGCCCGGCGCAGGTGCCCCGAGTGCGGGCGGGATGCCGGGTACGTCATTCCGTCCTCGCTCGGCATGTGCCCTGCCTGCGCCTATCCCGAGGAACAGCTCGCTGCCTAGACCCTGTTGGCGGGCCCGGCCAGCAACCTTCCACAGCCCTGGCCGGGCCCTACTCCTTCGAAGGAGTGCTCACAGCATGACGGAACTCAGCACCGAGCCGGTAGCCGTCGAGGCTGCCCCGGCCACACCGCCCCCGCCACCCGACACCCCGCTGACCACAGCCGCGGGCGTGAAGGAGGCGGAGCACACGCCCGGCGGCTGGCCGGTCGTCCCCCTTGCCCTGACGGGGGCGAACAGCACGGTCGGCATGGTGGCCGCGGCCTGCCTGGCGGGCGGCCCGGTCGCCGCCATGGTCGCCGCCACCGGAGCAGCCGTCCTCGGCACGGTCGCCGCGACCCGCTCCCGTCGGCCCAACTCCCGCCGCGCCGCGCGCCGGGCCGCCATTCGCGCTGCTGGCCGCGCAGCTGCCCGCAGCGCGGGCCTGCGCCACGGCGGGATGGGAGCAGGAGGCAGGTCCGGGGGCCGTTCGGCTTCCCGTGCCGGCCGCACCGGCAGCCGCCCGGGTGGTGGGCCGGGTCAGCACCGCCGCGGCAGTGCCGCAACCGGCGGGAAGAACCGCGGTACAGGCAGCCGTACAGCGTCCGACCGCGCGGTTGGCAGCGTGGGTGCGGCCGCGGGCCGCACCGGGCAGATAAGGGCCCTGCGTGCCTCGCAGAAGGCTGCGGCCGGATCCCGTGGCGCACAGCGGGCGCAGACCACCGGGGCCCGCCGCGCGGTCGCCGACGCTCGCCGCAGTGCCAGGTCCGCCGTCGGCCCCGCCCGGTCGGGCAGGGGCGGCAGCATGGCGGGCCGCCTGATGGGCAGCGTCGCCCGCAGGGCCCGTGCCGCGCGGGATGCGGCCGTTGCCAGGCAGCGTGCCAGGCGCGACGCCAAGACGAACGGCAGGGTGGACGCGCAGCGGTCCGCGGTCCGCAAGGCCCCCGCCCGCAGGGCCGCTCGTGCGGCGTTGCGCAGGTCCGCGGCCCGCTTCCACGGCCGTCGCCTGCTCGCGGCCTTGCTTGCCCTGCCGGTCGGTCTGCTCGGGATGCTCACCACGCCGATCGGGCGGAAGTTCGGTATCCCGTGGCTGGTGCACCCCGGACGGCGCCTGTACCGGCGGATGGTGCAGACGGCTGCCGGGGAGCGTGCCGAACGGGACGAGGCCACCCGCCAGGAGCTGGCCGAGCAGGAAGCCGCCGCCGATGCGGAGGCAGCCGAAGACAGCGCGGACGCGGTCGCGGACAGCGTAGAGCGGCCCCCGGCCACGGTCCCCGCCCCCTCCACATCCGAAGCGAGTGAAGGAGAACAGATGGCTCTGGTGTCCGGGTTCAAGTTTGAGGATCACGCCATGGAGATGCTGGCCGCGGCCAACACCTACGAGCCGGACGGCTGCATGGAGATCCTGGCCATGGTCGAGGGCATGCCTGCCGCGCTGACCTGCATGGCGGGCGTGATGAAGATCCTCGCCGAGCGCTCCGACTGCGAATTTCCGCTGGAGAAGGAGATCGCGAACGGCTTCGCCGACATCTACGGCGCCCTGATGGCCGCCGTCGCGGTCGCCGAGGACATGGGCCCGCTGTTCCGGCAGGTCCACGAGAAGGACATCGCCCGGCATGAGGACCCCCGCAACGGCACTGAGGCCGAGAAGGGCTGGAACGTCTGAGATGAGCAGCACCGCCACCGCCAAGCAGGGCAGTGGCCCGGTGCTGGACTGGGCAGCCGGTCACGGACCCGTGACCGGCGCCCTGTCCGCCACCACCGGAGCCTTCGCCGTCGCCACCACCGGCGCCGCCACCGCCATGCCCCCCGGCTGGGCCCTGGCCGTCGGCGCCGCCGGTGCCCTCGGTCACACCGCGGCCGGACTGCGGGTTCGTAACGCGGGCCGCACCCTGGCCACCCGGGCCGCGTCCTGGCTCGTCGGAGCCGGATGGACCACCTGGGCCATCACCCACGGCCCCCTGACCTGGGCCGCCCTTGGCTCCCTGGCCACGATCGGCGTCGGCATCGGCGCCGCCGCCCGCTCCACCGCTCTGTACGAGGAGGCCCGGGAGGAAGAAGCCATCGCCGCCGAACAGCGGCAGATCGCCGCGGAACTGTCCGCGGACCGCCGGGCCGTCGCCGCGGAATGGGCCGACCGCCTCCTACGGGTCTGCTCCGTCACCGTGCGCGTGGTGGGAGTGGAGATGTGGCCCACCGGAGCCGGGTACTCCATCGACGCCGAACTCCCGCCCGGCGGCGCCACCTGGAACAAGATCGCCGCCGAGTCGTCCCGCTTGTCCGCGGACGCACGTCTGCCGCACGGCTGCACCGCCACCGCCTCCCCCGGCATCGACCAGGGCCGCGTCATCATCGACGTGACCACAGTCAACGTCCTGGAAGAGGAGCGGACTTACCCCGCCGACTACGGTCCGCTGTCTCTGCTCACCGGGATCCCGTGGGGCTACCGCACGAACGCGGCAAGCATCCTGGCCTACCTGCGTGAGCAGTGCGCGCTGGTCGTCGGGCCCACCGGGTCGGGCAAGACCAACATGGTCCACACGATCCTGGCCGGGTTCGCCCGCGCCCAGGACGTGCTGACCTGGGTGATCGACCTCAATGCCGGATCCGCTGGCCTGCCCTGGGTGCTTCCCGCGCTGAAGGGGCAGATCGAGACCGGGGACGGCAAGCCGGTCCGGCCCGGTGTCGACTGGCTCGCCGGAACCTTCGACGAGGCCATGACCATGCTGGACGCCGCTATCCGGGTCGCCAAGCAGCGCAAGATGGGCTACCAAGACCTGTTGGCCAAGGCCAACACCGACCTCCTGCCGGTCGGCCCGGCGATCCCTCAGGTCATGCTCGTCATCGACGAGGGCGCGGAGATCCTGGCCAGCCCGGACCGGCAAATGCGCAGGTTGGCAGAGAAGATCCTCGAAGTCATCAGGATCGCCCGGGCCATGGGCGTGCGCACCGTCCTGACCGCCCTGGGGGCGACCGGCAGCGTGCTGGGCAACCTGATGATCCGCCGGGAAGCCAAGGTGCGCGTCGCCCTGACCGGCGGTGAGACGGAGGGCATGGATCTGTCGAAGATGTTCCCCGGCTCCCGCGGGCTGCGGGTGGAGCAGGCCCCGTACAAGGGCGCGGGGTTCATGGGCACCCCGGAGTCCCCGGCGGCACTGTTCAAGGCGTGGCGGATCCTGCCCAACCAGATCCGGGAGATCATCGCCGCCACCTCCGGCCGCCACCCCCGCCTGGACGATGTGTCCGCCAAGGCCGCCGGGCCCGCCTACGCCCGCCGCTGGGACACCGACCGCACCGCATGGATGCTCGACCCTGCCTGCACCGACGACGCCCCGGATGCCGGGCCGTCGCGGGAGGGGCTGAACCTGTCCGCCCTGCGCAGCGGGCAGCCTGCCGGGCAGGCCTCGCCGGAAGAGGAGATGCTGCGGCAGTTCCGGGCCCAGATTGATGCCGAGTTCGCCACGGCCGCCGACCCGCACGCCCCGGCTGCCGACCAGGCACCGCCCCCTGCGGGCGGGCTGAACCTGTCGGCGCTGCGGGGCGAGCAGGACAGCCCCGCCCAGCAGGAGGCACTCGCGCTGCTCCTCGCCGCCGGGGCTGAAGGCACCGGGGCCTCCGCGATCGCCCGCGCGCTCGCCGACAGCCACGGCACGACCCGTCAGACGGTCGTCGGCTGGCTCAAGGCATGGGTCAAGGACGGCACCGCCGTACGCGTCGGGGAGGGCACCAAAGCCCGCTACGTCCACCGCCAGCACACCCCCGAACAGCCCGGCGAGAGCTGATCACTTGTCGCCTGACGCCCCGCAGAAGCACAAAGCCTCTACAGCGGCTCCAGGCACCCGGAAACGGCTTGTGACCTGCAAGACGACAAGCGACAAGACAAGACAAGCGACAAGCCAGACGACAAGCCGCACGACAAGCGACACGACAAGCAGCCACGGGCAGCCACCGCACGGCGCGGAGGCTGCCCGCCGCGTTGAAGGGACCCCGTTGTGCACCCCGACACCCCCGCCGAGAGCACCCCCGACCCCCTCCACCCGTACTCGCGGATGAGCGACACCGAAGCCACCGCCGAAGCCCGCCGGATCATCGCCGACGCCTACCAGCCCGTCCCACAGATGCCGACCGCCTACCGCGACCCGGCCCCGCTGCCCGTCTACGGTCCCACGCCGCCCGTGCCACAGCCGGACCGACGGATCGTGCCCGCCTGGGCCGTCGGGACCGCCGTCGCCGGGATCGGGGTCGCAGCCACCTGCGTCGGCCTCGGCTGCGGCATCTGGCTCGCCTGCAAAGGCTTCGCCGCCGTGACCCTGACCAGCGTCCTGTTCGTCACCCTGCCCATCGCCGCCCTGGTCGCCGTCGTGACCACCATCGGCTCCGCCGTCCGCGCGGTGAAGGCGACACGTACCGAGACCCACCACCACTACTCCGGGCCGGTCCGGCTGGAGAACAACACGATCACCGCGCCCGCATACGGGCTGATCGCCCGCAACCGCAACGAACTCAACCGCTGAACCGGAAAGGGAACTCATGTCGTTCGGAGAGACCCCGATCACCCTCGTCGGCAACCTGACCGACGATCCCGAGCTGAAGTTCACCGAAGGCGGCGCTGCACTGGCGAAGTTCACCATCGCCGTCACCCCGCGCAGCTTCGACCGCACCAGCAACCAGTGGAAGGACGGCACCACCGCCTTCTACCGCTGCGCCGCCTGGCGCGCCCTCGCCGAGCACGTCGCCGAGTCCCTGGGCAAGGGCTCCCGCGTGGTCGCCATGGGCCGGATGCGGCAACACGACTGGACCAACGACCAGGGCGAGAAGCGCTCCATGCTCGCCGTCGAGATCGACGACATCGGCGCCTCCGTCCGCTTCACCACCGTCCAGATCAACGCCAAGCGGCCCGCGCAGAACGGCCCCGCCGGTGACGACCCGTGGAACACCCCGGACAAGCCCGCCGAATCGGGCAACGAGCCCCCGTTCTAGCCGTGCCCGAGGCGACCGCCTCTCTCGCCAAAGACACGCGGTCGCCCCGGATTCCAGTCCCATCCAAGAGACCTGGAGGACTCCAGCATGACTCATCCCCCGGGGGTCACGGTATGACCCCCGTCAACATCACCGGCATGCCCCTGGCCGATCTGGACAACCTGCACCTGCTGGCCTCCGCCCTGTGCTCCGTCGAGCGCGGCTGGCCGGTCATCCCGCTGCACCCCGGCAGCAAGCGCCCGGCCGGGCACCCGGAGCGTTCCTGCCCCGGCACCGGCCGGTGCACGGACGGACACCGCACCCCCGAACAGCGCGCCACCACCGACCCGGAGCTGATCCAAGCCGCTTGGGCACACACCGCGTACAACGTGGGGATCGCCACCGGCCCGGCCGGGCTGCTGGTGATCGATCTGGACGTGTGCAAGCCGGGAGAGGAAGAAGGAGCGCCTGACGGCGCCACTTCTCTGGCAGCGCTCTGCGAGCGCGCCGGGGAGCACCTTCCGCCCACGTACCAGGTGCGGACCCCCAGCGGGGGCCACCACCTGTACTTCACCGCCCCGCCCGGCGAGAGGCTGCCCGGCAGCGTCAACCGGCTCGGGCCGCACATCGACACCCGCGCCTGGGGCGGTTACGTCGTCGCCCCCCACAGCACCACCCCCGAGGGCGCCTACGAGGTCCTGGTGGACGCCCCGATCGCGGCGCTGCCCGACTGGCTCACCCCGCTCTTGAGCGAGCCATCCCGGCCCCAGGCGGCGGCAACCGCCCCGCTGCTCGTGCCAGGTTCGGTCACCCGGCGAGCCAGGGCCGCCCTCGACCGCGAGGTCGCCGCGGTCGCCAGGACCGGCGAGGGCGGCCGGAACACCCGACTGCTGGAGGGCGCCCGCGCGCTGGGGCGGTTCGTCGCATGGGGCGAGATCCCCCGGGACGTGGTGGAGGAGGCGTTTCAGGCGGGGGGAGCGGCGGCCGGACTGTCGACGGCCGAGTGCCGGGCCACCATCCAAAGCGCCCTGAACTGGTCCATCCGCACATGCCGTCCCAGGGACGCCGCGTGACTCCCCGCCCTGAAAAGCCATCCCGGTCCACCATCGCCGCCCCGCGCCCGGCTGCGGGCAACACCCCAGTAGGCCGTGGCACGAAGAGCGACGGCCGCCAGGCCGTCCTTTCATCTCTTCGTCCTGACCCGCACCCGACCAGCCACGCCCGCCACAACGCCGACGACCCGACACCACAACGGCCGGGCATCCGCATCTACGCCCCGCCGGTCTACCGCCACCACTACGACGGCGCCCGCTGGTCCCAGCGCTACGGCGACACCCCCACCGCCGCCTACGCCTGCCCCTGCGGCGAGACCCGCACCGCCCGCGGTCCGGACGCCGTCGCGGCCCTGGTCACCGAGTACGCCGCCCACAAGCACTCCTGCACCGGCACGCCCGTCCCACGCACTGAAAGGAGGAACGCCGCATGACCAGCACCAACCCACCCGCACCGTCCATCGACGGCGCCGCCCTGCTCGATGAAGTCGAAGCGTTCCACCGCCGCTTCAACGTCTTCCCCACCGAACACGCCTACGTCGCCGTCACCCTCTGGGACGCCCACGCCCACCTCATGGACGCCCTCGACGGCACCGCACGCCTCGCCTTCCTCTCCCCCGAACCGGGCTCGGGCAAGTCCCGCGCCCTGGAGATCGTGGAAACCCTCACCCCCCGTGCGGCCACCACCGTCAACGCCTCCGCGAACGCCCTCTTCCGGCTCGTGGCGGCTGACGGAGGTACCCCCACGGTCCTCTTCGATGAGATCGACACCGTTTTCGGGCCCAAAGCCGGAGGCAACGAAGAGGTCCGCGGGTTCCTGAACTCCGGCTACCGGCGCGGCGCCAAGTCCCTGCGCTGCGTCGGTGACGGCGCCAACCAGAACCCCGAGTGGTTCTCCTCGTTCTGCGCCGTTGCCATGGCCGGACTCGGCTCCCTCCCGGACACGATCCTGACCCGCTCCGTCATCATCCGCATGCGCAAGAAGGCCCCCAACGAGAAGTGCGAGCCCTACCGTCGGCGTGTCCACGAGAAGCAGGGCCACATCCTGCGTGACCGCCTCGCCGACTGGTGCGCCACCATCCACAACCAGGTCGCGCAGGCGTGGCCGGAGATGCCCGAGGGCGTCACCGACCGTCCCGCCGACGTATGGGAACCACTCCTCGCGGTCGCGGACGCGGCAGGCGGTCACTGGCCCGACCGCGCCCGCACGGCGTGCATCGCGCTCATCAAAGCCGCGTCCGAAGGTGACCAAGCCTCTCTGGGTGTCAGGCTGCTGACCGATCTGCGGGACCGGGTGTTCTGCGGTGTCGACCGGATGCCCACCGCCGCGATCCTCGAAGTGCTCCTCCAGCTCGATGACGCACCCTGGTCCGACCTGAGCGAGGACGGACAGAACAGCAAACCGCTCACCGCGCGCGCCCTGTCCAAGCTCCTGAGCCAGTACGTGCGCCCCGACAACGCCCCGATCAAACCCCGGGGCATCCGGATCGGCAGCACCACCCCGAAGGGCTACTACGCGGAAGACCTCAGCGACGCGTGGAACCGCTACTGCCCCCCGGACCCCGGAGAATCCGCAACATCCGCCACATCCGCAACACCGCAGGTCACAGGGGGTGAATCTGTGGCGGAAGCCCCTTCCGAGAGCCGCCACATGTTCACGGAAACCGACACACGCACCCTCCGCAGCGTCAGCTGACACCGCCCGCCGGACAGGTGCCGCCGCGCCCGCCCGTGGCGGCGCCTATCCGCAACACAGGCGGCATCCGCCACAAATCCAAGCCGCTGACCAGCAATGTTGCGGCGTGGCGGATGTTGCGGATTCCCAGACAGGCCCCAAGCCACCGCCTGCCGAGGAGGCATGGTCACATGAGCACAGCTCCCCGCCGGGAACCCCCCGCCCTTCCTCCGGTCTACCTCCCGAGCGACATCGCCGAGGCGCTCCATTGCTCGGAGTGGTGGGTGAAGGAGCAGGCACGGAGGGGACGCATCCCCTTCAGTAAGCCCGGAGGCAGCTACCGGTTCACGGCCGAGCACTTCGCAGAGATCATGCACATCTTCGAGAGCCGTCCCACCGAGAGCCGGAGCACCACTGTCCCACCCCCTCAAGCGCCGCGCCGACCGGCGACCACAACGACGACGCCTGTCTCGTCCCTGAAGCCGAGGACCCCGCGCAGGGCGCGAGACAGCCAGTCCCGTTCCAGCGCAGCCTGATCACGGGTGCCGCCCGGTCCTTCAGCCGGGCGGCATACCCATCTATATAGGAGAGCAAGTTGGGCTATGCCGAGAACCTCGGTAGCTACTGGCGCGGCCGGTACAAGCTCGCGCCCGGCAAGTACGCCACTGTCCGAGATGCAGACGGTGAGGCCATCCGCTTCCGAACTAAGGCAGCGGCAAAGAAGGCGGCGGACGCTGAAGAGGCGAAGTTGCTCGCCGGTACGAAGAGGGTGCCCCCGGAGAGGATCACGTTCGGCGCCTACGTGAATCGGTGGTACGCCGCACAGGATTTAGCGGCGTCCACCATGCAGAACTACCGGCGGCACATCGAGGAGCACTTGCTCCCCGCATTCGGCGATTTCGCTGTCACCGACATCCTCAACACCGACATCGCCGCTTGGGAGAAGCGCGAGCGTGCCGTTCCTTAT
Organism: Streptomyces sp. NPDC052040; assembly: GCF_044548405.1. Lineage (NCBI taxonomy): Bacteria > Bacillati > Actinomycetota > Actinomycetes > Kitasatosporales > Streptomycetaceae > Streptomyces > Streptomyces sp. NPDC052040. The sequence goes on along the minus strand of NZ_JBIUBV010000010.1, from coordinate 156,927 downwards.
GCGGCTGCCAGCGTCAAGACATGGCGGGCAACGCTGCACCTGATCCTTGCCGACGCCGTTGACGAGGGGCTGCGCGATTCCAACCCGGCAACGAAGCGACGCGGACGAGGGAAGCGCGCCGGTCGCTCACGCAACCGCGGCCCGGAGAAGGCGGTCACGTCGGCTCTCGGCATTCTGCTGCTTGCCGAGCGGATGGCGTTGCTGTCTGGCCGCGACGATGAGTTCGTTGCCTGCATCATCAAGGGCTACACAGGCATGCGGTGGGGCGAGATCGTTGGTCTTGAAACCGAGTTCGTCCGGCCGGAGAGCATTCGCGTGGAGTGGCAGCTCTACGAGCTGGACACCGGCGAACTGCACCGTTGCCCGCCCAAGGACGACTCCTACCGGGACATCGACACTCCAATTTTCCTGAACGCACTGCTTGCGGGCCACCTCGCCCGGGCGCAACCGAAGCCGTGCGGGTGCCACGGACTGACCTACGTCTTCCGCGGCCACGGGACCGCCAACGGCTCTGCAAGCCGCCCGGGAGCGAAGCTGGCTGACGTGGCTCGCCGCGCTGGAGTCTCGACTGGCACCGTTTCCAACGTCCTCAACCGCCCGGACGCTGTCGCGGAACCGACTCGGCTGAAGGTGCTGGAGGCCATCAACGAACTCGGGTACGTCCGTAACGCGGGATCAGGGGAGTTGGCTGCACACTGGCGACGCTCCGGTTTCGCTACTTGGCTCTTTCGACCGGCCGCCACGGGGCGGTACTCCGGGCGTGGCAACCAGGAACAGCACCCGGTGCCGGTGGTCGCCGAGCCGTGGCCCGGGATTCCGGCACGCGGGCGAGGAGCCTCCAAGCGGGCTGAGGCATGCTGGCTGCCGATCGCGCCGGGGCTGACACCACACGGGCTGCGCCACACTCACAAGACGCTCATGAGAGAGGTGGGCACCCCGCCGAAGCTTATGGACGAGCGGATGGGCCATGAGGACGGCTCGGTCCAGTCCCGCTATGACCACATCACGCGCGGGATGCGGCAGGCGTTGATGGTCGCGCTCACGGGGATGTGGGAGGAAGCGTTGGACGCGCGCCGGGCGATGAGTCCTCGCTCGCCCGTGGCTTCCCTGGACGTGTTGCTGAAGGCTCGCCAGTAGGGCACGGTCCGGCCACGGATTTCAAGATCTTCTCCAGGATTTCTCCAGAGAGCCCCTCAGAAACAGGTCAGGCCCGGTGCTGACTCCTCAGCACCGGGCCTGACCTGGTGTTTCTCTGTCGGGGTGGCGGGATTTGAACCCACGACCTCTTCGTCCCGAACGAAGCGCGCTGCCAAGCTGCGCCACACCCCGATGTCGCTGCTGTCGCGGCGACGTCGTTTACTTTAGCCCACCGGCGGCTGGAGACGAAATCCGGTTTTGGTGCTCCGGCGGGTGGGGTCCGGGCGGAAGCGGTCGGTGATGACCATGAGGAGGGCCAGGGCGAAGAAGGCGACGCCGAGGAGGAGGGCGTTGGCCAGGACGCTTCTGTAGCCGAGGCGGGCCGCGTCCAGGAAGGGGTAGAGGTAGCGGTCCGGGGTGGCCGGGGGGAGGCGGTCGCCGCGGACCAGGCAGAAGATCAGGTAGGCCATGGGGTACAGCAGCCACTTCCTTGCGTCCCGCACCCGCAGCGGGGCCGGGCTCGTCAGGGCGAGCCAGTCGAACAGGGCTGCGAGCGGGATCAAGGTGTGCAGGATCTGGTTGGCCAGGGACTGCCAGCCGGCGGGGGTGCCGGGCTGGCCGGTCATGGTGAAGGGGCCCGGTTCGTTCACCAGGAGGACGTGGTAGACGAGGCCCGCGATCAGGGCGTAGAAGACGGCTCCGCCGGTGATCAGTGCGGGGAGCGGGCGCAGGGCCGTGCGGGCTCGCCAGCCGGAGAGGGCGAAGACGAGCGCGAGCAGCAGGTCGGCCTGGATCGTGAAGTAGCTCAGCACGCGTGCCGGGCTGCCGAGGTGCAGGTCCACGGCGACCGCGGCGGTGGCCGTCAGGGCCACCAGCAGGCGGTAGGTGCCCACCCTCGGGCGGTGTACGGGGCTGAGCACGGCGGCGGCGGGGACGATGGAACGCGGCAGTGCCGGTATGCCCGGCACCGCGGGGAGGTCCGGGATGTCCTTGGGTATCGGCCCGATCATGCCCTCACGCTAAGCAGGACGGGCGGGGCGGGCGATGTGGGTGGACCGGGTGGGTTACGGGCTCCGGTCTGAGGGCTCCGGCTGGGCTCCCCGGCCGGGCTCCGGCGTTCGGGGCGGGAGCCCGGCTTTCGGGGTGGAGTGCCGCCGCCGTTTCTTCGTCAGCCGTTGGCCGTCGGGGTCACTGGTCCTTGGCCGTCAGGGTCAGCAGTGTCGCCTCCGGGGGGCATGCGAACCGTACCGGGGTGTAGCGGTTGGTGCCGCAGCCCGCGGAGACGTGCAGATACGAGGTGTTTCCCTCCGCCGTGTGGCGGGACAGGCCCTTCACCCGGTCGGTGTCCAGGTCGCAGTTGGTGACCAGGGCGCCGTAGAAGGGGACGCACAGCTGGCCGCCATGGGTGTGGCCCGCGAGGACCAGCGGATAGCCGTCCGCCGTGAAGGCGTCCAGGGACCGCAGATAGGGCGCGTGCACCACGCCCATCGAGAAGTCCGCCGAGGCGGAGGGTCCGCCCGCCACCCGGGCGTAACGGTCGCGCTTGATGTGCGGGTCGTCCAGGCCGGTCAGCTCGATCTCCAGGCCGTCGACCTTCAGCGTCCCCCGGGTGTTGGTCAGATTCACCCAGCCCGCCGTGTCGAAGCCGTCCCGCAGGTCCTCCCAGGGGTTGTGGATGGCTCCGACCACGGGCGGATTGCCGTTCAGACCGTGGCTGCCGCGCACCTTCTCCACCAGATAGCGGCCGGGGTTGCGGAGCCTGGGGCCGTAGTAGTCGTTCGACCCGAAGACATACGCGCCCGGGAACTCCATCAGGGGGCCCAGCGCGTCCAGCACCTCCGGCACGCCCTCGGGGTCGGAGAGGTTGTCCCCGGTGTTGATCACGAAGTCGGGGCGGAGCCCCGCCAGGGAGCGCAGCCAGCGCTGTTTCTTCCGCTGGCCGCTCACCATGTGGATGTCGGAGACCTGGAGCACGCGCAGCGGACGGGTCCCCGGCGGCAGCACCGGGACCGTCACCCGTCGCAGCCGGAAGGAACGGACCTCGAAGCCGGCCGAGTACAGCAGTCCGGCGGCGGCAACCGCCGTGATTCCCAGGGGCACTCCGTATCGCGCGCGCATACGACCATCGTGTCAGAAGCCCGGTGGGTCGTGCGCCGCCTGTGGACAACCATGATCCGCCGCACGCACCCCGGGTACCCGGGGTGCGTTCGCGTGGTGCCCGCGCCACGGCAAGATCCCCCGCCGCCCCCTCCCCGGCCCAGGAACACTCCCCGCCCCACCGGAAATCATGGGGCGCCAAGCGCCGTGCACCTGCGACAATCAGAGTCATGACCACGCTCAAGTCGAAGCTCAAGGAAGACCTCAACGCCGCGATCAAGGAGCGCGACGAGCTGCGCTCCTCGACGCTCCGGCTGACGCTCGCCGCGATCACCAAGGAGGAGGTCGCGGGCACGGAGAAGCGCGAGCTCTCCGACGACGAGGTCACCAAGGTGATCACCCGCGAGGCGAAGAAGCGCCGTGAGGCCGCCGATGCCTTCGCGCAGGGCGGGCGGGCCGAGCAGGCCGAGCGGGAGAAGGCGGAGGGCGTGGTGCTCGCCGCGTACCTGCCCAAGCAGCTGTCCGACGACGAGCTGAGGCAGATCGTCGCCCAGGCCGTCGAGGAGGCGAAGGCGGCGGGCGCCGAGGGCCCCCGCGCCATGGGTCAGGTCATGAAGATCGTGAATCCGAAGGTCGCGGGCCTGGCCGAGGGCGGGCGCGTCGCCTCCGTGGTCAAGCAGCTTCTCGCGGGCGGCTGACCGGCCCGCGTCGTGTCCGGCGCCTACGACGACGGGGGCGCCCCTCACTGAGAGGGGCGCCCCCGTCGTCGTACAGGAGATGGCCGCACACGAGGCAGCGGGGCGGGTCAGCCCCGCTGGCCGCCGTTGCCGTGTCCGTTCCTGCCGCCGCCCTTGCCCGGGTTTCCGCCCTGCGGGAGGGCGGGGGAGGGGTTGCCGGCGGTGGTACCGGTCGTGGTGCCGTTGGGGCCGCCTCCGGCTCCGCCGTTGTCCGGGCCGCCGAACAGTCCCCCGATCAGGCCGCCGTCGTCCTGACCGCCGTCGTCCTGGCCCCCGTGGTCGCGACCGTGGTGGTCGTGGTCGTTGCCGTCCCCGTCGTCGTTGCCGTCCCCCTCGTCGCTGTTGCCTTCGGGGATGTCCACGAGGTTGAAGTCCTGGACCGGCCTGCCCGACAGCGCGCCCGTCATCATGTCGCGCCAGATCGGGCCGGGGACCTGACCGCCGTAGACCTTGGCGTAGGGGGTGCCGCCGATGGTGATGTTGTTCATCTGCCGCTTGTGGGCCGGGTCGCCGACCCAGACCGCGCCCGCCATGTTCGGCGTGTAGCCGACGAACCAGGCCGCGTAGCGGAAGTCCGTCGTACCGGTCTTGCCCGCGCTGGGGCGGCTGCCGAGGCCGGCCTGGGTGCCCGTGCCGTCCTCGACCACGCCCTTGAGGATCGTGTTGATCGTGTCCGCGGTGGTCTGCGACATCGCGCGCGAGCACGCCGACTTCGGGACGGGCAGCGACTTCTTCTGGTTGCCCACGGTCTGGGTGATCGACTCGATGGCGACCGGGGTGCAGTACGTGCCCCGGTCGGCGAACGTCGCGTAGGCGCTCGCCATCGTCAGCGGAGACATCTCCTGGGTGCCGAGGGCGATCGAGGGCGCCTGGTCGAGCGCGCGTCCGTCGGCGCGGTTCACGCCCATCTTCTTGGCCATGTTCACGACCGGGCAGATACCGATGTCGCCGATCAGCTGCACGTAGTAGGTGTTGACCGACTTGGCGGTCGCCTCCTTCATGCCGTAAGGGCCGTGCTCCGACTCGTTCTCATTGGTGACCTGCGAGTTCTCCGTGTTCACCCAGTTCTTGCCGCAGGTCGAGACCGGGCTCGGGTAGTCCATCTCGTACGGGGAGGGGTACTCCTGGTCGGGCGGTGTGCCGCCCTCGATGGCGGCGGCGGCCACGATCGGCTTGAACGTCGAACCGGGCTGGTAGCCCGCGCCGCCGCCCATGGACTGGTCCACCGAGAGGTTGATCTGTGTCTCGTCCTTGCCGAAGCCGTACGGGCGGGACTGGCCCATCGCCAGGATCCGGCCGGTGCCGGGCTCGACGATGGTCGCGGCCGTGGCCACCTCGTCGCTCTTGTAGACATGGTCCTGGACCGATGTCTGCACCGACTCCTGGGACTGCGGGTCCAGCGTCGTGCGGATCGTCAGACCGCCGCGGTTCCAGACCTTCGCCCGGTCGGTCCTGGACTTGCCGAACACCGGGTCGTTCAGGAAGACCTCGCGGACGTAGTCGCAGAAGAAGCCCGCGCCCCGAACCGCGGTGATGCAGCCGTTCTTCGGCTCGCTCACCTTCAGCCCCAGGGGGGTGTTCTTGGCCCGGTCGGCCTCGGCCTGGGAGATGTCGTGCACCTCGGCCATGCGCTGGAGCACCACATTGCGCCGCTTCTTGGCCTCGGCCTCGTCGTTCACCGGGTCGTACCGGGTGGGGGACTGGACGAGGCCCGCGAGGAGCGCGGACTCCGGGAGGGTGAGGTCCTTGGCGTGCTTGGAGAAGTAGCGCTCGGAGGCCGCCTCCACGCCGTAGGCCTGCTGACCGAAGAATGTGATGTTCAGATAGTTTTCGAGGATTTTCTTCTTGCCGAGCTTCTCCTCGATCTGGATCGCGTACTTCAGTTCGCGGACCTTGCGGCCGAGGGTCTGCTGAGTGGCCTGGGCGACCTTCGTCGGGTCGTCGCCGGCCTCCTCCACGAAGTAGTTCTTCACCAGCTGCTGGGTGAGCGTGGAGGCGCCCTGGGCGACTCCTCCGCTCTGCGCGTTCTGGTTCAGCGCGCGCAGCACGCCCTTCAGATCGATCGCGCCGTGCTGGTAGAACCGCGAGTCCTCGATCGCGACAATCGCCTTCTGCATGTACGGCGAGATGTCCTTGAGGTCCACCACCGTGCGGTCGCGGGAGTAGACCGTGGCGATCTGGCCGCCCTCGTTGTCCAGGATGGTGGTGCGCTGGCTCAGCTGGGGGCTCTGGAGGTTGGACGGGATGTCGTCGAATCCCTGGACCGATCCCTTGGCCGCGAGCCCGAGCGCGCCCGCTGCGGGCAGCGCGATGCCGGCCATCACCGCCCCCGCGAGCACACTCACTCCGAGGAACTTGGCGGCCTGCTGCACGGGGGACACTCCCCCGCCCGAGCGCTTCTTTGGCATGAGGGAAGCCTACGTTCTGATTCGCCGGACACGCGTCTAGGCCTTGGCCTAAGCTGCTCTCAACTGTCACAGCAGCAGGGCCATGTATCAAGTACGTCCGGCGACCCCGAATCGTTCCGGTGTTCTCCCGTCTTTCCGTCGGGTGCGTGTCCGAAACCGCCTTCTGTGTCATGAGGCGTCCGTTGTGACGCAACTGAACTGTGCTGGTTTGCCCGGCAGGTCGCATATGTCGTCAGCTCACTCCCCCGGGTGATCTGCCGCTTACCCATAGTCCGTTCGGACCATTCAAGATTGGGCCCGCTGGGGGTGTTGCCCTCTGCCCATCTTCCGTAGCGTCCTCAACTGGCGGCGGTGAATATGCCGCTGCCGCCGTGGGGGAGCCTCGATTCGGGAGAGGACGGCGCCGGTATGGGCTGGGTAACCGACTGGAGTGCGCAGGCGGCCTGCCGCACTACCGATCCGGATGAACTGTTCGTTCAGGGAGCAGCGCAGAACAGGGCCAAGGCGGTGTGCACCGGATGTCCGGTACGCACGGAATGCCTGGCTGACGCGCTGGACAATCGCGTCGAATTCGGCGTATGGGGTGGGATGACGGAGCGGGAGCGCCGCGCGCTGCTGCGCAGGCGGCCGACCGTCACCTCGTGGCGGCGCCTGCTGGAGACCGCCCGTACGGAGTACGAGCGTGGAGCGGGTCTGCTGCCCCTCGACGAGGAAGAGGTGTACGAGAACTACGCGGCGGTGGGCTGAGGTCGAACTGGTGGCTGACGTTGAAGCAATGGCTTATGTCGAAGCAATGACTCACGTCGAACCGGTGACCGAGGCTGAGCCGGTGGGCTAGGCCGAACCGGTGGTCGAGGCTGGGTCGGCCGGCTGAGCGCGGCTGCTGCGGTATGCGGGCGACCCGGGGGCAGGGCAGGCACCCGGGAGCCCTTACGTGCGCCCTCAAGCCCTGGCCGGACCTGACCTGACTCTGAGCGTGTTCCGAACGGTTGGCCGATTGGCACCGGTTGGCTGATCGGTCAGTTGGGTGCCCAGTTGAGTGCGAGGCCGTGCCCTACGCCTGCTCCGGCCGGTTGGCCGCGAGGCGGTCGCCGATGTCCCGTAGTCCGACGAGGTCGTGGACATCGCCGGGGAGTGCCGCCACCTCCGCCACGGCCACCTCGGGGTGACGGGCGGTGAAACGGTCCCGCGTGCGCTGCTCACGGGAGAGCAGCTGCATACGTTCCGCATGCAGCCGAAGAAGAGCCGCAGTCAGCTGCTCGATGCTCCGGTCCTGGTCCACGGGGGCGGGGGAGCCTGGGTCGGGGGCCGGTGCCTCGGATGCAGGGGATTCTGAACTGCCGTACGTGTCGGGAGAGTTACGAAAAACAGCTTTCCCGTCCTGCTGATCGACAATGCGGGGATCTTCAAGATTTTCGGCGGCCGCGAGCGCCCGCTCGGCCGACAGCTGGTCCGCGCCGCTGCCGTGCACCCGGTTGAGGACCAGCCCCGCCAGCGGCATCCTCTCGGCGGCCAGGCGCTGCACGAAGTACGCCGCCTCGCGCAGGGCGTCCCGCTCCGGAGCCGCCACCACCAGGAACGCCGTACCGGGTGCCTGGAGCAGCTTGTACGTGGCGTCCGCGCGGGTGCGGAAGCCGCCGAACATGGTGTCCATGGCGGCCACGAACGTCTGGACGTCCTTCAGGAGCTGACCCCCGAGCAGCTTGCCCAGGACGCCGGTCATCATCGACATCCCGACGTTCAGGAACTTCATCCCCGCGCGGCCGCCGACCTTCGCCGGGGCCATCAGAACCCGGATCAGCTTCCCGTCCAGGAAAGACCCGAGCCGCTTGGGCGCGTCCAGGAAGTCCAGCGCCGAGCGCGAGGGCGGTGTGTCGACGACGATGAGGTCCCATTCGTCCCGCGCGCGCAGCTGCCCCAGCTTCTCCATCGCCATGTACTCCTGCGTGCCCGCGAAGCCCGCAGAGAGCGACTGGTAGAAGGGGTTGCCCAGGATCGCCGCCGCCCGGTCGGGATCCGCGTGCGCCTCGACGATCTCGTCGAAGGTGCGCTTCATGTCGAGCATCATGGCGTGCAGTTCGCCGCCCCCGGCGTCCTCGATGCCCTTCACCCGCCGGGGGCTGTTGTCCAGCGCGTCGATGCCCATCGACTGGGCCAGCCGACGGGCCGGGTCGATGGTGAGCACGACCACCTTGCGGCCGCGCTCGGCCGCGCGCAGGCCCAGGGCCGCCGCGGTGGTCGTCTTGCCGACACCGCCGGAACCGCAGCACACCACAATGCGGGTGGCCGGGTCGTCGAGCAGCCGGTCGATCTCCAGCACGGGCACATGCTTCAAGGCGCGTACGGAGGCCGGGTCGGGGGTGGTGGACTGCTCGGTGGCGGGGGCCTTGGCGGCCTCTTCGTCGTGCACGGGGGCCGAGTCCTGACTCATGAGATCCCTTGCTGACGCAGTTCCGTGGCCAGTTCGTACAGGCCCGCCAGGTCCATGCCCTCGGCGAGCAGCGGCAGTTCGTGCAGGGGCAGGCCGAGGTCCGTGAGCACGGCGCGCTGCTCGCGTTCCAGGGCGAAGCGCTCCGCGTACTCGTCGGCCTGCTGGAGCAGCGGGTCCACCAGCCGCTCCGCGAGCCCGCCGCGGCGCGCGCCGCCGAGGCCGGCCCCCGACAGGGCCTTGGCCAGGGCGGTCCGCGGCGTGGTGTGCGCGAGGTCCAGCTCCGACTCGTCCAGGACCGCGGGCCGCACCATGTTCACCATGACCCGGCCCACCGGCAGACGGGCGGCGCGCAGCTCGGTGATGCCGTCCGCGGTCTCCTGGACCGGCATCTCCTCCAGGAGCGTCACCAGGTGCACGGCCGTCTCCGGGGACTTCAGCACCCGCATCACCGCCTGGGCCTGATTGTGTATCGGGCCGATCTTGGCGAGGCCCGCCACCTCGTCGTTCACATTCAGGAAGCGGGTGATGCGTCCGGTGGGGGGCGCGTCCATCACCACGTAGTCGTAGACGAACCGGCCGCTCCTGTCCTTCCGGCGGACGGCCTCGCACGCCTTGCCCGTGAGGAGTACGTCTCTCAGGCCGGGCGCGATGGTGGTGGCGAAGTCGATCGCGCCGAGCTTCTTCAGGGCCCGGCCCGCCCCGCCCAGCTTGTAGAACATCTGGAGGTAGTCCAGCAGGGCCAACTCGGGGTCGATGGCCAGTGCGTGGACCTCGCCGCCGCCCGGGGCCACGGCGATCTTGCGCTCCTCGTACGGAAGCGCTTCTGTCTCGAAGAGTTGTGCGATGCCTTGTCTGCCTTCGACCTCGACGAGGAGGGTGCGCCGGCCCTCCGTCGCGAGGGCGAGCGCGAGTGCAGCGGCGACCGTGGTCTTTCCGGTCCCGCCCTTGCCGCTGACGACCTGGAGCCTGCTCACGTCTTCGAGCCTAACCAGTTCCCGCGCGGGCTACGCGGGAGGCTGTGGACAACGAGCGTCACAGTCGGCCGCACGCGGGGCCGTCGCGGGGCCCCGGTCGGCCGCGTACCCCGCTCGCCACAGCGGCTACAGTCGGCCCATGACCAAGTGGGAATACGCAACCGTGCCGCTGCTCGTCCATGCCACGAAGCAGATTCTGGACACCTGGGGCGAGGACGGCTGGGAGCTTGTCCAGGTCGTGCCCGGGCCGAACAACCCCGAGCAGCTGGTGGCCTACCTGAAGCGGGAGAAGCAGGCATGAGCGCCGTGGAGTCCAGGATCGCCGAACTCGGGCTGACCCTTCCGGATGTGGTGCCTCCGCTGGCGTCCTACCAGCCCGCCGTGCAGTCCGGCGTGTACGTGTACACCTCCGGTCAGCTGCCGATGGTGGAGGGCAAGCTTCCGGTGACCGGCAAGGTCGGCGCCGAGGTCACCGCCGAGGAGGCCAAGGACCTGGCCCGGATCTGCGCGCTGAACGCGCTCGCCGCGGTCAAGTCCGTCGCGGGCGACCTGGACCGCATCGCACGCGTGGTGAAGGTCGTGGGCTTCGTGGCGTCGGCCGCGGACTTCACCGGCCAGCCGGGTGTCGTCAACGGCGCCAGCGAACTGCTGGGCGAGGTCCTCGGCGACAAGGGCGTGCACGCCCGCAGCGCGGTCGGCGTGGCGGTCCTCCCGCTGGACGCACCGGTCGAGGTGGAGATCCAGGTGGAGCTGACCGAGGCGTGAGGCGCGGTCCGGCTGACGCCGGTCCCTCGGACGTCGCTGTCGCCGAGCTGTCTGCCGGGCGCTGATCCGCCTGCCGGGCGCTGATCCGTATCCGGGCGGCTGAGTCTGCCGGGCCGCTGAAGCCGCCGGGCGGCTGAACTCGCCGGCCCCGTGAGGCTGCCGGGCGGTTGAGCCTGCCTGGCGGGCGCTGGCCCCACTTGCCCGTCGCTGGTCCGGTCGTCCGGGCGCTGGTCCGCTCGTCCGGATGCCGGCCCCGCCCGCTGGGCGCTGATCCGCCTCCGGGTATCGGCCCGATGCCGGGTGCGTACGCCGTCCGGCCGCCCGTTTCCGGCCTTTTCCGGGGGCGGCCGACGGCGGGTCGCGGCTCCCGGAGCAGTGCCTTGGGCGGCGGTCGTACGTCCGGTGGGGTGTCTTCGGCGGTGGCGGTGCACCTGGTGGGGTGTCTTCGGCGGTGGCCGTGCGCCCGGTGTGTGCCTTCAGCGGTGGCCGTACGCCCGGTGTGATGCCTCCGGCAATGGCGGTACGCCCGGTGGGGTGCACGCCGCCTGGGCGCGCCGCCCGTCTGCTGCGTGAGGCCGCTGCTGACCGTCCGTCCGCGGCCCGAGGCAGCCCGTCCGTGGCTCGGAGCAGGCGGGCACGGACGAGGGTGGCGGCGCGTCGGCGGCGTAGATCACCCTCTCGAACATCCGCGCAGTTAGGGATAGCCTCCGCCCATGGCGAATGGGCAGTGGTTTCCACCGGAGTGGCCGTCACGGATCCGCGCGTTCGCAGAGGGCACGCTCGTTCCGGTCGCCCCCAAGCGCGCGGCCACCGTCATGCTCCTGAAGGACACCGACGGCGCCCCCGCCGTGCACATGCTGCGCAGACGCGCCTCCATGGCCTTCGCCGGAGGCGCGTACGCCTATCCGGGCGGCGGTGTCGACCCGCGCGACCACGACCTCCGGATCGACTGGGCGGGCCCCTCGCGCGCCTGGTGGGCGGAGCGCCTCGGCGTCGACGAGACGGGCGCCCAGGCCATCGTCTGCGCCGCCGTTCGGGAGACGTACGAGGAGGCCGGGGTCCTGCTCGCGGGACCCACCCCGCAGACGGTCGTAGGAGACACCACGGGCGCCGACTGGGAGGCGGACCGGGCGGCCCTGGTCGCCCGGGACCTGTCCTTCGCCGAGTTCCTCGGCCGCCGGGGACTGGTGCTGCGCTCCGACCTGCTCGGCGCGTGGACCCGCTGGATCACCCCCGAGTTCGAGCCGCGGCGCTACGACACCTGGTTCTTCGTGGCCGCCCTCCCCGAGGGGCAGCGCACCCGCAACGCCTCCACGGAGGCCGACCGCACGGTGTGGATCCGCCCCCGCGACGCTGCCGCCTCGTACGACAGGGGGGAACTGCTGATGATGCCCCCCACCGTCGCGACCCTGCGCCAGCTGGTGCCGTACGCCACCGCCGCCGAGGCGCTGAAGGCCGCGCCCGCGCGCGATCTGAACCCGGTGCTGGCCAGGGCCCGCCTGGAGGACGGCCAGGTCGTCCTGGTCTGGCCCGGCCACGACGAGTTCACCCAGCACATCCCCGCGGGCGGAGAACCCGCATGACCCCCGCGACGGAAGGTTTCCCCGCATGACGGATGCCGCAGCACTCCCCGGTCAGCCGCGTGGCGGGGTCCTCTCCGGTCCCGCGACCGAGCGGACCGTGAACGTCCTCGCGCCCAACCCGTCGGCGATGACCCTGGACGGCACCAACACCTGGATAGTCGCCGAGCCGGACTCCGATCTGGCGGTGGTGGTCGATCCCGGCCCGCTCGACGAGGGCCATCTGCGCCGGGTGATCGAAACGGCGGAGGAGTCGGGCCGACGGGTCGCGCTCACCCTGCTCACCCACGGCCACGCGGACCATTCGGAGGGTGCCGCGCGGTTCGCCGAGCTGACCGGCAGCGCGGTGCGCGCCCTGGACCCGGCGCTGCGGCTCGGGGACGAGGGGCTCGGACACGGGGACGTGATCACGGTGGGCGGCCTCGAACTGCGCGTCATCCCGACGCCCGGCCACACCGCCGACTCCCTGTGCTTCCACCTCCCGGCCGACCGGGCCGTCCTGACCGGGGACACCGTGCTGGGCCGCGGTACGACGGTCGTGGCGCACCCGGACGGCCGTCTGGGGGACTATCTGGACTCGCTGCGCCGTCTGCGGTCGCTCACCGTCGACGACGGCGTCCACACCGTGCTTCCCGGCCACGGGCCCGTCCTGGAGGACGCCCAGGGCGCCGTGGAGTACTACCTCGCCCATCGGGCCCATCGCCTCGCCCAGGTGGAGACGGCGGTCGAGGACGGCCACCGCACGCCCGCCGAGGTCGTGGCCCAGGTGTACGCGGATGTGGACCGCGCGCTGTGGCCTGCGGCCGAGCTGTCGGTGCGGGCCCAGCTGGACTACCTCGGGGAGCACGGGCTCATCTGAGGCCGGGATCGGGATGACGACAAGAGGCCCCGTCTCCTCGTCGGAGAACGGGGCCCAGTCGTAACGGTCCGGACCAGCGCAGTGGCCCGGTCAGGCGTCAGTGGAACCGGCTGTCACCGGAACCGGCCGTCGGTAGAACCGGCCGTCGGCGGAACCGGCCGTCGGCGGAACCGGCCGTCAGCGGGAGCGCTTGGCCAGTCGCTCCACGTCCAGCAGGATCACCGCGCGCGCCTCCAGACGGAGCCAGCCGCGCCCGGCGAAGTCCGCCAGCGCCTTGTTGACCGTCTCGCGGGACGCGCCGACCAGCTGGGCCAGCTCCTCCTGCGTCAGGTCGTGCACCACGTGGATGCCCTCCTCGGACTGCACGCCGAACCGGCGCGACAGGTCCAGCAGGGCCCGCGCCACACGGCCGGGTACGTCCGAGAAGACCAGGTCGGACATCTGGTCGTTGGTCTTGCGCAGGCGCCGGGCAACGGCGCGCAGCAGGGCCGCGGCCACCTCGGGGCGTGCGTTCAGCCACGGCTGGAGGTCGCCGTGGCCGAGGCCCAGCAGCTTGACCTCGGTCAGCGCGGTGGCCGTAGCCGTGCGCGGGCCCGGGTCGAACAGCGACAGCTCGCCGATCAGCTCGCCGGGGCCGAGGACCGCGAGCATGTTCTCGCGGCCGTCGGGGGAGGTGCGGTGGAGCTTGACCTTCCCCTCCATGACCACGTACAGGCGGTCACCGGGGTCGCCCTCGTGGAACAGCGAGTCGCCGCGCGCGAGGGTCACCTCACTCATGGAGGCGCGGAGCTCCGCGGCCTGCTCGTCATCGAGCGCCGCGAAGAGCGGGGCGCGCCGCAGAACGTCGTCCACGAGTTCTCTCCTTGTCGACCTGCTCAGGGGATCTTGCTCCCCCGCTTACCAGGGGACCGTGTTCCCCATTTTGCCGGACGGTCCAAACAGTGTGATCTGTCACAAGGATGCCGCACTGGTGTGCCGGGGGATGCGGCAGGGGTCCAATCGGGGGCTGATCCGCCTGCTCCGGGGCGGATGTCGGTGCCGGGCCTTAGGCTGGCCGGGTGTCCAAATCGCCGGTGAGAGCACAGGCCAAGGGGGCTGGGCGGGTGGTTGTACGTCGAGATTCCGCCGTGGGCGAACAGGATCCCACGGGCGGGAGGAAAACGGCAAAGCGCGGGAAATCGGCTGCGCCGAAGCAGACGTCGGCGAGGACACCGGCCAGCAAGACCGCCAGTAAGACTGCCGGCAAGACCGCCGACAAGGCTGCTAGCAGGACTGCCGGCAAGACCGCTGGACAGAAGACCGCTGCCGGGACAACGGGCACGCGCACCACCGCGAAGACGTCTCCCGCCCAGAAGGCCCCCACCGCCAAGCCCACCAAACCCCCCAGAAAACCGGCGCACGCCGAAGTCGTCACCGAGAAGGGCACCGTCCCCGTCGTGAATGTGGCTCCTGCCAAAACCGTCGCCTCCAAGCCTCCGGGGAACGAGAGCCGGACCACCCTCGTCCGCCGGGCCCGCCGGATCAACCGCGAGCTCGCCGAGGTGTATCCGTACGCCCACCCCGAACTGGACTTCGAGAACCCGTTCCAGCTGATCGTCGCGACGGTCCTGTCCGCGCAGACCACCGACCTGCGGGTGAACCAGACCACCCCCGGCCTCTTCGCCAGGTACCCGACCCCCGAGGACCTCGCGGCGGCCAACCCCGAGGAGGTCGAGGAGATCCTGCGGCCGACGGGCTTCTTCCGGGCCAAGACCAAGTCGGTGATAGGGCTTTCCAAGGCGCTGGTGGAGGACTTCGGCGGTGAGGTGCCGGGCCGTCTGGAGGACCTCGTCAAACTGCCGGGCGTCGGCCGCAAGACGGCCTTCGTGGTGCTGGGCAACGCCTTCGGCCGTCCCGGCATCACCGTAGATACGCACTTCCAGCGGCTCGTCCGCCGCTGGCAGTGGACCGCAGAGACGGACCCGGACAAGATCGAGGCGGCCGTCGGCTCGCTCTTCCCGAAGAGCGACTGGACGATGCTCTCGCACCATGTGATCTTCCATGGGCGTCGGATCTGCCACGCCCGCAAACCGGCCTGCGGTGCCTGCCCCATCGCCCCGCTCTGTCCGGCGTACGGCGAGGGCGAGACCGATCCGGAGAAGGCCAGGAAGCTGCTGAAGTACGAGAAGGGCGGCCTTCCGGGGCAGCGTCTGAAGCCGCCGCAGGCCTATCTGGACGCGGGCGGCATTCCGGCCCCGCCGCTGAGGGCCGGATGACGGACGTCCGGGGCGCGGGGAGCGCCCCGTCACCGGGGCAGGCCCCGACGGGAACAAGCTCCGTGGGGAACAAGCCCGACGGGACACCCACACGGGGGACGCGCGGAACGAATCGCGGCCCCGCGGGCGTTGGACGGGCAGAACGGGGGTGGCGATGACGCACGTAAGCGATACGGACCACATGAGCGACACGGACGGCGAGCGGCTGGGGCTGAGCACCGAGGGTCTGCCCGGCTGGCTCGACCCGGTCATACGGGTCACCAGGACCGTCGAGCCGCTCCAGCTCAGCCGTTTCCTGCCGCCGGAGGACGGCGCGGGGCGCCAGTCGGCCGTGCTGGTCCTCTTCGGCGAGGGCGACCGCGGTCCGGAGCTGCTGCTGATGGAGCGTGCCGGATCGCTGCGCTCGCACGCCGGGCAGCCCTCCTTTCCCGGCGGTGCGCTCGATCCCCAGGACGGCGATCCGAAGGCCGACGGGCCGCTGCGGGCCGCCCTGCGCGAGGCCGAGGAGGAGACCGGGCTCGACCCGGCCGGAGTCCAGCTCTTCGGCGTGCTCCCCCGGCTCTACATCCCGGTGAGCGGCTTCGTCGTGACGCCCGTCCTGGGCTGGTGGCACAGCAGAAGCCCGGTGGGGGTCGTCGATCCGAACGAGACGGCGCGGGTCTTCACCGTCCCCGTGGCAGATCTCACGGACCCGGCCAACAGAGCCACCGCGGTGCACCCGAGCGGCCACCAGGGTCCGGCATTCCTGGTCGAATCATCCCTTGTCTGGGGTTTCACCGCAGGAGTCATCGACCGCCTGCTGCACTACGCGGGCTGGGAGCGCCCCTGGGACCGGGAGAAGCAGGTCCCGCTCGACTGGCGCTCATGACAAGGTTGCCTCCGTGCTGTGGTCCTACGGGGGACGCCGTGCCCCGCTGCCGCCGCGCGACAGGCCGGTCCGCCGGCCGGACGACGGCGACCGGAAAGCGATGAGGCGAGGCTTGAAGCAGTGAACGTGCTGGACATCCTGTTGCTGGTCGCCGCCGTGTGGTTCGCGATCGTCGGCTACCGCCAGGGCTTCGTCGTCGGCATCCTCTCGGTGATCGGCTTCCTGGGCGGCGGTCTGGCCGCGGTCTATCTGCTCCCGGTCGTCTGGGACGGCGTCACCGACGACGCCAAGGTGAGTACGACCGCCGCGGTGGTCGCCGTCGTAGTGGTGATCGTCTGCGCCTCCGTCGGCCAGGCCCTGACCACCCATCTGGGCAACAAGCTGCGCCGGTACATCACCTGGTCCCCGGCCCGCGCCCTGGACGCCACCGGCGGCGCCCTCGTCAATGTGGTGGCGATGCTCCTGGTCGCCTGGCTGATCGGGTCCGCGCTCGCCGGTACGACGCTGCCGACGCTCGGCAAAGAGGTCCGCGGCTCCAAGGTGCTGCTCGGGGTCTCCCGGGCCTTGCCCACGCAGGCGGACACCTGGTTCGCGGACTTCTCCTCGGTGCTCGCGCAGAACGGCTACCCGCAGGTCTTCAGCCCCTTCGCCAACGAGCCCATCACCGAGGTCAGGCCGCCGGACCCGGCCCTGGCGAGCAGCCCGGTCGCCGCCCACGCACGGCGCTCCATCGTCAAGGTCGTGGGCACCGCGGAGAGCTGCGGAAAGGTCCTGGAGGGCACCGGCTTCGTGTTCGGCGACCGCCGGGTGATGACCAACGCGCATGTGGTCGGCGGCGTCGACGAGCCCACCGTCCAGGTGGGCGGCGAGGGCCGTAGGCACAACGCGAAGGTCGTGCTCTACGACTGGCGGCGCGACATCGCCGTACTCGACGTCCCCGACCTGCGGGCGCCCGCGCTGCGGTTCGCTGCCTCGGACGCCCGCGGGGGCGCCGGCGCGATCGTGGCGGGCTTCCCGGAGAACGGGTCGTACAACATCCAGCCCGCGCGGGTCCGGGGCCGCATCACGGCCAACGGCCCGGACATCTACCACCGCGGCACGGTGCGCCGCGATGTGTACTCGCTGTACGCGACGGTCCGCCAGGGGAACTCCGGCGGCCCGCTGCTGACACCCGACGGCAAGGTCTACGGGGTGGTCTTCGCCAAGTCCCTCGACGACGCCGAAACCGGGTACGCGCTCACCGCGGACGAGATCCAGCACGACATCGCCACGGGGCGTACGGCGAACCAGCAGGTGGACAGCGACAACTGCGCGCTGTAGAGCCGCGGGGCGGAGCGGACCGCTTCCGGGACCGGACGGTCAGCCGCGCGGGTGACGCAGCCGCACCGAGACCCAGCGGGCCCGGCGGCGCAGAATGTGCGGGATCCCCACGCGGGGGTCCGTGCCCTGCAACTGCGGAGCGCCCCTGACGTGGGAGCCCGGCGCGGCGGCCGAGCGTCGGTCGCGCGCTGCGTCACTGTAGTCGTGCGTCCAGCCCATACCCCGACGTCTGCCCCCACCCCATGGTCGATAACCGCCCCGGGGGCGCCCAATTGGCCTATGCGGCAGGCATGTGGCCGGTTGTGGAACAGCCGTTCGCCTCCGGGCGCGAGCCGCGTACGGACCGTCACCGAACGGGCTCGGCGGCCGGGTTCCGCGGGGCGGAGGATCAGCGGTCGGGTTCCGGGTCCTTGAGCCAGTTGATGAGCTCGGCGGAGAAGGACACCGGATCCTCCTCGTGCGGGAAGTGCCCCAGCCCGTCGAACAGCCGCCAGCGGTACGGCGCCTCGACATACTGGCCCGAACCCGCCGCGCTCCGGGTGCGCATGACGGGGTCGAGCGAACCGTGCAGATGCAGCGTCGGGACCCGGACGGGCCGCTTCATCCGCCGGTTGAACTGGATTCCGTCGGGCCGCGCCAGGGAGCGCACCATCCAGCGGTACGGCTCGACCGAGCAATGCGCCGTCGACGGGATGCACATGGCGCGCCGGTAGGCCTCCACGGCCTCGTCCTCCGGCAGTCGCGGCCCCGACCAGTCCCGGATGAGCCGGGCGACCAGGGCGCCGTCGTCGGCGGTCAGCCGTCGCTCGGGGATCCAGGGCCGTTGGAAGCCCCAGATGTAGGAACTCGCGGCCGTCTGCCGGACGTCACTGAGCATCGCCGAGCGCCAGCGCCGCGGGTGCGGCATCGAGGACACGACGAGCCGCCGCACCAGCTTGGGGCGCATGGCGGCCGCGGTCCAGGCCAGATAGCCGCCCAGATCATGGCCGACGAGGGCCGCGTCGGGCTCGCCCAGGGAGCGGACGACCCCGGTGATGTCGAGCGCCAGGTTCGCCGGGTCGTAGCCGCGCGGTGTGCGGTCACTGCCGCCGACCCCGCGCAGGTCCATCGCCACGGCACGGAAGCCCGCATCGGCCAGCGCCACCAGCTGGTGCCGCCAGGTCCACCAGAACTGCGGAAAGCCGTGCAGCAGCAGCACCAGCGGCCCGTCGCCCAGCTCCGCGATGTGGAAGCGGGCGCCGTTGGCCGCGACGTCCCGGTGGGTCACCTCTTTCCCTCCGGGTACGTCGAGCCGCACGACCGAGGTGGGTTGCGCCGAGTGGGTGGCCGGGTCCGTCATGAGGACGAGCGTGCCACAGCTTCGGCCGCCGTGCCGTTCGGGTGCGCGTCCCGCGGGTGCGGCTTGGCGTGTTGCAGGACGCCCGCGGACTCCTTCATCGACGCGGCCACCTTCTGCGGGCCCTTGCCCTTCTTGGCCTTCTTCGCGAACACCAGACCGATGAGCGCGAGGAATCCGGCGACCAGCACATTGGCGGCGAAGGAGAGCAGGAAGCAGAAGGCCAGATTCCAGCCGCTCCAGGTCCGGATCCCGTAGGCCAGTGCGAAGTTCAGCATGGGCAGGGAGAACAGCAGTACGGCGCCCGCGGCCGAGAACGCTCCTCCGCTCGTCGCGCCACGCTTGACGTCTCGTTTGAGCTGAGCCTTCGCCAGCGCGATCTCGTCGTGCACCAGGGCGGACATTTCGGTCGTCGCCGAGGCGAACAGCTGGCCGATGCTGCGTTCGGCACCGACCGGGCTGCCGTCGGGTGCGCTCATCGCGGTCTCCCTGCTCTCTGCGTGGCTACTCCGCGGACACCGCGGAGGCTTGTGGATGTGTCAGATCATGCCGGACGGCCGTTGCGTCCGCCTGCCCCGCCCGTCACTTCGGCAAGCGCGGCGGCCCGGTGTCAACTCGGCGACTCGTCCCGGGCCCCCGCCCGGGAGGCCGTTCCCGGTTCGGCGGCCGACTCGCGCCGGGCGGGTGTTCCGAGCCCGGCGGACGCGCCCTGCCCGTCAGGTGATCCGTACCCGTCAGGTCCGTACCCGTCAGGTCCGGGCTCGGCAGGCGTTCCGCGTCCGGCGGTCCCGAGTGCGGCGAGCCTGCGGTGTTCGGCGGCCTTGTGTTCGAGGATCTCCGCCATGCGCAGGTGGTAGGCCGGGTCGCCCTCCGCGTAGACATCGGGGATCCCGTCCATGTCGTCGTCGCGCTCCTCCTCGGCGCACAGGGCGCGGTACTTGGCGTTGCGGACCTTCAGCAGCGCCGTCGCGCACACGGCCGCGATCAGCGACCCGACGAGGACGGCGGCCTTGACCTGGTCCGCCAGCCCCGGATCGCCGTCGAAAGCGAGTTCGCCGATCAGCAGGGAGACGGTGAAGCCGATCCCGGCCAGGGAGGCGACGGCGAAGACATCGCCCCAGGCGAGGCCCTCACTGAGGGAGGCCCGGGTGAAACGGACCGTGAGCCAGGTTCCGCCGAAGATGCCGACCGTCTTGCCGACGACCAGACCCAGCACCACCCCGAGGGTCTCCGGCTGTGTGAAGACATTGCCCAGGGCCCCGCCCGAGACCGTGACCCCGGCGCTGAACAGGGCGAACAGCGGAACGGCGAGACCGGCCGACAGGGGCCGTACCAGATGCTCCAGGTGCTCGCCGGGGGAGCGCTCCTCGCCCTCGCGGCGGTGGCAGCGCAGCATGAGCCCCATGGCGACACCGGCGATGGTGGCGTGGACGCCGCTGTTGTACATCAGTCCCCAGATCACCAGCGCGAGGGGCACGTAGATGTACCAGCCGCGGACCCCCTTGCGCAGCAGCACCCAGAAGACGGCGAGACCGGCGAAGGCTCCTCCGAGGGCCGCGAAGTCCAGCTGGTCCGTGAAGAAGACCGCGATGATCAGGATGGCGAAGAGGTCGTCGACGACGGCGAGGGTGAGCAGAAAGGCACGCAGGGCGGACGGCAGCGAGGTGCCGATGACCGCGAGGACCGCGAGGGCGAAGGCGATGTCGGTGGCCGTGGGAACCGCCCACCCGGCGAACGATCCGCCCCCCGCGGCATTGGTGAAGGCATAGACGGCCGCGGGCGCCGCCATGCCGCAGAGCGCGGCGACCACGGGGAGCGCGGCCGCCCGGGGGTCCCGGAGATCACCGGCGACGAGTTCACGCTTGAGTTCGATGCCCGCGACGAAGAAGAAGATCGCGAGGAGCCCGTCGGCGGCCCAGTGCTGGGCCGACAGGTCCAGCCCCAGCGCCCCGGGCCCGAAGCGGAAGTGGCTCACGCTTTCGTAGCTGCTGTGCAGCGCGGGTATGTTCGCCCAGGCCAGCGCGGTGATCGCGGCCAGCAGGAGCAGTACGCCGCCGACCGTCTCGGTGCGCAGCGCGTTCGCGACAAAGGTTCGCTCGGGCAGGGAGAGCCGCCCGAAAAACGTGCGGTGTCGGGTGCGGGGCGCGGCCACGGTGAAAACCTCCGGTCGGGTACGGCAAACGGACCGCCGTCGCGCTGTCTCGCGGACGGCTCGCCGACCAGTCTTCCCGGCACACCCTGAGCTCCCCATTTTACCTGATCATTACGATCATGTGTTCGTCCGCCGTTTCGAGGGCCCGGCCCGGAACGCGCAGGGGCGCCCGGCGGTATGCCGGGCGCCCCTGGGAGACGGGTGAGAGGGGGCTCAGTCCTCGCTCGGTGCCGCGGGCAGCTTCGCCTGGATGAGCTGCATCACTGCCGAGTCCGTCAGCGTGGTGACGTCTCCGAGCTGCCGGTTCTCCGCGACATCGCGCAGCAGCCGCCGCATGATCTTCCCGGAGCGGGTCTTCGGCAGCTCCGCCACCGGCAGGACCCGCTTCGGCTTGGCGATCGGGCCGAGGGTCGCGCCCACATGGTTGCGCAGCTCGCCCACGAGCTTCTCGTCCTCGGACGCCGTGCCCCGCAGGATCACAAAGGCGACGATCGCCTGACCGGTGGTCTCGTCGGCGGCGCCGACGACGGCCGCCTCGGCGACGGCCGGGTGGGACACCAGCGCCGACTCCACCTCGGTGGTGGAGATGTTGTGCCCCGACACCAGCATCACGTCGTCGACACGGCCCAGCAGCCAGACGTCCCCGTCGTCGTCCTTCTTGGCGCCGTCCCCAGCGAAGTACCTGCCCGCGAACCTCGACCAGTAGGTGTCGATGAACCGCTGGTCGTCGCCCCAGATGGTGCGCAGCATCGACGGCCACGGCTCGGTGAGGACCAGATAGCCGCCGCCCCCGTTCGGCACCTCGTTCGCCTCGTCGTCGACCACGGTCGCGGAGATGCCCGGCAGGGCGCGCTGGGCGGAACCCGGCTTGGTCTCGGTCACACCTGGCAGCGGCGAGATCATCATCGCGCCGGTCTCCGTCTGCCACCAGGTGTCCACGATCGGTGCCCGGTCCCCGCCGATGTGCTTGCGGTACCAGACCCAGGCCTCGGGGTTGATCGGCTCGCCGACGGACCCGAGGACCCGGAGGCTGCTCAGATCGAACTTCGCGGGGATGTCGTCGCCCCACTTCATGAACGTACGGATCGCCGTGGGCGCCGTGTACAGGATCGTGACCCCGTACTTCTGCACGATCTCCCAGAACCGGCCCTGGTGCGGGGTGTCGGGCGTGCCCTCGTACATGACCTGGGTGGCGCCGTTGGCCAGCGGCCCGTAGACGATGTACGAGTGCCCGGTGACCCAGCCGACGTCCGCGGTGCACCAGAACACGTCGGTCTCCGGCTTGAGGTCGAAGACCGCCCAGTGCGTGTACGACGCCTGGGTGAGGTAGCCGCCGGAGGTGTGCAGGATGCCCTTGGGCCTGCCCGTCGTGCCGGACGTGTAGAGGATGAACAGCGGGTGCTCCGCGTCGAACGCCTCGGGCGTGTGCTCCGCGGACTGGCGGTCGACGGTCTCGTGCCACCACAGGTCCCGGCCCTCGGTCCAGTCGACCTCCTGGCCGGTGCGGCGGACGACGAGCACATGCTCGACGCCGTCCACGCGCTCGGCCGCCTCGTCGACGGCCGGCTTGAGGGCGGTCGCCTTGCCGCGCCGCCAGCCGCCGTCGGCGGTGATGACGACACGCGCGTCGGCGTCCTTGATACGGGCGGCGAGGGCGTCCGCCGAGAACCCGCCGAAGACCACGGAGTGCGCGGCGCCGATGCGGGCGCAGGCCAGCATCGCGATCGCGGTCTCCGGGATCATCGGCATATAGACGGCGACCCGGTCGCCCTTGCGGACTCCCAGCTCCAGCAGCGCGTTCGCGGCCCTGGAGACCTCGTCCTTCAGCTCCGCGTAGGTGATGGCGCGGCTGTCACCGGGCTCGCCCTCGAAGTGCAGGGCGACACGGTCGCCGTGGCCCGCTTCCACATGCCGGTCGACGCAGTTGTACGCGACATTGAGCGTGCCGTCCTTGAACCACTTCGCGAACGGCGGGTTCGACCAGTCCAGCGTCTCGGTCGGCTCCGTCGCCCAGCTCAGCCGCCGGGCCTGCTCGGCCCAGAAGCCGAGCCTGTCAGCCTTGGCCTGCTCGTACGCCTCTGCCGTGACGTTGGCGTCCGCGGCCAGGTCGGCGGGGGGCGCGAACCTGCGCTCTTCCCTGAGTAGATTGGCCAGGCTTTCGTTGCTCACGACATCTCCCTTTCCCGGGGTGTCCGTTGTGTCCCAGGCCACAGCTCACCAGACCGGAGGGTCCGATGACAAGGGCCGACCCGGAATTGGTTTAGACCTGTCGGCGGTGCGCGTGGCCTGGGCGGGTCTGCCCAGGGTGACGTGGCCGGGGGTGCCTTTGGTTCTCCGGGCGGGGGTGACGGCGGTGGTGGTGGGCGGGGTGCGGTCCCGGTCCGGCTCCGGCGCTCCGGGCCGGGACCCCGCCACCCCTGCGTCAGGCCGGGCTGCGCACCTCCCCGGACACCCCCACTCCCTCGAAGACGTCACCTGCCGGGGAGCCGGCGCCCGCCGGGGACACGCCGAGCAGATATGCCTGGGCCTCGCCCACATGGAAGTACATCCCGTGCAGGTCGAGCGTGCCCTCGACGAGGGCACGGGCCACCGACTCATGGGCTCTGAGATGGTCCAACTGCTGCACCACATTGGCCAGACACAACTGCTCCACGGTGTCGGCGGCCTCCCGCCCGGCGATCCGTGGCGCGGGCCGGGCGGTGCCCGACATCCGCTCCAGGCTGGGCACTCCATGGCGCAGCCACCGTTCGAGAGGAGTCCGCCCCTCGGGAGCGATCCGCCCTTCGGGAGGGGTCTGCCCCTCAGGTGGAGTCCGCCATTCGGGGGTGGTCAGCCCTTCGGGGGTGGTCCGCGGACTGCTCTCCTGCGAGGCCAGCAGTGCCTGCATCGCGCCGCAGCCGGAGTGCCCGCACACCGTGATGGAGCGCACCTTCAGGACGTCCACCGCGTACTCGATCGCCGCCGCCACCGAGTCGTCCCCGCGCTCCGCGCCGGGCAGGGGCACCAGGTTGCCGACATTGCGGACGACGAAGAGGTCGCCGGGGCCGCTCGAAGTGATCATCGAGGTGACCAGCCGCGAGTCGGCACAGGTCAGGAAGAGCTGCGACGGACGCTGTCCCTCCCGTGCCAGCCGGGCCAGCTCGCTGCGCACCAGTGGCGCGGTATGGCGCTGGAACGCCCCGATGCCCCGGGCGAGTTGATGCCCGCTCGGCCCCGGCCCGTCGGCCCGCCCGTGGGCGCGGTCGCCGGACGGCGTGGTCGGGGGCCGCTCGCCGCACTGGTGGTTGCGCCAGGGTGTCCAGGGCCGGCACCGGCACGCGGACGCCTCCGCGGCTTCCTGTCTCTCCTCGGCCGTGGAGGCGCTCAGGGCCGGGAGGGTAACCGGATTCCCCGCGCGGCCGGTGAGGGCCACGGTGCCGCCCTGCGCGAGATGCGTCCGCTGCCAGTCCTGGAGGGACTCGTATGCAGCATGGTCCATGAACGATCCGTCCAGCTCCACCACGGCGGCCGCTCCGGCGGGCACCAGATGCAGGGTCCGGCTGAGCCGCGGCACCGCGAGGAAGGTCAGCTGTCCTCTGACTCGTACGTGATGGACTCCCTTTCTGCTGTCATGGGTGATGCGGGTGCGGGTGAGGCGGTGCAGGGCCACCGCGATGGCCACGGCGATGCCCAGCGAGACACCCTGGAGAACTCCCAGAAGGGCGACGCCGAGTGTGGTCACGGCGTAGACCAGCACTTCGCGGTGGCGGGTGACTGTGCGGATGTGGTGCAGGGACACCATCTGGATACCGACGGCCATCACCAGTGCGGCGAGCGAGGCGAGGGGGATCAGCTCAAGCACCGGGACCATCAGCAGCGCGGCCACTACTACCCAAACGCCGTGCAGCATCGTGGAGTTCCGGCTGACGGCACCGGCTCGGACATTCGCCGAACTTCTCACCGCGACGCCCGCGAGCGGCAGCCCCCCGAGTGCCCCCGAGACGACATTCGCCGCGCCCTGGCCGAGCAGCTCGCGGTCCAGGTCGGAGCGGCCGGGGTGCGGCCGTCGTCCCGAGGCCAGCTTGTCCACGGCGACGGCGCCCAGCAGCGACTGGACACTGCACACCAGTGTGACGGTCAGGACGGCGACGCTGAGGCCGAGTCCGGAGCCCCGGGGGAGCCCGGCCAGGGCGTGGCTCTGCCAGGAGGGCAGGTCGACCCTGGGCAGGGCGAGCCCGGCGAGGGCTGCGGCCGCGGTCGCCGCGGCGACGGCGACGAGCGCGGCCGGGACCCGGCGCAGCAGCCGTCCGGTCCGGCCGGGCAGCCGCGGCCAGAGGAGCAGCACGGCCAGGGTGAGTGCGCTGACCGAGACGGAGGCGGGCTGGAGCCGGGCCAACTGGGCGGGCAGTGCGCGGAGGTTGTCGAGGACGGCGCTGTGCGGGGTGCCGCCGAGGACGATGTGCAGCTGGGCGACGGCGATGGTGACGCCGATGCCGGCGAGCATGCCGTGCACGATCGCGGGGCTGACCGCGAGTGCCGTGCGGGCCACGCGCAGGCAGCCGAGGCCCAGTTGGGCGATGCCCGCGAGAACGGTGATGGCGCAGGTCGTCCGCCATCCGTAACGGTGGATCAGGTCCGCGGTCACCACCGTGAGCCCGGCGGCGGGGCCGCTGACCTGGAGGGGGGACCCGCCGAGCCGTCCGGCGACCAGGCCGCCGACGGCCGCGGCGACCAGGCCGGACTGGAGCGGGGCGCCGGTGGCGAGGGCGATGCCGAGGGACAGCGGGAGGGCGATCAGGAAGACCGCGAGGGAGGCCGACAGATCGGCACCCGCGAGGGAGAAGCGGCGGGGCCGGGACGGCGGTGGACTGTGGGGCTGGGGTACGCGCTTCGTCCGAGTCGGGTCGGTGGCGCGGGTGGGGACGCAGGCGGGCATGTTCCCGTCTCCTCCGGGGCGGCGCGGTCGCGGAATGGGTGGGTCCCGGCCGACGGGCCGGGGCGGGGCGGCCGTGGGTCACGGCGTACTGCGGAGGGGTGTCTCAACACTCGGTAAATAGATCGTAATGCCAAGTAAAGGGCATGCATTCGATATCCGAGTGGATGGCGCAACGGATCACTCAGTGGAGTGAATTATCAGTTTTATCGGCTTGTCATACAAAAACATGTCTTCTTTTCATGGGACCTTGGCCGGGCCGCGCATGCAGGCGGGCCACGCCGCAGCGCACGGCACCTGATCGGCGCGGCCCCGGCCGTCGGCGTGGCCCCGACTGAAGGAAGAAGGTGGGCGGAAGATGGCCGCCACCCAGAGGATCGCCGCGGGTGCGACACTGGCCGCGGCCTGCGCCACCGTCTTCGCCGGGTGCACCGCCGGGGGGACCGCTTCCGGGCAGAACGAGATGAAGGCTCCGGGCGCCCCCGCCCCGGGCGGCGCGGTCCGCCTGATCGGCGACGGCTCCACCTCGTACACCGGTATGCAGCCGCATCTGCCTCGGCCCGCGCGGCTGAGGTCCGGTCAGCGGCCCCCGCAGTTCGTGGTTTTCTCCTGGGACGGGGCGAGCGAGGACAGCCGGAAACTGTTCTCCCATTTCCGCAAGGTCGCCAAGGCCAACAACGCGACGATGACCTACTTCCTGAGCGGTGTGTATCTGCTCCCGGAGGAGAAGCGCGATCTGTACCGGCCGCCCCGGCACTCCCCGGGCAGCTCGGCCATCGGCTTCAACGACGAGCAGGGCGTCAGGGACACCGTCGAGCAACTGCGCCTCGCCTGGCTCGAGGGCAATGAGATCGGTACCCACTTCAACGGCCACTTCTGCGGACAGGACGGCGGGGTCGGCCAGTGGTCGGTGGAGGAGTGGAAGGACGAGATCTCCCAGGCGAAGTCGTTCGTGAAGTCCTGGCGCACCAACGCGAATCTGGAGACGGAGCCCCCACTGCCCTTCGACTACGACAAGGAGCTGATCGGCGGCCGCACCCCCTGTCTGGAGGGGCGGACGAACCTTCTGGAAGCGGCCCGCGAACTGGGTTTCCGCTATGACGCCTCCGGAGTGGGCCAACAGGTCTGGCCCGGCAAGAAGGACGGCCTGTGGGACCTCTCGATGCAGCGGGTGCCCTTCCCCGGCCACTCCTACGAGCAGGTGACGATGGACTACGACTTCCGGGCCGGCCAGTCGGGAGCGCAGACCCAGGGCGACCCCGACAGGTTCGCCGAGTGGGGCGACCAGTTGCGCGACGGACTGCTCCAGGGCTTCCGGCGGGCCTACGACGGCAACCGGGCGCCCCTGATCATCGGCAACCACTTCGAGTCCTGGAACGGCAGCACCTATATGCAGGCCCTCCAGGAGGTCGTCGAGCAGGTCTGCACCCAGCCCGAGGTGCGCTGTGTCTCCTTCCGTCAGCTCGCCGACTGGCTGGACGCCCAGGATCCGCAGGTCCTGCGGAAGCTGCGCACCCTCTCGGTGGGCCGGGCCCCCGAGGAGGGCTGGGGGACCTTTCTGGCGGCCCGCCCCGCCCCGGCGCCGAAGGGCGTCCCGGGGGCGCCGCCTTCCAAGCCGTAGACGCGGGGCGGTCGCCGTTCACACGGCGGCCACCAGGCCCTCCCTGAGGACGAAGCCGGGGTCGACCTGCGCCGCCAGATCGGCCCCGGTGCGCTCGTTGCCCCAACTGGTCGCGTTCCTCAGGTGGAAGTGCACCATCTGGCGGGTGTACTGCTCCCAGTCCCGCAGGTCGTACATGGCGTCGGCGGCGACCTGGAGCACGCGCAGGGCGCGCCGGTTCGCGTCCTCCAGGAACTCGAACCGCGGCGGACGGCCCTTCTCCATGGAGCGCACCCAGTCCGAGTGCCCGACCGTCACCAGCAGGTCGTCACCGACCTCGGCGCGGAGGAAGTCGATGTCGTCCTGCCCCTGGACCTTGTTGCCGACGACCTTCAGCACGACTCCGAAGTCACGGGCGTACTCCTTGTACTGGCGGTAGACGGAGACCCCCTTCCGGGTCGGCTCGGCGACGAGGAACGTGATGTCGAAGCGGGTGAACATCCCGGAGGCGAAGGAGTCCGAGCCCGCCGTCATGTCGACCACCACGTACTCGCCGCGGCCGTCCACCAGATGGTTCAGACACAGCTCGACCGCTCCTGTCTTGGAGTGGTAGCAGGCGACCCCGAGGTCGGCGTCCGTGAAGGGGCCGGTGACCATCAAACGGACGGTGTCGCCGTCGAGTTCCACGCGGCGCGCACAGGAGTCGTAGACCGGGTTGTTCTCCCGGACCCGGAGCAGCCGGGACCCCTCACCGGGCGGGGTGGTCTTGATCATCGTCTCGGCGGAGACGATCCGCGGGTTGCTGCCCCGGAGGTACTCCTTGATGAGCCGCAGCCGCTCCCCCATGGCCGGCAGTGCCGCTGCCTCCTCCTCGTCCAGCCCCAGAGCGGCGGCGAGGTGCTGGTTGATGTCCGCGTCGATCGCGACGACGGGTGCTCCGGCGGCGGCGAGGTGGCGAATGAACAGGGACGACAGGGTCGTCTTGCCGCTGCCGCCCTTCCCGACGAAAGCAATTTTCATGTTCACCAAGGGTAGTGGGATGATTGCGGTGAGTCGCAGTCCGCGTGAAGAAGACCACTCCTTCGAAGGAGGACACGTGCGGGTGCGTAGGGTCGTACTCATGAGTACGACAGGTGCGACCGCCGATCCGCTCGCCGTTCTGGCCGCGCTGCCCGGCGTGGTCGAGTCCGTGGAGTCCGTGCGCAAGGCCGTGGACCGGGTCTACGGCCACCGGGTCATGCGGCGCCGCAGCAACGAGATCACCTCGGAGGCGGCGCTGCGCGGCGCACGCGGCTCGGCGGCGCTGTCCGGGGCCGACTGGGCCCTGGAGGAAGTGCGTCGGCGTACCGACTTCAGTGGTGACGACGAGGCCAGGACGGTCGGCGCGGCACTCAGGCTGACCGCCGAGGCCGGGCAGTTGCTGTCCATCTGGCGGCAGTCGCCCCTGCGGGTGCTGGCCCGGCTGCACCTGGTGGCGGCCGCGGACCCCGATGCCTCGGTGGGTCGCCCCCGGCAGGCCGGGGAGCCGGTCGACGAGCCGCTGGTGGAACTGAAACTGCCGGACGCGGCCGAGGTCTCCGGCCGTCTGGAGGGCCTCTCCGCGCTGATCGTCGCGGGCAGTACGGCCCCCGCCCTGGTGACTGCGGCCGTTGTGCACGGGGAGCTGCTCGCCCTGCGCCCCTTCGGCTCGCACAACGGTCTGGTCGCGCGCGCGGCCCAGCGCATCGTCCTGGTGGGCAGCGGTCTCGATCCCAAGGCGGTCTGCTCGGCCGAGGTCGGCCATGCGGAACTGGGCCGTGCGGCCTATGTGGCCGCGCTGGACGGCTATGCGTCGGGCACGCCCGAGGGGATGGCCGCCTGGATCGCCCACTGTGCGAAGGCCGTGGAACTGGGGGTCCGCGAGTCGACCGCGGTCTGCGAGGCGCTCCAGCGCGGGGCGGCGTAGCTGGCGGGTCTTCGGGTCCTGGACGCGCAACAGGCCCTCACCGAGGGCCTGTCGTGTGGTTGCGGCGGTACGAGTGCTCGTACCGCCGCTGGCATGCTCACCGGGTTACCAAGCGTCCTCGATATGTGCCCATCAGGCCGGGAACTGCTGCCCGTACCTGGTGCGGCTGGCCCGTAATCGACGGGTCGACGTCGCGTGGGTGCTCGATGGTCATGCTCGGTCCGTGGGGCCAATCTCGTTCTTCAAGGCGATCCCTTCGGATGTTTCCTTTGGTCTCGCGGGCCGTTAAACCCTTTGTACTCCTGGCCCGGGACGAGTGGAACCCCTCACTGCCGTTCTTTACTTTTAGGTTCAAAGAGGTGTGAATCGGGCGCCCGTATGAGCCCTCTACGGCGCCGATCGCCTCGTATGACCCGTACGTGTGGTCATACGACGGGTGTACGCCGCCTGTTCGCGTACCAGACGAGCCCCGCGGTGGCCGCTGCCGCACCTATCGCGGCGGCCGCGAGGAGGGCCGGACGCGGCGGCACGGCGAGCCGCTGCTTGAGCCGGACCGGGCGGTGGAAGTCCAGAATCGGCCACTCGCGCGCCAGCGCCTCTCGTCGCAGAGTCCTGTCGGGGTTGACGGCGTGCGGATGGCCGACCGACTCCAGCATCGGCAGGTCGGTCGCGGAGTCGCTGTAGGCGTAGCAGCGGGAGAGGTCGTACCCCTCGGACGCGGCCAATTCCTTCACGGCCTCCGCCTTGGTGGGCCCGTAGGCGTAGTACTCCACCTCTCCGGTGAAGCACCCGTCCTCGCCCACGATCATGCGGGTGGCCACCACGCGGTCCGCGCCGAGCAGTTCGCCGATCGGTTCGACGACTTCGGCGCCCGACGTGGACACGATCACGACATCGCGTCCGGCGGTGTGGTGCTCCTCGATGAGGGAGGCTGCTTCGTCGTAGATGATCGGGTCGATGAGTTCATGGAGCGTTTCGGCGACGATCTCCTTGACCTGCTGGACGTTCCAGCCGCGGCAGAGTGCGGACAAATACTCGCGCATCCGTTCCATCTGGTCGTGATCGGCGCCGCCCACCAGGAACACGAACTGGGTGTATGCGGTGCGCAAGGCGGCCCTGCGGTTGATCAGACCGCCTTGGTAGAAGGACTTGCCGAAGGTGAGCGTGCTCGACTTCGCAATGACCGTCTTGTCCAGGTCAAAGAAGGCCGCTGTGCGGGGCAGGAAGTGGTTTTCCACGGGCCCGAGCATAGGGGCCCACCATTCGGCGTAAGGTGGGGCGCGTGGGTTTGCCTGAGAGGGCTCTCGGGTACACCATGGAAGTCACGGATCGTTCGCGACCGTGCTAACCCGGTCCGACTCCTCCCCCCCCCGAGTCGGCCGTGGGGACGACCCCCGCTCTCCCCCCCGGCGGGGGTCGTCGCATGTCCGGGTGGGTTTTCTCTCCTCCGTCGCGGCCCGCGAGCCACGGGGTCCCTCTCGTCGGCCCCGGTGTCGATCCGCCCCCGACCGGTCGCTCTACGTAGTCGTCCTGCTGCTCTGCGGGCATGCCGAGCCGACGTGCAACCTTCGCGGCCCGGAGTGAAGGCGATATTCACATTCGTTGAGTTGTCCACAGTTATCGACCAAGATCCACACGATTTCACGGATCGATGCACCGTGATTCCACCGCGTCCCGCCGGACGGCCGGTTGATGCCGGTTCCGGTTTGCCGGACACGTATGGCCGATTCCTGTCGGCCAGTCATATGGAAGCCGTTTTCCGGTTCTTCACACGAACGGCGGGCGCGAGACCCGAGAGGGCGCCGCCGCTGTCGGCGAAAGAACCGCGGAAGAAGCATCGAAGGGGGTTGGAGAGCGTGGCGGAAGCCATCACACACGGTCGGCCGGGCACCGCCGAGGAGCGGCGGAGCGGCCCGCTGATCGTCACCGAGGACGCGGGACTCCTCGACGACCTGCTGCGCCTGTGCGCGGCCGCAGGTGCCAGACCGGAGGTCCACCCGGGGCTTCCGGCGCGGCGCGGCGGCTGGGAGGACCCGCCGCTCGTCATCGTCGGCGACGACGCGGTACGCCGGGTGCGCGGAGCCGCACGCAGACGCGGAGTGGTGCTGGTCGGCCGGGACCAGGACGACCCGGGGGTCTGGCGGCGCGCCGTGGAGATCGGCGCCGACCATGTCCTGATGCTGCCCGACGGGGAGCGCTGGCTGGTCGACCGGATCGCCGATGTGGCCGAGGGAGCCGTCCGCCCGGCGCTCACCGTCGGGGTCATCGGCGGCCGCGGCGGGGCCGGTGCGTCCACACTCGCCTGCGCCCTCGCCGTCACCTCCGCGCGCGAGGGCCGACGCACCCTGCTGGTGGACGGGGATCCGCTGGGCGGGGGACTCGATGTACTCCTCGGCGGCGAGACCACGGCCGGGCTGCGCTGGCCGGCGTTCGCCGCCTCCCGCGGACGGGTCGGCGGCGGCGCCCTGGAGGAGTCGCTGCCCGAGCTGCACGCCCTGCGGGTGCTGAGCTGGGACCGCGGTGACACCGTGTCCGTTCCGCCCCAGGCGGTCCGTGCGGTCCTCGCCGCGGCCCGGCGGCGCGGCGGCACGGTCGTCGTCGACCTGCCCCGCCGCGTGGACGAGGGAGCCGCCGAGGTCCTGGCCCAGGTGGACGTCGGACTGCTGGTGGTGCCCGCCGAATTACGGGCGGTCGCGGCCGCCCGGCGGGTGGCGTCGGCCGTCGGCATGGTGCTGGGCGACCTCAGGGTCGGGGTGCGCGGACCGTACGCACCGGGACTCGACGACCGCGAGGTGGCACGGCTGCTGGGCCTGCCGCTGCTCGGCGAGGTCCCCCATGAGCCGACGCCCCACGACGGTTCCACCCCGCCCGGGGGAGCGGCGCGCGGGCAGCTCGCCCGGTTCTGCTCCGCCTTCTGGAAGGGCGCGCTGACCGAGGCGGGTGACTGACCCATGGGCATGAGCGTGAGCAGGAGCACGGGGTGGGACGCGGGGGCGCGGGGACGGTATCCGGCGGTGCGAGATGAGCGTGCCGCGCCGGACGGGCCGGACGCGGGACCTGCGCCGGTGTCCGCGGCCGAAGCGGGTGCCCGCACCCGGCTCCTCGACGGGGTGCGGCAGTGGCTGGTGGAGAGCGGGGCCGAGCCGACTCCGGCCCGTGTGGCCCAGGCCCTGCGCGAACAGGGACGGGTGCTGGGGGATGCGGAAGTGCTGGGCGCGGCCCGGCAACTGCGTTCCGAACTGGTCGGCAGCGGACCTCTGGAGCCGCTGCTCGCCGACTCCTCCGTCACCGATGTCCTGGTGTCGGCACCCGACCGGGTGTGGGTCGACCGGGGCCGCGGGCTCGAACTGACGGGCGTGTCCTTCCCCGACGCCGCGGCCGTACGGCGCCTCGCGCAGCGGCTGGCGGCGGTGGCGGGACGGCGGCTGGACGATGCCAGACCGTGGGTGGACGCCAGGCTCCCGGACGGCACCCGGCTCCATGCGGTGCTGCCCCCGGTCGCGGTCGGCTCGACCTGTCTGTCCCTGCGTGTGGTGCGGCCGCGGGCGTTCACTCTGGACGAGCTGGTCGCGGCCGGGACGGTGCCCCCGGGCGGAGACCGCGTGCTGCGGGCCCTGGTCGCCGCACGGCTCTCCTATGTGATCAGCGGAGGCACCGGATCCGGCAAGACCACGCTTCTGAGCGCGCTGTTGGGGTGCGTGGGACCGGCGGAACGCATCGTGCTGGCCGAGGACTCGGCGGAGCTGCGCCCCGACCATCCGCATGTGGTGCGCCTGGAGGGCAGACCCCCGAACCAGGAGGGCATGGGGCTCGTCGAGCTTCAGGACCTGGTGCGGCAGGCGCTGCGGATGCGGCCGGACCGGCTGGTGGTCGGAGAGGTGCGCGGCCCCGAGGTGGTGTCCCTGCTGGCCGCGCTGAACACCGGGCACGAGGGCGGCTGCGGGACGCTCCACGCCAACGCCGCGGCACAGGTGCCCGCCCGCCTCGAAGCGCTCGGTACGGCCGCCGGTCTGGACCGGGCCGCGGTGCACAGCCAACTGGCGGCCGCCCTGTCGGTGGTCCTCCACCTGGTGCGCGACCGGACGGGCCGCCGTCGGATCGCCGAGGTGCACGTCCTGGAGCGGGACGCGTCGGGCCTGGTGGTGACGGTGCCCGCGCTGCGGTGGGGGCCCGGGGCGTTCACCCGCGAGCGGGGGTGGGAGCGCTTGCGGGAGTTGCTGAGGGGCGGGGGTGAAGACGGACGGGGTGAAGGGGGCGTGGAGGGGGCCGAACGGTGAGGGGCGGAAGGGGCGGAGGCCACGTGCCACGGAGGTGGCGGAACTGGGGACGGCTTCCGGCGGAAACGACGGAAGCGGCAGATGGGACGCGTGACGCAGGGAGCGGATGTGGGAGGTGCGATGCGTGGTGTGGGTGGCGGAAGTGGCAGATGAGGCACGCGAGGCGGGCGGCGGAAGTGCCGAGGGCGAGGGGAGCGGGCGGCTGTGGTGACGGGAATCGGACAGATGTCTGCGGGTGCGGGGCTGGTGTGCGCGGGCGTGGCGGCCTGGATGGCGAGCGCCTCGAACGCGGGGGCGCACCGCGCACGGTCGCTGTGCGCGGCGGACGGCGAGGGGGCGACGGGGGCCGATCCGCCGCCCTGGGAGCGGGCCCTCGGGCGGTTGCGGAGGCTGGGGGCCGAATGGTGGTCCCTTGCTGTGGGCGCTCTTGTCGGAGCACTCGGCGCGTCGGTGCTGCCCCTGCTGGCGGGAGCCGCCGGAGTGCCGGTCCTGCGCAGGGTGCGGCTGGCGCGGGAGGCGCGACGGAGGAGGGAAGCGCGCGGTGAGGAGGTGATCGCACTGTGCGCGTCGCTCGTCGGGGAGGTGCGCACGGGACGCCAGCCGGGCGACGCACTGCTGCGGGCGGCACGGGACTCGGGCGGCCTGGGCGAAGCCCGGGCGGCGGTACTGGCGGCGGCTCGGTTCGGCGGGGATGTGCCCGGTGCGCTCGCGGCCGCGGCACGGCAGCCGGGGGCCGACGGCTTGTCGGGGCTCGCCGCCTGCTGGCGGGTGGCCGTGGACCGGGGTGCGGGGCTGGCCGCCGGACTCGATCGGCTGGAGGCGGCCCTGCGCGCCGAGCGGGACCAGCGGGCCGACCTGCGCGCCCAGTTGGCGGGCGCCTGGTCGACAGCGGTTCTGCTCGCGGGACTTCCGGCGCTCGGCCTGCTGCTGGGGACCGCGCTCGGCGCCCATCCACTCCGTGTGCTGCTGCACACCGGTGCCGGACTGGCCTGCCTCATGACCGGCGGGGTGCTGGAGGGAGCGGGGCTGTGGTGGGCCCTGAGGATCGTCCGAGGGGCTGAGGCGGCATGAGCCCCGGCACTGTCCACAGGCTGT
Source organism: Streptomyces sp. NPDC052040 (assembly GCF_044548405.1). Taxonomy (NCBI): domain Bacteria; kingdom Bacillati; phylum Actinomycetota; class Actinomycetes; order Kitasatosporales; family Streptomycetaceae; genus Streptomyces; species Streptomyces sp. NPDC052040. The sequence goes on along the minus strand of NZ_JBIUBV010000010.1, from coordinate 122,179 downwards.
GGGTGCTGTGTGGGATCCCGGCGCTGTGGTGGTCGGCACGGCTCCTCGTCGCGCTACGGCGCGAACGAAGGGCGCGACGACGGCTGGGTGCCCTGCTGAAACGCGAGGGCGGGGCGTCGGGAGAGAGCCCGCCCACCCGGCGGCGGGGCGGGCTCCGGCTGCCGCGGGACAAAGTGCGGCGGTGGCTGCCGGTCCCGGCGGCGATCTGCGCCGGTTGGCTCTTGACCGGCGGGTGGGCAGGCGGGGCGGTCGGACTCGCCGTCGGGATCGCTGTGACGCGCTGGCGTGCCCGGCAGGAACGCGACCGGCTCTCCCAGGAGTACGACCCCGTCGTGGCGGCCCGCCAACTGCCTCTGGCGGCCGATCTGCTGGCCGCGTGCATCGCGGCCGGTGCGAGTCCCGTGGCGGCCGCCCAGGCCGTGGGCGAGGCGCTGCGGGGGCCGGTCGGCGAGCGGCTGGAGCGGGGCGCGGCCGAAGTGCGACTTGGCGGTGAACCGGCCGATGCCTGGCGGCGACTGGCCGCCCTGCCGGGAGCCGCGGCACTGGCCCGGCTGCTCGAAAGGGTGGATGAATCCGGCGTACCGGCGGCCACGTCGGTCGGGCGCCTCGCGACGGAGGCCCGAGCCGAGTGGGGCCGCACGGCGACGGCACGGGCGCGCCGCGCGGGCGTCATGGTCACCGCCCCGGTGGGGCTGTGCTTCCTCCCCGCCTTCATCGCGATCGGGGTGCTGCCCGTGGTCATCGGGCTCGCGGGCGGGCTCTTGGGAGGGGGTGGTCGCTGACGGCTCAGGTCGGACGGGGACGCCGGACGGAGGCGCTGGACGGAGGCACCAGACGAAGACACCGGCCGGAATCGCCGGACCGCATCGCCGGACGGTGAGTGGCGAGCGAGAAGCAGTAATCGGAACAAGTACGGATCCGACAGACCAAACGCATTGAAGGAGACGGGGGTTGGCATGAGCAAGGTGACACGGGTACGAGCACGGGCTTGGGCGCGGGCGCGGATGCATGCGCTGGTGGGCCGAGTGCGACCGGCGGTACGTCGGGACGCGGGGATGGTCACATCCGAGTACGCGGTGGGCATCATCGCGGCGGTGGCCTTCGCGGCAGTGCTCTACAAGGTGCTGACGAGCGGACAGGTCAGCGCGGAGTTGCAGGACATCGTGAAACGGGCGCTCAGTGTCCGGATGTGACGGGCCGCCGGTGCGCCGGAGCGGGAGCTGCGGCCGGGACCGGGGGTTCGTGACGGCGGAGGCCGCGGTCGCGCTGCCCGCCCTGGTGCTCTTCGCGATGGCCCTGCTGTGGGCCCTGCTGGCCGCGTCGGCGGAGATCGAGTGCGTGGACGCGGCCCGGGCAGGCGCCCGGGCCGCGGCCCGGCAGGAACCCGCGGACGTGGTTCAGAGGATGGCCCGGCAGGCCGCGCCGGGCGGAGCCAGGATCACGGTGAGCCGACGCGGCGACCTGGTCCATGTACTGGTCGTCGCCCACCCGCCCGGCCCCCGAGCCCTGACGTTCGAACTGCGTCACGAGGCCGTGGCTATGGCGGAGGACGCGCAGGACGCGGTGGGGGTGAATCGGTGAGGCCTTTCGGATCGGTGCGAGGGCGTCGGCCCGGTGGGGTCCGCCCTGTGTCCCGATTGCTCGGGGGGCGGATCGCCCGCCTGGAGGCAGTCCGGAAGTTCCGTGCGGCAGGCGCCCGTTCGGACCGCGGTTCGGCGACCGTCTGGGTGGTGTGCCTGACCGGGGCTCTCTGCGCCGTCTTCGGCGTACTGCTGGCTCAGGGCGAGGCGGTACTGGTTCGGCATCGCGCGGCCGCCGGGGCCGATCTCGCGGCGCTGGCGGCCGCCGACCACTGGACGGAAGGAGGCGAGAGGGCATGTTCCAGGGCGGCCCGGGTGGCGGGAGCGCAGGGAGGCCGACTCGTCCGGTGTGCTGTCGCGGGGGAGATCTCCGATGTCACGGTGGCGTCGGGCTCCGGGCTCTTCACCGCCGAGGTACGGGCGAGGGCGGGCCCGGCGGAGATGGCGGAGCCGGGGGCGCCAGGGGAGCCGGGGGCGGCAGGGGCGCAGCCCCTGCCGGAACGGATTGCCCCGCGCGCCGTCACCCCTGGGATCCTGCGCCGTACCTCTGTCCTGCCGGAAGCCTGTGCCCTGCCGAAAGCCCGCGCCCTGCCGAACGTCCCTGACCTGCCGAAGGTCCCTGACCTGGCGACAGTCCCTGCCAAGCCGAAAGTCCCTGCCAAGCCGGGACGGCACATCCCGCCGCGGTCACTCACCCCGCAAGCCTCCCCCCTCCCTGCCGCATGCCTCACTCCGTCCCGGCGGGGACCTCGCCCCCGGTCGTGTCCGCCGTCTCCTCGGGCGCCCCATGCGCCGTCTCCTCGGGCGCCCCGCGCAGCAGCACCGTGAGGAGCCGAAGGGCGCCCCGTTTGTGCAGCGGATCGTTGCCGTTGCCGCACTTGGGGGACTGGATGCAGGACGGACAGCCCGCCTCGCACTCACAGGAGGCGATGGCTTGGCGGGTGGCGTCCAGCCAGGCGCGGGCCGTGCGGAAGGCGCGCTCCGCGAAGCCCGCGCCCCCGGGGTGGCCGTCGTACACGAAGACCGTGGGCAGCAGGGTGTCCGGGTGGAGGGGGATCGAGACGCCCCCGATGTCCCAGCGGTCGCAGGTGGCGAAGAGCGGCAGCATGCCGATCGAGGCGTGCTCGGCGGCGTGCAGGGCCCCGCCGAGGATCTCCGGGCCGATCCGGGCCTCGTCGAGCTGGTCCTCGGTGACCGTCCACCACACGGCACGGGTGCGCAGCGTACGGGGAGGCAGGTCGAGTTTTGTCTCGCCCAGTACTTCGCCGGTGATGAGACGCCGACGCAGAAAGGAGACCACCTGGTTGGTGACCTCGACGGAGCCGTAGCAGAGGCGGCCCGCGCCCCAGGGCACCTCGAGATCCGTCTCCAGCACGGAGATGGAGGTCGTGTCGCGGGCGACCGTCGAATACGGCGGGTTGGCCTCCTCGACCAGGGCGACGGAGTCCTCCAGGTCGAGCGATCGCACCAGATGGGTGCGGCCCTGGTGCAGATGGACCGCCCCCTCGTGCACCGTCGTGTGCGCGGCGCCCGCGTCGACCGTGCCGAGCAGCCGCCCGGTACCGGCCTCGACGACCTGGACCGGTGGGCCGCCCTGGCCGCGGATGTCCGCGAGGTCGGCGGCCCGCTCCCGGCGCGTCCAGTGCCAGGCCTTCGTACGGCGGCGCAGCAGCTTCGCGGCCTCCAACTGCGGCAGCAGCTCCGCGCAGGCGGGGCCGAACAGCTCCAGGTCCTCGTCCGTCAGCGGGGACTCGGCGGCGGCCGCGCACAGATGCGGGGCCAGGACGTACGGGTTGTCCGGGTCGAGGACCGTGGACTCCACCGGCTGGTCGAAGAGGGCCTCGGGATGGTGGACCAGGAAGGTGTCCAGCGGGTCGTCCCGGGCGACCAGGACGGCCAGGGCGCCCTGCCCGGCGCGCCCGGCGCGGCCCGCCTGCTGCCACAGCGACGCCCGGGTCCCCGGGTAGCCGGCGATCAGGACGGCGTCGAGGCCGGAGATGTCGACACCCAGTTCGAGGGCGGTGGTGGCGGCGAGGCCGAGGAGTTCTCCGGAGTGGAGGGCGCGTTCCAGGGCGCGGCGTTCCTCGGGAAGATAGCCGCCGCGGTACGCGGCGACACGCCGGGCCAGGGAGCGGTCGACCTCGGCCAGCCGCTCCTGGGTGATCACCGAGATCAGCTCGGCGCCGCGGCGGGAGCGGACGAAGGCGACCGAGCGGACGCCCTGCACAGTCAGATCGGTCAGCAGATCGGCGGTCTCGGCGGTCGCGGTCCGCCGTACGGGTGCGCCCTTCTCGCCGTGCAGCTCGGTCAGCGGCGGCTCCCACAGGGCGAAGACCAGTTCGCCGCGCGGGGAGGCGTCGTCGGCCACCTCGACGACCGGGAGGCCGGTGAGACGGCCGGCGGCCACCGAGGGCTCGGCGGCGGTCGCCGAGGCCAGCAGGAAGACGGGAGAGGAGCCGTAGCGGGCGCACAGGCGGCGGAGTCGGCGCAGAATCTGGGCGACATGGGAGCCGAAGACGCCGCGGTAGGTGTGGCACTCGTCGATGACGACGTACTTCAGGGCACGCAGGAAGGAGGACCAGCGCGGGTGTGAGGGCAATATGCCGCGGTGCAGCATGTCGGGGTTGGTGAGGACGTAGTTGGCGTACTGGCGCACCCATTCGCGTTCCTCGGGCGGCGTGTCGCCGTCGTACACCGCGGGGCGAACAGATGTGCCCAGTGGCCGTGAAAGTTCCTTCACGGACCGGCACTGGTCGGCCGCCAGAGCCTTTGTGGGGGCCAGGTAGAGGGCGGTGGCGCCCCGCCCGTTCGGGGCCTCGGAGCCGTCCAGCAGACAGGACAGCACCGGGGCGAGGTAGGCCAGCGACTTCCCCGAGGCGGTGCCTGTTGCGACCACCACCGAATCGCCGTCCAGGGCGTGCTCCGCGGCGAGTGCCTGGTGGGCCCAGGGGTGCTCGATGCCCGCGGACTGCACGGCGGCGATGACCTCCGCGCGGATCCGGTCCGGCCAGACGGCATGCCGACCCGCTCGCGGGGGCAAGTGCTCCGTATGAGTGATGCGCGCAGCCCGGCTCGGGCCCGAGGCGAGCCGGTCCAGCACCGTTCCCGGCGCGAGGCGGGACACGGGGTTCGTCGGGGGTCGATCGGATCGGTGATTCTTGGCCATCGGCACCGAGTGTGTCACTGGCGTGACGGACAATGGGGCCAAGGCGTCGTGCACGCCTCCCGGTAAGTGATTGAATGCCATCGCGGCTGGCGAACCGTCCTGGGGCTCTGGCCCAGACGTCCCATGGGGCGACCGCTCGATAGCAAGGTGCTGGAGGATCCGTGGACCTGTCCCTGTCGACCCGTACCGTCGGCGATCGTACGGTCGTCGAGGTCGGTGGCGAAATCGACGTATATACCGCGCCCAAGCTGCGCGAGCAGCTGGTAGAGCTGGTGAACGACGGGAATTTCCACCTCGTCGTCGACATGGAGGGCGTGGACTTCCTCGACTCCACCGGGCTCGGCGTGCTGGTGGGCGGCTTGAAGCGTGTGCGGGCCCATGAGGGCTCCCTGCGCCTGGTGTGCAACCAGGAGCGCATTCTCAAGATCTTCCGCATCACCGGTCTCACCAAGGTGTTCCCGATCCACACCTCGGTCGAGGAAGCGGTAGCGGCCACCGACTGACCCCGCTTCCGGGCCGCGCTGCCCGGACGGTCGAAGTAAGAGCGGGGGGACCGGGCCGGGTGGCCCGGCCCCCTGATCGCACGCCCGAGTTCCGAGGGGGATGCATGGCCACCGTTGAACTCCGCTTCAGCGCGCTGCCCGAGCACGTCAGGACCGCCCGACTGGTGGCGGCAGCGGTGGCGCGCAGGGCCGGAGTGGAGGAGGCCGTACTCGACGAGGTCAGGCTCGCGGTCGGCGAGGCCTGTAGCCGCGCCGTCGGACTGCACCAGAGCAACGGCATCTCGGCGCCGGTGCGGGTGTCGCTGAACGAGGAGGAGAAGCAGTTCTCCATCGAGGTCGGCGACGAGGCACCGCATCTGGGGTCCGGAGGCAGAGCGCCCGGTGCCCCGGGTACGGCCGACGACGCCGAGACCGAGGAGGACGAGATGGGCCTCGCGGTCATCAGCGGTCTGGTGGACGATGTCGAGGTCTCCGCCGGTGAGGACGGCGGCCTGATCAGGATGAGCTGGCCGACCACGCCGTCCGTCACGCTCCCGGCCTGACGGACCGGACCGCGGCGGACACCCTCACCGCGCAACCCCCGTCCCACCCCATCCACCCCACCCCTCTCTTCCCGTAGCGGACTTTCACAGCCGTTACGGTCCGAAGGGCCCTGCCGTGTGCAGGGCCCTTCTTCTTGTGCGGCCACGTTGTACAGTCACATCTTTTTGAGCCGCCCTGCCGCTATTCGTGAATTCCTTCACGATCAATCACGCGATAATTGGATCAAGAACTGATCCAGTCAATGCTTTTGGGGCGTTACCTCTTTCGGGTTGCGTGTCCCGCGTGCGATCTTTGCTGAAGGGCGCGTGCAGGCCAATTCCGCTTACCGCGCACTGTTTTGATCAGGTTCCGGTACCTACAATCCGTCCACATCTTGAGCTCAGCCCAAGCGTCAAGGAGGACGAATGGCGGGGCTTTTTACCCCTCAACAGTTTGACCACCCCACAACCCTCGCAGCGGCGGTCCTGACCGACAACAACCGGATGATCGTAGTGGTCATCGGTGTGGTCGCCCTCGCGGCCCTCGCGGTCGCCGGAGTCCTGGTGCGCCAGGTGCTCGCCGCGGGCGAGGGCACCGACAGCATGAAAAAGATCGCCGCGGCGGTCCAGGAAGGCGCCAACGCCTATCTGGCCCGGCAGCTGCGCACGCTCGGCGTATTCGCCGTGGTCGTGTTCTTCCTGCTCATGCTGCTGCCCGCGGACGACTGGAAACAGCGTGCCGGACGGTCGGTGTTCTTCCTGATCGGTGCGGCGTTCTCGGCGGCCACCGGCTATATCGGTATGTGGCTCGCCGTACGCAGCAATGTGCGGGTCGCGGCCGCGGCCCGCGAGGCGACCCCGGCGAAGGGTGAGCCGAAAAAGGATCTGACCACTGTTTCGCACCACGCGATGAAGATCGCTTTCCGCACGGGCGGCGTCGTCGGCATGTTCACGGTGGGGCTCGGCCTGCTGGGCGCCTCCTGTGTGGTGCTGGTCTACGCGGCGGACGCCCCGAAGGTCCTGGAGGGCTTCGGCCTCGGTGCCGCGCTGATCGCCATGTTCATGCGTGTCGGCGGCGGCATCTTCACCAAGGCCGCCGACGTGGGCGCCGACCTGGTCGGCAAGGTCGAGCAGGGCATTCCGGAGGACGACCCCCGCAATGCCGCGACCATCGCCGACAACGTGGGCGACAACGTCGGCGACTGCGCCGGAATGGCGGCCGACCTCTTCGAGTCGTACGCCGTGACGCTGGTGGCCGCGCTGATCCTCGGCAAGGCCGCGTTCGGCAACTCCGGGCTGGCGTTCCCGCTGATCGTGCCCGCGATCGGCGTGGTGACCGCGATGATCGGCATCTTCGCGGTGGCCCCGCGGCGCGCCGACCGCAGCGGCATGTCCGCGATCAACCGGGGCTTCTTCATCTCCGCGGTGATCTCGCTGGCGCTGGTCGCCGCGGCCGTCTTCATCTATCTGCCGTCGTCGTACGCCTCCCTCAAGGGCGTCACCGACGCGGCGATCCGGGCCAAGGGCGGCGACCCGCGGGTCCTCGCACTGGTCGCGGTGGCCATCGGCATCGTGCTCGCCGCCCTGATCCAGCAGCTGACCGGCTACTTCACCGAGACCAGCCGCCGCCCGGTGCGGGACATCGGCAAGACCGCCCTCACCGGACCCGCGACCGTCGTCCTCGCCGGTATCTCCATCGGCCTGGAGTCGGCCGTCTACACGGCGCTGCTGATCGGGCTCGCGGTGTACGGAGCGTTCCTCCTGGGCGGCACCTCGATCATGCTCGCGCTGTTCGCGGTGGCGCTGGCCGGGACCGGTCTGCTCACCACGGTCGGCGTGATCGTCGCCATGGACACCTTCGGGCCGGTCTCCGACAACGCGCAGGGCATCGCCGAGATGTCCGGCGATGTCGAGGGCGCGGGCGCGCAGGTGCTCACCGACCTGGACGCCGTGGGCAACACCACCAAGGCGATCACCAAGGGCATCGCCATCGCCACCGCCGTCCTCGCGGCCTCGGCGCTCTTCGGCTCGTACCGCGACGCGATCACCACGGCCGCTCAGGACGTGGGCGAGAAGGTCGGCGACGGCGGACCGATGAACCTGGTCATGGACATCTCCCAGCCCAACAACCTGGTCGGGCTCATCGTGGGTGCCGCGGTCGTCTTCCTCTTCTCGGGGCTGGCGATCAACGCGGTCTCGCGGTCCGCGGGAGCCGTGGTCTTCGAGGTGCGGCGGCAGTTCCGTGAGAAGCCCGGGATCATGGACTACACGGAGCAGCCGGAGTACGGCAGGGTCGTCGACATCTGCACCAAGGACGCCCTCCGGGAGCTGGCCACCCCCGGCCTGCTCGCGGTGATGGCGCCCATCGCCCTCGGCTTCACCCTGGGTGTCGGCGCGCTCGGCGCGTTTCTCGCGGGCGCCATCGGCACCGGCACGCTGATGGCGGTCTTCCTGGCCAACTCCGGCGGCGCCTGGGACAACGCCAAGAAGCTCGTCGAGGACGGTCACCACGGCGGCAAGGGCAGTGAGGCGCATGCCGCGACGGTGATCGGCGACACGGTCGGCGATCCCTTCAAGGACACCGCGGGCCCGGCGATCAACCCGCTGCTCAAGGTGATGAACCTGGTGTCGCTGCTGATCGCGCCGGCGGTCATCAAGTTCTCGTACGGCAGCGACAAGAACCTCGCCGTGCGGATCCTGATCGCGGCCCTCGCGCTGCTGGTGATCGCGGGCGCGGTGTATGTCTCCAAGCGCCGTGGCATCGCCGTGGGCGACGAGGAGAGCGCCGAGCGGGTGGCCAAGTCGCCCGACGCGGCGGTGGTTTCGTAGCCGGTCGCACGACACCCGCTTCAGTGCCTGGTCAGTACGGGACAACGGGGCGGGGGGGGGGGGGGCGCGCGGGGCGGCGGCCGCCCCCCCGCCCGGGTTGTGGGCGCGCTGGGGGCGCGGCGGCGGGCGGGGGGGGGACCCACCCACACGCGGGCGCGGGGGGGGTGTGGGGGGCGGGGGCCCCCCCCCCCGCGGGGGGGGGGGGCCCCGCGCGGCCCCCCGGGGGGGGGGGGCGGGGCCCCCCCCCCCCCCCCCCCCCCGCCCCGTCCGTTTTCGTCCCTCTCTGCGTGACCCTTATCTCTCCTGGTGCAATCAACCGGAAAGAGGTGCGAAGGCGACAATCGGTACGCGGCTGTCGCCGGGTTGGCGTGTATGTTCCGGGGCCGAGAGCCATGGAAGGGACCAATCCGGTGAACAAGAAGCTCGCGGCCGCGCTGTCCGGCGGTGCGGTACTGGTACTGGCGCTGTCCGGGTGCACCAGCAGCGACAAGAGCGACACCAACGACAAGCTCGACGGCTGGGCCAAGCAGGTCTGCGACGCGGTGCAGCCGCAGGCGAAGAAGATCGCCGACGCCAGCGCCGCGATCCAGAAGGAGACCTCGGACAACAGCACGCCCGAGCAGGTCCAGAAGGCGGACGCCCAGGCCTTCCAGGACATGTCCGACGCCTACAAGGCGATCAGCGCGTCCGTGCAGCGGGCGGGCGCGCCCGAGGTCGAGAACGGCGCGGCCAAGCAGAAGAACGCGGTCAAGGAACTCGACGGCATCTCCACGGCGTACGCCGCCCTGAAGAAGCAGGTGGACGGACTCGAGATCAAGAACCAGGCCAAGTTCGCCGACGGGCTCACCGGCATCGCGACCCAGCTCGACAAGCTGAGCAAGAGCGGGAACAACGCGCTCAAGGAGCTGGAGGCCGGCGACGTCGGCGCGGCGATGGCCAAGCAGGGAAGCTGCAAGACCGCCTCCGCGCCCGCCTCGGCCCCGGCGACGACCGGCTGAACGGCGCGTTTCGGTTGCCCGGTGGGGCGGTGAGGGCCGCCCCACCCGAGCCACAATGGGGGCGTGAGTAACTCCAGTCTGTCCACGCTGCCCTCCACCGATCGCACCGATGTCACCGCACGGCTGCGGGATGCCCTGCTGGCGGCCTCCTTCACCGCCGACGGGCTGCTCGAACTGCTCGGTGCGCCCGCGTACGCGGCGCTCGCCCGCAGCGAGACCGTGCCCGCGCTACGGGCCACGCGCGGGGACACGCCGTTGGAGACCCTCGTACGGCTGTTCCTGCTGCAACAGCCCGTGCCGCCCGCGCGGCTGGCGGACGTCCTGCCCGTGGACACGTGCCTGGACGCCGGCTGGCTGGCGCGCACCGGGGGCGGCGAACTGGCCGCGACCCTGGACGTCCGGCCGTACGGCGGCTCCGGCGACGAGGACTGGTTCATCGTCTCCGACCTGGGGTGCGCGGTCGGCGGGGCGGGCGGCATCGGCAGCGGGGACGAGCAGGTCGTCCTCGGCGTCGGCGGCGCGTCCACCACCCTCGCCGGTATCACCGTGCGCACCCCGGTCGGCTCCGCCCTGGACCTCGGCACCGGCTCCGGGATCCAGGCCCTGCACGCCGCCCAGCACGCCACGCGTGTGACCGCGACCGACGTCAACCCGCGCGCCCTGCACATCGCCGCGCTGACCCTGGCACTGTCCGGCGCGCCCGCCGCGGACCTGCGCCAGGGCTCGCTGTTCGAGCCGGTCCGGGACGACGAGACATACGATCTGATCGTTTCCAACCCGCCCTTCGTGATCTCGCCGGCCGCCCGGCTCGTCTACCGCGACGGCGGGATGAGCGGGGACGATCTGTGCCGCACGCTCGTTCAGCAGTCGGGGGAGCGGCTGAACCCGGGCGGGTTCGCGCAGTTCCTCGCCAACTGGCAGCACGTCGAGGGGGAGGACTGGCAGGACCGGCTGCGCTCATGGGTGCCGCGCGGCTGTGACGCCTGGATCGTCCAGCGGGAGATCCAGGACATCACCCAGTACGCCGAGTTGTGGCTGCGGGACGCGGGTGACCACCGCGGCGACTCGGCGGAGTACCAGGCACGCTACGACGCGTGGCTCGACGAGTTCGAGGCGCGCAAGGTCCGGGCGGTGGGCTTCGGCTGGATCGCCCTGCGCCGGACGGACGCCGCCGAGCCGTCGATCACGGTCGAGGAATGGCCGCACCCCGTCGAGCAGCCCCTCGGCGACACGGTGCGCGCGCACTTCGACCGCGTCGACTACCTGCGGCAGCACGACGATGCGGCCCTGCTCGCCGGGCACTTCAGGCTGGCCGCCGAGGTCGTCCAGGAGCAGGTCGGGCTGCCCGGGGCGGAGGACCCCGAGCACGTCGTGCTGCGCCAGAACCGCGGGATGCGGCGTGCCACCAGGGTGGACACGGTCGGCGCGGGCTTCGCGGGCGTCTGCGACGGCACGCTGAGCGCGGGGCGGATCCTCGACGCCATCGCCCAACTGGTCGGCGAGGACCCCGTATCGCTGCGCGACCGGACGCCCGCGCAGATCCGGCTGCTGGTGGAGCAGGGGTTCCTGGTCCCGGCCCGGTAGCGGGATCCTCGGGGGCGGTGCCTGGAGCGGCCGGGGGCGGGGCGGCCCGGGGGCGGTGCGGAGTGCCCTGCGCGGTGCCTGGAGCGGCCGGGGGTGGGGCGGTGCGGCGCGAGGCGGGGCAGGCCGGGGCCGGAGCGGTGTGCGGTGGGACGGGGCGCGTACGGCGCACTGGGCCGGGTCGGACCGGCGGGTGCGCCGGTACGGCCGCCTCCTGCGAGCTGTGCACGCCGGTGCGTCCCGGAGAGGCGCACGTCTCCCGCACGTTCCGGATGCTCCGGATGCTCCGGGAACGCCTACGTCTCCCGTGAGCTCCGGAAACGCTCACGGCTCTCGGACACTCGTGCGCCGGAACCGGCCAACATCCTGTCCGTCGGCCGATTCCGGACGGTCGGGGCTGCGGCCGACTCCGGGTCGCCTTCGCCGGGGTCGCGGCCGGGGCCCGGAGCCGGGATCAAGGGCGGATCGGGATCGAAGGCGGATCGGGATCGGGCCCCGGCCAGGCAGCCGGGCCCCGGGCCGGTAGTCGAGCCCCGGGCCAGGCAGGGGCGGATGGGTGACGTAGACCGGGCGGGCCCTGGCGTGTTCACCCGGGGTTCGCGTGGGCGCCGTCCGGATGTGGCAGCCTCCCGTCGCTGGACAGAGCGGGAGCGGGAGGAACGGACCATGGAGAGCGGACCGGCGATCTTCGCGGGCACGGTGTTCGCCCTGTTCGGGGCCGGGCTGCTGACCTGGACCGCGACCCGGCTGCACCGCGGTGAGCCCGTCGCCGCGGGTGTGAGCCGCGTCGCATCCGCCGCCCTCGCGAGCGTCACCGGTCTGGCCGCGCTCGCCGCCGGGGCGTGGTGCCTCACGCGCCTCTGACATCACGGTTCCCGGGTTCACGCCGACCGGGACTCCGGTAATGGGGAGATCACACTCCGGAAAGGCCCGGCAGGGCTGTCCGTCACTCCGGGCGGCAGGAATGCCGGTAGTCGGGTTACCGTTCGAGTGGCCGTTGCGGGCTTTTCCCGTTTGACACGGGGGCGGGATGTACCGTCACACTCCGCAGCGTCACCATGACCCGACCCCGGGACGAAGGCCTGGGGAGGCCCCAGCCGACCGGAGAGAAGAGCGAAGTTGTCCCCGACCAGCGAGACCGCGCACGGCGGCCGCCGACTCGTCATCGTCGAGTCGCCTGCCAAGGCGAAGACGATCAAGGGCTACCTCGGCCCCGGCTACATCGTCGAGGCGAGCGTCGGGCACATCCGCGACCTTCCGAACGGCGCCGCGGAGGTGCCGGAGAAGTACACGGGCGAGGTGCGCCGCCTCGGGGTGGACGTCGAACACGACTTCCAGCCCATCTACGTGGTCAACGCCGACAAGAAGGCTCAGGTCAAGAAGCTCAAGGACCTGCTGCGCGAGTCCGACGAACTCTTCCTCGCCACCGATGAGGACCGCGAGGGCGAGGCCATCGCCTGGCACCTCCAGGAGGTGCTGAAGCCCAAGGTCCCGGTCAAGCGGATGGTCTTCCACGAGATCACCAAGGACGCGATCCAGCAGGCCGTACGCAACCCGCGCGAGCTGAACCAGCGACTCGTCGACGCCCAGGAGACCCGCCGCATCCTCGACCGCCTCTACGGCTACGAGGTCTCGCCGGTCCTGTGGAAGAAGGTCATGCCGCGGCTGTCCGCGGGCCGCGTCCAGTCCGTGGCGACCCGCCTGGTCGTGGAGCGCGAGCGGGAGCGCAGGGCGTTCCGCTCCGCCGAGTACTGGGACCTGACCGGCACCTTCGGCACCGGGCGCACGGGCGACTCGTCCGACCCGTCGACGCTGGTGGCACGGCTGGCGGCGGTCGACGGCAAGCGCGTGGCGCAGGGCCGTGACTTCGACTCGCTGGGACGGCTGAAGAGCGCCAACACGCTCCACCTCGACGAGGCGAACGCCCGTGCGCTCGCCGCCGCCCTGGAGAACACCCGGTTCTCGGTCCGGTCGGTCGAGTCCAAGCCGTACCGCCGCTCGCCCTACGCGCCGTTCCGCACCACCACCCTCCAGCAGGAGGCCAGCCGCAAGCTCGGCTTCGGCGCCAAGGCCACCATGCAGGTCGCGCAGAAGCTGTACGAGAACGGCTTCATCACGTACATGCGTACGGACTCCACGACCCTGTCGGAAACGGCGGTCACCGCGGCACGTGCCCAGGTCACCCAGCTCTACGGCGCGAACTACCTGCCCGAGCAGCCGCGCACCTACGCGGGCAAGGTCAAGAACGCGCAGGAGGCGCACGAGGCGATCCGGCCCTCGGGCGACCGGTTCCGCACCCCGGCGGAGACGGGCCTGACCGGCGACCAGTTCAAGCTGTACGAACTGATCTGGAAGCGGACCGTCGCCTCCCAGATGAAGGACGCCACCGGCAACTCGGTCACCGTCCGCATCGGCGGCACCGCCGCCGACGGCCGGGACGCCGAGTTCAGCGCCTCCGGCAAGACGATCACCTTCCACGGCTTCCTGAAGGCCTATGTCGAGGGCGCGGACGACCCGAACGCCGAGCTGGACGACCGCGAGCGGCGGCTGCCGCAGGTCGCCGAGGGCGACCCGCTGACCGCCGAGGAGATCACCGCCGACGGCCACGCGACCAAGCCCCCGGCCCGCTACACCGAGGCGTCGCTGGTCAAGGAGCTGGAGGAGCGCGAGATCGGCCGTCCGTCGACCTACGCGTCGATCATCGGCACGATCCTCGACCGCGGCTATGTCTTCAAGAAGGGCACGGCCCTGGTGCCGTCCTTCCTGTCCTTCGCGGTCGTCAACCTGCTGGAGAAGCACTTCGGGCGGCTCGTCGACTACGACTTCACCGCCAAGATGGAGGACGACCTCGACCGCATCGCCCGCGGTGAGGCCCAGGCCGTGCCGTGGCTGAAGCGGTTCTACTTCGGCGAGGGCACCGTCGAGGGCGTCGCGGCGGACGCGGGCAACGGCGACGGCGACCACCTGGGCGGCCTCAAGGAGCTGGTGACCGACCTGGGCGCGATCGACGCGCGCGAGGTGTCGTCCTTCCCCGTCGGCAACGACATCGTGCTCCGGGTCGGCCGCTACGGCCCGTACATCGAGCGGGGCGAGAAGGACTCCGAGCAGCACCAGCGCGCCGACATCCCGGCCGATCTGGCACCGGACGAGCTGAGCGTCGAGCTGGCCGAGGAGCTGCTCGCGAAGCCGAGCGGCGAGCGCGCGCTGGGCACCGACCCGGAGTCGGGCCGCCCGATCGTCGCCAAGGACGGCCGCTACGGCCCCTATGTGACCGAGATCCTCCCCGAGGGCACCCCGAAGACGGGCAAGAACGCGGTCAAGCCGCGCACGGCCTCGCTCTTCAAGTCCATGTCCCTGGACACCGTGACCCTTGAGGACGCGCTGCAACTGATGTCGCTGCCGCGCGTGGTCGGCGCCGACGCCGAGGGGCAGGAGATCACCGCGCAGAACGGGCGGTACGGCCCGTATCTGAAGAAGGGCACCGACTCCCGGTCGCTCCAGTCCGAGGACCAGCTCTTCACGATCACGCTGGAAGAGGCGCTGGCGATCTACGCCCAGCCCAAGCAGCGTGGCCGCGCGGCCGCCAAGCCGCCGCTGAAGGAGCTGGGCGAGGATCCGGTCAGCGGGAAGCCCGTCGTGGTGAAGGACGGCCGCTTCGGGCCGTACGTCACCGACGGCGAGACCAACGCGACCCTGCGCTCGGGCGACAGCGTCGAGACGATCACTCAGGAACGCGGCTTCGAGCTGCTCGCGGAGAAGCGCGCCAAGGGGCCCGCCAAGAAGACGGCGAAGAAGGCCCCCGCGAAGAAGGCACCGGCCAAGAAGGCGGCGTCCACGGCGGCGAAGAAGACGACCGCAAAGAAGACCGCGGCGAAGAAGACCGCGACCGCGGCCAAGAAGACGGCTGCCACTAAGACCGCGGCCAAGAAGACGACGGCCACGAAGACCGCGGCGGCAAAGACCGCGGCGGCAAAGACCGCGGCGGCGAAGACGGCGGCCTCGGAGGACAGCGCCGAGGACTGAGCGCTGAGCGGGTGCGGGGCCGTGCCGCTTCTTTGCGGACGGCCCCGGTTCGCCGTAGCGCGTTTCCCGTTCAGCTCCTGCGGGTCCGTTCAGCTCCTTCGGTCCGTGCGGTCCGTGCGGTCCGTGCGGTTCGCGCGGTCCGTGCGGTTCGCGCGGTCCGTGCGGTTCGCGCGTCCGGTCGGGCTAGACCGGACGGGCGAGACCCGTCGGGTGTCCGTACCGCGGCCCCGTACGGGTCCCGTCGGCCTGGCCGGGCGGGCCGTCCGGGCGTGCCGTCCGGCTGGGCCGTGCCGGGCGCGCCGTCCTGCATCGTTTCGATGACGAGGCGTGCGCGCGTTCGGGCACCTGCCACGGGCTGTCGGTACCTGCCGATAGGCTGAACGCATGACGCGAGCCGAGCAGCCTACGGCCCAGATTCCGGCCCCCGACGACGCCCTGGTCGCAGATTCCCGCGAGCGTGCCGTCCGCGCCCTGCTGCGCCGACCGCAGCTGAAACGGTTGTGGAGCGTGCAACTCGTGGGCGGCGTGGGCGACGCCCTTGCCCTCTTCGTCCTTGTCATGCTCGCCCTCCAAGCGGCCATCACCGAGGGCCCCTTCGGCGGCGGCTACCGGGGCGTGGCCTTCGCGATCGCGACCGTCTTCGGTGCGCGCATCCTTGCCGTGCTGCTCTTCGGAGCCGTGCTGCTCGGCCCGCTCACCGCGCTGACCTCCAAGGAAGGTCCGCTCGACCGCCGCTGGACCATGGTCGGCGCGGACGGCGTCAGGGCCGCCCTGCTGATCGTGGCCCCCCTCTGGACCGACTGGACCCCGGGCAACGCGCTCGCGTTGCTGCTGGTCACCGCCTTTGTCACCGGTGTCGCCGAGCGCTTCTGGACGGTGTGCCGCGAGAGCGCGGCGCCTGCCCTGCTGCCCGCCCCGCCGCCGGAGGGCGCGTCCGTGCGCCCGCTGCCGGACCATCTGGACGCCCTGCGGCGCCTGTCGCTGCGTACGGGATTCATGGCGGTGCCGCTGGCGGCCGCCGGGCTCGTCCTCGTCTCCCTGGTGAGCAATCTGCTGGGAGCGGGCGTCCTCTGGTTCGGCCAGCACCAGGCGGCGCTGGCCTCGTATGTCGCGGCGGGCCTCTTCGCGGCCTCCCTCTCCGTCGTCACCTCCCTCGAACTGCCCGACGCCCGCACCCCGCGCCCCCGGTCCCCCCTGGAGGGCCTGCGCCGGCCCCGGACGGACGGCGGCGTCGACAAGGGCCGTACGGGCGTGATCCCGCTGCTGATCCCGGCCTGCGCGGCCGTCGCCGGGGCCGTGGCGGCCGCCGTCGCGGTCTCCGTGCTGCTGGCCAAGGACCTCGGCGGCGGTCCGGTGCTGTACGGCCTGCTGGTCCTCGCGCTGACCGGCGGCACGGCCGTCGGCATCCGTACGGCACCCCGCGTGCTGCCGTCGCTGTCGCGGCGCCGACTGCTCGCCCTGGCGATCGCCTTCACCGGAATCGCGCTCCTTGCGGCCGGTCTGGTCCCGGACGTCACCTCCGTGCTGCTGATTGCCGCGCTCGCGGGCATCGGCGCGGGCGTCGCGGCGAACACCGGGCACACGCTGCTCGACCAGGAGACCGAGGACCACCGCCGGGCCCGCATCACGGAGCACCTCCAGGCGGTCGTACGGGTCTGTGTCGCCGTCACCGCGCTGGTGGCGCCGGTGGTGGCCGCGGCGATCGGCCCGCACCGGCTCCAGAACGGCAGGTTCGTCTTCGCGCACGGTGGCGCCGCCTTCACCCTGATGCTGGTCGGCGCGCTGCTGCTGCCGGTGGCGGCACTGGTCCTCGCCAAGGTCGACGACCGCTCGGGGGTGCCGCTGCGGCACGACCTGCGCGACGCCCTGCGCGGCGACGACCCGGTGGAAACGCCTGCGGGGAACGGTTTCTTCATCGCCCTGGAGGGTGGTGACGGGGCCGGGAAGTCCACCCAGGCCGAGGCGCTCGCCGAGTGGATCCGTGCCAAGGGGCACGAGGTCGTGCTGACCCGTGAGCCGGGGGCGACGCCCGTCGGCAAGCGGCTGAGGTCGATCCTGCTGGACGTCTCCAGCGCCGGTCTGTCCCACCGCGCGGAGGCCCTGCTCTACGCGGCGGACCGTGCGGAGCATGTCGACACGGTCGTCCGGCCCGCCCTGGAGCGGGGCGCGGTCGTGATCTCCGACCGGTACATCGACTCCTCCGTGGCCTACCAGGGAGCGGGCCGGGATCTGTCCCCCACCGAGATCGCCCGGATCAACCGGTGGGCGACCGACGGTCTCGTCCCCCATCTCACCGTGCTGCTGGACGTGGCCCCCGAGACCGCGCGCGAGCGGTTCACCGAGGCCCCGGACCGGCTGGAGTCGGAGCCCGCCGAGTTCCACGCGCGGGTGCGGTCCGGTTTCCTCACGCTGGCCGCCGCCGACCCCGGGCGGTATCTGGTCGTCGACGCGGGCCAGGAGCCCGAGGCCGTCACCACCGTCATCCGCCACCGGCTCGACCGGCTGCTGCCGCTGTCCGAGGCCGAGGTGAAGGCCCAGGAGGAGGCGCGCCGCAAGGCCGAGGAGGAAGCCCGCCGCAAGGCCGAGGAAGAGGCCGCGCGCAAGGCGGAGGAGGAGCGGCAGGAGCGCGAGCGTCAGGAACAGCTCGCCAAGCTCCGGGCCGAGGAGGAGGAGCGCAAGCGGCGCGAGCTGGAGGAGGCCCAGCGCCGCGAGGCGGAACGGCAGGCCGAGCTGGCCCGGGAGCGGGCCGAGGAAGCCCGTCGGCGCGCTGAGGAGGAGAAGGCGCGGCTGCTGGCCGAGGAGCAGGCCCGGCAGGCCGAGGAGGCCCGGCGCACGGCGCAGGAGGAGGCCCGGCGTCGGCAGGCCGAGGAGGAAGCCCGGCTGCGGGCCGAGGCCGAGGAACTGCGGCTGGAGAAGCAGCGCAAGGCCGAGGAGGCGCTGCTGCGGGCCGAACAGGCGCGGCGGGCCGCGGCCGAGGCGGCGGCTTCGACCTCGTCCGCGTCGTCACGCTCGGAGGCCCCGCGTACGGAGGCCCCGCGCACGGAGGCCTCGCGTACGGAGGCCTCGCGTACGGAGGCTCCGCGTACGGAGGCCCCGCGTACGGCCCTGCGTAAGGAGGCCCCGCGCAAGGAGGCTCCGGACACAGGGGCTTCGGACACGGGGGCTTCGGGTACCGAGGGTTCGGATGCGGCCGGTGGCGGTCGGTCCGCTTCCGGAGGCGGTTCCTCGCGACGCGGGACCCCGGCTGCCCGGCCGGACAGCGAGACCACCGTGCCCACGCCGTTCCCGGCATCGCCGGGTGCGTCCGGCGGGGCGGCGGACGAGACGGCGGTGCTGCCGCCGGTGCGTCCGGTGGAGAGCGAGGCGGAGACCACGGCGCAGCTGCCGAGGCCGCCGGCGCCGGAGAGCGCCGACGAGACGGCCGTGCTGCCCGCGGTCGCACCGGGAGCCGCCGACGAGACGGCCGTGCTGCCGCCGGTGGTGCCGGGTGCCGCCGACGAGACAGCGGTCCTGCCGTCCGTGCGGGGCGGTGGCCAGGCCGGTCCCGCGGACCGCTCGGACACCCCCGCGGACCGGGTGCCTCCGGGCTACTTCCGGGACGAGCGCGCGGAGCCGCGGACCGACGGAGCCGACGACCGTACGCGGGAGCTGCCCCAGCTGGACACCGAGGGCCGCCCCCGCCGCCGCCCCCGCCCGGACTGGGCGGAGGAGACCCCGCTCGACGACCTCCCGACCCTGGCGGACGAACTGCTCGGCCCGCGCGAGGACGGCGACTGGAACGACGCCGGTAACGACGCGAGCAGCAGGAACGACCGGAAGGGCAGGAACGACAGGAACAACAGGGGGGACAGGGACGACGAGCGGGGCCCCGGCCGCCGCTGAGAAGGCCGAAGAACCCGAGGAAGCCGGGAAGGCCGGGAAGGCCGAGGAGGCGGGCTTCGGGCCCGTTGTCAGTGGCGGCCCGCACAATGGACCGCGACAGGCGAGTTCACACGTAACGCAGGTGTGCAGGTACGACGGCAGGGTGGAAAGGCGGTGTCCCGTGACCGTATGGGACGACCTCGTGGGACAGGAGAAGGTGAGCGAGCAGCTCGGCGCGGCTGCCCGTGACGCCGACGCCCTCGTCACCGCGGCCGCCGTGGGCGCCCCACCGCCCGAGGCGTCCAAGATGACGCACGCCTGGCTGTTCACGGGCCCGCCCGGCGCGGGCCGTGCGCAGACCGCGCGGGCGTTCGCCGCGGCACTCCAGTGCGTGAGCCCCGACCGCGCGCTCGGCGGTGCCCCCGGCTGCGGCTTCTGCGACGGCTGCCACACCGCCCTGATCGGCACGCACGCGGATGTGACGACGGTCGCCGCCGTGGGCACCCAGATCCTCGCCGACGACATGCGCGACACGGTCCGCAAGTCCTTCACCTCACCGGCGAACGGCCGCTGGCAGGTGATCCTCGTCGAGGACGCCGAACGGCTGAACGAGAAGTCGGCGAACGCGGTCCTGAAGGCCGTGGAGGAGCCCGCCCCCCGCACGGTCTGGCTGCTGTGCGCCCCCTCCCTGGAGGACGTGCTCCCGACGATCCGCTCCCGCTGCCGCCACCTCAATCTGCGGACCCCGTCCGTGGAGGCGGTCGCGGACATGCTCGTCCGGCGGGACGGCCTGGATCCGGAGGCCGCCTTCGCCGCCGCCCGCGCCACCCAGGGCCATGTCGACCGCGCCCGTCGGCTGGCCACGGACGAGCGCGCCCGCTCCCGCCGGGCCGCCGTGCTGAAGCTTCCGCTCCGCCTCGACGACATCGGCGGCTGCCTCAGAGCGGCTCAGGAGCTGGTCGACGCGGCCGGCGAGGACTCCAAGCAGCTCGCCGAAGAGGTGGACGTCAAGGAGACGGAGGAGCTGAAGGCGGCGCTCGGCGCGGTGCAGGGCGGCCGGATGCCCCGCGGCACGGCGGGCGTGATGAAGGATCTGGAGGACCGGCAGAAGCGCCGTAGAACACGGACCCAGCGCGACAGCCTGGACCAGGCCCTGACCGACCTCACGGGCTTCTACCGCGATGTGCTCGCCCTCCAGCTCGGCTCCCGTATCGCCCTGGCCAACACGGACGCGCAGGACGCCCTCGACCGCCTGGCCCGGGGCAGTTCACCGGAGTCGACGCTACGCCGCATTGAGGCGATCGCCGCCTGCCGGGACGCCCTGGACCGCAATGTGGCGCCCCTGCTGGCGGTGGAAGCCATGACCATGGCCCTGCGCACCGGCTGAGATCTTCCGGGTCCTGGCGGTGTGCGGGGGCTCCGGCGCATTGACCGCGTCACTCGTACGAGCGGCGTCCGCGACGGTCGGCGATTGGCTCATTGCACAGGGTTACGCTCACGGGATGCAGACCAGGCGCATTTCCGGACCGTCCCCCACGCCCCGTAACCGCCGTCCACGCCGTCTCACCTCGCCCGTGTCCCGCCGCCTCCTCGGCCTTCTCCGGCCGTCCCGGATGCTGCGGACGGGCGGCGCCCTGCTCGCCGCCACCGCCCTGCTCGCATCGGCCTGCTCCGCCAGGGACGCGACCACCGCGACGACCGCGGACGCGGCCCTGGCCGCGCTGCCCCGCTCCACGCCGACGGCGCTGTCCCCGTACTACGCGCAGAAGCTCACCTGGACCGCCTGCAAGGTCCCCGGCTTCGAGTGCGCCACGATGAAGGCGCCCCGCGACTACGCCCGCCCGGCTGCCGGCGATGTCAGCCTGGCCGTGGCCCGCAAACGCGCCACCAGCCAGGGCACCCGTCTCGGCTCTCTGCTGGTGAACCCGGGCGGCCCGGGCGGCTCGGCCGTCGGCTACCTGGAGCAGTACGCGGGCGTCGGTTACCCGGCGGAGGTCCGCGCCCGCTACGACATCGTGGGCGTCGACCCGCGCGGCGTGGGCCGCAGCGAGCCGGTCGAATGCCTCACCGGACCTCAGATGGACGCCTACGCGGCGACCGACCTCACCCCCGACAACCAGGCCGAGGTGGACCGGCTCGTCGCCGCGGACAAGAAGTTCGCGGAGGGCTGCGGCCGCCGCTCGCCGACGCTGCTGCGCCATGTCTCCACGGTCGAGGCGGCCCGCGACATGGACATCCTCCGCGCGGTGCTGGGCGACCGGAAGCTGAACTACGTCGGGGCGTCCTACGGCACCTTCCTCGGAGCGACCTACGCCGGGCTGTTCCCGGAGCGCGTGGGCCGGATGGTGCTGGACGGCGCGATGGACCCGTCCCTGCCCGCCCGTAGGCTCAACGAGGGCCAGACGGCGGGCTTCGAAACGGCGTTCCAGTCCTTCGCGAAGGACTGCGTCCGCCGGACCGGCTGCCCGCTCGGTGTCCCGGGCACACCCCCGGCCAAGGTCGGCGAACACCTGAGCGCGTTCTTCCGGCAGCTCGACGGCTCCCCGCTCCCGACGGGCGACCGCAGCGGCCGCAGGCTCGGCGAGGCCCTGGCCACGACCGGAGTGATCGCCGCGATGTACGACCAGGGGACCTGGCCCCAGCTGCGCACCGCGCTGACCGCCGCGATGAAGCGCCACGACGGCTCCGCCCTGCTCGCCCTCTCCGACAGCTACTACGAACGGGACGCCCACGGCCGGTACGCCAACCTGATGTTCGCCAACGCCGCCGTGAACTGCCTGGACCTGCCGTCCGCCTTCTCCGGCCCGCAGGACGTGGAGAAGGCGCTCCCGGCCTTCGAGAAGGCGTCGCCCGTGTTCGGCGAGGGACTCGCCTGGGCGTCGCTGAGCTGCGCGTACTGGCCGGTGCGGGCGACCGGACGGGCGCACCGCATCACGGCCCAGGGCGCGGCGCCGATCGTGGTGGTCGGCACGACCCGCGACCCGGCGACCCCCTACCCCTGGGCCCGTTCCCTGGCCTCCCAGCTCTCCTCCGGCAGGCTCCTCACCTACGAGGGTGACGGCCACACGGCATACGGCCGCGGCAGCAAGTGCATCGACGCGGCGATCGACACCTACCTGCTCCGCGGCACACCCCCGGCGAAGGACACACGCTGCTCCTAGCCGCCCCCACCCCCCGGAAGCACCCCCCGGGGGGTGGTCGGACCGCCTCGGGAAACTGTGTAGACTTACCGCGTTGCTGATCGCACCATAGTGCGCGCAGCCCGCCGCCTTAGCTCAGATGGCCAGAGCAACGCACTCGTAATGCGTAGGTCTCGGGTTCGAATCCCGAAGGCGGCTCCATTCAGGCCCAGGTTAGATGCTATTTGACCTGGGCCTTTTGCTTTCCCTTGGTGATGGTCGACGGGCTTTCGCGCGGGTGAGGGGAGCGCATGCGGACAGCGGGAGCTTAGAGGTGCTGTTCGGGGAGCGAGCGGGGCCGGTGGCCTGTTGCGCTGAGTACGCGAGACCCAGCTGTGCAACGTTCCGGGATGGATGCCCAGATCCTCGGCCACCTCCGGAACCGGCTTCCCGAACTGGGTTGTTTGCCGCGGGTCAAGCCCACAGTGCGGCGAGGTCAAGGCGTGTGCTGTGGACGCCGTCTCGCCCGGCGGCCACCAGGTGGCCGTCACGGGTGACCGCCAGGGCTTGGCTTTGGTGCAGCGTCGGCAGGTCAGCCATCCGTCCGCTCAGCAGATGCCAGAGGTGGAGTCGCTGGTCGGACCAGGCAACGGCCAGCACAGGTCCGGCGTCCGTGTCGGCTGCGGCAAGGGCGGTCGGCAGAGCATCGCGACGCTCCACCGGGCTGGGTATGGCTTCTCCGGTTGTGGAGTCCCAGAGCCTGACGGTGCCGTCCAGGCTGCCGCTGATCACCAGGATGCCGTCGGTTTCGGCAGGTTCCAGGCAGGCTACGGCGGTCACGGAGGTGCGGTGCAACTGGATCGTGCGCGGGTCCACGGCTGGGTCGTGGAGTGGCCAGATGTGAATGCGGCCGTGGTTGTCGGCCACTACGACATGCTGACCGGTGGTCGCGACGGCGGTCGGCCGGTTTGCGGGGGAGACCAGCGAGGCGGCGTTGTGGTGCAAGGTGAGTCGGTCGGCACCGATGGGGACTGTGCTCGTGGTCGTGAAGCGGATCGGGTGCAGGGTTCCTGAACGGTCAAGTGCCAGCAGGCAGTCCGAGGACAGCGCGGTCAGCGCCGCGGGCGTCCAGAGTGCCCCGAAGCCGGGGGTGGCGACGGTGTGTCCGTCGGCGAGCGCATGCTGGTTCAGTCGGCCCAGCGCGTCCGCGGTCACGGCGGTGTCTGCCGATGCGGCGTCGCCGGGCAGGAGGGCGAGGGCGTCCGCCTTGCGGTGCGTCAGTGACCAGCGGGTGGCCCAGGAGCCTGACTCGGCCAATGGCCGCAGGTACTCGGCGAGAGCGGGATCCCGGCCGACCGCGGCTGTGTGCAGCAGCGCGGCCCGTTCGGTGTCCGTAAGGCCGGGGGCGGACAGTATGGGGGCGGCCCGTGTCCAGATGGCCCGCAGACTTTTGGGCGCGGGGACGGTGTGATCGGCAAGCGTGGCTGTGATGGCTGGGACTGAGCCGAGCGCCAGGTAACCGGGGTCTGCGAGCAGTTCGCCGACCCTGCCGGTGATGAGCGCCCGGTCGAGCGCGTGCTCGCGCTCGTCGGGCGCGGCAGTTCGCCAGTCCCGCTGCCCTGCGGTGGCGGGCCGGGAGGCAGGGAGCCGGCTCTCGTCGCTCTGCTCGGCCAGGTGTGTGCCCGACTCGTCTGGTCCGGCGGTATGACCGAGGTCCAGGATCATCGCCTCGTCGGCGTGTGCCAGGGCGGCGGTGTCGGCTTCGATGATCATGCGGACGTTCGGGAGTTGCAGCAGCGGTGTGATGAGGTCGCTGACGATCGCGCCCGGTGAGGAGGCTGGCAGACGCGCGGGGCCCCGGCCGGCCCGGTGCAGGTCGGTGACGACGAGAAGCACGGGCCGCGGGTCGGCTGCGAGGCGTTGGGCCAGCTGGGCCGGTTCGAGGGGGCCGTAGCCGAGGTGCCGGCCCAATTGCCAGGCCAGCGTCCGGGCGATCTGTCCTTGAGCGAAGCCCACCGCGTGGACGGTGATGCCGGGATGCTCCCCTGACGTGGCCAACAGCCAGGCCAGCAGGCGGGTCTTGCCGGCCCCACGGGGTCCGGTGACCCAGATGGTGCGGGGCTGGTCGCGCTGGAGGCCGGTGGCCCAGGCGAGCAGGGTCGGGGCGAGACGGGCCGCCGGGGCATCCAAGGGGAGCCCGGCCGCGATGCCGGATGCCGTCATGGCCGGTCCGCTCCGGTGGGTTTGGCGACGGCCTCCCGCAGTCGCCGGATTCCGGAGGCCCGTTCGGCGGCGGTGTCGCCGTAGGCGACGTTGTGGGTCAGCGAGGCGTCCGGGAACATCAACTGCAGCCACAGCGCGCAGTAGTGGCCCGGCATGAAGCACGCTTGCAGCTCGGTGTGGATGCGGGTGATCTGTTCGGGTTCGATACCAGCCGCGTACATGGCTGACCAGGTCCGCTCCTCGGGATGCACGCAGATGGACCCCGACTCGGTAACCCGGTGCCTGTCGCCGTCCGGGGCAACGAACTCGAATGTCGCGTAGACCTCGACGCTGCTGGTGGTGCGGATGTCTTCCAGCACCAGGGGCCACCAGTTCTCCGGGTCGGCGAAGGCCTGCGGGTCGGCGGCCCGCAGTGCCCGTTCCGTGGCGTGGAAGGTGGTGGCCGCCTCCTCGGGGTCATCGGTAGCGGCGATGGCTTCCAGAAGGGCGTCAAGCTCTAGCAGGCCGTCGGCGAACGCCTCAGGGGTGGAGTTCACGAACCGCTCGGGCTCGTCGTAGCCGATGAGGATGCCTCGGACGGTTCCCTCCGGGGTGACGCACAGCTCGAAAGCGCGGTCCGAGCCGAGCCTGGCCCAGGACAGGTGACCAGGCGCGTCGAGGTCCTTGCCGATGGACTCCGCGTACTCGCGGAGGGAGGCGGGCTCCTCCCGCAGGGTGTGGAAGTACGGGTTCACCCGAAGCGGCAGGGTCAGGGCGCCGATCCGTGCCAACACGGCAGCTTCTGGCATAGTCGGCACGGTGTGCCGGCCCTCGAATCGCCGGACTCCGGTCTCGCCGAACCGGACGGCGAGTCGCTCGCCGGAGCTTGTCACGTCATTCTCCTCAACGGGTGGTGGGCAGATCCGCGCGCGGCGCTAATCCTGCAGAAGGTTGCGCACATGCCTTAGGACCGCGAACCAGGACGATTCTGGATTCTCCATGGCAACGGGGTCGGCTTGGCGCATCCGGTGCACGAGCCTGTCCGCGGCGCCCTCGGGGTCGACGCCCTCGTCGGTGCTGGCCTCGGCGTCGTACTCCGGCCGTTCCTCCTCCAGCGCGTGCAGGAAATACGCCAGGGCGTCGACGCTGCTGTTGAGCAGGTGCGGAGCACCGTCCTCCGGGATGCAGTACACAATGCCGGTGGCGGTATCCACGATGACGTCGTCAAGGGCGATCCCTCCGAGCGTCAGCCAGGTCGACATGCCGAATGGGCAATTCGGGTACTTCTCCGCGACGGCCTGCCACGCCTCACCGCCGATCCGCAGGTCACCGTCGAGAAGGAACGGGTCCATCTCGAACCAGCCCACCTGGTCCGGGAGACCGACCTCGCGCAGGAAGACCCGGGTCGGCTCGTGCGCGATGGCAGTCAGCACGCCGTCGTCCAGAGCGACCAGATCGTCGGCGCTGAAGACCGACTCCATCCGAGACCGGTCGATCAAAGGGCTCATAAAATTCTGCACTTCCGGTCGGGATGGTCATCTGCCGACCCATATCATAGCATTCGCGGGAACTAATGCTCATTATTATGCAGCCCTTGGAAATTTGTCCAAGGGCTTCTTTCTTCCGGTCGCTCACCCGGGTATATTCTATTGAGCCGGTCCTCAATCTCGCGGTTTCCGTGCTCGACTGATTCCAAAGACGGACCGTACTCGATGCTGTGTGTGACGTTGGTATGGGGCATCCATTTCTGCACCCAGGCCGAGCAGTCGCTGCTGTTACTGCACGGTGCCCGCTCGGTGTAGAGATCCTTCACGTGGTGGCCACTCCCATTTTCAAGGAATGGTATCCCGAGCACCTTCTCGGAGTGGATCGGATTGTTGCTCCGGCCGACCATAATGAATTCTCGCTCACCCCCTTCCTGATCGTATCGGACCCGCATGGCGGCGTAGTTGTTGCTGGAGAAGACCGGCTCACCGGTCAGCTTGTGGGGCGTGTAGTTTCCGTAGCTTCCCTGTTCGTGCCGCGCCAGTGCGGTCGCCCGGGACAGGTCATCCTCATGGAACGGGACCTCCGTTGAGTGCTTCCGGGCTCGCGAGGCCCTCTCCTCATTGGTGCTTGCGCCCCAGGCGTAGGGGTTGTTCGGATTTTTTGGCCGACGGGGAACGGTGTCTTTATTCGCTCCATTCAGTTTCAGTGGCACGCCCAGCAGATCCCGATCCGCGTCGGTCAAATCGGCTGGGCCCTTCCCGGTGAGCCGTTGGATCTTCCCCCTGTCACCCAATAGGTAGACAGGCCTGTCTCCCAGTTGCCCCCGAAGCTCATCCCTGCTGGGCTCACAGCGGTGAATCCTGTGGAAATCTTCGGCGTGCTTCTTATCAATCTCAACGGTGTTGTCGGCAACCTTCTTCAGGTTCTTCCCCGTCGAGTGATAAAAATCCTTCACAGCCTTGCCGGCGTCCTCGCCGAGCGCTTTTCCCAGTTTCTGAGCCCCGTGCTCCAGCGCCTTGACGATTGGGTTGGTCACCGGACACTCACCCCCGCGATGTTGAGCTGGAACGCCTCCGCCTGGGCGGGGACCTTCTCTGCGCGGTCGTGCATGGTCACCGCGCGCGCTCCAAGCGCCTGAAACTGGATCGACCTGTACGTGTCGGCTCGCTGCCGACAGGGCCGCCGAGCACCTGCTCGGCGGCCTTCGCGATCGCCACCTCCGCCAGAACGCACATCGTCATTGCCGCGGCCTGATGCGCCACATATGTCGCGGTCGGCATCATCGGCTTCCTGCACAGCCCCATCCTTCGTCCTCGGCAGCTACTCAGGTGATCGCGACGCAATAGCAGGCATCAACCAACTCGTCCGTGTAGCTGGTCAACTGCCGCGCCTGCTCGGCCAGCAACTGCTCGCACGCGGCTCCCTGGTAGGCACCGCCACGCACTGCCGCGGTGGCATCCGGCGCGCGCTCACTCGAAACTCACCCCGGCCAACCTGGTCCGGAGCATTTCGGCGTGCGATGCGACCGTCCCGGCATGAGCGCGCATCAACTCCGCGTGCGTGTGCATCTGCTCCGGATCGATCGAGAAGCCCTCGCTCATCGGCCCGGTCCCGCCCTCGGTGCCGACGGACACCCCGAGCGCCGACTCGGCCGCCTGGAACACCAGCCCCGTCACCGCCCGCCCGACGACCTCGACCAGAGGATCGACAGCGGCCTCGATGACCTGCCCGATGATGTACTGCTCCAACTGCAGTTCCAGGAAGTCCATCAGCTTCTCGGCCGCCTCTACGACCAGTACCTCAGCGGCCTCGGCGAGACCGAGAGACGCCACCGCCGCCGCCTGGTCCGCGACGAAAGCGGCGGCCAGCAGGGTCAGTTCGGCGATGGCCTCCACCTTCATCCCCACGATCACGTCAGCCGCCACGTCCAGCGCGGTGGCCACGGTGTGACAGGCCTGGATCAACTCACTCATGTGGCTGTTGGACAGCTGTGCCCACTTCGCGAGCAGTGCCTCGTAGGAGGCCCCTTGGTAGGACGCGCCCAGCCGCTTGATCGTCGCGGTGGAGTCCTGATGCGTGTCGTCCACGTTCTCTGCGAACTCCCGCACGTGTGAGGCCAATTCACAAACCTTGTCCTCATTGACGTTCGGCCAGTTCACCCCGATGAACTGAAGGAACGACACCACCTCACCTGGCAGCTCTATCGCCATCCTGCCCCCCGTCGGTCATGTCCCCGACAGCCCATCATGCGTGGGGGCTCATCGTGAATACAAGGTGAGGCGAGCACAAACCGACCAACCGCATGTGCTTTGATCAGGCAGAACGTCATTCAGCAACATAGCCGGGCACCCCGCAGCACGAACGATCGCGGTGGCGTAATGCTGAGGTCTCGAGCTCGAATCCCGAAGGCGGCTCATCTGAAACCCCAGGCCGGATCCGGTTCGACCTGGGGTTTTGTCGTTCAATACGTGCGGCTACGGCGGCGGGAGCGGGCCGCGTGGGCGTCGGCGGTCTCGGTTCTGGTCTCAGTTGGGCCCGGGTCGGGGTCCGGGGGGCACGAAGAGTTCGCCCGTCTCTGCATCGATGGCAGGAGCCGGGGGCGGCAGGTTCTATGGAGTGGGGGTGGTCAGCCCCAGAGGTCGAGCGGAAGCGGCTGGACGTCGCTGAGTTTCTCCAGGAGCCCGAGGCCAACCTCCCACTCGTCGTGGGCTAGGTAGTCCCAGACGTCGTTGACCGTAGCGCCGTTCTCGGCGGCGATCTCTGCGGAGACCAGGGGGGAGGCGGTTTCCAGCAGCTTGGGGAGGTCCATGCGTTGATTCTGGACCGCGGTCTCCAGGCGGTGGCAGGAGGTGCTCGATGGCCTCCATTGAGCAGATCGCGCCCCTGGCGACCTTCGGGATCGGCTTGACCGAGGGCTCTGAATCGGTCGGCAGGAGTGCGGGGTGGGGGTTCTGGGGGCCGGAGGGGGGAAGGGCCAGGTCCGATGGGAGACCTGGCCCTTTCTTGTT
Source organism: Streptomyces sp. NPDC052040 (assembly GCF_044548405.1). Taxonomy (NCBI): domain Bacteria; kingdom Bacillati; phylum Actinomycetota; class Actinomycetes; order Kitasatosporales; family Streptomycetaceae; genus Streptomyces; species Streptomyces sp. NPDC052040. The sequence goes on along the minus strand of NZ_JBIUBV010000010.1, from coordinate 93,300 downwards.
TCTGTTCCCGTGGGTGGGGCGGGTGGGGTCAGTTGGTGTGCAGGGATGTGCGGAGGGTGTCGACGGCCAGGGTGATGGCGGCCTCGGCGGCGTGGGTTTCGCGGAGGGCGTTGAGCATCACGAAGTCGTGGATGACGCCCTGGAAGCGCACGGCGGTGACCGCTACGCCCGCCTCCCGCAGCTTGTTGGCGTAGGCCTCGCCCTCGTCGCGCAGGACGTCGGCCTCGCCGGTGATGACCAGGGCCGGGGGCAGGCCGGTGAGCTGCTCGGTGGTGGCGCGCAGCGGGGAGGCGGTGATCTGGGCGCGCTCGTACTCGTCGGTCGTGTACTGGTCCCAGAACCACTGCATTGCGTCGCGGCGCAGGAAGTAGCCGGTGGCGAACTGGTGGTAGGAACCGGTGTCGAAGCTCGCGTCGGTCACCGGGTAGAACAGCACCTGCTGGACCAGCGGGACATCGCCGCGTTCCTTGGCCATCAGGGTCAGCGCGGCGGTCATGTTGCCGCCGACGGAGTCGCCCGCGACCGCGATCCGGGAGGCGTCCAGGCCCTTGGCCGCGCCCTCCTCCACGACCCAGCGGGCCACCGTGTAGTTCTGCTCGATGGCGACCGGGTAGCGCGCCTCCGGGGAGAGGTCGTACTCGGGGAAGACGACTGCCGCGCCGGTGCCGACGGCCAGTTCGCGGATCAGGCGGTCATGGGTGCGGGCGTTGCCGAAGACCCAGCCCGCGCCGTGGATGTAGATGATCACGGGGAGGGTGCCCGTGGCGCCCGCGGGACGGACGATGCGGGTTCTGACCGCTCCGGTGGGTCCGCCCGGGACGGTCACCCACTCCTCGTCGATGTCCGGCCTGGCGATCTCGCCCGACTGCACCTCGTCGACGGCCTTGCGGCCCTCTTCCGGGCCGAGGTCGAACAGATAGGGCGGGTTGGCGGTGGCCTCGGCGAAGGCGGCGGCGGCCGGCTCCAGGACGACGGGGTTGGCGGGGCTGAAGGTCTGTTCGGCGGACATGGCTCTCTCCTGAAGGCGGGGACGACTGGCGGTCGCGGCTGACGACCACGCGTGGCGGATGACAGTCGGCGGTCGGTGCCCGGTCCGGGTGGCGGGCACGCATTGAAGATAGCGCTCGATTAAGTCGTGCACAACCTAATCGAGCGCGATACGGTCGTGGTCGTCCGGACGAGTACGCTGGAGGACTCGTCCGGAGTTCAGGAGTGTCAGTGATGGACCAGGGTGCAGGGCGTCCCGCGGAGCAGGAGCAGGAGCAGGAGCAGGAGCAGGAGCAGGAGCGGGAGCAGGAGCAGAAGCGGGGCTCGCTGCTGCTGGAGGATCAGCTGTGCTTCGCCCTCTATGCCGCTTCCCGGGCCGTGACCAGCCGGTACCGGCCGCTGCTGGACGAGCTGGGGCTGACCTATCCGCAGTATCTGGTGATGCTGGTGCTGTGGCGGCAGGACGGGGTGACCGTCCGTGAGCTGGGCGCGGCGCTCCAGCTCGAGTCCAGCACGTTGTCGCCGCTGCTCAAGAGGCTTGAGGCGGGTGGTCTGATCCGCCGCGAACGGCGTGCCGACGACGAGCGCTCCGTCTCCCTGCGTCTCACCGGCACTGGGGCGGAGCTGAGGGACCGGGCTCGCGCCGTTCCGGTGGCGATCGGGGAGGCCATGGGGCTGACCCCGGAACAGGACGCCACCGCAAAGCAGTTGCTCCGCCTGCTGACGGCGAACGTCACCCGCAGCTGACCGCTCGCCGGGGAAGGGCGGGGCGCACGGGCGCGGCGCTCAGCGGCGCCGTGCAGCCATGCGCTGCCGTACGGCCTCATAGGTGAAGAGGGCTGCCGATACGGCGACGTTGAGGGAGTCCACCTGGCCGAACATCGGGATCTTCGCCCTGGTGTGACTGCCCGCGAGCCACTGGTCCGACAGGCCGTACTTCTCGCTGCCGACCAGGATCGCGGTGGGGCCGGACATGTCGACGTCCGCCATCAGGACATCCGTGTCGGGGGTCGCCGCGACGGCCTTCACCGAGTGCTCGGTCAGCCAGCGCATGACCTCCTCGGAGTCGGCGGAGGCGATCGGGACGGCGAACACGGTGCCCTTGCTGGCCCGGATCACATTGGGGTTGCCCCAGTCGGTGACCGGGTTGGCCGAGATCACGGCGGTGACTCCGGCCGCGTCGGCGGTGCGCAGCATCGAGCCCAGGTTGCCCGGCTTCTCGACGCTCTCGCACACCAGGAAGAGGGAGGTCTCGTCGACCTCGATCCGGGAGAGGTCGGTCTCGATGTCCGGTACGACGGCGAGCCAGCCGTCCGGGCCCTCGCGGTAGGCGGCCTTGTCGAAGGCCTGGCGGCTCAGGCTGTAGAGGTCGGCACCACGTTCGGCGGCCCGCGCCAGGACGTCCCTCGGGTCCGTGCCGCCGGTCAGCGCGGGGCAGAAGTACAGCTCGCGGGGGCGTACCCCGGCCCGCAGGGCGAGATCCAGTTCCTCGTAGCCCTCCACCAGGGTCACCCCGGAATTCTGCCTGTTCCGCCGACGGCGGAGAGCGGCGAGTTCCTTCACATGGGGATTGCTCGGGCTGGAAATTTCCTTGGGCGAACCGGCCCGCGGGATGGACGGCATCGGCGGTGGGAATCACGGTGCCTTTCGGGCCCCGATCCTCCGTCCCCTTTCTCTTCTGCTGCTCCTGGGCGCTGCGCGCGGTCGTGGTCAGGGTACCCGACCCGCCGGGCCGCTGCCCGTGGCCGCCGGGCGCTGGGGGGAGGTTCGCGGGGGTGGGGAGAGCGGGGATTTGCGGCAGTGAATTCATGGGAATTCGGACCGCATTGTCGCTGCGTTCGGTGAGGGCGATGAATGGTGCATCGCTGCATCGGTGATGTGTGGATGGGTGGATGTGTGGGAGGGGCGGGGGAGCGGCCTGCGTGCAGAGGCGGGGCGGGGCGGGTCGGGTCGGGGTGGGGCGGCTGGTGCGGAGGTGGGCGGAGGTGAGGGGAAGTGGGCGAAGGTAAAGCGGGTAAAGATGCCGGTCCGTTCGGGAAATTCATCGGGTGCGGGGAGAACCGGGGGACACCGAGCGACCTCTTGGTTAACGGCTAGCATCGCGTGGACAGTCGTGGGCCGGGATGGGGTGGGTGGTCGTGTCGCAGCCGCAGCATGAGGTGGGGCCCCGCATCGCCGTTGCCGTCGTCACGATGGGCAACCGCCCGGCCGAGGTCGACGCCCTCCTCGCCTCCGTCGCCAAGCAGGATCTCGCCCCGGCCCGCATCGTCGTCGTCGGCAACGGGTGTCCGCTGCCCGAGTTCGCCGAGCGCCTCGGTCTTCCCGGCGAGGTCACCTGCATAGAGGTGGACGAGAACCTGGGCTGTCCCGGTGGCCGCAATGTCGCCCTCGCCCGGCTGCGGGAGTTCGGGGACGTCGATGCCGTGGTCGAACTGGACGACGACGGGCTGCTGGTGGAAGCCGATGTGCTCCGCCGGGTACGTGATCTCTACGCGGCCGACGCGCGGCTCGGCATCGTCGGGTTCCGTATCGCCGACGAGCACGGGGAGACCCAGCGTCGGCATGTGCCGCGGATCGGCGCCGCCGATCCGATGCGCGGCGGCCCGGTGACCGGCTTCCTCGGCGGTGGGCACGCGCTGTCCATGGCGATGCTCGCCGAAACCGGTGACTGGCCCGCCGAGTTCTTCTTCGCGCACGAGGAGACGGACCTCGCCTGGCGGGCCGCCGACGCCGGCTGGACCATCCTCTACGCGCCCGAGCTGCTCCTCCAGCACCCCAAGACCTCACCCGCCCGGCACGCCATCTACTACCGGGTCACCGCGCGGAATCGGGTGTGGCTCGTACGGCGACGGCTGCCCCTGCCGCTCATCCCTGTGCATCTGGGGGTCTGGATCGCCGTCACCCTGCTGCGGACCCGGTCGGTCGGCGGCTTGCGGGCCTGGTTCGGCGGGTTCATGGAGGGGCTGCGGACCCCGGGCGGCGAGCGGCGCCCCATGCGCTGGCGCACGGTGTGGCGCCTGACGCGGCTCGGTCGTCCTCCGGTGCTCTGAGGAGTCCGGGAGGGCCGAGGACCCCGGGGCAGCCGAGGAGCCCGGGAGAGCCGAGGATCCGGGGGGAGTTGACGAGCCCGGGGGAGTCGTGGAGTCCGGGGGATTCGCGGCAGGCGTCCGCACGGTCTCCCCGCCGCGCCCCATGACGAAAGACCCGGTCGTTCACCTCCGCCGACCGGGTCCTCGTGCTTCCGGAATCCGGCCGCGGCGGCGACACTCCCCCGAGCTGCGCATCCACGCGCGCACCGTCGGGCCAGATCCGATGCAGGGATCACATCAGGCCACGCCAACAGATCGCTAACATGTGGCCAACGGTTCCGGAATGAGCCGTGAGCTGGTCGGTTCCTACCCGGGAACGGGCGGACCATGCGGCGGGAAATCGCCGTATGCGGATGTGAACTATCAGATGGAAAACGGCGGTTGGCCGTACGGCAGAGCGGCGCGGCGATGGGGCGATCGTGCCGCGCCGTGGAACGAGGCACGGCCGGGCCGTGCGGAAGGACAGCGGGGCGGCTATGCGGTACGGGCTGCGGTTCGGGCTGCTGGGGCCGCCCGTCGTATACGACGCCGACGGCGAGAACCGGCCGGTCGGCAGCGCCAAGATGCGTGCCCTGCTGGTCGCGCTTCTGCTGGAGCCGGGCCGGGTCGTCTCGGTCGACGCACTCAAGGACGCCCTGTGGAGCGGCGCCCCGCCGGCCAGCGCCCACGCCTCCTTGCAGAACCATGTGACCAGGCTCCGCCGCCTTCTCGGCACGGACGGCTCCCAGCGGCTGCGCGCCGTGGCGCCCGGCTATCTCCTCCGGGTCGACGACGGTGAGCTGGACATACGTGTCTTCGAGGGGCATGTGGCCGCGGCCCGCGCCGCGCACACCGGCCGAGACTGGGACCGCACCCTCGGCGAGGCGTCCGCCGCGCTCGCGCTGTGGCGCGGCACCCCCCTCAGCGGGCTGCCCCCCGAGACCCGCGGACACGCCCTGGTGCGGCGCCTGGCGGAGGCGCGGCTGCTGGCCCTGGAATGGCGGTACGACGCCGAACTGCACCTCGGCGGCGCCCGGCTCGGCGGGCTGGTGCCGGAACTGGCCGCGCTGGTGGCGGAACACCCGCTGCGGGAGGGCTTCCACCGGCTGCTCATGCTCGTACTGCACCGCACCGGCCGTCCGGCCGAGGCGCTGGCCGTCCATCGGGATCTGCGCGAACGGCTGATCGAGGAACTCGGGGTCGAGCCCGGAGGCGCGGTGCGCGCGGCCCACCTGGAGATCCTGGGGGACGACGGCCCGGGCACCGGACGTATGGAGGCCGCAGGAGGGCGTACGGGTCCCGGGGGCCCCCGACCCGCTCAGCTCCCGCCCGCCCCGGCCCACTTCACCGGGCGGGCGACGGTTCGCGACGAACTGCTGCGCTTTCTCGGGACCGAGCAGGACACCCCGCGTGTCGCCGTGCTCAGCGGTATGGCCGGGGTCGGCAAGAGCGCGCTCGCGCTGACGGTGGCGCAGGGGCTGAGGAAACGTTTCGCCGATGGTCAGCTCTATGTGAACCTGCACGGCGCCACACCCGGCATGACCCCGCTGACCCCCGAGCAGGCCCTCACCGCACTGCTGCGCGACCTCGGCGCCGAGCCCCGCCGGATTCCCTCGCAGCCGGACGCCGCGGCCGCGTTGCTGCGGTCCCTGCTCGCCCCCACCCGCACCCTGATGGTGCTGGACGACGCGGCGAACGCCGCCCAGGTCAGGCCGCTGCTGCCAGGTGGGCCCGGTTGTGCGGTGATGGTGACGAGCCGTTCCCCGCTCACCGCGCTCGACGGCGCCCACCGGGTTCCGCTGGCGCCGCTGTCCGGCGAGGAGAGCGCGGCCCTGCTGCGCGCGGTCTCCGGCCGGGACGGTCTCGACGCAGGGCATCCGCTGGTCGAACTCGCCGGGCGGCTGCCGCTCGCCCTACGCGTGGTGGCCGCCCGGCTCGCCGCCCGCCGGGCGCTCGCCCCGGACGTCCTGGCCAGTCAACTGGCCGCCACCGAAGGGCGGTTGCACCACCTGGAGTACGACGACCTGAGCGTGCGCAGATCGCTCGCGGTCGCCCATGACGCGCTGCGGGCCTCGGAGCGCGAGGCGGACCGGGACGCGGCGCGTGCCCTCGGCCGTATCGGCGCGCTGGATCTGCCCGGCTACGGGGCGGCCCTGCTCGCGCGGCTGCTCGGCACGGACGAGCGGCGGGCCGAGGCCGCCCTCGACCGGCTCGTCGATGTCGCCCTCCTGGAGGAGACGGCGTACGGGCGGTACGCGCCGCACGACCTCGTCCGGGACTTCGCCCGCGAAACCGCCATGGGCGAGACGACGCCCCCTGACACCCCGGCCCCGGCCCCGGACCCGGCCCCGGCCGAGGAGACTGCGGCTTCCCGTCCCGTGGCCCCGGCCGAGGAGACCGTTCGTCGGGCTCCGGCCAAGGAGTCCGTTCCTCGCCCCCCGGCCCCCGCCCCGGCCTGCGGAGACACCCCCCGCACGCAGCCCTGTCCCGCGGAAGTGGCCCTGCGCTGGTACACCGCCATGGCCACCCGGGCCTACGAGGCCACCGTCGAGCCGGGTGCCGAGCGTGAGGACCGGCTTCGGGCCACCCCGTCGCAGCCCGGGACGTATGCCGCGGACGTGGCGGCCGCGCCCGTCTTCGGGTCCGGCCGGGCCGCCGCCGACTGGATCGTCCTCGAACTGGACAACGTCGTCGCCCTGGTGGAGCGCCATGCCGACACCTCGGCCCATGTCCCGCTGATCGTCCGGCTGATCGCTCCCCATCTCCAGCGCCGCGGCCATGTCGCCGAGCTGGAGGTGCTCGTCCGCGCCGCTCTGCACGGGGTGCGCCGACTCGGTGACACCCCCGCGGAGGCGTTCGCGCTGCTGGACCTGGCCGGGATGAACTTCCTGAAGGGCCGCGGCAATGAGGCACTCGCCCGGCTCGACGAGGCGCTGGCGATCTGGCGGCGCCACCACGACCTCTCCTGTCTGCTCCGGGGCCTCAACCACCGTGCGGTGCTGCTGGAAACCCTCGGCCGCTACGAGGAGACGGGCGAGACCCTGCGCCAGTGCCTGGGGTACCTCCGGGTCCTCAACGACCCGATGCAGGAAGCCCTCACCTACAGCAACCTCGGCAACCTCTACGCGCACACGGACCCGCGGGTGGCCGTCGAACACCACCGCCGCAGCCTGGAGATCGGCGAGCGGATGGGCCATGTCGTCGTCCGCCACACCGCCCACTGCAACATCGGCTTCGACCGTCTCACACTCGGTGAACCGGACGCCGCCGTACCGCACTTCGAGGAGAGCCTGCGCATCCTCGGCGGCCATGGGCACTGGCAGGGCGAGTCACAGACCCGGCTCGGGCTGGTGCGGGCGCTCAGGGAGCGGGGCGATCTGGCGCGGGCCGTACAGGAGTGCGATGAGCTGCTGGCGCTGGCCGGCCGTCGCGGTGACTGCTACGCCGGGGGGCTCGCCCGCCATCAGCGGGGCCTGCTGCATCTCGCGGACGGTGAGGCGGAGGAGGCCCGTCGGCAGTGGACGGCCGCACTCGCCGCGCTCGACGGCACGGACAGTCCGGTCGCGGGGGAACTGCGGGAGCGACTGGCGCGGAAGTGAGCCGGGCCGAGCACCCCCGCCGAAAGAGACCTCCTACTTCGCGTCCGCGTAGCACTCGACGACCGCCGTGGTGAAGGGAATCCGGACCGGTGTGTCGCCGAAGGCCAGCCGCATCGCCAGGTCGGAGGCCTCCCGGATCGCCGCGGCCACCGTCTCCGCCTCCTTCGCGGGGCAGTGCACGATCACCTCGTCGTGCTGGAAGAAGACCAGCTCGGCGGCGAGGCCCGCGCAGGACCGGCGCAGTGCGGCGAGCAGCACCAGGGCCCAGTCGGCGGCGCTGCCCTGTACCACGAAGTTGCGGGCGAAGCGGCCGCGGGCGCGGGAGTTCGTCGAGGCGTATCCCGGCATCCGCTGCTGGGGTTCGCCGGGCGGGCCGGTCTCCGGGCCGTCCTCCTGGGGGAGGCCCGCCTCCTCCGTGGTGTCCGCGGAACCTCCGGCGGCGGGCGGGCAGGTCCGGCCCAGCCAGGTCCGTACGAGCCGGCCCTCCTCGCCCGCGCGCGCCGCGTCGTCGACATAGGCGACGGCCTGGGGGAAGCGGCGGCGCAGCGCGGCCAGGTTCTTCAGGCCGTCACCGGACGTCTGGCCGTAGATCGCTCCGAGCACGGCGATCTTGGCCTGGTCGCGGTCGCCGGAGAAGGCGCGGTCCGACACCGACTGGTAGAGGTCGGCCTCCCGGCCCGCCACCTCCATGAACGCCGGGTCGCGCGAGATCGCGGCCAGCACCCGCGGCTCCATCTGGGCGGCGTCGGCCACCACCAGCCGCCAGCCCGGGTCGGCGACCACGGCCCGCCGGATGACCTTGGGTATCTGAAGGGCGCCACCGCCGTTGGTGACCCAGCGGCCGGTGACCGTGCCGCCCGGCAGGTACTCGGGACGGAAGCGGCCGTCGCGCACCCAGTCCTGGAGCCAGGACCAGCCGTGGGCCACCCAGATGCGGTACAGCCGCTTGTACTCGAGGAGGGGCCGTACGGCGGGGTGGTCGACGGACTCGATCTCCCAGCGGCGGGTGGACTTCACCCGGATCCCGGCCCCCGCGAAGGCCCTGAGGACATCGGCGGGCAGCTCGGGTCTGACTCGTCGGCCGAAGGCGGCCGAGATGTCCTCGGCCAGTTCGGCCAGCCGCCGGGGCTCGCCGCCGCCCGCATACCGCTCGCCGAGCAGCTCGTGGAGCACCTCGCGGTGGACGTCGGCGCTCCAGGGCAGCCCGGTGCGGTTCATCTCGGACGCCACGAGCATTCCGGCGGACTCGACGGCGGTGAGCAGCCGCATGCGCTCCGGATGGGCGGCGGCCTCGTGCCGGCGCTGCTGGTCCGCGTACACCTCGACGAGGTCCTTCAGCGGGACCCGGACCGGGCCCGCTTCGAACAGGGAGGACTGCGAGCCGGGCTCGGCGGAACGGAGCGGCGGATCCGTTGGCACGGGGCCGCCGCGCAGCCGGGCCAGCGCGGCGGCGGCGGACCGGGGCTCACCGAGACGGCCCTCGTGGCCCAGGAGGAGGGTCTCGGCGGCCTCGACGTCGTAGCACCGGTCGACTCGCACCCCCGTGGCGAGCAGACGCGGCTGGACGTCGGCGGTGGACCGCCACACCCAGCGGGTGACCTCGGGCCGCGCCCGCACGGCCGCGCCGAGATCCTCCTCCCTGACCACAGGCCCGGCGGGCAGCCCGTCCGGGCCGAGCGCGACGGTCTCCACGCCGCCGTCCTCGGCCGGAGCGAGAGCCCAGCGCCCGGTCATGCACAGAGTCTGGCAGGGGGGTCTGACAACGGCCCCCGACCTGCCCGCGGACCCGGACCGCTCACTCCTCCAGATCCTGCGCAGCGGGGCCGCTCACTCCTCCCGCCTCTCGGTCACTCCTCCCGATCCTCCCGCCCCTCCGGCTCCTTCTACTGCTCCTCCTCCTGCCCCTCCGCCCCCGGTGCCGGGGGCCCGAAGGACTCGCTGATCCCGGCCAGCAGGGCCGTGAGGTACTCCTCCGTCGTCGTCTTGTCCAGGCCGAGGGAGGACAGCGGGCCCTGGCCGTTCTCCAGTTCCAGGAGCGCCAGCAGGATGTGCTCGGTGCCGATGTAGGTGTGGCCCAGGCGGAGGGCCTCGCGGAAGGTGAGTTCGAGGGTCTTCTTGGCGGCGGGGGCGTAGGGCACGAGGTCCGGGACCTCCTCGGCCCGGGGCGGCAGCACCGCGGCGGCCGCCTCGCGCACCGCCTCCAGCGGGACGCCGCGGGCCAGCACCGCACGGGCGGCGAGCCCGTCCGGTTCCGCCAGCAGGCCGAGGACGAGGTGGCCGGGCACCGTCTCGGCGCTGCCCGCGTCCTTCGCGGCCTGGTGCGCGGCCATCACCACATGGCGCGCGCGGGGCGTGTAGCGGCTGAACCCCTGGCCGGGGTCGAGGTCCGCCGACTCCTTGGGGACGAAACGCTTCTGGGCCGCCTGCCGGGTCACGCCCATGCTCTTGCCGATGTCGGTCCAGGAGGCTCCCGACCGCCGGGCCTGGTCCACGAAGTGGCCGATCAGATGGTCCGCCACATCGCCGAGGTGCTCCGCGGCGAGTACCGCGTCCTGGAGCTGCTCCAGCGCGTCGGTGTGCACCGTCCTGATGGCTTCGATGAGGTCGTCGAGGCGCAGTTTCGCTGTGGTGTGAGGCTTGGCCGTCATGTGTCAACGGTAGGTTGACAGTCTCAAGAGTGTCAACCGGAAGTTGACACCTGTCCGGGCATGTCACGATCGAACGCGTGAGTACGACGACCACCGTGGACCGCGCCTTCCGCGCCGCCCTCTACGACGACGCCGACGCGGCCCTGGACACCGGCGCCTCCCTGCTCGCCGCCGACCCCGCGGCCGACGGCGAACTGGCCCGGCGCGGCGAGGAGTTCCTCGGTGCCGCCTGGCGGCGCAACTGGCAGCCCGCCGATGTCGTACGCGTCGTACGGCGCGAACTGGACGACCCGCATGTCCGCCTGGTCTCGGAGCTGATCCTCCGGGAGGCCGGGCGGCGGCCGTCCCCCGGCCCGCGCTGGACCGCCCAGCTGCGGGAACTCGACGGGGAGCCCCCGCGCCTCCCGGACCGCTTCTCCCACGCGACCGCCGTGCTGGAGCTGTACCGCCTGCTGCTCCGCCTCCCCGCGCTCGAACCGCTGGACGTGCCCGGGCGGTCCGGTGCCCCGCAGCAGCCGGAGTCCCGGATGCTCGGCCGTATCCGCGCGCTGCTCGCGAAGGCGGAGGCGACCGGCTATCCGGAGGAGGCCGAGGCACTCAGCGCCAAGGCGCAGGAGCTGATGGCCCGGCACAGCATCGACGAGGCGCTGCTCGCCGCCCGGACGCACAACGCGAACACCCCCGGTGCCTGCCGCATCGGCGTGGACCCGCCGTACGAGACGGCCAAGGCGGTGCTCCTGGACGCGGTGGCGGCCGCGAACCGCTGCCGTGCCGTGTGGCACGAGGCCTTCGGCTTCTCCACGGTCATCGGATTCGAACCCGACCTGGAGGCCGTCGAGTTGCTCCACACCTCGCTGCTGGTGCAGGCCACCGCCGCCATGACCCGGGCGGAGGCGGCGCAGCGCAAGGGCGGCCGGAAGCGTACGAAGACCTTCCGGCAGTCGTTCCTGGCCGCGTACGCGCACCGAATCGGCGACCGGCTCCGGGCCGCCGCCGAGGGCCAGGTGGACAGCACCGAGGGCGAATTGCTGCCAGTGCTGGCGGCCCGGGACGTGGCCGTCGCCGACCACATGGAGCAGATGTTCCCGGACTCGGTCACCACCCGGATGCGCGGGGTAACCGACGCAGCGGGCTGGGAAGAGGGGGCCGCGGCCGCCGACCGCGCCCGGGTCACGGAGGGGCCCCGGGCGGGGGAGCGGCCCCGGCTCACCTGAGGGATGATCCGGTCAGTCGCCCGCGACCTGGATCGGGCCCACCGAGGCATCGGGGGTGTCCTGGGACTTCAGCGCCACATCGCCGTACGACCACGGGTAGCTCTTGGCGTCACCGGCGCCCGGGACGGTGATCTTCACCGCTCGCGCGGGCGCGCTGTGCGAGCCGCCGCTCCCGCGGACGTAGGTGAGGGTGAAGGTCGCCGCCTCGCCCTTCTGGAGCGCCACCTTCACGGGAGTGGCGCCCTTCTCGTTCGCGACGTTCCAGGAGGACGAACCGCCGGTGAGCGCGACGCCCGGGAAGCCCTGGAAGGTGCACTGCTTGCTGCCGCTGTTGGTGACGGTGACCGGGACGTTCCCGGTGTCGCCCGCCGTGGTGGCCGCGTTGCCGGGGCCGACCTTGACGGCGACCGTGCAGCCGGCGGCCTTCGCCTCGTCGCCACCGCTCTTGCTGTCGCAGGCGGTCAGGGTCAGCGCCGTGGCGAGCACGGCGACTGCGAGGGGGACGCGGATCGTACGCATGAGGGTCCTCTGGGATCGTGACGGTGTCCAAGGATCATCACGCAGGCGCCCGGCGGTACATTGCGCGCCCCCACGGAAACCCGGATGCGCCGCCCCGCGCACCCCTCGTACCCCGCCCCGGTCGGGACGTCAGGAGTCGGGACGTCAGGATCCGAGGCCGGACGTCGGCAGTCCGCTGGGCAGTTTGCCGCCCTCGGCCTTCAGATAGGTCTCCGTGCCGAGGCCGCCCTCCCAGGTGACCTTCATACCGGTGGAGTTCACGGAGTCGACCATGCCGGTGGCCCGGCTCTTGCTGCCGTCGGTGCACTTGAGGTGGATCATCTGCATGCCCGCCTCCTCGCCCGCGGTTCCGCTGCACACGGTGCCGCCGGTGGCGAAGAGCCCGGCCTGCTTACCCGTGATCACCAGGGCCACGGCCTTGCCGCCGGTGGTGGCCAGCCAACTGCCCTCCAGCGTGCCGCCCTTGGGGCTCGCGGAGCCGCCGGAGTCCGACGCCGACCCGGTCGCACCGGGCGTGGCGGAGCCGCCGTCGCCGGAACCGCTGTCCCCGGAGCCGCCGCTGCACCCGGTCAGCAGGAGTGCGGCCACGAGACCCGCGGACGCCAATGCGACACGGGCCTGCCCGCGGGTGAGGAGGATCGCCGTGGTCACTGAGGTCTCCCAAGATTGCCGGACGGGGGCCGGGGGCGGCCGCAGCAAGCTATCAGGGCGCCCGGCATGCCCAGAGGGGGAATCCGGCGTGGGCTTGCTCACTCGACTCCGGGGCCCGGAAGCGGACCGGGAATGGGACCGGGAAGTGGGACCGGGAAGTGGGACCGGGAAGTGAGGCCGGGAAGCGGGAACAGGAAGCGCCCGCAGCGCGTCTCTCTCCTCGTACGCAAGCTTCATGACGTGGACGGAGGCCGCATGGGCGGCGGCCTCCGGGGCAGACGCTCGACGGGCCGCAGTCAGACGGCAGTCACGCCGCAGTCAAGGCACCGTAAAGGCTGTAATCGCAGGGACACCCCGCGTGCACGTGCATATGCCCATGCACCTGCATGTGAACGGAGTTATGATCCGGGACAGTTGACCACTGCATCGATGGCCATACCAGCCAATGCACCACCCGGGAGCGACCTGTGGACCACGACGTGTACGACGTGGATGACGTGTACAACGGCATGGCTGCGACGGAGCTGCACGGAGCGGCCTGGCAGAAGAGCAGGCACAGCAACTCGCAGGGGTCGTGCGTGGAGTTCGCCCGGCTGCCCGGGGGAGAGGTGGCGGTGCGGAACTCGCGCTTCCCCGGCGGCCCCGCGCTCGTCTACACCCGCGCGGAGATCGAGGCGATGCTGCTCGGCATCAAGGACGGGGAGTTCGACCATCTGATCGCGTGAGGGCGGGGGTCTCCGCCCGCTCCGCCCGGTTCGTTGCCCGCGCACCTCGGGATGCGCGGGCAACGCGCGTAGAAGCACTACGCGTAGAAGCACTCAGCGGAGTAACGCAGATGAAGAACAAGACGCCTACACGCGTAGATCCGCTGCCTCAGAGAGCGACGAAGGGGATCACTCGGTGCACTTCGGCGCGGTCGGCAGTCGGAACAGGGCCCAGACCACCTTGCCGTGCAGCGTGCCCGCCAGCGGATGCCAGCCCCAGCTGTCGGCGAACGAGTCGACCAGGAACAGCCCGCGGCCCGATTCGGCCGAGAAGTCCTCGGAGTCACCCGCGACCGGACTGTCATGACTGGGGTCGCGCACGGCGCACACCAGGCGCGCGGTCCAGCGCATCAGATGCAGCCGCACCGGCGCGTACTGCTCGTCCGCGCACCGCGAGGGCGCGGGCAGAGCATGGCGCAGTGCGTTGGTCACGAGTTCGGAGACCACGAGGCAGACATCGTCGAAGCGCTCGTCCGCGTCCCATTCGCTCAGGGTTCTGCGGGTGAACTGCCGTGCTTCCCGTACCGCTTCGAGACGGGCCGGCAACGCGCAGGAGGCTGCGCCGGCCACGGCCGTGAGGTCGAGCGGCGGAAGTCCCTGCCGTAAGGGCTCGAGCATGGTCGATCCATTCGTCCCCATGCGAGGCACTCCCGGGTGTCGCGGTCGGTGCGATGCAGCGGTGGCGCGGGACCATGGTTTCGGATGAGCCAGGCAGATGCAAGGGCAGATGCACGTGCACGCGCCAGAATTGAACGCTCTCGTACCGCTTTCTGTTTGTTTCTTCGACCACTTTCTTCCCTGGTGCTTGCCCCCCTCTGATCTTCGTTCGGTCTCAGCTTTGTCTGCTTTCCATTTCTGTAACCGTACGAGTACTGCTCGAAGTGCTTTAGTGGCAGACTGCGCGGTCTGAAGGACGGTTGGGGAGGCTGACAAGTGAGCGCTGGGGACTCGAGCGGGTCAGTGGTGCGGCGCATTCTGCTGGGATCCCATCTCAGGCGTCTCCGCGAGGCCCGCGGCATCACCAGGGAGGCGGCCGGCTACTCGATCCGGGCCTCGGAGTCGAAGATCAGCCGCATGGAGTTGGGACGGGTGAGCTTCAAGACACGTGACGTCGAGGATCTGCTGACGCTGTACGGGATCGTCGACGAGGCCGAACGGACATCCCTGCTCTCCCTCGCGAAGGAGGCCAATGTCGCGGGCTGGTGGCACAGTTACTCGGATGTGCTGCCGAGCTGGTTCCCCACCTATGTCGGCCTGGAGGGCGCGGCCCATCTGATCCGCTCGTACGAGGTCCAGTTCGTGCACGGCCTGCTCCAGACCGAGGGGTACGCGCACGCGGTCGTCGCCCGGGGTATGAGGGGCGCGAGCGCGGCGGACATCGACCGGCGGGTGGCCCTGCGGCTCGAACGGCAGAAGTACCTGCTGTCGGAGAACGCCCCCCAGTTCCACGTCGTCCTCGACGAGGCGGCCCTGCGCCGCCCCTACGGCGACCGCGAGGTGATGCGCGGACAGCTCCAGCATCTGATCGACATCTCGGAGCGGCCCAACGTCCGGCTCCAGGTCATGCCGTTCGGACTCGGCGGCCACTCCGGTGAGAGCGGTGCCTTCACCATTCTCAGCTTCCCCGAGTCCGACCTGTCCGACGTGGTCTATATGGAGCAGCTCACCAGCGCCCTGTATCTGGACAAGCGCGAGGACGTCCTCCAGTACGAGTCCGCGATGAAGGAGCTCCAGCAGGACAGTCCGGGTCCGGACGAGAGCCGCGACCTGCTGCGGGGACTGCTCCGGCTTTCCTGAAGCTTCCCCCGGTCGCACCCGGTCGCCCCGGCCGTCCCGCGGTCGCACCCGGCCGTCCCGCGACGTTGTCCCCTGCCGTCCCCGGTGTTGTCCCAGCAGCCCCACAACTCCCGTGTGACACAAGTAGCATGACGCCCAATCAGACCGTGACGCGATCGCGGGAGCGTGAACGGGTTCCTGCTTCGGCTGCGAGGGATTGAGGGATCACATGTCGTCCTACTTCACCGATCTGGCTCGGCAGTACATCGGCGGCGAGTGGCGCCCGGGCACGGGCTCCTGGGACATCATCGACTTCAATCCGTACGACGGTGAGAAGCTGGCGTCGATCACGATAGCCACGGTCGAGGAGATCGACGACGCCTACCGTGCCGCCGAGGCCGCTCAGAAGCAGTGGGCGGCCACCAACGCCTATGCCCGCCGCGCGGTGTTCGAGAAGGCCCTCGGGCTGGTCGAGGAGCGCGAGGCGGAGATCACCGAGCTGATCGTCGCCGAACTGGGCGGCACCCGGCTGAAGGCGGCCTTCGAGCTGCACCTCGCCAAGGAGTTCCTGCGCGAGTCGGTCCAGCTGGCGCTGCGCCCCGAGGGCAGGATCCTGCCGTCGCCGGTCGACGGCAAGGAGAACCGCCTCTACCGGGTGCCCGTCGGCGTGGTCGGTGTGATCAGCCCGTTCAACTTCCCCTTCCTGCTGTCGCTCAAGTCCGTCGCGCCCGCGCTCGCCCTCGGCAACGGCGTGGTGCTCAAGCCGCACCAGAACACCCCGATCGTCGGCGGCTCCCTGGTCGCGAAGATCTTCGAGGACGCGGGGCTGCCGGGCGGCCTGCTGAACGTGGTGATCACGGACATAGCCGAGATCGGCGACGCCTTCATCGACCACCCGGTCCCCAAGGTCATCTCCTTCACCGGCTCCGACGCGGTCGGCCGCCACGTCGCCACCGTCTGCGCCGCGCACTTCAAGCGCTCCGTGCTCGAACTCGGCGGCAACAGCGCCCTGGTGGTCCTCGACGACGCCGATGTCGACTACGCGGTCGACGCGGCCGTCTTCAGTCGCTTCGTCCACCAGGGCCAGGTCTGCATGGCCGCCAACCGCGTCCTGGTCGACCGCTCGGTGCTGGCCGAGTTCACCGAGAAGTTCGTCGCCAAGGTGACGTCCCTGAAGGCGGGCGACCCGCGCGACCCGGAGACCGTCCTCGGCCCGGTCATCAACTCCTCGCAGGCGGACGCCCTCTCGGGCACGGTGGAGCAGGCCCTGGCGGAGGGCGCCACGGCGCTGGTGCGCGGCACCACCACGGACAACCTGGTGCGGCCGACCGTCCTCACGGACATCCCGGCCGGATCCGCGGTCCTCCGGCAGGAGATCTTCGGCCCGGTCGCCCTGCTCATCCCCTTCGACGGCGAGGAGGAGGCCGTCCGGCTCACCAACGACACCCCCTACGGCCTCAGCGGCGCCGTCCACACCGGCGACGTCGAGCGCGGGGTGGCCTTCGCCCGGCGGATCGAGACGGGCATGTTCCATGTGAACGACGGCACGGTCCACGACGAGCCGCTGGTCCCGTTCGGCGGCGAGAAGCACTCGGGCGTCGGGCGGCTGAACGGCGAGACCACGGTCGAGGCCTTCACCACCCAGAAGTGGATCTCGGTGCAGCACGGCCGCAGCGCGTTCCCCTTCTGAATCAGCCCCTTCTGAATCAGCCCCTTCTGGATCAGCCCCTTCGGATCCGATCCGGCGACGAGAAACACCCGGCCGCCCCCGGCCCACCGACACCGCCCGGCCGCCCCCGGCCCACCGACACCGCCCCCCGGGCGCCCCGGCGGGCCGGTGTCGGCGAGGGCCCTGACCTCAGTGGTGGAAGCTGGTGGCGGCCGCCTTGTCACGGGTCAGCGGGTGCGGCTGCTGCCGCAGCTCGGGCAGCAGCCTGGTCAGATCCTCGAGGAACAGGTCGGCCAGGTCCGTGGAGAAGCCGTTGCGGCACACGACCCGCAGCACCGACAGATCCTCGCGGTTGGCCGGGAAGGTGTACGCGGGCACCAGCCAGCCGGACTCCCGCAGCCGCCGGGAGACGTCGAAGACGTCGTACGCCGTCACGTCCGGCGTGGTGGTGAACGCGAAGACCGGCAGCTGGTCGCCCCGGGTCAGCAGCCGGAAGTCGCCCAGTTCCCCGATCCGGTCGGCGAGCCCCCGCGCCACCTTCCGCGAGGTCTCCTGGACCGCACGGTAGCCCTCCCGGCCCAGCCTCAGGAAGGTGTAGTACTGCGCCACCACCTGGGCCCCGGGCCGGGAGAAGTTGAGCGCGAAGGTCGGCATGTCGCCGCCCAGGTAGTTGACCCGGAAGACCAGCTCCTCGGGCAGGGCCTCCTGGTCGCGCCACAGGGCCCAGCCCACGCCCGGGTAGACCAGCCCGTACTTGTGGCCCGAGGCGTTGATGGAGGCGACCCGCGGCAGGCGGAAGTCCCAGACCAGGTCCTCGTCGAGGAAGGGCGCGATCATCCCGCCGGACGCCCCGTCCACATGCACCGGGATGTCCAGACCCGTGCGTTCCTGGAGCTGGTCCAGCGCGGCGCAGAGGTCGGCGATCGGCTCGTAGGATCCGTCGAAGGTGGAGCCGAGGATGCCGATCACCCCGATGGTGTTCTCGTCGCACAACTCGACGGCGGCCGCGGGGTCCAGATGGAACCGGTCGCCCTCCATGGGCACCTGGCGTGCCTCCACCTCCCAGAAATTGCAGAACTTCTCCCAGCAGACCTGGACGTTCACCCCCATCACCAGGTTGGGGCGGGCCTCCTTCGAGGGATAGCGGTCCGCGTTGCGGGTGGCCCAGCGGCGCTTGAGGGCCAACCCCGCGAGCATGCACGCCTCGCTGGAGCCGGTGGTCGAACAGCCGATCGCCGACTGCGGGTCCGGGGCGTTCCACAGGTCGGCGAGCATGCACACACAGCGGCGTTCCAGTTCGGCCGTGCGGGGATACTCGTCCTTGTCGATCATGTTCTTGTCACGGCACTCGGCCATCAGCTGCCCGGCCTCGGGCTCCATCCAGGTGGTGACGAAGGTGGCCAGATTCAGCCGCGAGTTGCCGTCCAGCATCAGTTCGTCGTGGACCAGCTGGTAGGCGGTGGTGGGCAGCATCGGCCGGTCCGGCAGCCGGTGCTTCGGCGGTGCCTCGTTCATCTCGACGACCGGGTTGGCCTCCCCGTAGAAGGGGTTCATCGACCTGTGGTGCCCGTTGGCCTTCTCCCGGCCTCTGTGCAGCGGCATGGTGTGTCGTCTCCCGTCCTGTCGTGATCGTCGTGCGGGCGCGGGCCCGCGGATCGGTGCGGCGGTGAAGCGGAGCGGTGTGCATGCGGCGGTGAGCGGGGCGGCGCGCGATGCGCCGCGCACGTCCCTGCCCCATCATCGGTGCCGAACCGGAACACGCCTTGCACCTCACGCGGCGTGAGGCGCGAGCCTGGTGCGCGCAAGGGAAGGAGCGGAGTTGAGCTACTCGGTCGGCCAGGTGGCCGATGTCGCCGGAGTGACCGTGCGCACCCTGCACCACTACGACGAGATCGGCCTGCTCGTACCCGGTGAGCGCACCCACGCCGGTCACCGGCGCTACGGTGACGCGGACCTCGACCGGTTGCAGCAGATCCTGTTCTACCGGGAGCTGGGCTTTCCGCTCGACGAGGTCGCCGCCCTGCTCGACGATCCGGACGCGGACCCGGGCGCACAGCTGCGCCGGCAGCACGAGCTGCTCACCGCCCGGATCGAGAGGCTGCGCAGGATGGCGGCGGCCGTGGAGCACGCCATGGAGGCACGCACGATGGGTATCCGTCTCACGCCCGAGGAGAGGTTCGAGGTCTTCGGGGACCAGGACCCGGAGCAGTACGCGGAGGAGGCCGGGCGCCGCTGGGGCGGCACGGCCGAGTACGCCGAGTCGCGGCGGCGCACCGCGCGCCACTCGAAGGACGACTGGCGGCGCATCCAGGCCGAGGCGGCCGACTGGGGCGGGCGCTATGCCGCCCTGATGGCCGCCGGTGAGCCCCCGGAGGGGGAGCGGGCCATGGACCTGGCCGAGGAGCACCGGCTCCACATCTGCACCTGGTTCTACGCCTGCTCGTACGACGTCCATCGCTGCCTCGGTGAGATGTACGTTTCGGACGAGCGTTTCAGGACGTTCTACGATGCCGTGCGGCCGGGCCTCGCCGCGCACCTCAGGGACGCGATCGGGGCGAACGCGGACCGCCACGGCGGCTGAGCGGGCGGCGGGCGTGCATCCCCCGGACATCCGTGGAACCCGTCGGGGCCACCGCGCGTTGATAGCTTTGTCCGGCCATCGCTGTCGTGCCGCCCGTCCCCCGGGGTGCGCCGCGCCTCCCCTCACCCCCTCAGGAGCCCGGAACCGTGATGACGCTTGCCCTCGGCCCGAGCTGGCTGGATCCGAATTACCTCCTGGACACCTTCGGAATCTGGGGTCTGCTCCTCATCGTCTTCGCCGAGTCCGGGCTGCTGATCGGCTTCTTCCTGCCGGGCGACTCGCTGCTGTTCACCTGCGGTCTGCTGATCACGTCCCATCAGCTGGGCTTCCCGCTGGCGGGGGCCATCGCGCTGATCTGCGTCGCCGCGATCCTGGGCGACCAGGCGGGCTACATGTTCGGCAAGAAGGTCGGCCCCTCGCTCTTCAACCGCCCGGACTCACGTCTCTTCAAGCAGGAGAACGTGGTCAAGGCGCACGAGTTCTTCGAGAAGTACGGCCCGAAGTCGCTGGTGCTGGCCCGCTTCGTGCCGGTGGTGCGCACCTTCACACCGATCGTCGCCGGTGTCAGCGGCATGCGGTACCGCTCGTTCCTGGTCTTCAACGTCATCGGTGGCGTCCTGTGGGGGGCGGGCGTCACCCTGCTGGGTTCCTGGCTGGGCAACATCGGCTTCGTCCGGGAGAACATCGAGCTGATCCTCATCCTGATCGTGCTGGTGTCGGTGGTCCCGATCGCCATCGAGTTCCTGCGGGCCCGCGCCAAGGCCAAGAAGGCGCCGACCGCCCAGCAGCAGGCTCCGCAGCCCCCGCCCTTCCCGGGAGCCCCCTACGGCCAGCAGCAGGCCCCGGTCATGGACGACGCGACCACCCGCCTGCGCGCCGTACCGCCCGCCCCCCAGGACCCGGCCCGGGCCTACGGCCACCCCGACCCGGCCTACGGCCACCAGGGCCAGGGCTACGGCGGCCAGCAGGCCCAGGGCTACGGCCAGCAGGCCCAGCAGGCGCAGCAGGCCCAGCAGGCGCCGGGGGCCTACGGCCAGCAGGCGTACGGCGAGCAGGGCCAGGGCTACGGTCAGCAGCAGGGCCAGGGCTACGGCGGCCAGGGGCAGCAGCAGCCGTACGGCACCGGCCAGGGCGGCAGCGGTTACGCGGACCACTACGGCGGCCACGGCGGCCCCTACGCCCAGCAACCTCCGCAGGGCTACCCGCAGCAGCCCCCGCAGGGCTACCCCCAGCAGCAGCCGTACGGCTCCGGGCAGGACGACCGGCAGCAGCAGCCCCCGCAGCCGAACCCCTACGGCCAGGGCCACCGGCAGAACTGACCGCCGCCGCGGACACCGCGGGCCGGGCGGGGCGTCAGAAGCCGCGGGTCCGCTTGGCCGCCCGGCGGCCCGCCGCGTCGCCGCCCGGAATCCGCAGGAACAGCCGGGAGATCTCCGAACCGAGGTTCACCCCGATCGCGATGGCCATGGCGAGGGAGGCGGCCTTCGCCAGGGACACCAGGCCCTTGTCGACGTTGCTCTGGGCGATCGACAGCAGACCGAAGTAGGTGGCCGAACCGGGCAGCAGGGGCCCGATGGCGGCGGTCGTGTACGGCAGCGCGGACGCGAACCGGTAGCGCGACAGCAGCTGCCCGAACAGGCCCACCAGACCCGCCGCCACGGCCGTGGAGGCGACCGGCGAGAAACGGCCCGGGTAGTGCATGGCGCCGTAGACGCACCAGGCGACTCCGCCGTTGAGGGCCACCAGCAGCACGGTGGATCGTTCCTGCTGGAGCAGTACCGCGAAGGTCAGGGACAGCAGCATCGAGGCGATGATCTGCACCACCGGGCGCTGCGAGACGCTCAGGGCGGTGTCCGGATTGAGCTGGGCGCCCAGCTTCACCCCGAAGTACAGGACCACCAGCACGCCGGTGACGATGCCCACGAAGAAGTACATGACCTCCAGCAGGCGGGCCGCCGCGGTGATGTAGAAGCCGGTCAGCCCGTCCTGCACACCCGCCACCAGGGCCCGTCCGGGCAGCAGGGCGAACAGTCCACCGGTGATCACGGCGGAGGCGTTCACATCGACATGGGCGACGGTGAGCGCCACACCGATCGCGGCCGGGGGCATCGCGGCCACGGTGAACTGGTAGAACTCCGGCAGCCCGCGCCCCGCGCACAGCCAGGCCAGCCGGTCGCCGAGCATCGCGCCGACCGCCGCGGCGATGAACACCACGAGGTCACCGCCGACCAGGATGGAGGCCGCACCGGCGAGCAGTCCGCCGGCCCCGGTCAGTGCCCAGCCCGGATAGGGGTGCCGGTTCCTGCGTATCTCAGCGAGCCGCCGGTAGGCCTCCTCCAGGGATATCGCGGTCTCCGGATCGCTGAGGTCGTCCACCAGCCGGAAGACGGCCGCCAGCCGGTTGTAGTCCGTGCCGCGGCGGCGCACCGTGCGGGACGCCGACACCGGGTCCTCCACCAGGGACGGCTGGTAGGAGACCGACAGCAGGGTGAAGGTGACGGTCGGCTCGCAGCGGTCCAGCCCGTAGGACCGGCAGACCGCGAACATCGCGGCCTCCACGTCCTCGGCGCCCTCGCCGCCCGCCAGCAGCAGTTCGCCGATACGGAGGGTCAGGTCGAGCACGCGCGGCACGGCGGGGCCCGTCTCCCCGGTCTTCTGCACGAGTTCCGGCGCGGGCCGCTCGGTCACCGGCATGCGCAGCATGGTGCGCATACGGTCCTGCCAGGGCGCCTCCTTGGTCAGCCGGACCACGGGTATGCCGGAGGCGGGGGTGAAGGCGGCCGGGGCGTCGTGGACGCTGTAGGTGCTCGGCACGGTGAACGCCGAGCCCTCCGGTTCGGCTGGCGGCGGCTGGACCTCCAGACCGTCGGGCACCAGGAACTCGGAGGTCGTCTCCGACTCCCTCTCGGTGCTCTGCACGTCCAGACCCTTGGGAACGGCGAACTCCGAGGTCGTGGACGAATCGGCGGTGCCGGCCGCCGGGACCTCGAGTCCCAGCGGGATCGTGAACTCGGAGGTGATCAGGGAGGCGTCGTCGTCCCCCGGCCCGGGGGGCGCGAACGCGCTCCTCGCCTCGTCCGACCGCGGCTTGCGGTCCTCCGTGTCCGGCTCCGCCACCTGCGCCTCTCTCGCCTTGCCCGCAGCCATGTGCCCCGCGCGTACCACCCGTACGCCTCAGCGCGTACCTCCTGTACGCCTCAGTATGCGCACCCGGACGCGAACGGGCCGCGTCACCCCCGTGGGGATCACGCGGCCCGTGCGGCGGTCGGCAGGGGTCAGTGGCCGCCCTGCTCCTCGAAGCGCTTGTAGGAACGCTCGATCTCGGCCTCCGCGTCCGTGCGGCCCACCCAGTCGGCGCCCTCGACGGACTTGCCGGGCTCCAGGTCCTTGTAGACCTCGAAGAAGTGCTGGATCTCCAGACGGTCGAACTCCGAGACGTGGTGGATGTCCCGCAGGTGCTCCACGCGCGGGTCGGACGCCGGGACGCACAGCAGCTTGTCGTCGCCGCCCGCCTCGTCCGTCATCCGGAACATGCCGATGGCGCGGCACTTGATGAGGCAGCCCGGGAAGGTCGGCTCCTCAAGGATGACCAGCGCGTCCAGCGGGTCGCCGTCCTCGCCGAGGGTGTTCTCGACGAAGCCGTAGTCGGCCGGGTAGCTGGTCGAGGTGAAGAGTCGACGGTCCAGGCGGATACGACCGGTCTCGTGGTCCACCTCGTACTTGTTCCGCGAACCCTTCGGAATCTCGATCGTGACGTCGAACTCCACCGGTGGCTCCTCCATGATCAACACATAGTTCTGGTGGTTAAGTGTCCCTCACGCAGGTGTGTGATCGCGAAAGGGGCTGGTGGTCGTGCCGGAGCTGAGGGCCTGGCGGGCCGCGCGACGGCGTCTGGCGCCGGTCGCACGAGCCGTGCGACCACGCCTCGCACATGCGTCCCGGGCCGTGCGACCGCGAGTACGGCGGATCGCGCAGACCGTGGGACCCCGTACGGCACGGCTCACCGGAGTGGTGAAACCGCACGCCGCACGGCTTGCGCAGCTCGCGCGCCCGCGCGCCGGGAGGCTCACCACCCCTCAGCTGGCGGCGGTCGCCGCCGTCCTGGGCCTGGCGCTCGCGGTCGGTACCGCGACCGCAGCCGGTCCCTGGGACTCCTCCGGCCAGCGTACGGCCGAGCGCGACCGGGCCGCAGCGTGGGACCGCGAGGGTGGCGCAGATCACGGCCGGGGCGCCGGGGCCGCGGCCCAGTCACCGGCGCCCGCGCCGAGCGCCGCCCCCGTGCTGTCCGGAGTCGGCGCCGGCCGGGCGCCGGGCGCGCGCCCCCTGGCGGCCGCCCTCGACAAGCTCCTGGCGGACTCCTCCCTCGGCCCCCGCCGCAGCGCCGCCGTCGTCGACGTGGAGACCGCCGGGCGGCTGTACGGCAAGGACGCGGACGAGGCGCTGACACCCGCCTCCACCACCAAGATCGCCACCGCGGTGGCCGCGCTCTCCGCCCTCGGTCCCGACCACCGCTTCACCACCCGCACGGTGCTCGACCCCGGCACCCGCACGGTGGTGCTCGCCGGCGGCGGCGACCCCACGCTGACGGCCCGCGCCCGCGCCGACGGCTGGGCGAGCCTGCGCACCCTCGCCGACTCCACCGCCGCCGCCCTGAAGAAGCGCGGACTGACCACCCCGGCGCTCGCCTACGACGCCTCCCTGTTCACCGGCGAGGCGCTGCACCCCATCGGGGTCAACCCCAACCTCGCCCCGGTCACCGCCCTGACGGCCGACGAGGGCCGCAGGGACGACACCACCAGCGGGCCCGCCGACCGCAGCACCGATCCGGCGGGGGACGCGGCCCGCACCTTCGCCGCACTGCTGCGCGCCCGCGGCATCAAGCCCTCCCGGACCGACATCCCGGCGGCGAAGTCCGCACCCCGCGCCGAGACCCTCGCCCGGGTCCAGTCGCCGCCCCTGTCCGCCGTGGTCGAACGGATGCTCACCAACAGCGACAACGACATCGCCGAGACCCTCGCCCGTCAGACCGCGCTGGCCGACGGCCGCCCGGCGAGCTTCGCCGGGGGCGCGGCCGCGATCGCCGACCGGCTCGGCAAGGAGCGGCTGCCCCTCGCCGGGAGCCGGTTCCACGACGGCAGCGGGCTGAACCGCGACGACCGGCTCACCGCGGATCTGCTGACCTCACTGCTGGCCACCGCGGGCTCCCCCGCCCACCCCGAACTCCGCGCGGTCCTGACCGGGCTGCCGGTGGCGGGCTTCACCGGCACCCTCAGCGACCGCTACACCGACCCGGCCGAACGCTCCGGCATCGGCCTCGTACGGGCCAAGACGGGCACCCTCACCGGGGTCAACACCCTCGCCGGGACGGTCGTCGACACCGACGGACGGCTGCTGGCCTTCGCCTTCCTGACGGACGGCTCGATGGACGCCACGGCCGCCCGGACGGCCCTGGACCGCACGGCGGCGGCACTGGCGGGCTGCGGCTGCCGCTAGGGCCTCTCCGTTTGGATCAGGCCGGGCTCGCGGGCCCTGGCACCGCGCCTCGCGGCGTTGTCGTCGGTTGCCATGGCTCCGCCACGACGGCCTCCTCCGCCTTGCGATGCACGGCACCAGACCCCGCTCCCTGATCCGGCCCGATCCCAACGAAAGACCCCAGGGCCCATCCGGCCCGATCCACACGAGAGACCCCGGGGGCTGTCCGCGCTGCGCTGCCCTGCCCCGAGCGGCGGTGCTCACGTACCGTTGACGCATGACGAGCATCGGTGGTGCGGGATCTGCTGGGATGGTCGACTGGAATCTCGCGGTGGCGACCGCGACCCGGCTCGTACGGCCCGGTCCCGAGGTGAGCCGTGAGGAGGCCCGGGCCGTCGTCGCGGAGCTGCGCCGCCACGCGAAGGCCTCGGAGGAACACGTCCGGGGCTTTACTCGTATGGGCGAAGAGGGCCTGCACGACACCCCCGTCCTGGTCGTCGACCGGCCCGGCTGGGTGCGGGCGAACGTCGCCGGATTCCGGGAGATCCTCAAGCCCCTCCTCGACAAGATGGAGCTGCGGCGCGGGAACACCCCCGCCGGATCCGTCCTCGGCGCCGTCGGCGGCAAGGTCACCGGCGTGGAGCTGGGCATGCTGCTGTCGTTCCTGTCCTCCCGGGTGCTCGGCCAGTACGAGACCTTCGCCCCGGCCACCCGCGACCTGCCCGCGGGCGGCAACGGCGGCGGACGGCTGCTGCTGGTCGCACCGAACATCGTGCACGTCGAACGCGAACTCGACGTCCGCCCGCACGACTTCCGCCTCTGGGTCTGCCTGCACGAGGAGACGCACCGCACGCAGTTCACCGCGGTGCCCTGGCTGCGCGACCATCTGGAGGGCGAGATCCAGTCGTTCCTCGCGGAGACCGACATCGACCCCATGACGGTCCTGGAGCGCCTGCGGGACGCCGTCCAGTCGCTCGCCGGGGGCCGTACGGAAGGCGAGGAGGGCGACGACGGCCACTCCTTCGTGGAACTCGTCCAGACACCCGCCCAGCGGGAGATCCTCGGCCGGCTGACCGCCGTGATGTCCCTCCTGGAGGGGCACGCGGACTTCGTGATGGACGGCGTCGGCCCCGCGGTCGTGCCCTCCGTCGCCGAGATCCGCGAGAAGTTCCAGCAGCGCCGCGCCAAGGGCGCCTCCCGGCTCGATCTCGCCCTGCGCAGACTGCTGGGCCTGGACGCCAAGCTGCGGCAGTACCGTGACGGGGAGCGGTTCGTACGAGCCGTGGTGGACCAGGTCGGCATGGACGGCTTCAACCGCGTGTGGACCTCCCCCAACACCCTCCCCACCAAGGCCGAGATCGCCAAACCGGCGGACTGGGTCGCGCGGGTGCACCGCCGCGCCGAGCCGTGAGCCGTGCGCGGGAGGTGTGAAACGAATCCGGCCGTCGGCAGGTGAACGCCCCGCCAATCACCCGTCCGAGGGACCGTGGGCGATGGGTAGGCGTGCAATGCTCGGGGAACGGCCCGTTTCTGTCACCATTTACACACTCTGAGTGACCAGCAATCGGGCTCACCCCCCGACAACTTCATGAAGGGAACCGGACATGGGTCCCCATCCTGCGGTCGCGGCGATACGCCTGGCGGTCCGCCGCGTCCTCCACGACCTCCTCACCGAGCACACCTCAGAACAGAACACCGGCCGGACCCCGCCCGGATGCAGCCACATCCCCTCCCACGAGCGTTCCCTCGCGCCGCTCGTGCTCGTGGCATGCTCCGGCGGCGCCGACTCGATGGCCCTCGCCTCCGCCCTCGCCTTCGAGGCCCCCAAGCTCGGCGTCCGGGCCGGCGGCATCACCATCGACCACGGCCTCCAGGACGGCTCCGACCTGCGCGCCGACGAGGTGGTCCTGCGCCTGCGCGAACTGGGCCTCGACCCGGTCGTCTCCGTCGCCGTGACCGTCGGCCGGGACGGCGGCCCCGAAGCGGCCGCCCGCGACGCCCGCTACGCCGCCCTGGACGCCACCGCCGAGCGCCACGGCGCCCTGGCGGTCCTCCTCGGGCACACCCGCGACGACCAGGCGGAGACCGTGCTGCTGGGCCTCGCCCGGGGCTCCGGCATCCGCTCCCTGTCGGGCATGGCCGCGGTCTCGGGGGCCGGCGGCCGCTACCGGCGCCCCTTCCTCCACCTCGACCGCCAGACCGCCCGCAAGGCCTGCATGGCCCAGTCCCTGCCCGTCTGGGACGACCCCCACAACACCGACCCCGCGTACACCCGCTCCCGGCTCCGCCACGAGGGCCTGCCCGCCCTGGAGAAGGCGCTCGGCAAGGGAGTCGTCGAGGCACTCGCCCGCACCGCCCAGCTCTCCCGCGACGACGCCGACGCCCTCGACGCCTGGGCCAGCCAGGCGGAGACCGCCGTGCGCGACGCCACCGGCCTGCTGGAGTGCGCGAAGCTCTACGCCCTGCCCCCCGCCGTACGCCGCAGGATCCTGCGCCGCGCCGCCATCGAGGCGGGCGCTCCGGCCGGTTCGCTCTTCGCCCGTCACATCGAGGAAGTCGACCGTCTGATCACCGGCTGGCGCGGCCAGGGAGCCATCAATCTCCCGGGCAAAGTCGTGGCCCAGCGTCAGGGTGGCAGACTGGTGATTCGGCACGGCTGAAAACGCGCCCCCTGCGGGAGGCGCCCGGTCAGCTCTTCGGGGCGGACCGGTCGGCCGCGCGAGCGAGCCAAGGGGTGTGCCGCTGTCGCGAGGGACAGCGGGGCGCCGGCCGCGAGGGCCCCGGCCGTCGCGGCCGCCCCGCGGGGGTGTCCGCGGACGGGCGATCCGTTCCGCAGCGGCACAGACGCCCCGACGGCGCGCGGCAATCAAAAGCGGCGGGACGACCGAAAGTGATGCGGGTGGACGCGAAAGACATGGGTGCCGACCTCAAGCAGGTACTCATCACCAAGGAAGAGATCGACGCGAAGCTGGCCGAACTGGCCGCGAAGGTCGATGCGGAGTACGCGGGCAAGGACCTGCTGATCGTCGGCGTCCTCAAGGGCGCGGTGATGGTCATGGCGGACCTCGCCCGGGCGCTGTCCACCCCCGTCACCATGGACTGGATGGCGGTGTCCTCGTACGGCGCGGGCACCCAGTCCTCCGGTGTGGTGCGGATCCTCAAGGACCTCGACACCGACATCAAGGGCAAGCACGTCCTGATCGTCGAGGACATCATCGACTCGGGCCTGACCCTGTCCTGGCTGCTCTCCAACCTCGGCTCCCGCGAGCCCGCCTCCCTGAAGGTGTGCACGCTGCTGCGCAAGCCGGAGGCGGCCAAGGTCGCCATCGACGTCGAGTGGGTCGGCTTCGACATCCCCAACGAGTTCGTGGTCGGCTACGGCCTCGACTTCGCCGAGAAGTACCGCAACCTTCCGTTCGTCGGTACGCTCGCGCCCCACGTCTACGGCGGCTGATCCTCCCGGGTCCGGCCGTCGGTGACGGCCGGACCCCCCGGACGAGGCTGTTTCTGGACGTTCGGGAACCCCAGCGGGTCTCGCGCCGTTGGAGCATGCGTGGGCGGTGTACCAGCGGTCCCCGCGGCTGCGGGCGACCATCCTGGGGTACCGTCAGAAGAACTGTCTTTATCAAACTCACTATGGCAGGAGGGACGGGGCGGCACCGCTCCGTATGGATGGACGTGAAGCGATACTTCCGTGGGCCGGTCATGTGGATCGTGCTGGCCGTCCTTGCCGTGGTCGTGTTGATGCAGGTCGTCGGCTCCTCCGGCGGCTACAAGACGGTGGACACAGGCCAGGTCGTCGCAGCGATCAATGAGAACAAGGTCCAGTCGGCCAAGCTGACCACCGGCGACGAACAGATCATCAAGGTTTCCCTGAAGAACGGCCAGAAGGTCGAGGGCAGCTCGAAGATCCAGGCGAGCTACATCGGCAACCAGGGCGTGACCCTGGCGAACACCCTTCAGGACAAGTACCAGACCAAGCAGATCCCGGACGGCTACACGGTCTCGCCGTCCAAGCAGAACCCGTTCGTCGGGATCCTGCTCTCCCTGCTGCCCTTCGTTTTGATCGTGGTCGTCTTCCTGTTCCTGATGAATCAGATGCAGGGCGGCGGCTCCCGGGTCATGAACTTCGGGAAGTCCAAGGCCAAGCTGATCACCAAGGACACCCCGAAGACGACGTTCTCCGACGTCGCGGGCGCGGACGAGGCCGTCGAGGAACTCCACGAGATCAAGGAGTTCCTCCAGGAACCGGCCAAGTTCCAGGCGGTCGGCGCCAAGATCCCCAAGGGCGTCCTGCTCTACGGGCCTCCCGGTACGGGCAAGACGCTGCTCGCGCGCGCCGTCGCGGGCGAGGCGGGCGTGCCCTTCTACTCGATCTCGGGTTCCGACTTCGTCGAGATGTTCGTCGGTGTCGGTGCCTCCCGGGTCCGCGACCTGTTCGAGCAGGCCAAGGCGAACGCCCCGGCGATCGTCTTCGTCGACGAGATCGACGCGGTCGGCCGCCATCGCGGCGCCGGCCTCGGCGGCGGTCACGACGAGCGCGAGCAGACCCTGAACCAGCTGCTCGTCGAGATGGACGGCTTCGACGTGAAGGGCGGCGTGATCCTCATCGCCGCCACGAACCGCCCCGACATCCTCGACCCGGCGCTGCTGCGCCCCGGCCGCTTCGACCGCCAGATCGCGGTCGACCGCCCGGACATGCAGGGCCGTCTGGAGATCCTCAAGGTCCACCAGAAGGGCAAGCCGGTCGCCCCGGACGTCGACCTCGCCGCCGTCGCCCGCCGCACCCCCGGCTTCACCGGCGCCGACCTGTCGAACGTGCTGAACGAGGCGGCCCTGCTCACGGCCCGCAGCGACCGCAAGCTGATCGACAATCACATGCTGGACGAGGCGATCGACCGTGTGGTCGCGGGCCCGCAGAAGCGGACCCGGATCATGTCGGACAAGGAGAAGAAGATCACCGCGTACCACGAGGGCGGACACGCCCTGGTCGCGGCGGCCTCGCCGAACTCCGACCCGGTCCACAAGATCACCATCCTGTCCCGTGGCCGTGCGCTCGGCTACACGATGGTGCTCCCGGACGAGGACAAGTACTCCACGACGCGCAACGAGATGCTGGACCAGCTGGCCTACATGCTGGGCGGCCGCGCGGCCGAGGAACTGGTCTTCCACGATCCGACCACGGGTGCCGCGAACGACATCGAGAAGGCCACCTCCACGGCCCGCGCGATGGTCACCCAGTACGGCATGACCGAGCGTCTGGGCGCGATCAAGTTCGGCGGCGACAACACCGAGCCCTTCCTCGGACGTGAGATGGCCCACCAGCGCGACTACTCGGAAGAGGTCGCCGCGCTGGTGGACGAGGAAGTCAAGAATCTCATCGAGAACGCGCACAACGAGGCCTGGGAGATCCTGGTCGAGAACCGCGACGTCCTCGACAATCTGGTGCTGGCTCTGCTGGAGAAGGAGACGCTCGGCAAGGAGGAGATCGCCGAGATCTTCGCCTCGATCGTCAAGCGCCCGCCGCGGCCCGCCTGGACCGGTTCCTCGCGCCGCACGCCGTCCACCCGTCCGCCGGTGCTCTCCCCGAAGGAGCTGGCGCTGACGAACGGGGCGAACGGTGCGACCCCGTCCATCGCCAAGGCGACCGAGGCCCTCCCCACCGAGACGGCCCCGGAGGACCGCAGGGAGAGCTGATCCCCGCTGTCCGCGGGCCCCGCAGGGCCCGGAATTTCTGCCGCGCCCCCCAGGGTTCTAGCCTTGGGGGGCGCGGCATTTCCCTGAGCCGCACGACAGCCGCACATCAGGCGCGTGATCCGCACGTGTCGCAGGCGCAGGAACGAGGCACCAGATGACCGACCCGGTGACGCTGGACGGCGAGGGCACGATCGGCGAGTTCGACGAGAAGCGCGCGGAGAACGCCGTACGGGAGCTGCTCATCGCGGTCGGCGAGGACCCCGACCGGGAGGGCCTGCGCGAGACACCGGCGCGGGTGGCCCGGGCGTACCGGGAGATATTCGCCGGGCTCTGGCAGAAGCCGCAGGACGTCCTGACGACCACCTTCGACCTGGGCCATGACGAGATGGTGCTGGTGAAGGACATCGAGGTGTTCTCGACCTGCGAGCACCACCTGGTGCCGTTCCGGGGGGTCGCGCACGTCGGCTACATCCCGTCCGCCACCGGGAAGATCACGGGCCTGTCGAAGCTGGCCCGGCTGGTGGACGTCTTCGCGCGCCGCCCGCAGGTGCAGGAGCGGCTGACGACGCAGATCGCGGACTCCCTGATGGAGATCCTGGAGCCCCGCGGGGTGATCGTCGTGATCGAGTGCGAGCACATGTGCATGTCGATGCGCGGTATCCGCAAGCCGGGTGCGAAGACCATCACCTCGGCGGTGCGCGGCCAGCTGCGGGACGCGGCCACCCGCAACGAGGCGATGAGCCTCATCATGGCGCGCTGAGCCCCTGGGCGGCTTCTGAGACCCGCCGGGCCCCGGCGGGCCGGGACACCGGGGTGGTCGCTGGGTCCCGGCGAGTCAGGAGACCGGGGTGGTGCTGCCGCTGCCGTCGTGTTCGTCGTCCTCCGGGAGGCGGCAGACGCGCTCCAGGAAGAAGGCGGCCGCTATGACGGCGATGCCCGCCACCACCGAGAAGCCCGCGTAGATGGCCTGGTCGCGGATCGCGGGGATGTCCAGGGACCCCAGCAGAAAGGCGCCCACGCCGCCGTACATACCGGCGACCAGGGCGGCGACCAGGGCGCTCGCCTGGCCGAAGACGACCGCGCGGGCCGCCATCAGCGGGTCGACGCCCTTGGCGCCGGGGCGGCGCTCCCGCTGGGCCTTGAACCGGGCCCGCAGCGAGAGCGCCGTGGCCAGCAGGACCACGGCGATCAGGGCGAGGACCACGGGCGCCGCCAGGGGGACCCGGGGGAGGGTGCCCACCGCGTTCCACAGGCGGGCGGCTGCCCAGGAGAGCACTCCGGCCACCACGAACACCGCCGCCAGCGTCCTGATGCGCAGCTCTTTCACGATGCCCCTTCGTCTGCCGGCGGCCGCCCGTGCGCGGTCGTCACGTCCGCGGTCGCCCCGCACGGTGGCCCGTGCACGGTCGCGGAGCCGGGAAGATCCCGGCCCGGTAGACCTTAACGACTACTCGGGCAGCCGGAGTTCCTGGTCGGGGCGGGGCGTGACACCTTCCCGGGTGACATCGGCGAGCAGATCCTCCACCGGGCCGCGGGCGGGCAGCAGGGCGGTCGTGTCCAGGTCGTGCCAGGGCGCGAGGACGAAGGCCCGCTCATGGGCCCGGGGGTGGGGGAGCGTCAGCACCGGGTCGTCGGAGACGACTTCCGCGTACGTGATGATGTCGACGTCCAGGGTGCGCGCGCCCCAGTGCTCGTCCCGCACCCGGTGGAAGGCCTCCTCCACGGCGTGCGCCCGCTCCAGCAGCGAGGACGGGGGCAGGGTGGTCTTCACCACGACCACCGCGTTGAAGTACGTGGGCTGGCTGCCCGGGGCCACGCCCCAGGGCTCCGTCTCGTACACCGGCGAGACCGCCTTGACCCGGACGCCCGGGGTGTCCTCCAGGGCGTCGATGGCGCCCTGGAGGTTCTCCAGGCGGTTGCCCAGGTTGGAGCCGAGGGAGATCACGGCCCGTTTGGGGTTCTGGAGCGTGGTGTCGGCGGCGTCCACCCGTTCCAGCACGGAGGCGGGCACCGGCTGTACGGTCGGGTCGCTCTGACCCCCGGGGAAGAAAGTGCTCATGCTCGGCTCCGGGTGATGGTGACGGTCACGTCGTCGAAGGGGACCGTGATCGGCGCGTCCGGCTTGTGCACGCAGACCTCGACCTCGCGGACCGGGGCGTGCTTCAGGCAGGAGAGCGCTATGCGCTCGGCAAGCGTCTCGACGAGGTCCACGGGCTCCCCTTCGACCAGGGCCACGACCTCCTCGGCGACGATGCCGTAGTGCACGGTCTTCGACAGGTCGTCGTCGGCCGCGGCCGGACGGGTGTCCAGACCCAGGACGACGTCCACGATGAAGGTCTGGCCCTCCTCGCGTTCCTTGGGGAACACGCCGTGGTGCCCGCGGGCCTTCAGGCCGCGCAGCGCGACACGATCCACGCGAATCACTCCTGCAATCGTCGGTAACGGCAGGGACGCACCGAGTGCGGTCGGTACACCGGCCTCGAACGAATCTACCTGCGGGCACCGGCGGCGTTCGCTTCGGAAAGCGTGCGCTGCTCTCGCGGCCGTGGGCTTCATCGGGTGTTTTCCCTGGGGAATGCGGTGGCTTGCGGGGCGGCGGGCGGCGCCTACCCGGGGGTAGGTGATTCCCGCCACTCCCCGCCGCCTACCCAGTCCTCGGGGATATGCCACCTGCTCACCCGGGGGATTCCTCCTCCTCGTCCTCGGTGGAATCGGTCAGTACGGGCGAGGCGTGGTGGGACCAGAGCTTCCAGCCGTCGGGGGTGCGGCGGAAGAGGTTCGTGGCGACGACCAGCTGGCCCAGGAGAGGGCCCAGCTCCTCGCCCTCCCCGGGGGCGGGACCGCCGCTGAGGATGTTCTCGGTGCAGCTCACCAGGGCGGTGTCACCGGTCACCGACACATGGACGTCGGTCAGGAAGAACTGGATGTAGTCGGTGTTCGCCATGATCAGGGCGTAGGAGCGCAGGACCTCGCCGCGGCCGGTCAGCACGGGCCAGCCGGGGTGGACGCAGGAGATCACACCGGCGTCGGCCGGGTCGTGGAACTCCTCGTCGACGCCCAGGTCCGCGGGCGTCAGCCAGAGGGAGGAGACCTCCTCGAAGTCACCCCGCTCCAGCGCCTCGTAGAAGGCCGTGTTGGCCTGCTCGACCTCTTCGACGTCGGTGTGGGCGGTGCTCACCGGGCTCCCTCGGGCGACCCGGTGGCGGGGCGTGCACCGCCTGTGACGGTGCCCGGCGCGGGGTCGCCCGTGTGTGCCCTTTCGATGGCGCGTGCGACGCGTACCGCGTCGGCCGTCGCGTGCACCTCGTGCACCCGGACCGCCCAGGCACCGGCCTGCGCGGCGAGAGCGGAGACGGCGGCCGTGGCGGCGTCGCGCTCGCGGGCGGGCGGGGGCGCGCCCCCGGGGCCCGCCAGGACGCGGCCCAGGAACCGCTTGCGGGAGGCGGCGACGAGCAGGGGGTGGCCGAGGGAGTGCAGCCGGTCGAGGCGGGCGAGCAGGGCGAGGTCGTGTTCGGCCTCCTTGGAGAAGCCGAGGCCGGGGTCGACGACGATCCGGTCGGGGGCGACGCCGCCCGCGAGCACGGCGTCCACCCGGGCGCGCAGCTCGTCGACGACCTCGGTGACGACGTCCTCGTAGACGCCCTGTACGGCCCCGCCCGTCAGGAGGCCGCGCCAGTGCATCACCACGAAGGGGGCTCCGGAGGCCGCGACGACGGGGATCATCGCGGGGTCGGCGAGGCCGCCGCTGACGTCGTTGACGAGGGCGGCACCGGCTGCCAGGGCCTGTTCGGCGACCGAGGCGCGCATGGTGTCCACGGAGAGGGTGACGCCCTCGGAGGCGAGACCGCGCACGACGGGGACGACGCGCCTGATCTCCTCGGCCTCGTCGACCCGCGCGGCTCCGGGGCGGGTGGACTCCCCGCCGACGTCGACGAGGTCGGCGCCCTGGGCGACGAGGTCGAGGCCGTGCTTGACAGCCGCGGTGGTGTCGAACCAGCGGCCGCCGTCGGAGAAGGAGTCGGGGGTGACGTTCACCACGCCCATGACCGCGCAGCGGTCCCATGCAGGAAGGCCCGCCACGTGGCCCCGCCCGGTCTTCGTGCTCATACGTTCAGCGTAGGCCCCCGGTGGCCCCGGGCTCGGCCCGCGGGTCCCGGTTCGGGACCGGGAACGGAAACGGGGAGGTGTACGGCGGGGCGGGCGGGGTACCTGGGGGCAGCCCGGCGGGGTGGGGATGTCCGGGCGGGAGCTCCTGGGCCGGGTGGGCCGGAGCCCCCGCCCGGACTGCCCGGCGGGGGCGACCTGAGGTCGGCAGGTGTGTCAGGCCGGGTGGACGCCGTGGTCGTGCAGGGCGTGGGCGCAGGGGCGGCGGACCGGGGTCGCGCGGCGCAGCAGCGGCAGCGCCAGGTTCACAAAGCCCTCCGCCTGCATCGCGGCCAGGCCGATGCGCGGCAGGTCGCGCGGGGAGGCGTAGACCACGAAGCGCGGCTCCCAGCGCGGCTGGAACTTGGCGTTGAACTTGTACAGGGACTCGATCTGGAACCAGCGGGAGAGGAAGACCAGCAGCCCCCGCCAGGCCCGCAGCACCGGTCCCGCGCCGATCTTCTCGCCGCGCGCCAGCGCCGCACGGAACATGGCGAAGTTCAGCGACACGCGCTCGATGTCCAGCTTCGGGGCGGCCTGGAGGGCGGCCACGATGAGCAGCTCGTTCATGCCCGGGTCCGCCGAGCGGTCACGGCGCATCAGGTCCAGCGAGGCGCCGTCGGTGCCCCAGGGCACGAAGTGCAGGATCGCCTTCAGGTCGCCGTAGGGGCCCGGGACGTCGTCCTGCTTGTGCGCCGTGGCGATCAGGCAGTCGCCGTCGGCGGGGTCGCCGATCCGGCCGAGCGCCATGGAGAAGCCGCGCTCGGTGTCCGTGCCGCGCCAGTCCTCGGCCGCGCGCCGTATCCGGTCCAGTTCACCTTCGCTGAGGTCACGGATGCGCCGCACCCGGGTTTCGTAACCGGCTCGCTCGATGCGCTTCACCATCTGGCGTACGTTGCGCATCGCACGCCCGGTGAGGGAGAAATCC
Source organism: Streptomyces sp. NPDC052040 (assembly GCF_044548405.1). Classification (NCBI taxonomy): domain Bacteria; kingdom Bacillati; phylum Actinomycetota; class Actinomycetes; order Kitasatosporales; family Streptomycetaceae; genus Streptomyces; species Streptomyces sp. NPDC052040. The sequence continues at coordinate 57,584 of NZ_JBIUBV010000010.1, read as the reverse complement.
TTGACGTCCACCACCGCCTCGTCGCCCAGCTCGAGGGCGTCCAGGCCGGTCTCGCGGGTCCAGACCTCGCCGCCCGTCTCCGAGCAGCCCATGACCGCGGGGGTCCAGGAGTGGGCCTTGGCCTCGTCCATGAACCGTTCGATGGCGCCGGGCCAGGCCTCCACGTCGCCGATCGGGTCGCCGCTGGCCAGCATCACGCCGGAGACCACCCGGTAGGTGACCGCCGCCTTGCCGCTGGGGGAGAAGACGACCGCCTTGTCGCGGCGGAGCGCGAAGTGGCCGAGGGAGTCGCGGGCACCGTGCTTCACCAGCAGGGCGCGCAGTTGGGCCTCGTCCTCCTCGGTGAGCCGGGCGGCCGGGTGTTCGGGGCGGAAGGCCAGATAGATCGTGGTGACCGCGGTCAGCAGACCGAGCGCGCCGAGCGAGAAGCCCACCGTCCAGGAGGTGTCGCCGGTGTAGTCGACCGGGCCCTCGAAGCCCACCAGTCCGAACAGGACGTGCTCGATACGGTCGGACAGGCTCGGGTTGCCGACCATGCGGTGCGTGTGGACACTGACGATGATCAGGCCGAGGCCCAGTGAACCGGCGCCCATCAGAACGAAGTTGGCCAGCGCCCGCCAGCGGCTGCGCGGGTCGGGCAGGGCCGCGAACTCACTCCGGTGGCGCAGCAGCGGCAGCAGCAGCGCCAGGGAGAACAGAACCCCGATAATGGAGTGGCGGTAGCCGAACTGCGCCATGGCGCCCGCCGGCAGGAGCACTGCGGCCGCCCGCCAGGCCCGGCGCTTGCGCCGCCGCAGCCCGTGGGCGAGCAGCAGCAGCAGAACGCCCGCGCTCAGCGAGAGGGCCGCCGCGAACGGACCGAAGGCGCCGGGCAGCACCTCGACGATGCGGTGCATGCGACTGTGACGGAAGCGCGGGAAGACGCCCGCGGCGATGTCCAGGAGCCCCACGAGCGTGCAGGCCCCGGCGACCAGTGCGGGAACGGACTCCGGGCGCGGACCGCGGAGTATGCGGCGCACCACACTGGACCGTTCCGGAACCTCGCCCGACATTTCCCCATCTATCCTGACAGACATCGCATCCCGTAGTTCTGCGAGAGACCTTGTGTCCGGTGCCGATTGGCTCATCCGGCGACATTGCGCCCTCTAGGACGGTGTCACGGGGAGAGAGGTTCACTCCTCATCTCAAAGCCGGGTCAAAGGCGAAGGAAAGTCCGGGGCAAGTCCGCACGAAGGTGCGGGTCGTGGCCCGGGGGTCGGAAAGCAGGCAGGGAAAGAGCCCATGGGTCTCACGAGCAACAAGGTGCTGGTGCTGGCGGTCATACTCGCGGTGCTGCTGTTCGTCGGCACGGTGTGGTACTGGCCACGGCTGGCACGGCGCGGCTGGCTGGTCGTCGGCGGACGAGTCGGTCTGCTGTTCGCCACTCAGGTCATGATCTTCGCTTCGGTGGGGCTCGCCGCCAACCAGGCCTTCGGCTTCTACGGCAGCTGGGCCGACCTCTTCGGCCAGGAGAACGCCGAGGGCGTGGTCGTCAACCACGGCCCGGCCGGGTCGACGGGCGGCCCCCTCCAGGTGGTCGGCACCCGCCAGGTGAACGTGCCGGGCGGTACGCGGCCGCAGATCGGCGGTCAGATCCAGCGGGTCGACATCGTGGGGCGCACCTCGCGCATCGCCTCGCCCGCCTATGTGTACCTCCCGCCGGAGTACTTCCAGCCGCAGTACCGGACGCGGACCTTCCCCGCGTCCGTGGTCCTCACCGGTTACCCGGGCACGGCCGAGGCGCTCATCAAGGCGCTGCACTACCCGCAGACGGCCCACGACCTGGCCAAGAACGGCACGATGCAGCCGATGATCCTGGTGATGCTGCGGCCGACCGTGGCGCCGCCGCGGGACACCGAGTGCGTGGACATCCCGCACGGCCCGCAGACCGAGACCTTCTTCGCCAAGGACCTCCCGGACGCGGTCGGGAGCCACTACCGGGTGGGCAAGAAGCCGGGCAGCTGGGGCATCATCGGCGACTCGACGGGCGGCTACTGCGCGCTGAAGCTGGCGATGCACCACCCGCAGGTCTACGCCGCCGGGGCGGGCCTGTCGCCGTACTACAAGGCGCCGATCGACCCGACCACGGGCGACCTCTTCCGCGGGGACAAGAACCTGCGCAACGAGGCCGACCTGATGTGGTACATCAAGCACCGTCCCGCTCCGGACACCTCACTGCTCGTCACCAGCAGCAGGCACGGCGAGCCGGACTACCCGGCGACCCTCAAGTTCATGCAGGCGGTGGAGGCGAGGAAGCCCACCCGGATCTCGTCGATCATCCTGGACAGCGGCGGCCACAACTTCAACACCTGGCGGCGGGAGATCCCGGCGGCACTCCAGTGGCTGAGCGGACGGCTCAGCGACCGCTGAGTGCGTGAATCCGCTCCGGTCCGGCGCGAATTCGGCGCAATGCAGGGGCCCGCTCCGCACCGCGGAGCGGGCCCCTGCCGCTGTTGCGGCCGCTGCGGATCCGAATTCGCCGACGGGTATCGATCGGGTATCGGACAGGCACCGCCTGTATGCCGTCCGGTATGCCGCCGTGTTGTCGTCATGTTGCCGTCGTGCCGCATTCGGCTGCGGATCCCGGACCCGGCCGGGGAGTTCGCGGTGGCCGCCAATAAACGATCTTGAACGGTGCTCGAAGGGCCTCGAAGGGTGCCTGGAAGGGCGGTGGGAAGGGCCGTTGGACGGGCGGTTGGACGTGCGGTGGGAGGCTTCCGGAGGGCCGCGGACGGCCCCGGAGCAGCCGCGCGGGGGCCGCGGGGCCGGCCGGTCGGGCAGCGGTCCCGGGCGCCCGGTCCCTATGCGTCCCTATGCGCGCCGGAAGGTAATGCACAGGTTTTGGGGGCCGTTCTTCCGTTTCCGGTGTGCCGGGGAGGTGGGAAGGTGGAGGAGTGGCCGTGTTTTTACCGGGCGGGGCACCATCATTCGCCTACGCGCGGTAAGTTTCTGGCCATGCCACGTGGACGTCACCGCCATTCTCCGCCCTTGCACAGGTTGTTGCCGTCTTCGGTGATCGCCGGCGTCTCGATCGTCTGCGCCGGGGGGCCCTGGCTGTTCACGGAGCCCCTGGTGCTCCGTGGGCTGGCCGCGGGTGCCGCGGTGACGACGGCGCTGGGCGCTGTGGTGATGCGCCGCTGGGACGTGGCCGCGGGCAAACATGTCGCGGACCTCACGCGCGCGCGGGCGAGCGACGAATGGCGCCACGAGGAGCGGGTCGCGGAGCTGGAGTCCGACCTGGAGGAGTCGCGCGAGCTGCGCGCCAAGCTGGAGCAGAAGCTGCGCGCCAAGCGCACGGAACTGGCCAAGCTGCGCAACGAGCACGCGGCCCTGCTGCGGCGCTACGCCACCGCCGAGACGGAACGCGCGACCGCCCTGGAGGACCGCCGCCTGCTGGCCGTGGAGACACCGCAGTCGGCACGGGCCCTGCCCGCGGGGGCATCGGACACGGCCGGGGCAAGCGAGCCGGGGGACGCGCGGGGGCTCCGGGAAGCGAAGGCGCCCGGGGTGCCGAAGATGCTCGGGGCACCGAGGAAGCCCGGGGACGCGAAGCTGCCCGAGGGCACGGCCGGGACCGGGGAGCCGGGGGCGACCGGTGGCTTCGATGCCTTCGGTGGCTCGAAGACGCCTACCGGTGCCGAAGAGGCTTCCGGCGCCGGAGAGGCCGTCGGTGGCGGGGAGGCCGTCGGTGACGTAGAGGCTTCCGGTGACTCGGAGGTGTCCGGTGACTCCGGGGGTGCGGACAGCGCCGAGTCCGAGGCTGGCTTCGAGGTTTCCGGCGGTGTGAAGGCCCCTGACGAGACTCAGGCCCAGGTCCAGGACGGTCAAGAGGGCTCGGACGCTGCTGAGGACGAGGCCGACGGGGACGCGGAGGCTGCCGTAGCGGGGCAGGAGGCGGCGGACGCGGGGGCGCAGTCCCCGGCGGGGGCCCCGTTCCTGCCGCGGGCCGACTCCGCGCTGACCCAACTGGTCGAGAACGCCTGGAGCGCGGCGGCGGAGCAGTCCGGGACGGAGGGCGCCCCCGCCGAAGCCGCCGCACCGGCGCCGGACGGCGATGCGGAAGCACCCGCCGCAGCGGCGCAGGACAGTGACGCGGAGGTGTCCGCCGCCCCGGCGCAGGACGGCCACGCCGCTCAGGAGGCTGTGGACGGTGGCGAGGGCCAGGCGGCCGGGTCCGGCGAGGAGGGCGGCTCGGCGGTCCGCGCGGCCGCGTCGCTTCCGCCGCACCCCCCGGAGGACGACGGTCCCGGGAGCGGCGGTGGCAGGAAGGCCCCCGCCGCGGAGGCCGGAGCCGTACCGGAAGCCGCGGGCGCGGAGGCCGAGGAGGACGGTGCGGAGGCCGCCGGGCGGGAGTACCCGGGTGCCCCGACCGCACAGCAGCCCCAGCCCGCCGCGACCAGGCCGGCCCATGCCACCGGGCACTTCACCGTGCCGACCGCCGTCGCCGTCGTACCGCAGGCCGACCCGCCGCGCCGCCCGGCCGCGCAGGGCGGTTTCGACTTCTTCGGCACCAAGCAGTCGGGGGACACCCTGGCCGCCGTACAGAACGAGGACCTCGCGGACGTCGTCGGGCAGGAGGCTCTCGCGATGCACAAGGCGGAGTCCGAGTCCGGCTTCAAGCCGGTGGACCCGCGGGCACTGCGCGTCGGCCAGGTCATCGATCTGACGGCCCATGACGAGACGGAGCAGATCGACCTCCAGGGGCTGCGCAGCGCGGCCTCCTGAGCACGGCTTCCGGAAAGGGGGGCGGCGGCACTCCGGTGCCGCCGCCCCCCTTTCCCTGTTCCCCGGTCTACGAGGCCATCCACCGGTCCGGACGGGCATCCAGACGGCCCGTCCGGGAGCGGTCCGCCTGGGCGTACAGCAGGGCCGCCGCCTCCTCCGCGTCCCGCAGCCGGGCCGTCACCGTCTTGTTGGCTCCCGTGTCCACCCGCAGGCCCGCGACCCTCCTGAACCGCTCCCAGGGCCCCTGCACCAGCCGTACGCTCTGCACCTTCGCGTGCGGGACCAGGGACAGGGTCCGGCGCAGCAGGCCCTGCCGTGCCGCGAAGACCGCGTCGGTGACGGCGAGGCCCTGGCCGCGCCACCACAGCGGCAGACACCAGGCGGCGCGCCGCGGCGGCCGGGAGAACTCGGTGGGGACCTCCGCCCCGGGCAGCACCCGTGCGATCAGCGACTCGGCGAGCGGGCGCGGGGCGACCGGCACCAGCACCGAGTTGGAGGAGCCCGCCACATGCAGCTCCACCCGGACCCAGCCGCGCCGCCGCCACAGCAGCGGCTCCACGATCCGTACGGTCTGCACCCGCCCCGGCGGCACCGTCTCGTGCGCCCGGTCGAGCAGTCCGTGGTCGATCCGGAGCCCGTCCGGCGACTCGCCGACCGTCCAGTCGTAGGCGCGGACGAACCGGCCCGCGGTCCGGGTGACCGCGCCGCCCACCAGGGGTGCCCCGGCCACCAGTACCGACCAGACGCTGTGCGTGCCGAACCACACCAGCGCCGGTACGACGAGGGCGCCGAGCAGCGAACCCCAGGTGGCGCCGATCAGCAGCAGGGAGACGGCGAGCATCTCGGGCGGTACGTGCAGCAGCCGCCGCATCGGTGCCTCGCCGACCCCGGAGGCCGTCTCCGGCGCGAACCCCGCCGCGCGCGCCAGGAGTTCGGCGCGCAGGGCGCGAGCCTCCTCCTCGCCCAGATAGGCGAGTTCGTCCTTCTTGTCGGTGCCTATGACGTCGAGCTTCAGCTTGGCGACGCCCGCGATCCGGGCCGCCAGCGGCCGGGCGACGTCGACGGCCTGGAGCCGGTCCAGACGGATGTGCGCGGTGCGGCGGAACAACAGGCCGGTACGGATGCGCAGTTCGGTGTGGGTCACCGCGAAGGAGGTGAAGCGCCAGCTGAGGAAGCCGTAGAGGGAGGCCGCCGCGACCAGGGCCGCGAGGGCGGCGAGCAGGGCGGTCGCGGTCAGCCTGGTCAGCTGGTGCTGGACCTGGCCGGGGTCGTGCGCGGCCCAGCCGGCGATCACCGCGACCGGCGCCCAGGCGCGCCGCAGCGGGGTGAAGGGGTGCAGCCGCCGCTCGACGGCCTCCCGCCCCCCGACCGCCCCGGCCCGCTCCTCGGGCATCCCGGTCCGTTCCTCGGGCATCCCGGTCCGTTCCTCGGGCGCCCCGGTCCGCCCCTGAGGTATCCCGGGCGTGCTCACAGTCCCGCCGATCGGGCCTCGCCCAGTTCGGTCAGCCGGTCCCGGAGCCGTTCCGCCTCGGCCGGGTGCAGACCGGGGATGGCGGCGTCCGTCGCGGCGGCCGCGGTGTGCAACTGGACGCTCGCCAGCCCGAAGTGGCGTTCCACGGGCCCGGAGGTGACCTCGACGAGCTGCATCCGGCCGTACGGCACCACCGTCTGCTCCCGCCACAGCACGCCCCGGCTGATCAGCAGGTCGTCCGCGCGTTCGGCGTACCGCCAGGAGCGCCAGTTGCGGCCGAGCAGCACCCAGCCCCAGCCCAGCGCGGCCAGCGGCAGCAGCGCGAACAGCGCCCACTCCGGCCCGACGAGCAGGCCGAGCACCAGTCCCAGGGCCAGGGCGCCCGCCCCCAGCCACACCGCCAGCAACAACCGCCGCATCCGCAGCAGCCCCGGCGGCAGGCCCCGCCAGACCGGCTCCCCGCCCGACTTCGCAATCCCCGTTTCCATGCCGCCAGCCTACGTAGGACAGACTGGGTGCATGACTCCTACGACGGAGACCATGGTCGGGATCGGCGGCGCCGCGGAGAGCACCGACATGGTGCTCAACATCGGACCGCAGCATCCGTCCACGCACGGTGTGCTGCGCCTCAGGCTGGTACTGGACGGCGAGCGGATCACGCACGCCGAGCCGGTCGTCGGCTATATGCACCGCGGCGCGGAGAAGCTGTTCGAGGCGCGCGACTACCGGCAGATCATCATGCTGGCCAACCGCCACGACTGGCTCTCCGCCTTCTCCAACGAGCTGGGCGTGGTCCTCGCCGTGGAGCGGATGCTCGGCATGGAGGTCCCCGAGCGCGCGGTGTGGATGCGCACCCTCCTCGCGGAGCTGAACCGGGTCCTCAACCATCTGATGTTCCTCGGCTCCTACCCGCTGGAGCTGGGCGGCATCACCCCGGTGTTCTACGCCTTCCAGGAGCGCGAGGAACTCCAGAACGTCATGGAGGAGATCTCCGGCGGGCGCATGCACTACATGTTCAACCGGGTCGGGGGGCTCAAGGAGGACCTCCCCGCGGGCTGGACGGAACGCGCGCGGACCGCGGTCCGGGACGTCCGCTCCCGGATGGACCGGTTCGACGACCTGGTGCTCGGCAACGAGATCTTCCGGGGGCGCACCCGGGGCGTGGGCGTCCTCGCGCCCGCGACTGTGCACGCCTACGGCGTCAGCGGCCCCGTCGCGCGCGCCTCCGGTGTGGACTTCGACCTGCGCCGCGACGAGCCCTATCTCGCCTACGGGGAACTCGGCGACACCCTCAGGGTCGTCACCCGGCAGGAGGGCGACTGCCTCGCCCGCTTCGAGTGCCTCCTGGAGCAGACGCACAACGCGCTCGACCTGGCCGACGCCTGCCTGGACCGGCTGGCCCAGCTGGCGCCCGGGCCGGTCAACCAGCGGCTGCCCAAGGTGCTCAAGGCGCCCGAGGGCCACACCTACGCCTGGACCGAGAACCCGCTCGGCATCAACGGCTACTACCTGGTCAGCAAGGGCGACAAGACCCCCTACCGGCTGAAGCTGCGCTCGGCCTCGTTCAACAACATCCAGGCGCTCACCGAACTGCTGCCCGGAACGCTGGTCGCGGACATGGTGGCGATCCTGGGGTCACTGTTCTTCGTGGTCGGGGACATCGACAAGTAGCCCGCCGAGCGCGGACCCCGCCGTGCTCGCGGGCGGTGCGATCCCCACGGGCTGGAGCAGCCAGCCGAAGCCGCCGAGGCCGCCGGGAGCGAGGAGTTCGGCGGCGGACCCGGCGTCCGCGAGGGCGCGGACATAGGCGGCCGGGTCCGTGGACGCCAGAGACAGCGGGGGGCGTGCGCCGGTGATGCCGAGCGCTTGCAGGGCGGCGCGCTGGGTCAGCAGACGCGCCCCCGGCAGGGCGCACGCGTCCAGGGCCACATGCGCGGTGATGTCGCAGGAGCCGTCCGGCACCGGGGCGACCTCGCGTCCCGCGCGGAAGCCGGTGAGCGTCCCGAAGGGCGGCCGGGCGGCCGCGCGGTGGGCGTAGTCGACGGCGACGGCGAGCCCGCGCTCCACGGAGGCGACGGCCCCGGCCCAGGCGGTGTCCCGGGGCAGCCCGATCTCGGCCCGGCAGCCCTCGGCCGCCGGCGGCCACCAGCGCTCCAGCCAGGCGGCCCCGTCGCCGGTGACCGGTTCCCCGAGGCGCTCGGCGCCGTCCCGGCCGACGAGGACCCGCCGGGGTACGCCGTCGGAGCCGGTCTGTGCGACCTCGACCGGCACGTTGTCCAGCCACTCGTTCGCGAACAGCAGCCCGGTGACGCCCCGCGGGGGCTCTGCCCGCCACTCCACCCGGGGGTCCAGCCCCTCCGGACGGTCCGCGACCTCCACCGCACAGGCGCGGGTGCGGTCCGCGACGCCCGGGGGAAGGGCGGCCAGCACACCGGTGACCAGCTCGCCCCGGCCGGCCGCCATGTCCACAAACGCGAGTTCGGCGGGGTGCCCCAGGGCCTCGTCGACCGCGCACAGCAGCCGGGCCACGGCGACCGCGAAGAGCGGGGAGGCGTGCACCGAGGTACGGAAGTGTCCCGCGGGCCCCTCGGGCCGCCGGTAGAACCCGTGGGCCCCGTACAGCGCCTCCTCGGCCGCCGCCCGCCACCCACGCCACTCGCCGTCCGTCCACGTCGCCACGGGGCCAGGCTAAGCGGGGCGCGGCACGGGGGGCGTACGCGGGCGGGGCACCGGCGGGGCACGGGGGAGGCGCGGGGGAGGCGCGGACCTGGGCCGGGAGGGCGGGAACCGGCGCGCACCCCCGCTTGGCGCCCCGGCGGCCCCCGCGCGCACGCCCGGCGCATCGGGGCCCCGGGGGTAGCCGTAAGGGATCATGGAGCATCCACCTTGCGGAGTACAGATGTCCGCCCCGGATCGGTCCTTCGGGTGACCCCGCACGCACGCGGCTTGCCTACGCTGGGTTACGTGCAGCGCCTCTACGACTTCCTCCGCAGGCACCCGACGTGGGTCGACGGGTTCTGGGCCGTTGTCCTGTTCGGACTGGCCTGCGTGAGTGTGACGGACCTCAGAGAGGTGCGGAACCACCACGCGGGGCTCGCCGCCGGAATCGGGATCTCCGCCGTCCTGTGCGTCGTCGTCGCGCTGCGCCGCAGGCTGCCCGAGAAGATGCTGCTGGCCGCGCTGGCGACGGGGGTGGCGCAGCTGGTCCTGGACCAGCAGCCGATGATCGCCGACTTCGCCATGCTGGTGATCATCTACACCTGCGCGGCGGACGGCGCCCGCTGGGCCTCCCGGACCGCCCTGATCGGCGGCCTGTGCGCCGGTTCACTGGCCCAGATCCGCTGGCCGGAGCTCCACTCCGGGCCCTTGGGCAATGTGGCGATAGCGGTCTTCCAGACCGTGCCCTTCGCCCTCGCCTGGGTGCTCGGGGACTCGCTGCGCACCCGCCGCGCCTACCTCGCCCAGCTGGAGGAGCGCGCCGCCCGGCTGGAGAAGGAGCGCGAGGCGCAGTCCAAGGTCGCGGTCGCCGCCGAGCGCGCCCGGATCGCCCGGGAGCTGCACGACGTGGTCGCGCACAACGTCTCGGTGATGGTGGTGCAGGCGGACGGCGCCGCCTACGTCCTGGACGCCGCGCCCGACCAGGCGAAGAAGGCCCTGGAGACGATCTCCGGCACCGGGCGCCAGGCCCTCGCCGAGATGCGCCGCCTGCTGGGCGTGCTGCGCACCGGCGAGCACGAGGAGGGCGGCGAGTATGTGCCGCAGCCCGATGTCGAGCAGATCGACGACCTGGTCGAGCAGTGCCGCAGGTCGGGTCTGCCGGTCGACTTCAGGGTGGAGGGCACCCCGCGCCCGCTGCCCAGCGGCGTCGAGCTGACGGCGTACCGCATCGTGCAGGAGGCGCTCACCAACACCCGCAAGCACGGCGGCCCCAACGTGGGCGCCAGCGTGCGCCTGGTGTACTTCGACGACGGCCTCGGGCTGCTGGTGGAGGACGACGGCAAGGGCGCCCCGCACGAGCTGTACGAGGAGGGAGGGTTCGACGGCCAGGGCCACGGACTGATCGGCATGCGCGAGCGTGTCGGCATGGTGGGCGGCACGCTGGACGCAGGCCCCCGGCCCGGGGGAGGCTTCCGGATCAGCGCCCTGCTCCCGCTGAAACCGGCCCACTGACACGTGTTCCCCAGCCCGCCGACGCCCGACCGACGTCCGACCCCAGTCCGACCGGAGGACCCCGCCATGCCGATCCGCGTGATGCTCGTCGACGACCAGGTGCTGCTGCGCACCGGGTTCCGGATGGTGCTCGCCGCCCAGCCGGACATGGAGGTCGTCGCGGAGGCGGGCGACGGCGTCGAGGCCTTGCAGGTGCTGCGCGCCACCGAGGTCGACGTGGTGCTCATGGACGTCCGGATGCCGAAGCTGGACGGCGTGGAGACCACCAGTCGCATCTGCTCGGAGCCGGACGCCCCGAAGGTGCTCATCCTGACCACCTTCGACCTGGACGAGTACGCCTTCTCCGGGCTGAAGGCCGGTGCCTCGGGCTTCATGCTGAAGGACGTGCCGCCGGGTGAGCTGCTCGCCGCCATCCGCTCCGTGCACAGCGGGGACGCCGTGGTCGCGCCCTCCACCACCCGCCGTCTGCTGGACCGCTTCGCGCCGATGCTGCCGGGCGGGGGCACCGAGCCCCGGCTCAAGGAGCTGGAGCGGCTCACCGACCGCGAGCGCGAGGTCATGGTGCTGGTCGCGCAGGGCCTGTCCAACGGTGAGATCGCGGCCCGGCTGGTGCTGTCCGAGGCCACCGTGAAGACCCATGTCGGCCGGATCCTGACCAAGCTGGGCCTCAGGGACCGGGTCCAGGTGGTCGTGCTCGCCTACGAGACCGGCCTGGTCCGCGCGGGCGGCCACGGCTGAGCCGCCCGGGCACCTGCCGGGCATCCGCCGGGCACCTGCCGGGCACCTGCCGGGCCCTAGGATCCCCGCATGCTCCTGTGGATCAACGGCCCCTTCGGGGGCGGCAAGACACAGACCGCACACGAGATCAGGCACCGGCTGCCCGGCAGCGTGATCTGCGATCCGGAACACGTCGGCTTCGGACTGCACCGCATGCTGCCGCCCCGGCTGCGCGGGGACTTCCGGGACCTGGCGTCCTGGCGGCAGGGCGTGGTCGAGGTCCTCGATCTGGCGCTGACCCGGCACGACGGCGTGGTCATCGCGCCCATGACGGTCACCGACCCCCGCTGCTTCGAGGAGACGGTGGGACGGCTGTCCGAACGGGGCCATGACGTACGGCACTTCACCCTGCTCGCCGAGCGGGAGACCGTACTGCGGCGGCTGCGGGAACGCGGCTTCGGGAACGTCGTCCGGTTCGTGGCCGGGCGGGACGCCCCGCTGCGCCGGGAGAGCTGGGCCGTCCAGCAGCTCGACCACTGCCTGGAGGTGCTGCGCGAACCGGAGTTCGCCCAGCACCTGTGGACCGACCATGCCACGGTCCCGAAGACGGCGGACCGGATCGCCGTGCTCGCCGGTCTGACGCTCCGCCCGCACATCGGGGGCGCCCTGCGGACCCGGCTGCGGCAGACGCGGGTCGGGCTGAGCCACATCCGCCGGGACTGAGGACGGCCTGGGCGGCCCGGGACCTCGCCTCCGCCGACGGGGTGGCCGAGGCCCCTGCCGTACGGCGGATGGCGGCCGGCGGCTATCGGAGGATGCCCTCCAGGAACTCGCTGCCCAGCCGGGCCACCGCGGTCACCTCCAGCTGGTGCAGGACATACCGGCCGCGGCGGCGGGTGGTGAGCAGGCCCGCCTTCTTCAGGGTGCTCAGATGCCGGGATATCTCGGGCGCCGTCATCCCGTGCACCCGGGCCAGCTCCCCCGTGGTGAAGGCGCTGCGGGCCAGGCTGCGGCAGAGGCGCATCCGCACCGGATGGGAGAGCGCGGCCATCCGCAGGGTCAGCTGCTCCACCGACGGCGGCGCCGCCATCTCCGGGGAGCCGACGGGGTAGTGCAGCACGGGCTGCCAGCCGTACCGGTGCAGCACCATCAGATGCGGCCAGCCCAGGCTGGTCGGCACCAGCAGCAGACCGCCGTCCGCCGTCGCGGTGGCGCCCACGCCGAGCTTGTCCACGGTGATCCGGCTCCCGGCCTCGTCGAGCGTCACCGCGGGCGACACCGCCGCCAGGGCCTCGGCCAGCCCCTTGCGCCGCAGCAGGTCCGTCTTGTGGCGGACGTCCGCCATCAGCGGAGGGCGCAGCCGGGACCAGACGTCCGCGAAGAACGCCTCGTCGCAGTCCTCCAGGAACTGCCGCAGCCACGCCCGGGTGCGCGGCGGGTCGGCGAGCAGCCGCTCGCTGAACAGCAGGCTCCGCGGCCCGCGCGCGGCGGCCAGCTCCAGGGCGCGCCGCCGGGTGTCCGCGTCGGTGAGCACGGGCGGACCCGGCTCGCTGTACGGCGGGGCGCAGGTGAACTCCAGTGCCGCGTCCACGAACTGCTCGTCGCTGAGCCGGTCCAGCAGGTCCAGTTCCCCGGCGAGGGTGGGGCTCGGGAGCGTGTCCCGGCCGCCCAGGCCCGCGTACGGCTGGAAGAGGTCGGAGAACGTCGAACGCCACAGGAAGTCGGCCTCGCACATCCGGTCGGCCAGATGCGGGTCCAGACCGCAGGTGACGCCGGTCGTCCAGCCCCGCAGCCCCGGGTGGTGGCCGGGCTCGGACAGCGCGTGCAGGGCCATCCCCAGCTCGGCCAGCGGTGAGGCCACGACGGCGATCCTCTCCCGCCGCAGCCCGGTGATGTCGATGCGCACGCTCATGACCTCATGGTGCACCGCGCCACCGACAACGCGGCCGTCGGTTGACGGCAGCCGTCAATCGGCGCGACAGCGGCGCCCGTCCGGGGACAGCCTGGTACGGCCGGGGCAGCCGCGGAGCCCACGGAGCCCATCACCACCCACGGGTCTCGCGGACACCCGACCTCGTCGTGTCCCGCCCCCTCAGCCATGTCCCGTCCCGGAGAGGCGACCGCCCATGAGCATCACCCAGCAGTATCTGCTCGACACCTACCGCGCCCGGCAGCAGGGCGAGCCCGCCCCGCCCGCCCCCGGCACCCACGACTGGCAGCTCGTGCGCGAACTCGGCGGCCACCGGGCGTTCCAGGCCGTCCTGGCGGGCCGCCCGGCCCGCGGCCGGCTGCGGACGGCGCTGGCCCGGCGGCTCCGCGGCCGCCGCCCGCACCCGAGCTGCTGACGTCCCGGCGGCCGCCGCCCGCGCCCCGGTTGCCGACGGTCCCGGGACCGTGCGGAGCCCTCTACCTGTGCCGCCCCGGCGCGCCGGGCTCCCCGGATTCCGGCAGGCGCCGTACGAAGTCCGCCACCGCCTCCCGTACGTCCTGTGCCGTCCAGGCGAGCCCCTCGGCCCCCACGGAGACCTCGGTGAAGGCCAGCTCCGGGGCGGCGCCGCGGCGCCAGGAGTCGGTGAAGAGCAGGGTCCCGGTCTCCTCGCCCTGCCGGACCGCGGCCTCGCTGAGGGCATCGGCGTCGTACGGCAGCCAGACCTGGAACTCATGGGTGTGCGGCTCGGCGGGGTGCACCCGCGCCCAGGGCAGCCCGGCCGCCGCGAACCCCTCGCGCAGCGCCGCGGCCACCACCCGCGCGTGGCGCACGTACTCCGGCAGCCGCGGCAGCTGCCGCTCCAGTCCGGCCAGGGCCGACAGCGCCGTGGGGAACTGCTGGAAGACCGCGCCGCCGTAGCGGTGCCGCCAGGCCCTGGCCTCCTCGACGAGCGTCCCGGGACCGGCCAGCGCCGCGCCGCCGAATCCCTCCAGGGACTTGTAGAAGGAGACGTAGACACTGTCCGCGAGGCCCGCGATCTCCGTCAGCGGGCGGCCGAAGTGGACCGTGGTCTCCCACAGGCGGGCGCCGTCGAAGTGCACCACCGCGTCGCGTTCGCGCGCCGCCTCCACCACCTCGGCCAGCTCCTCGAAGGTGGGCAGGACGAACCCGGCCTCCCTGAGCGGCAGTTCGAGCATCAGGGCGCCGAAGGGCTCCTCGAACTCGCGTACCTCCTCGGCGGTCGGCAGCCGGGGCTCGCGGGTGATGTGCACCGTGCGCAACCCGCTGACCTCGCCGAAGGCCTTCCGCTCATGCTGTTCCGGGTGGGCGAGCGGATGCAGGGCGACCGTGCGGCTGCCGGTGCGGTCCGCCCAGCAGCGCAGGGCCACCTGCTGGGCCATCGTGCCGGTGGGGAAGAAGACGGCGGCCTCGGTGCCGAGCAGTCCGGCCACCCGCTCCTCCAGCGCCTCGACGACCCCGGATCCGTAGATGTCCGCGGTCTCGTCGAGGTCGTACAGCTCCGCCACGCCGTCCAGCAGCGCCAGCCGCTCCCGGAGCGTGCCCAGGAAGCCCGGACGGGCCAGGACGCGTTCGGCGCGCCGCAGCACCCCGATCCGGCGCTCCCGCCGCAGCCGCGCCGCATCGGCGGCCGGGGGCCCGTCTCCCTCGTCCGGCCGCCGCTCCTCCGCCCCGGCCGCCGTCCGGCCGCCCGCCTCCGCCGCCCCGGCCGCCGTCCGGCCGCCCGCCTCCGCCGCCCCGGCCGCCGTCCGGCCGCCCGCCTCCTCCGCCCCGGCCGCCGTCCGGCCGCCCGCCTCCTCCGCCCCGGCCGCCGTCCGGCCGGCCGCCCCCTCTGGCCCGACCGGTGCCCGATCGCCCGCCGCCGACCCCGCCACACCGGCTCCGCTCACGCTGTCCCCGTCGATCCCGTCGATCCCGTCGATCCCGTCGATCCCGTCGATCCCGTCGATCCCGTCGTTCCCGCCGCTCCCGTCGGCCTCGCCCTGCCGGTCGTTCCCGTCTGCCTTCGCCACCGTGTTCACGCCTCGGATGATGCCGTGCGCCCGCACCGCCCGGCACCCGCTTTTCCCGGGCCTCGGGGGCCCGGGGGCCCCGCGGGAACCCACAGCCTGTGGACGGCCGGACGCCCCGGGAAACCGATCGCGTTAACATGACGAGAAATCGTCCGGTACCCGGAGCGGACTGGAACGGGAAGGCCGCCGTCGAGTGAGTACATTCCAACAGCCGGACCCCAGGGACCGCCCCGCGCGGCTCACCGTGGGCGTGGTCGGGGCGGGCCGGGTCGGACCGGCGCTCGCCGCGGCCCTGCAACTGGCCGGGCACCGCCCGGTCGCGGTCTCCGGGGTGTCCGACGCCTCCCGGCGGCGGGCGGCCCTGATGCTTCCCGACGTGCCGGTCCTCCCGCCCGCCGAGGTCCTGGAGCGGGCCGAGCTGGTCCTGCTGACCGTCCCCGACGACACCCTGCCCGGCCTGGTCCAGGGCCTCGCCGAGACCGGGGCCGTACGGCCGGGACAGCTGCTGGTGCACACCTCCGGGCGGTACGGCGCCCGGGTGCTCGACCCGGCCCTGCGCGCCGGGGCCCTGCCGCTCGCCCTGCACCCCGCGATGACCTTCACCGGCACCCCGGTGGACGTCCAGCGCCTGGCCGGCTGCTCCTTCGGGGTCACCGCGCCCGCGGAGCTGCGGCTGGCCGCCGAGGCGCTGGTGATCGAAATGGGCGGCGAGCCCGAGTGGATCGCCGAGGAGATGCGCCCGCTCTACCACGCGGCCCTCGCCCTCGGTGCGAACCACCTGGTCACCCTGGTCGCCGAGGCCATGGATCTGCTGCGCGCGGCGGGCGTCGAGGCCCCCGACCGGATGCTCGGCCCGCTGCTCGGCGCCGCCCTGGACAACGCCCTGCGCTCCGGCGACGCGGCCCTGACAGGACCGGTGGCGCGCGGCGACGCGGGCACGGTCGCGGCACACGTCGCCGAGCTGCACAAGCACGCCCCCGGGACCGTCGCGGGCTATCTGGCGATGGCCCGCGCCACCGCCGACCGCGCCCTCGCGCACGGACTGCTCAAGCCGGAGCTGGCGGAGGACCTCCTCGGGGTACTCGCCAAGGAGGAAGACCGATGAGCCCCCGCCCCTTCGCACTCGCCCCCACGGTGGACGACCTGCGGAACGTCCAGGAACGGCACGCGGTGCCGGGACGCACCGCCGTCGTGATGACCATGGGCGCCCTGCACGAGGGGCACGCCACCCTGGTCCGGGCGGCCCGCAGGCACGTCGGGGCCAAGGGCTTCGTGATCGCCACGGTGTTCGTCAACCCGTTGCAGTTCGGCGCGGGGGAGGACCTCGAACGCTATCCGCGCACCCTGGACGCCGATCTCAAGATCGCCGAACAGGCCGGTGCGGACGCCGTGTTCGCCCCCTCCGCGGACGAGGTCTACCCGGGCGGCGCGCCCCAGGTGCGGATGTCCGCGGGCCCGATGGGCGAGCGCCTCGAAGGGTCCAGCCGCCCCGGGCACTTCGACGGCATGCTCACCGTCGTCGCCAAGCTGCTCCACCTCACCCGCCCCGACGCGGCCTTCTTCGGGCAGAAGGACGCCCAGCAGCTCGCCCTGATCCGCCGGATGGTGCGCGATCTGAACTTCGGGGTGGAGATCGTCGGCGTGCCCACCGTGCGCGAGGCCGACGGGCTCGCGCTCTCCAGCCGCAACCGCTATCTCTCGCCCACCGAGCGGCACACCGCGCTCGCCCTGTCCCGGGCGCTGTTCGCGGGCCGCGACCGGCACGCCGCCCAGGAGGCGCTGCGCGCCCGGGCCCGCGAGGTGCCCTCCACCCATGCGCGCGCCGAGGCCCTCAGCGCGATAGGCGAGTCGCGCGCCGCAGCCGACGCGCACGCCGTGGCCAAGGCCGCGCCCGGCGGTCCCGCCGCCGTCCGGGCGGCCGCCCGGCTGATCCTGGACGAGGCCGCCCATCTGGACCCGCCGCTGGCCCTGGACTATCTGGCCCTGGTCGATCCGTCGGACTTCACCGAGATCCCCGACGACTACACCGGCGAGGCGGTCCTCGCCGTCGCCGCCCGGGTCGGGACCACCCGGCTGATCGACAACATCCCTCTCTCCTTCGGCGCCCCCGAGCCCGTAGACCCCCACGGAGCCGCCTTGTGACCAGCACAGGCATACGACTGCACGCGCCCGCACCGGGCTGGTCCCTCGCCGCGGACGTCGTCGTCGTCGGCTCCGGCGTCGCCGGTCTCACCGCGGCCCTGCGCTGCGAGGCCGCCGGGCTGCGCACGGTCGTCGTCACCAAGGCCCGGCTCGACGACGGCTCCACCCGCTGGGCGCAGGGCGGCATCGCGGCGGCCCTCGGCGAGGGCGACACCCCGGCCCAGCACCTGAAGGACACGCTGACCGCCGGGGTGGGCCTGTGCGACGAGGAGGCCGTGCGCATCCTGGTCACCGAGGGCCCCGACGCCGTACGGCGGCTCATCTCGACCGGCGCGCACTTCGACACCGACGACGCGGGCGGCATCTCGCTCACCCGGGAGGGCGGCCACCACCGCCGCCGGATCGCGCACGCGGGCGGCGACGCGACGGGCGCCGAGATCTCCCGGGCGCTGGTCGAGGCCGTCCGCGCACGCGGGCTGCGCACCATCGAGAACGCCCTGGTCCTGGATCTGCTCACGGACGCGGAGGGCCGCACCGCGGGCGTCAGCCTGCATGTCATGGGCGAGGGCCAGCACGACGGCGTGGGCGCGGTGCACGCGCCCGCCGTGGTCCTCGCCACCGGCGGCATGGGCCAGGTCTTCTCCGCGACCACCAACCCCTCGGTGTCCACCGGCGACGGTGTGGCGCTCGCCCTGCGCGCGGGCGCCGAGGTCAGCGATCTGGAGTTCGTGCAGTTCCACCCGACGGTGCTCTTCCTCGGGCCCGACGCGGAGGGCCAGCAGCCGCTGGTCTCCGAGGCGGTGCGCGGCGAGGGCGCCCATCTGGTGGACGCGGCCGGGGTGCGCTTCATGACCGGGCAGCACGAGCTGGCCGAACTGGCGCCCAGGGACATCGTCGCCAAGGGCATCATGCGCCGGATGCAGGAGCAGGACGCCGAGCACATGTTCCTCGACGCCCGCCACTTCGGTGCCGAGATGTGGGAGCACCGCTTCCCGACGATCCTGGCCGCCTGCCGCGCCCACGGCATCGACCCGGTCACCGAGCCCGTCCCGGTCGCCCCGGCGGCCCACTACGCCTCCGGCGGTGTGCGCACCGACGCCCGCGGCCGGACCACCGTGCCGGGCCTGTACGCGTGCGGCGAGGTCGCCTGCACCGGCGTGCACGGCGCCAACCGGCTGGCCTCCAACTCCCTGCTGGAGGGCCTGGTCTACGCCGAGCGCATCGCCGCCGACATCGCCCGCGACCGGGCGGCGGGCGGCCTGTCCGCGCGGGTGCCGGAACCCGTCGCGCACCCCGAGCGGCCCGCGCATCCGCTGCTCGCCCCGGAGGACCGGTTCGCGATCCAGCGGATCATGACCGACGGCGCCGGGGTGCTCAGGTCCGCCGCGTCCCTGGCCCAGGCCGCGGACCGGCTGCGGCGGCTGCACAGCGACGCCCGCGAGGCCCTGGACGAGAACGGCAAGACCTCCGAGCCCGGCGTGGACACCTGGGAGGCCACCAACCTCCTGTGCGTGGCCCGGGTCCTGGTCGCCGCGGCGCTGCTGCGCGAGGAGACCCGCGGCTGCCACTGGCGCGAGGACCACGCGGACCGCGACGACGACGCCTGGCGCCGCCACATCGTCGTCCGGCTGAATCCGGACCGGACGCTGGCCGTACACACCACCGACACCGCAGACTTCCCCCCGACCCGCCCCGAGCCCTCCGGCGCCGCGAGCGCCGGGGAGCAGCACCGTCCCCAGGAGCAGTGACAGAAGTGAGCACCCCCGACCTCCCCCTCGCCCCGAACGGCGGCTGCGGCGACGGCTGTGCCTGTGGCGCGGACGCCGACGAGAGCTACGAAGAGTATGCGGAGTGCGGGCTCGACCCGGCACTCGCCCAGCTCCTGGCCGACGCCGGTCTCGACCCGGTGGAGGTCGAGGACATCGCCAATGTCGCCATCCAGGAGGACCTGGACCACGGCGTGGACGTGACGACGGTCGCGACGATCCCCGAAGAGGCCGTCTCCACCGGTGACTTCACCGCGCGCGACGCCGGTGTGGTGGCGGGCCTGCGGGTCGCCGAGGCGGTCATCTCGGTGGTCTGCACGGACGAGTTCGAGGTCGAGCGTCATGTGGACGACGGCGACCGGGTGGAGGCGGGCCAGAAGCTGCTGACCGTCACCACCCGCACCCGGGACCTGCTCACCGCCGAGCGCAGCGCGCTGAACATCCTGTGCCGGCTGTCGGGCATCGCGACCGCCACCCGGGCCTGGGCGGACGCCCTGGAGGGCACCGGGACGCGGGTGCGGGACACCCGCAAGACGACGCCGGGCCTGCGCTCCCTGGAGAAGTTCGCGGTCCGCTGCGGCGGCGGCACCAATCACCGGATGTCCCTGTCGGACGCGGCGCTGGTGAAGGACAACCACGTGGTGGCGGCCGGTGGGGTCGCCCAGGCGTTCGAGGCGGTCCGCGGGATGTTCCCGGACGTCCCGATCGAGGTCGAGGTCGACACCCTGCACCAGCTGCGCGAGGTGGTGGACGCGGGCGCGGACCTGGTCCTGCTGGACAACTTCACCCCGGGCGAGTGCGAGGAGGCGGTCGCGCTCGCCGACGGCCGCGCCCTGCTGGAGGCGTCGGGCCGGCTGACCCTGGAGAACGCGAAGGCGTACGCGGACACGGGCGTGGACTTCCTGGCGGTCGGGGCGCTGACGCACTCCTCCCCGATCCTGGACGTCGGCCTGGACCTGCGAGCGGCGGAGTAGGCGGAGCCATGCTGCTGACCATCGACGTGGGCAACACCCACACGGTCCTCGGCCTGTTCGACGGCGAGGACATCGTCGAGCACTGGCGGATCTCCACGGACGCCCGCCGCACGGCGGACGAACTGGCGGTGCTCCTCCAGGGCCTGATGGGCATGCACCCGCTGCTCGGGGTGGAACTGGGCGAGGGCATCGACGGCATCGCGATCTGCGCCACCGTCCCCTCGGTGCTGCACGAGCTGCGCGAGGTGACCCGGCGCTACTACGGCGACGTGCCCGCGGTGCTGGTGGAGCCGGGCGTGAAGACCGGCGTGCCGATCCTCACCGACAACCCCAAGGAGGTCGGCGCGGACCGCATCATCAACGCGGTCGCCGCGGTCGAGCTGTACGGGGGACCCGCGATCGTCGTGGACTTCGGCACGGCGACCACGTTCGACGCGGTCAGCGCGCGCGGCGAGTACGTCGGCGGGGTCATCGCGCCCGGCATCGAGATCTCGGTGGAGGCACTGGGCGTCAAGGGCGCCCAGCTGCGGAAGATCGAGGTGGCCCGCCCCCGCAGCGTGATCGGCAAGAACACGGTCGAGGCGATGCAGGCGGGCATCGTCTACGGCTTCGCGGGCCAGGTCGACGGGGTGGTGAACCGGATGGCCCGCGAGCTGTCCGCCGACCCGGAGGACGTCACGGTGATCGCGACGGGCGGCCTGGCCCCGATGGTCCTCGGCGAGTCCGCGGTGATCGACGAGCACGAGCCCTGGCTGACCCTGATCGGCCTGCGGCTGGTCTACGAGCGGAACGTGTCCCGGCTGTGAGTCCCGGCACCCCGGCCCCGCCGGGGTGCCCCCGCCCGCCGGCCCGCACCCGCCGCGCCCCCACCTGAGGGAACCCGGAGGCGACACGGAGCCCTGAGCGGCCCGTTTTGTCCGATTAGCGGTAGCGTCACCGCATGCCCACGCCATACGGATCCCGCGGCGGCCTGGCCTTCGGCGCGGAGGAGCTGCGCGTGCTCCGCCGGGCCCTTGCCCTTGCCGTCCATCCCCGCGCCGCTTCCGCCGAGGACGTCCAGGACTGCCTCCGCCTCGCCGAGTCGGTCGACGAGGCGGTGCGGGAGGGTGACCGTCTGCGGGCCTTCCTGCTGGCGGACCTCGCCCGCTACCGCGCCGCCCTGCCGGGCTCCGCGGTCGGGTACTTCGCCCTCCTGGAGGACGCCCTGCGGGTCGGATACCGTCCGGGCCCCGACGACCTCGCCGCCCTGCGCGCCCTCTCCGGCACCCCCGCCGCGGCCGCCCTCCTGGAGCGCTGCCGCGGCCTCGCCGAACGCGGTCCCCGCGTCCGCCCGGCCCCCCGCACCGCCCTGGTGCCCGCCTGCCGGGCCCGGCTGACGGCCCTCCCCGGCGGCCGCGGCGCCGCCGCGGAACCGGCGGGCAAACCGG
This sequence comes from Streptomyces sp. NPDC052040, assembly GCF_044548405.1. Lineage (NCBI taxonomy): Bacteria > Bacillati > Actinomycetota > Actinomycetes > Kitasatosporales > Streptomycetaceae > Streptomyces > Streptomyces sp. NPDC052040. The sequence goes on along the minus strand of NZ_JBIUBV010000010.1, from coordinate 36,193 downwards.
CCCGCAAGCCCGGCGCCAAACCGGCCGAGAAGCCCGAGAAGCCCGGGCCGCCCCCCGAGCCCGGGACCCCGCGCCCGCAGCGCCCCATCCCCACCCCCGGCGAGGTCTTCCCGCCCAAACGCAAGCCCGGGCCGCCGCACGCCCGGCAGGCCCTCGCCGTCGGCTGAGCGCCGCACCCGCCGTACCCCCTCGTTCCCGCCCCTGTCCGGTAAGGGACACCCGACCGGGATCCTTCGGACAGGGCCTGGCTACTCTGGACCCATGGACTACGTCTCCGCGCTTGTGCCCCCGGTCGTCATGGCCGTGTTCTTCATCGGGCTCATCAGGGTGATCGTGAAGACCCAGGGCGGCGCCAACAAGGCCAAGGAGGACGCGGCCGTGGACGCGGCGCTCGCACGGGCCGAGACCGCCCCCGCGGCCGCCCGGGACGCGCAGGGCTGACCGCCCCGCCGCCCGGTCCGGCCCCACCGTCCGCACCGGTTCCGGCCACCCCCTCCCGGCGTACGACTCCCGCGCTTTCCGAGTCGTGCGCCCTTTTTGTCGCCTTTCTGCGTATAAGTGCCAGTCCGGCAGGCCGTGGGGGCTGTCTCCCACTATTGTGCTGAGCGTGCCTCGCCCCCTGGGAGAACTCGAAGACGCGGTCATGACGCGGGTGTGGAAGTGGAACCGCCCGGTGACCGTTCGAGAAGTCCTGGAAGACCTTCAACAGGAACGGTCCATCGCGTACACCACGGTGATGACCGTTCTGGACAATCTCCATCAGAAGGGCTGGGTCCGCCGCGAGGCGGAAGGCCGCGCCTATCGATATGAGGCGGTCTCCACCCGCGCCGCCTACGCGGCCGCTCTGATGAACGACGCCTGGTCGCAGAGTGACAACCCGGCCGCCGCTCTCGTCGCCTTCTTCGGCATGATGAGCGAGGAACAGCGGCAGGCGCTCGGGGACGCCATGCGCATCGTGCAGGGCCCGGTGAGTGCCGCGGCGCCCGAAGGCGGCGAATCCGCACCCCGTGCGGAACCCGGCGGCGGCGAATCGGCCGGAACCGAATCGAGGACCGCCGTGGAACCAGAATCCGCCGAATCCGCACCACCCGCCGATCGGCCGGCCGGGAGCGCGCCGGACGGGAAGAGCCCCGCCTCGGGCGAGGGCGGTACCGGGCGATAGCGTCCGCTCATGCCAGCTGAGAGCCCCACCGCAAAAGCCGTCACCGTGCGCCGGGCCCGGACGACCGATGTCCCGGCGGTACGCCGGCTCCTCGACGCCTACGTCCGGCGCGGCATCCTCCTCGACAAAGCGACGGTCACGCTTTACGAGGACATCCAGGAGTTCTGGGTGGCGGAACGCGACGACAACGGCGAGGTCGTCGGCTGCGGCGCCCTGCACGTCATGTGGGAAGACCTGGCGGAAGTCCGCACACTCGCGGTGCACCCCGGGGCCACCGGCCTCGGCGTCGGACACCGCTTGCTGGAGAAGTTGCTCCAGACCGCCCGCGGACTCGGTGTTCGCCGCGTATTCTGTCTGACCTTCGAAGTCGAGTTCTTCGGGAAGCACGGCTTCGTCGAGATCGGGGAGACGCCCGTTGACACCGATGTCTACGCGGAGCTGTTGCGTTCCTATGACGAGGGCGTGGCGGAGTTCCTCGGACTCGAACGAGTGAAACCGAACACCTTGGGCAACAGCCGGATGCTTCTGCATCTGTGATCGTCAAGGGATCGCCCGGACTATATCGGCCGCCGCTTCGACCGGACGGCGTTGCCCAGGTTCCCTATGTCCGAAACGCGTATCTTTCCGGGGAGCCCGTCACGCGTTGGCCTCTCCCGGGGGTTTGTGTTTTTCCAGCAAAAGCGGTTTGCTTTCCGACGTAACGCAGTACTGCATATAACAGGGGACGCGAAACAAGCGGCGCAGGCCGCACTCCCTCGGTCCTGAAGTTATCGATGAAAGGAAATCCGGTGGCACAGAAGGTTCAGGTCCTTCTTGTTGACGACCTCGACGGTGGCGAGGCGGACGAGACCGTTACGTTCGCGCTGGACGGCAAGACGTACGAGATCGACCTCACGACCGCCAACGCGGACAAGCTCCGTGGCCTTCTCGACCCCTATGTCAAGGGTGGCCGTCGCACCGGTGGCCGTGCGGCCGGCGGACGCGGCAAGGCCCGCGCGGCCGCGTCCGGCAGCAACCAGGACACCGCGCAGATCCGCGCCTGGGCGAAGGAGAACGGCTACGAGGTCAACGACCGCGGCCGTGTTCCGGCATCCATCCGCGAGGCCTACGAGAAGGCCAACGCCTGAGCGCACGCGCGGCGCAGCCGGATCCGGTGGCAGTGGTTCGCCACCGTGCCGACCAGCCGCACCAGATCGGGGGCGCCCCCACCGCCCCCCACCGCCGACAGGCTCGGCAGCAGTCGTTCCACCTCGCTTCCCGGCCCGGGAGGCCGCAGCCAGACGGCGGCCCCCGGTGAACCGGTCCGGCCCCAGGGAAGCGGCCGGGTCCTCCCGGCGCCCGCCCGGGGACCGGAGGCCGGGGCCGGGGGGCCGGAGACGGCGGGCCGACCCGGCGGCAGCGGCGCCTCGATGTGCCCGCCCGCGCCGACAGCCGTGAGATCCACGGCCAGGGCGCCCCACTCCAGCCACTCGAGCAGCCCCGGCAGCTCCTCCGCGGCGCCCGCGGCCACCAGCAGCCGCATCCGGCTCCCCTGCACCGCCACCGGCGACGAAGGGTCCAGATGCCGCAGCGCGGCCCGCCCGGCTTCCGCGGGCACGTCGAGGACGTCGAAGCGCACCCCTGTGACCAGCCGCAACGGCGTTCCGGGGAGGGTGGCCCAGCCCAGCCCGTCCTCGTACCAGCGGCGTGCCGGGTCCTCCGGGTCGCGCGGTCGGCGGGGGAGGGGCACCGTGGAAACCAGGGGCACTGTGTGGACCATGCCCGGAGCAACAGCCCGAGTAGGCCCCGAGTTACGCTGGGTGGTGCCATGACTGCGCAGAGTGCCGGGAGTAAGGGCGTGCGGGGGCGTTCGGCAGCGCAAGGATGTTCGCCCGTAGCGGAGGGAACCGGTGCGCGCGGCATGGACTGTCCGTGCGTGCGGGTAAGACATCCCTAGTGGGAGGGGGCGACACGCAGGACGGGTCCGCCTCACGTTCGCCATCGGCGTACTGGCGCGTGGGGTATCTGCCTGGCCTGCGGGAACATCGTCTCGCACCATCGGGTTGGAGCAGATGTCGGCGTTCGGGGTCAGGAGGCCAAGGACGGTGTCGGCAGTTGGAATGAGCGGTCCCCGCTTGCGGGACTAAGCTGCGGAAGGACAGGGAGGGGAGCGTCCCCTTACTGCCTGACCGCTCTGAGGAGCGATTAACGATGTTCGAGAGGTTCACCGACCGCGCGCGGCGGGTTGTCGTCCTGGCTCAGGAAGAAGCCCGGATGCTCAACCACAACTACATCGGCACCGAGCACATCCTCCTGGGCCTGATCCACGAGGGTGAGGGTGTCGCCGCTAAGGCCCTGGAGAGCCTCGGGATTTCGCTCGAGGCGGTCCGCCAGCAGGTGGAGGAGATCATCGGCCAGGGCCAGCAGGCCCCGTCCGGCCACATCCCCTTCACCCCCCGTGCCAAGAAGGTCCTGGAGCTGTCGCTCCGCGAGGCTCTTCAGCTGGGCCACAACTACATCGGCACGGAGCACATCCTGCTCGGCCTGATCCGTGAGGGCGAGGGCGTCGCCGCCCAGGTCCTGGTCAAGCTGGGCGCAGACCTCAACCGGGTCCGCCAGCAGGTCATCCAGCTGCTGTCGGGCTATCAGGGCAAGGAGACCGCCACCGCCGGCGGCCCGGCCGAGGGAACCCCCTCGACGTCCCTCGTCCTGGACCAGTTCGGCCGGAACCTGACCCAGGCCGCCCGTGAGTCCAAGCTCGACCCGGTCATCGGGCGCGAGAAGGAGATCGAGCGGGTCATGCAGGTGCTGTCCCGCCGCACCAAGAACAACCCGGTGCTGATCGGTGAGCCCGGCGTCGGCAAGACCGCCGTCGTCGAGGGCCTGGCGCAGGCCATCGTCAAGGGGGAGGTGCCCGAGACCCTCAAGGACAAGCACCTCTACACCCTGGACCTGGGCGCGCTGGTCGCCGGCTCCCGCTACCGCGGTGACTTCGAGGAGCGCCTGAAGAAGGTGCTCAAGGAGATCCGCACCCGCGGCGACATCATCCTGTTCATCGACGAGCTGCACACGCTGGTCGGTGCGGGTGCCGCCGAGGGCGCCATCGACGCGGCCTCCATCCTCAAGCCGATGCTGGCCCGCGGTGAGCTCCAGACCATCGGTGCGACCACGCTCGACGAGTACCGCAAGCACCTGGAGAAGGACGCGGCCCTGGAGCGCCGCTTCCAGCCCATCCAGGTCGCGGAGCCGTCGCTGCCGCACACCATCGAGATCCTCAAGGGCCTGCGCGACCGCTACGAGGCGCACCACCGCGTCTCCATCACGGACGAGGCCCTGGTCCAGGCCGCCACCCTGGCCGACCGCTACATCTCCGACCGCTTCCTGCCGGACAAGGCGATCGACCTGATCGACGAGGCCGGATCCCGGATGCGCATCCGCCGGATGACCGCGCCGCCGGACCTCCGCGAGTTCGACGAGAAGATCGCGGGCGTCCGCCGGGACAAGGAGTCCGCGATCGACTCCCAGGACTTCGAGAAGGCGGCCTCTCTCCGCGACAAGGAGAAGCAGCTGCTCGCCGCGAAGGCCAAGCGGGAGAAGGAGTGGAAGGCCGGCGACATGGACGTCGTCGCCGAGGTCGACGGCGAGCTGATCGCCGAGGTCCTGGCCACGGCCACGGGCATCCCGGTGTTCAAGCTCACCGAGGAGGAGTCCAGCAGGCTGCTCCGCATGGAGGACGAGCTGCACAAGCGGGTCATCGGCCAGGTGGACGCCGTCAAGGCGCTCTCCAAGGCGATCCGCCGTACGCGTGCCGGTCTGAAGGACCCGAAGCGCCCCGGTGGCTCGTTCATCTTCGCGGGTCCGTCCGGTGTCGGTAAGACCGAGCTGTCCAAGGCGCTCGCCGAGTTCCTCTTCGGCGACGAGGACGCGCTGATCTCCCTCGACATGTCGGAGTTCAGCGAGAAGCACACGGTCTCGCGCCTCTTCGGTTCGCCCCCCGGCTACGTGGGCTACGAGGAGGGTGGCCAGCTGACGGAGAAGGTGCGCCGCAAGCCGTTCTCGGTCGTCCTCTTCGACGAGGTCGAGAAGGCCCACCCGGACATCTTCAACTCGCTGCTCCAGATCCTGGAGGACGGTCGTCTGACCGACTCCCAGGGCCGGGTCGTGGACTTCAAGAACACGGTCATCATCATGACGACCAACCTCGGCACCCGGGACATCTCCAAGGGCTTCAACCTGGGCTTCGCCGCCGCGGGCGACACGAAGACCAACTACGAGCGCATGAAGAACAAGGTCTCGGACGAGCTGAAGCAGCACTTCCGGCCCGAGTTCCTCAACCGCGTCGACGACGTGGTGGTCTTCCCGCAGCTGACCCAGGCGGACATCCTCGCGATCGTCGACCTGATGATCGGCAAGGTGGACGAGCGGCTCAAGGACCGGGACATGGGCATCGAGCTGGCCCAGTCCGCCAAGGAGCTGCTGGCGAAGAAGGGCTACGACCCCGTGCTGGGCGCCCGGCCGCTGCGCCGCACGATCCAGCGCGAGATCGAGGACACCCTGTCCGAGAAGATCCTCTTCGGGGAGCTGCGCCCGGGTCACATCGTGGTCGTGGACACCGAGGGCGAGGGCGACACCCAGACCTTCACCTTCCGCGGCGAGGAGAAGTCGGCGCTGCCGGACGTCCCGCCGATCGAGCAGGCGGCGGGCGGCGGTCCGAACCTGAGCAAGGAGGCGTGACCCTCAGGGTTTCGCACAGGGGCTGCCCCGGGACATGAAGTCCCGGGGCAGCCCCTTTTCCGCTTCCGAAGAGCATTGCCGGGTGCCGTCGGCACCCGCCCGGGGCATTTCCCCGAAGCCGGAAATCGCCTTTCCGGGGCTGGTGCGGGGCGCCGGAACGGTGACATGGCACACAGCGGGAGTGGGCAGTACTAGCCCTCCTAGCAGAAGAATTTTCTTATCAAAAAGGGACATATGCGCTCCATCGGTGGAGAGAGCGCCGCGTGAATGCCCGCTCTGGAGCCCTTTCGCTCCGACTTCCCGAGAGGGGCCCTTCTGTCAAGGGGCCGGGAATTCCGTCCGGTGTGTACGAGGGGCCGTCGTAGCGGGCGGGTTTGAGGACTCCCGGGGGTGCTTGTACCAAGGAATGGTCAAGTCCCCCGATCACCGCGAGGTCCCCATGCCCCTGTGTGCCTTCTCCCCGTCCCGTACGTCCCGGCTGCGTACCCGGCTCGCCGTACTGGCCGCCGGTGCGGGAGTCTCGGCCCTGCTGGGGGCCGGTGTCGCGAGTGCCGCCGACAGCGGTGCCTCCGGTGCCGTCGCCTGGACCCACCCCGTGCGGGGCTATGGGCTCACCGCGGGCTTCAATCAGGCCGGTGCCATGTGGAAGGCCAAGCACAGCGGCCAGGACTTCGCGGTGCCGAGTGGCACCCCGGTCGGCGCCGTGTACGCCGGGACCGTCGTCAAGGCCGGTGCCAACGGTGCCGGGGACGGCGCCGCCTACGGCAATGCCATCGTCCTGAAGCACGCCGACGGCACCTACTCCCAGTACGCCCATCTCTCCCGGATCGACGTCCGGCCGGGCCAGAGCGTGGCGACCGGCCAGCGCATCGGCCTCTCCGGCAACACCGGCAACTCCAGCGGACCCCATCTGCACTTCGAGATCCGCACGACCCCGCACTACGGCTCGGCCGTGAACCCCCTGGCCTTCCTGCGCGCCCGCGGCGTGGCGGTCTGAGAGCCGCCGAAGCGGCGCACGGCCCCCCCGGTGCCCTCCGGGGCCCCGGGGCCGTAAGGCCGCGGGGTCGCGGTCAGGCCGCCGGACCCGCGTGCGCCTGCGTCACCAGGTCGACGGCGACCTCCAGGACCGCCTGGCGCTTGTCCTCGGGGTCGCCGTCGACCTCCTGGAGGAGGAACATCCCCGCGTGCAAGGTGAACAGCGCGCTGATGCAGCGGACCTGGTCGGTCAGCGAGGAGTCCGGGTCCCGGATGATGCCCCGCATCCGGAGCATCCGGTCCTTGAACTCGTTGCCGATGCTCAGCTCGCGGATCGTCGCCTGGTTCTCCTGCATGAAGCGGAAGAGCGGGGACGCCTCGACCAGGGCCTCGCTGTAGCGGCGCAGCACCTCCCGCTTGGTCTCCAGGGTGTGCGGCTGGGACCTGCCCCACTCGATCAGCTCGTCGATCGGGCGGGAGAGGTCCTCGAAGATACTGACCAGGATCTCTTCCTTGGTCTTGAAGTGGTAGTACAGGGCCGCCTTGGTGACGTCCAGGCGCTCGGCGATCTCCCGCAGCGAGGTCTTCTCGTAGCCCTGTTCGGCGAAGAGTTCGAGCGCCACGTCCTGGATCCGCTGGCGGGTGTCGCCCCGCCGCTGCCGCTTGCTGCTGTCCATGGTGGTGCTGCCCATCCTCGTACTCCTCGGACTCCGGATACCTGCATACCGCCCGACAGACAGGCCGACCAAACTTACTTGACGCCCGGCTAGTTTCGGGGCTACCTTCCCTCAGTGTAATCAACTAGCCGGGCGGCAAGTAAGTAGCCGACGGCCCGCAACACTCAGGGGAGTGGGGAGCATGGCGGACAACACGGCACCGCCCGAGACCGAGAAGCAGCCACGGAGCGTGCGGGTCGTCCTGCTCGCGCTCATGGTCACCATGATGCTCGCGATGCTCGACAACATGATCGTCGGCACCGCGATGCCGACGATCGTGGGCGAGCTGGGCGGCCTTCAGCACCTGTCCTGGGTGGTGACCGGGTACACGCTGGCGACCGCCGCCTCCACCCCGCTGTGGGGCAAGCTCGGCGACATGTACGGGCGCAAGGGCGCCTTCATGAGCTCGATCGTGATCTTCCTGATCGGATCGGCGCTCAGCGGCATGGCCCAGGACATGGGCCAGCTCATCGGCTTCCGCGCGGTGCAGGGCCTCGGCGCGGGCGGTCTGATGGTCGGCGTCATGGCCATCATCGGCGACCTGATCCCGCCGCGGGAGCGCGGCAAGTACCAGGGCATGATGGCCGGTGTCATGGCGCTGGCGATGATCGGCGGCCCGCTGGTCGGCGGCACCATCACCGACCACTGGGGCTGGCGCTGGGCCTTCTACATCAACCTGCCGCTCGGCATAGTCTCCCTGGTCGCCATCAGCATCGTGCTGCACCTGCCCAGGAAGCGCGCCCAGGCCCGGATCGACTACCTCGGCGCCGGACTGCTCACGGTCGGCATCACCTCGATCGTGCTGGTCACCACCTGGGGCGGCACCGAGTACGCCTGGACCTCCGCCCGGATCATGGAGCTGATCGGCATCGGCGTCGCCGCGCTGATCGGGTTCGTCGTCTGGCAGACCAAGGCCTCCGAGCCGGTCGTGCCGCTGCACATCTTCCGCAGCCGCAACTTCACGCTGATGTCGGTGATCGGCTTCATCACCGGCTTTGTGATGTTCGGTGCGACCCTCTTCCTGCCGCTCTACCAGCAGGCCGTCCAGGGCGCGTCCGCGACCAACTCCGGACTGCTGCTCCTGCCGATGCTCGGCGCGATGCTGGTCGTGTCGATGATCGCGGGCCGGGTCACCACCAACAGCGGTCGCTACAAGGTCTTCCCGCTGGTCGGCAGCGTCCTGATGATCATCGGTCTGTTCCTGCTGGCCCAGATGGACACCGGAACCAGCCGGTTCACCTCGGGTCTGTACATGGCCGTCCTGGGCGCCGGTATGGGCTGCCTGATGCAGATCACCATGCTGGTCGCGCAGAACAGCGTGGAGATGCGGGACATGGGCGTCGCGTCCTCGACCACCACCCTGTTCCGTACGCTCGGCTCCTCCTTCGGTGTAGCGATCATGGGCGCGCTGTTCAACAACCGCGTGCAGGACGTGATGTCCCAGCGGGCGGGCGCCCTCGGCTCGAAGATCACCGAGCAGTCGGCCCAGCTGGACGCGAAGAGCCTGGAGAAGCTTCCGGCGGCGGCCCGTGAGGCGTACCAGTACGCGGTCTCGGCGGGCACCCACTCCGCCTTCGTCCTCGGCTCGGTGGTGGCCGTGGTGGCGCTGCTCGCCGCGGTCTTCGTCAAGGAGGTCCCGCTGCGCGGGGCCGGTTCCGGCAAGCCGGCCGGGGACGCGGCAGGGGACGCCGCGCAGGTGCAGCAGGCGGTGGCAGAGGCCGTCTGACGCACCGTCCCCCGGTCCCCGAAGGCCCCGGAGCCCCTACGACGGCTCCGGGGCCTTCGCCCGTCCCCGCCCGCTGTCGGTGCCCCGTGGCAGCATCGGAACGTGGACAGGATGCGGCAGCTGAGGCTCGCCAAGGACGCGATGGACCGGGACTGGGCCGATCCGGCGCTCGATCTCGACGCCGTGGCCGCCCACGCCGGATATTCGCGCTTCCACTTCATCCGCGCCTTCAAGGCCGCCTACGGCGAGACCCCCGGGCAGTATCTGACGCACCGCCGGATCGAGCGCGCCCAGGAGATGCTGCGCACGGCCAACCTGACGGTCACCGAGATCTGCCACCTCGTGGGATTCAGCAGCGTCGGCACCTTCTCCGCCCGCTTCAGGACCCGGACCGGCCTGTCCCCCACCGAGTACCGGAGACGGCACGTGGGGCGCGGCGCCGCCCTCATCCCCGGGTGCTACGCGATGCTCTGGGCCGGCGGCTTCCGCCCGCCCGGCACCGCCGCCGAGGAGCGCAATCCAGAAGAAGCGGACTGACCGCCCGGCTGCCTACGGTGGCAGCGCAACGGCACCTCGCACCCCCGGGAGAACAGCATGATCAAGGGGCTCGCCATCGTCACCGTCTGGGTCCTCGACCAGGACCGGGCCAAGGAGTTCTACACGGAGAAACTGGGCCTTGAGGTCCGTACGGACATGACCATCGGGGACGGGGGCATGCGCTGGCTGACCGTCGGCGCCCCGGACCAGCCCGATGTGGAGCTGACCCTCATGGTGCCGGGACCGCCCGCGATGGACCCCGAGTCCGCCGAAATGATGAGAACGCTCATCGCCAAGGGCGCCCTCGGCGCCGGAGTGCTGGCCACCGACGACATCCACGGGGACTACGCCAGGCTCAAGGAGCGGGGCGTGGAGTTCCTCCAGGAGCCGCAGGAGCGCCCCTACGGCACCGAGGCGCTCTTCCGCGACGACTCCGGCAACTGGTTCTCCTTCACCCAGCGGCGGGAGGGCGGTCTGGACCTCGACCAGGACTGGTCCTCGTAGCGCCCGACCGGCCGCCCGACAGCGGCAGCATCGGGTAGCTGCCCGTGTTGGTCGGCGCGTGCTCCGGCAGCCACAGCACCGCCACCGCGCCCTCCGCCGGGACATGCTCGGGCGACCCGGCCGGGCGGACGTTGCGGAACGTCAGCCGCGCGCCCAGCACCCGTGCCTGGCCCGCCGCGATCGTCAGGCCCAGGCCGTGGCCGTGCCCCGAGCGGTCCGAGCTGCCCGTACGGAAGCGGCTCGGACCCTCGGCGAGCAGTTCCTCCGGGAAGCCGGGCCCGTGGTCCCGTACGCGGATCACCCGGCCCTCGACCGACACCTCGATCGGCGGCTTGCCGTGCCGGGCCGCGTTCGCCAGCAGATTGAACAGCACCCGCTCCAGCCGGCGCGGATCCGTGGTGACCTCCGACTCATGGATCACCCGCACCTCGACATCGGGGTCCTTGGCGGCCACCCGCCGGGCGATGAACTCGCCGAGCATGATGTCCTGGAGCTCCGCCCGCTCGGAGGCGCTGTCCAGCCGGGCCACCTCCAGGACGTCCTCCACCAGGGTGCGCATGGCCTGCGCCCGGTCCAGTACCAGTTCGGTGGGCCGTCCGGGCGGCAGCAGCTCCGCCGCCGTGAGCAGTCCGGTGACCGGGGTGCGCAGCTCATGGGCGATGTCCGCGGTCACCCGGCGCTCCGCCTCCAGGCGCTGGCGCAGCGCGTCCGCCATCGCGTCCACCGCGCGCGCCAGATCGTCGGTCTCGTCGCGCACCACGCCGCCGATCGCCGTCCGCACCCGGACGTCGGTCTCGCCCGCCGCGACCCGGTTCGCCGCCGCCGCGGCCTTGCGCAGCCGCCCCGACAGCTGGCCGCCGATCAGCACACCGAGCGCCGAGCCGCCGAGGACCACCGCGATCGAACCGATGATCAGGGCCTGGTCCAGGTCCTTCATCACATCGGCGCTGCGGTCGGTGAAACGGGTGTGCAGGGACAGCACCCGGCCGTCCTTGAGCGGCACGGCCGCCCAGATGTCCGGCACGCCGTTCGCACCCTCGGAGACATAGGTGGCCCGGCGGCCCTCCATGACCTTCTGGAGCAGATCCCGGGGGATGCCCGGGTCGTCGACCTTGACGCCGAAGGTCTGGGTGCGCCCGGACTCGTACATCCGCTGGGCCACCTGGATCCGCTCCACGGCGAGATCGCGCGAGTTGTCGAGCATCGACACCTGCGCCGCGTTGTGCACGACCAGGCTGAGCGCGATCGCGACCAGCGCGCCGACCAGAGCGATCGCCGCGCTGAGCTTCCACCTGAGTCCCGTCCTTATGGCCGGGTCGTCCGTGATCAGGCGTCCGAAAATCCCCCGCATACCCCTGTTCAAGCTCTCAACTTGTAGCCGAAGCCGCGGACCGTCTCGATGCGGTCCTGGCCGATCTTCGTCCGCAGCCGCTGCACATGGACGTCGACGACACGGGTGTCACCGCCCCAGCCGTAGTCCCACACCCGCTCCAGCAGCTTGTCGCGCGACAGGACCGTGCCCGGTGCCGAGGAGAACTCCAGCAGCAGCCGCATCTCGGTGGGCGTGAGCGCCACCGGCCGTCCCGACCTGCGCACCTCCATGCCCTCGGTGTCGATCTCCAGCTCGCCGAAGGTGAGGACACCGTCGCCCGGCGCCGCGGGCTCCTCGGTGCCCCGGCCGGCGCCGTTCGCGTGCCCGAAGCGGCGCAGCACCGCACGGATGCGGGCGACCAGCACGGCACCGTCGAACGGCTTGGTCACATAGTCGTCCGCGCCCGCCTCCAGGCCGAGCACCACGTCGATCGAGTCGGCGCGCGCCGACACCATGATCACGGGAATGGTCGACTCGTCGCGGATACGGCGGCACAGACTGACCCCGTCCAGCCCGGGCACCATCACGTCCAGCAGGGCGATGTCGGGGCGGCGGGCGCGGAAGGCCTCCAGACCCGAAAGGCCGTCGGGCATGGCGGTGACCGCGAAGCCGTCCCGCTCCAGGGCGAGCTGGGTGGCCTCGCGGATCACATCGTCGTCCTCGACGAAAAGAACGTGGGTCTGTTCTGCCATCCGCTCTCTCAGTTCCCCGTCGGGGCGGGCGTGCCGCTGTTGCCCACCGCGTTGCTGTACACGTTGCGCGTGCTGGACACGACGCCGAAGTGGCTCGCCGACCAGCGGTAGGTGATCACTTCCTCGCTGGAGGGATACGACACGGGGTCGCCCTTCTCGTACATCTGCTGGGTGACCACCAGGTCACCGCGGTCTATCTCCGCGTAGACCGGGGGTTCCTCGGACTGGAAGACATTCTCGTACCTGTGATTCTCCATGCGGTACACATACGAGCCGAGGCCGACGGCGTCGCTGCATGTCATCACGTTCACGACGATGTCGTTCGCGGTGCCGCCGGTGACGTTCCCGTAGGAGACGTCGACCGGGTACTCATCGGCCACGCAGGGCTTCAGATCTTCCTTGACCGTCTTCGCGACCTTCGGATCGTCCTTGACCATTTTGACCACGTCCAGCCGCGTGGGTTCCTTCTTGGCCGGTGAGGCGGACGGCTTGGCGGCGCCCGCCACCACCGGGTCGCTGGCCGCCGGGCCCTCGTCCCGGGCTCCCGTGCCGCCGGTGGAACAGCCGGTGAGACAAAGCCCGAGGGCGGCGATCGCGGCCACCGCCGCCATCACCGCCTTGTGGGCCCCGCCGGGCCGTATGGCCCCCGTGCCTAGGCCGCGCAACGCTCCCGCTCCTCACGCTCCAGCGCCGTTGCGTCCAGATCGCGGGACTCCAGCTCCTCGCGGAGCCGGGCGAGCGCCCGGTGCAGCGTGCTCTTGACCGTTCCGGCCGACATGCCGAGGGCGGCGGCCGTCTCCTCCGTGGACATCTGCTCCCAGTGTCGCAGCACCACGACACTGCGCTGCTTCGGAGCGAGCACCTTGAGGACGTCCATCAGCAGAGCGCGGTCGGCGTGCTGCTCCGTGGAGTCCTCGACGCTGGCGTCCGGCAGCTGCTCGGTGGGCACTTCCTCCAGCTTGCGCGCCCGCCACCACTCGGTCCGCGTGTTGATCATCACGCGGCGCAGGTAGGCGTCCGCCAGGCGCTTGTCGGCGATGCCGTCCCAGCGGCCGTAGGTGCGCACCAGCGCGGTCTGGAGGAGGTCCTGGGCGTCGGTGGGGTCGGGCACCAGCCGACGGGCGCTGCGCAGCAGCGCGTCCTGCCGGGTGCGGACGTACTCCTCGAATTCGAGCACCTCGCCGTGCGCCATTCCAACCGCCTCCGTATCCCCGTTTCCGGCGCGTCCCTCGGCTGTGTTCCGCAGCCGGGTGCCGGTACCGCAAAGTCCGTATGAGCCGTGATCGGCTCGTGTGCCAGGCGGTCCGCCGTGGCACGCATATGAAGTTACGGACGGCTTGTCACGGCGTTGTCCGAGCCAGCCTGCGGAGAGCGCTCGGCTGTCCGTCGGTTGTGTAACAGACGGAGGAACAGGGTAAGAAGGAGCGGCAGTTGGGTGAGGTATGGGGTGGTTTGTCCACCTGGTGCACCCGGAAGTCTGTGATGTGACAAAGCCCCGGCTGTGCGGCGGCGGCCGTCTGCTGCCCTACGGCTCTTCGGCGGGCGCGGAGGTGAGGACCGCGCGCCGGGGTCCCGGGACCGGAAGCCGCCTGCCCGGGCGTGCGCAGAAGGATCGCGCGCCCGGGCGTTCCGGTTCGGCCGGTTCGATCGGTTCGGTGGGGTCGATTCGGGTCGGGTCGAGTGGTGTCAGGTCAGGGGGAGGCGGTACAGCCCGCCGGGGAGGGGTTCCACCAGACCGTCGGAGACGAGTCCGTCCAGGGCACGGGCCCGCTGCACCGGCTCGTTCCACACCCGGTCCAGGACCGACTGGGGGACCGGCCCCACCGCCTCGCGCAGCACGGCCAGCAGCCGCCCGCGCACCTGGCGGTCCGTGCCCGCGTACGTCTGCCCGCGGCGCGGCGGCCCGTCGTGCTCCGGCTTCCCCGCCAGCCGCCAGGCGCACTGCGCGGCGATCGGGCAGCGGTGGCACGTCTCGTTCTTCGCGGTGCAGACCAGCGCGCCCAGCTCCATAGAGGCGGCGGCCCAGCGGGACGCCGTCCGTTCGTCCTCGGGCAGCAGCTCCCGGGCGAGCCTGCGCTCCGCGGCGGTGGTGGCGTTGGGCGGGTACTGCACACCGGTGACCGCGCGGGCGAGGACCCGCCGCACATTGGTGTCCAGGACCGGATGGCGCTGGCCGTAGGCGAAGGACGCGACGGCCGCGGCGGTGTACTCGCCGATGCCGGGCAGCGCGAGCAGCTGCGCATGGTCGGTGGGTACGTCGCCGCCGTGCCGTTCGGTTATCGCCAGCGCGGCGCCGTGCAGCCGCAGGGCGCGGCGCGGATAGCCGAGGCGGCCCCAGGCGCGGACGGCCTCGCCGGGTGGCTCCTTGGCGAGGTCGGCGGGGCGGGGCCAGCGGGCGAGCCACTGCTCGTAGACCGGCAGGACGCGGTTGACCGGCGTCTGCTGAAGCATGAACTCACTGACCATCACGCCCCACGGCCCGGCCTCCGGGCGCCGCCACGGGAGGTCCCGGGCGTGCTCGGTGAACCAGTCGATGACCGGGGCGTGCAGATCCCTGCCGGAGGCCCGGCCCGCGAGGTCGTCGTTCTGGGCGGGTCCGGCGGCGGCAGTGGCAACGGGGGTGGGGGTGGTGGGTGCAGTCATGACGCCTTCGATCCTGCCACGTGAGGGGCGCCGGGGTGGGGGACCGGGCGGGGTGGGGGTGTTGTGTCGGTCGGCTTCGGCCCGGCGGAGGGGTGGGTGGAATCGTCGCGTATGCCGGTGTCCCGGGTCGGCGGACGGGGCTCGGGGCCGGTCGGCCGGGGGCCGCCCGGGATGATGATCCGGAAAAGTTGGTGCCGGGGCGGCGGGTGACGCGAGGCGCGGCGCCGATCTCTCGTAGAGTTTTCACTGTGGGATCTCTGCGCAATCCGGTCGGGCCGCTTCCCTCCTCCATCTACTGGCGACGGAGGGCCGTACTGCTGTCGGTACTGGCCCTGTTGGCGCTGCTGATCGCCTGGGTGGTCACTGTCGGCGGAGGCGGTGGCAGGAACAGGGCGGACGGCTCGAACGGCAAGCATCCCACCACGTCCATCACTCCCGGGCCGTCCGGGAGCGGTCCGGCGATCAGCCAACACCCGGGCGGTCGGGACGAGTCGGGCGGATCGGGCTCCTCCGGGTCGGGGGGCGCGTCGGGCTCCGGCGGCTCCGGTGGTTCGGACGCGGGAGCCGGGGGTTCGGGCAGTGGGTCCGGCGGGTCGGACGGGAGCGGCAACGGCGGATCCAGTGGCGGGCAGTTGGCCGCGGACGCGGCGGCCTCGTTGCCCAACTGCTCCTCCAGTGACGTCCAGTTGACGCTGCGGAGCGTCAAGAACACCTATGAGCCCGGGGACACCCCCGCCTTCGAGCTGGACGCCAAGAACTCCTCCGGGTCCGACTGCAAGGTCGATCTCGGGCCCAAGGGTGCCGTGCTGACGATCACGCAGACCGGTAGCGACGACGACGTGTGGTCCTCGTCCGACTGCCCGAGCGGCTCGGGAAGCGCCCTCTTCCGGGTGCCCGCGCACGGGAACATCACCTACACCGTGAAGTGGGACCGCAAGCAGAGCCGTCCCAACTGCGCGACCCCGCCGCCGGGTTCGGCCCCCGCGGCCACCTATCTGGTCGAGGCGAAGGCCCCCGGCTTCCCGAAGTCCCAGACGTCGTTCGTGCTGTCGAAGGACTGACACTGCCCGGCCCGGCCCGCCGGGTGCCGCGGTCCTTCAAGTCAGCGCGCCCGAACCGGGGTTCTGCATGCGGTCATCCTCCGAACGCAGAGACGGATGCCCGTGGGCGCCCGTTCAGCCGCCCAGCGCGACCGCGCGGCGCACATCACCGGCGTAGGCCCCGGGCTGTTCCCAGGCCGCGAAGTGGCCGCCCGCGGGGTGCTCCGCATAGTCGACGACGTTCAGGAAGCTCTCCGCATAGCTTCGTGGCTCCGGTTTGGTGTCGCGCGGGAACACGGAGAGCACGGTCGGCGTCCCGATCCGGCGGGGCGGGGTGGCCGGTTCGGCGTAGGTGGCGAGCGAGGTGCCGATCGTGCCGGTGACCCAGTGGGCGGTGACCCAGGTGAGCAGCTCGTCCACGGTGAAGGCCTACTCGTCGGACCAGGACTCCAGTTTCTCCACGATCCACGCCGCCAGGCCGGCGGGTGAGTCGCCGAGGGCGACGGCGAGGGTGTTCGGCCGTGTCGACTGCTCCGCGATGTACCCGCCCTCGGTGCGGAACCACCGGGCCGCCCGGCCGAGGTGGGCCGCCGCGTCGGGCGGGAGCTTCGCCGGGTCCGCCGTGAGCGCACGCCGCGGGTCGGTGTTCGTGAGGTGCAGGACGGCCACCCGGTCCGGGTGCTCGGCCGCGAGGATCTCCGCGACGGACCCCCCCACTCAACAGAGGTACCGCCGGGCAGTAGCGCTCAACAGCGGTACCGCCCGGCAGCATTACTAGACGTAGCGTTCCAGGATGGACGACTCGGCCAGCCGGGACAGGCCCTCGCGGACGCTGCGGGCCCGGGCCTCACCGACGCCGTCCACCGTCTGGAGGTCGTCGACGCTCGCCGCGAGCAGCTTCTGGAGGCCCCCGAAGTGGTCCACCAGGCGGTCGATGATCGCGCCGGGCAGCCGCGGCACCTTCGCCAGCAGCCGGAAGCCGCGCGGGGACACCGCCGAGTCGAGTGCCTCGGGGGAGCCGGTGTACCCCAGGGCGCGGGCCACCGTGGGAAGTTCGAGCAGCTCGGCGTGGGAGAGCGCGTCCAGCTCGGCCAGCGCCTCCTCGACGGTGCGGGAGCGCTTCGCGGTCGGCTCGGGCACGTAGTCGCGCACCACCAGCTCCCGCTCGGGCTCCACCCCGGCGATCAACTCGTCCAGCTGGAGGGCCAGCAGCCGGCCGTCGGTGCCCAGCTCGACGACGTACTCCGCGATCTCGGTCGCGATCCGGCGGACCATCTCCAGCCGCTGCGACACCGCCGACACGTCCCGGACCGTCACCAGGTCCTCGATCTCCAGCGCGGACAGGGTGCCGGCCACCTCGTCCAGGCGGAGCTTGTAACGCTCCAGGGTGGCCAGGGCCTGGTTGGCGCGGGACAGGATCGCCGCCGAGTCCTCCAGGACCCGGCGCTGCCCGTCGACGTACAGCGCGATCAGGCGCATCGACTGGGAGACCGAGACCACGGGGAAGCCGACCTGCTTGCTCACCCGGTCCGCCGTGCGGTGCCGGGTCCCCGTCTCCTCCGTCGGGATCGTCGGGTCGGGCACCAGCTGCACCCCGGCCCGGAGGATCTTCGACAGGTCCGAGGAGACCACCAGGGCGCCGTCCAGCTTGCACAGCTCCCGCAGCCGGGTCGCCGAGAACTCCACATCCAGGACGAAACCGCCCGTGCACATGGTCTCGACGGTCTTGTCGGAGCCGAGCACGATGAGACCGCCGGTGTTGCCGCGGAGCACCCGCTCGAGCCCGTCGCGCAGGGCCGTACCGGGAGCCACGGCGCTCAGCGAGGCGCGCATCAGGCCATCGGCACGGGAACTCCCGCCGGATTTTCCGGGAGCTGCCGCCCGGTCGTTGGCTGCCACTGCACTCCTCCGGTCGCAGGTTCTGGGGCGCCCCCGTGCCGCACTCTCGGTTCGTACGGACGGGTGAGACCAGGCCAAAGTCTACCGGCGGTCCTCATCCTCCCGTGTGGTCTCCCGCCGCCGGGACCGCGGAAGGACCCGCAGGGCGTCCCCTATGTCCGCCACTTCCAGCACCTTCATCCCGGCCGGGACCTTGCCCGGATCGCCCGGAACGAGCGCATGGGTGAAGCCCAGACGGTGCGCCTCGGACAGCCGGCGCTGGACCCCTGTGACACGTCTTACCTCACCCGCGAGACCCACCTCGCCGATCGCCACCAGATTCTTGGGCAGCGGGGTGTCGCTGGCGGCGCTCGCCAGCGCCAGCGCGACCGCCAGGTCCGCGGCGGGCTCGGAGAGCCGCACCCCGCCGACCGTCGCGGAGTAGATGTCCCGCTTGCCGAGGGCGCTGATCCGGCCGCGCTGCTCAAGCACCGCGAGCATCATCGAGACCCGTGAGGTCTCCAGGCCGGACGTGGTGCGCCGGGGGGAGGGGATCTGCGAGTCGACCGTCAGCGCCTGCACCTCGGCGACCAGGGGGCGGCGGCCCTCCAGGGTGACGGTCAGGCAGGTGCCGGGCACCGGCTCGGCGCGGCGGGTCAGGAACAGCCCGCTCGGGTCGGCCAGACCGGTGATCCCCTCGTCGTGCAGCTCGAAGCAGCCGACCTCGTCGGTGGCACCGTACCGGTTCTTGACCCCCCGTACGAGGCGCAGCCGGGCGTGCCGGTCGCCCTCGAAGTGCAGGACGACGTCCACCAGGTGTTCGAGCAGACGGGGGCCCGCGATCGCGCCGTCCTTGGTGACATGGCCGACCAGGAGGGTGGACATGCCGCGTTCCTTGGAGGCGCGGATGAGGGCCCCGGCGACCTCCCGGACCTGGGCCATGCCGCCGGGCGCGCCGTCGATCTCGGGGGAGGCGACGGTCTGTACGGAGTCCAGGACGAGCAGGGACGGCTTCACCGCGTCCAAGTGGCCGAGCACGGAGGACAGATCGGTCTCCGCCGCCAGATAGAGGTGGTCGTCGATGGCCCCGATGCGGTCGGCGCGCAGCCGCACCTGGCTCGCCGACTCCTCGCCCGTCACATACAGCGTGCGGTGCTCGTCGCTCGCCGCCTTCGCCGCGACGTCGAGCAGCAGCGTGGACTTGCCGACGCCGGGCTCGCCCGCGAGCAGCACCACGGCGCCCGGCACCAGGCCGCCGCCGAGGACGCGGTCCAGCTCGGGCACACCGGTGGAGCGGGCGGTGGCCTGCCGTCCGTCGACCTGGCCGATGGGGAGGGCGGAGGTGGTCACCCGGCCCGGGGTGGTGGTCCGCACCGCGGGCGTGCCGTACTCCTCGATCGTCCCCCATGCCTGGCACTCGGGGCAGCGACCGAGCCACTTGGCCGTCTGCCAGCCGCACTCGGTGCAGCGGTAGGACGGCCGGTCCTTGGTGGTCTTCGTACGGGCAGCCATGCACGAAACCGTAGCGGTCCGCACTGACAGCGGGGGTGAGGGGCAGGGGAGCCGGGTCCCGGAACGCCCGGAACGCAGGCCCAGGGGTGGGTGAGAGCCCGGGGCGCGGCCCGGGTGCGCGGGGGCGCGCGGGTGGAGTGAGGGCGCGCATCGGGTGGTACACAACCGTCGCAGGTGGCCCGTTATGAGGGATCGTTTCACCCGTACGGAGTAAAACTACGCAAGGGGGAAGTGGGTATACCCCCTCGGCGCCTACGGTCGCACGGGTGATGAGCAGCAGGCCGGAGACTTCCACGCACGCCACAGGCGCACGCCCGGCGCGCACAGACGCTCCCCAACGGGAGGGTGTGCCGCGCGGCGCGAAGGCCCCCACCACGGCACAGCGCCCGCCCGCGCGCTACGAGCCCCATCTGGACGGCCTGTTCACCTACTGCCTGTCCGTGCTGTGCGACCACGACACGGCGACGGCCGCCCTGGGGGACGCCCTCGCGTTCGCCGAGCGCCGCGGCGGCCGCGGCCCGGAGACCGCCGACGACCAGCGCGCCTGGCTGTACGCCCTGGCCCGCTGGTCCTGTCTGCGCAGGCTCGCCGAGGCCCGGCGCCGCGCCGGGGGCGGCCACGCGGCCGGGCGGGACCGCGCGGCACGCGCCACCCGAGATGCGCGCGCCACCCGCGAGGCCGCCGACCGGCGCGCCGCACGGACCGTCGCGCACGCCTCCGGGCCCGCTCCGGCGGGAACCGTGGGGGAGCAGACCGGGGCCCGGGCCGGCACCGGTGCCGGGACGGGGGTCGGCACGGGGACCAGCGCGGGGATCGGCGCGGGGACGAGTGCGGAGGCCGGCACGCGGACCGGTATGCGGACCGGCGCGGAGGTCGGCGTGGGTACCGGCACCCGCACCGGGCCGGAGACCGGGACGGCCCCGCTTCCCGAGGAGGTCCAGGAGCTGCGCAGACGGGAACTCGCCCAGCTCGCCTGGCCCGAGGCGGCCGGTACGACGCCCGAGCAGCGGGAGGCGCTCGAACTCGCCGTGCGCCACCAGCTCACCGCCAAGGAGGTCGCCGCCGTGCTCGGCATGGACCTCGGGGCCGCCCGCGATCTCCTCGCCTCCGCCGCCTGCGAGGTCGAGCGCACCCGCGCCGCGCTCGCGGTCGTCGAGACCGGCGCCTGCCCGAGCGTCGCCCATCTCACCGACGACCACGCGTTCGTGCTCAGCGCCACCCTGCGCCGCGAACTCGTACGCCATGTCGACGACTGCCCCCGCTGCCGCCGCACCGCCGAACGCGCGGTGCCCGGCGCCTGGCCGGGCACCAGCATCACCCCCGCCGCGCTCCCGGTGCTCGGGGCGCCGCGCACGGCGCTGCACACCGCGATGGCGCACGCCCCCCGCGCCCGGGGCGGTGCCCCCCGCTTCGACCGGCGGGGCTTCCCCATGGACCCCAAGGACCACGCGGCCCGCCGCGACCGTCTGCGGTCCCGGGCCCTCACGGCGGCCGTCGTCGCCGCGGTGGTCGCGGCCCCCGTCATCGCCCTCTGGGCGGCCTACCGGGGCGCACCCCTCACCGGCGAGGGCACCGACGGCCACTCGGTCACGGCACGCGAGCTGCACGACTCCGCCGTGCTGGACGGCACCGGCACCGGCGGATACGAGAACGCGGGCAACGCACGGACCGGGTCCGGCGCCCGCTTCGGCGGGGACGACCGCTCGCCCGATGTGTCCGTCGAGGTCATCGGGGTGAAGACGGGCGCCCGGGAAGCGGGGCACCTCGCGGTGACCGCCGCCACCGAGGGCACCACCACCCTCATCACCCTCACCGCGTCCGGCAGCGAACCGGTCTCCTGGTCGGTGTCCACCGGCGCGCCCTGGCTCCGTATCGGCCGGGCCTCCGGGACGCTCGCCCCGGGTGCATCGGTCACGGTCCAGGTCCAGGTCGACCCCCTGCGCGAACCCTCCGGCCGCTGGCACGCGCGGGTGGCGGTGGCACCCGCGGGAGCCGTGGTCTCGATCGACGGCTACGGCACGGCGGGGCCGTCCCACCCGCGCCCCACGCCCGTGCGCACCGGACCCCCCGCCCCCGCGCCGAGCACCTCGCCGACCACGGGACCCGGCCCCGCACCCGGCGACCCGACCCCCACGGCACCCCCGGCCACCACCCCGCCCCCCTCCGACGACCCGGGCGGTCCCACCCCGTCGGCCTCGGACACCGACCCGGGCCCGTCCGCGTAGAGGCGATATCCCGTCCGGGGAGCGGCGCTCAGCAGATACGACAAGCAGGGGAAACAGGGGAAGCAGGGGAAAGAGGGGGAACCACGGGAAGCCCCCTACGACGCCGCCGCTCAGTCCGTCGGGTCGGCCGGGTGCGGTGCCACGAGAGGCAGTTGCGAGGCCAGCCGCTGCTCGCACAGCTCGACCAGGCGGTCGTACCCCGCCTTGCCCATCAGCTCGATCAGCTCGGCCCGGTACGAGACGTACACCGGATCGCCCGCGCCGTGCGCCGACGTCGCCGAGGTGCACCACCAGTGCAGGTCGTGGCCGCCCGGACCCCAGCCCCGGCGGTCGTACTCGCCGATGGACACCTGGAGCACCCGGGTGTCGTCCGGCCGGTCGATCCATTCGTACGTCCGCCGGACCGGCAGCTGCCAGCACACGTCCGGCTTGGTCTCCAGCGGCTCGCGGCCCTCCCGCAGCGCCAGTATGTGCAGCGAGCAGCCGGCGCCGCCCGCGAAGCCGGGCCGGTTCTGGAAGATGCACGAACCCTTGTAGGGGCGGGTCTGGCGGGAGCCCTCGTCGTCCAGCGCGACCCAGCCGGACTCCCTGCCCACGTCGTGGTTCTGCCAGATCTCCGGCGTGAGCCGTGCCACATGTCCGGCCACCCGCTTCTCGTCGTCCTCGTCCGAGAAGTGCGCGCCCAGCGTGCAGCAGCCGTCGTCCGCGCGGCCCGCCTGGATACCCTGGCAGCCGCTGCCGAAGATGCAGCTCCAGCGCGAGGTCAGCCAGGTCAGATCGCAGCGGAAGATCTGCTCGTCGTCGGCCGGATCGGGGAACTCCACCCACGCGCGCGCGAAGTCGAGCCCCTTCTCGTCGCTCACCTTCGGGGCCGTCCCGGACGCGGACGCCTTCGCCCGCCGGGAATCCTTCGACCCCTTGGAGGATTTGTCGGACTTCGCCTTTTTCGTCTTTGGCACGCATCCAGGGTAAGTGCCTCCCGGCCCCTTCCGGGACTGTGGATCGTCGTACTGGCAGTAGCGTTCCGTACATGAGACTCGGTGTCCTCGACGTGGGTTCGAACACGGTGCATCTGCTGGTGGTGGACGCACACCCCGGCGCACGCCCGCTGCCCGCGCACTCGCACAAGGCGGAGCTGCGGCTCGCCCAGCTCCTCGACGGCGACGGAGCCATCGGCCCCGCGGGCGTCGACAAGCTGGTAGCCGTCGTCCTCGACGCCCTCCAGGCGGCCGAGGACAAGGGCGTCGAGGAACTGCTGCCGTTCGCCACCTCCGCGGTGCGCGAGGCGAGCAACGCGGACGAGGTGCTGACCCGGGTCAAGGAGGCCACCGGCGTCAAGCTCCAGGTGCTGACCGGCGCGGAGGAGGCCCGGCTGACCTTTCTCGCGGCCCGCCGCTGGTTCGGCTGGTCGGCGGGCAAGCTGCTCGTCCTCGACATCGGCGGCGGCTCCCTGGAGATCGCCTACGGCATCGACGAGGAGCCCGACGCGGCGGTGTCGCTGCCGCTGGGCGCCGGGCGGCTCACCGCGGGCTGGCTCCCCGGGGACCCGCCGGAACCCGCCGACGTCAAGGCGCTGCGCCGCCATGTGCGGGCCCAGATCGCGCGTACGGTCGGCGAGTTCAGCCGCTTCGGGGTGCCGGACCATGTGGTCGCCACCTCCAAGACCTTCAAGCAGCTCGCCCGCCTCGCCGGGGCGGCCCGCTCCGCCGAGGGCCTGTATGTGCAGCGGGAGCTGAAGCGGGAGTCCCTGGAGGGCTGGGTGCCGCAGCTCGCCGGAATGACCGCCGGGCAGCGCGCGGACCTGCCGGGCGTCTCCGAGGGGCGCGCGGAGCAGCTCCTCGCGGGCGCGCTGGTCGCCGAGGGCGCGATGGACCTGTTCCGGGTGGAGACCCTGGAGATCTGCCCCTGGGCCCTGCGCGAAGGCGTGATCCTGCGCCGCCTGGACCACATGGCGGCGGGCTAGCCCCCACGCCCTGCGGCCCCCAGAGTGGTTTCCGCACTGTGCCCCGGCCCGCCCCCGTAGCGGCTCCCGCACTGTGCCCCGTGCCACACCCCGCCCTCCGGAACCGGCCCTCCACGTCAAGGCGGCGCCCCGTACGCTGTCCCTCGTGGCAGAACCAGTGGTGCGCGTCCCGGATGCGAAGGTCGCGCTGTCGACGGCCTCCGTCTATCCGGAGTCGACGGCGACGGCCTTCGAGATCGCCGCGCGCCTCGGGTACGACGGGGTCGAGGTCATGGTGTGGACCGATCCCGTCAGCCAGGACATCGACGCACTGCGCCGGCTCAGCGACCACCACCGGATGCCGGTTCTCGCCGTCCACGCGCCCTGTCTGCTGATCACCCAGCGGGTGTGGTCCAGCGACCCCTGGGTCAAGCTCCAGCGCGCCCGCAAGGCCGCCGAGAAGCTCGGCGCGGGCACCGTCGTCGTCCATCCGCCCTTCCGCTGGCAGCGCCAGTACGCCCGGGACTTCGTCGACGGAATCTGGCGCATGGCGAACGAGACGGATGTGCGGTTCGCCGTCGAGAACATGTACCCGTGGCGCTACCGGGACCGCGAGATGCTCGCCTACGCCCCCGACTGGGACGTCACCCGGGACGACTACCGCCACTTCACGATCGACCTCAGCCACACGGCCACGGCCCGTTCCGACGCCCTGAAGATGCTCGACCGGATGGGCGACCGGCTGGGCCATGTCCACCTCGCCGACGGCAACGGCTCCAACAAGGACGAGCACCTCGTCCCCGGCCGCGGCACCCAGCCCTGTGCCGAGGTCCTGGACCACCTGGCCCGCACCGGATTCGACGGGTACGTCGTCATCGAGGTCAACACCCGCCGCGCGATGTCCGCCGCCGAGCGCGAGGCCGACCTCGCCGAGGCGCTCGCCTTCACCCGCCTGCACCTCGCGTCCGCCGCGAAGGTGTCCCGCGGGTGACCGCGGACCCGCCCGCGCCCGGCTCTGCCGGACCCGCGCCCGGCCCTGCCGGACCCCCGCCCGGTCCCGCCGGAGTCGCGCCCGGCCCCGCCGGACCCGCGCCCGGTCCCGCTGAACCTGCGCCCGGTCCCGGCGAGCCCCCGCCCGGCCCCGCCGAGCCCGCCCGCGACACGGCCCCCGTGCGTCGCGGCCGGGGCCGTCCCAGCCGTAGGGCGACGGCGGCGGCCCCCGCCACCCGCGACCGCATCCTGGAGGCGGCCCGCCAGGAGTTCTCCGAGCGCGGCTACGAGAAGGCCTCCGTACGCGGCATCGCCAAGGCCGCCGGGGTGGACTCCGCGCTCGTGCACCACTACTTCGGCACCAAGGAACAGGTTTTCGAAGCCGCCATCGAGGTCGCCTTCGCCCCCGCCCTGAGCGCGCCGGACGCGATCGCCGACGGGCCCCGCGACGCCGTGGGCGAGCGGCTGACCCGGTTCTTCCTCGGGATCTGGGAGAACCCCGCGACCCGTACGCCCCTGCTCGCGATCGTCCGTTCCGCCGTGAACAACGAGGCCGCGGCCGCCGTCTTCCGCCGCCTGGTCGCCGTGCACCTGCTGCGCCGCATCTCCGGGCAGCTCGGCGTGCCCGACGCGGAACTGCGCGCCGAGCTGGCGGCCGCGCAGCTGGTCGGGGTCATGATGCTGCGCCATGTGATCAAGGTGGAGCCGCTGGCGTCGGCCGACCCGGAACAGCTGGTGGCGCGACTGGCGCCGGTGGTCCAGAGCCATCTGCTCCACCCCTGAGCCCCACCCCTGGGCCCCGCCCCGGCCCACCGGGATCCGTGCGCGTTCCTGAAACTCCCGTCCCGTATTCCGGACACTCGTGTCCGTCCCTTGGAGCACCGGCGTACGCTCGACATGAGTCAAGAACTCTCCGAAGGAGCGAGCGACGATGCCCGAGCTGAGGTCCCGCACAGTCACCCACGGCCGCAACATGGCGGGCGCCCGCGCCCTGATGCGTGCCTCCGGTGTACCCGGTGCGGACATCGGGCGGAAGCCGATCATCGCCGTAGCCAACTCGTTCACGGAGTTCGTGCCGGGCCACACCCACCTCCAGCCGGTCGGCCGGATCGTCAGCGAGGCGATCCGGGAGGCGGGCGGCATCCCGCGCGAGTTCAACACGATCGCGGTGGACGACGGCATCGCGATGGGCCACGGCGGCATGCTCTACAGCCTCCCCTCCCGCGATCTGATCGCGGACAGCGTGGAGTACATGGTCGAGGCGCACTGCGCCGACGCCCTGGTCTGCATCTCCAACTGCGACAAGATCACCCCCGGCATGCTCATGGCGGCCCTGCGTCTGAACATCCCGACGGTCTTCGTCTCCGGCGGCCCGATGGAGTCCGGCCGCGCCACCCTGGTCGACGGCACGGTCCGCACGCTCGACCTGGTCGACGCGATCTCCGACGCCGTGAACGACAAGGTGTCCGACGAGGACATCCTGCGGATCGAGGAGAACGCCTGCCCGACCTGCGGCAGCTGCTCCGGCATGTTCACGGCCAACTCGATGAACTGCCTCACCGAGGCGATCGGCCTCTCCCTCCCGGGCAACGGCTCGGTCCTCGCCACCCACACGGCCCGCCGCGCGCTCTACGAGAACGCGGCCCGCACGGTGATGGACCTGACCCGCCGTCACTACGAGCAGGACGACGAGACGGTCCTGCCGCGCGCCATCGCCACCTTCCCGGCCTTCGAGAACGCGATGGCCCTGGACATCGCGATGGGCGGCTCGACCAACACGATCCTGCATCTGCTGGCCGCCGCCGAAGAGGCGGGCGTCCCCTTCGGCCTGGCGGAGATCGACCAGGTCTCGCGCCGGGTGCCGTGCCTGGCGAAGGTCGCCCCCAACGTGGCCAAGGACCGCACCTACTACATGGAGGACGTGCACCGCGCCGGCGGCATCCCGGCCCTCCTCGGCGAACTGCACCGCGCGGGCCTGCTGAACGAGGACGTGCACGCCGTCCACAGCCCGTCCCTCGCGGACTGGCTCAAGACCTGGGACGTCCGCGGCGGCTCCCCCTCGCCCGAGGCGGTCGAGCTGTGGCACGCGGCCCCCGGCTGTGTGCGCTCCGCCGAGGCGTTCTCCCAGTCGGAGCGCTGGGCGGCGCTGGACGTGGACGCCGAGGGCGGCTGCATCCGCTCGGCCGAGCACGCCTACTCCAGGGACGGCGGTCTCGCGGTCCTCAAGGGCAATCTCGCGGTCGACGGCTGCGTGGTGAAGACGGCGGGCGTGGACGAGTCGATCTGGACCTTCGAGGGCCCCGCGGTCGTCTGCGAGTCGCAGGAGCAGGCCGTCGAGAAGATCCTCACCCAGCAGGTCACGGCGGGCGATGTCGTCGTCATCCGCTACGAGGGCCCCAAGGGCGGCCCGGGCATGCAGGAGATGCTGTACCCCACCTCGTATCTGAAGGGCCGGGGCCTCGGCAAGACCTGCGCGCTGATCACGGACGGCCGCTTCTCCGGCGGCACCTCGGGCCTGTCGATCGGCCACGCCTCTCCCGAGGCGGCCTCCGGCGGCACGATCGCCCTGGTCCGGGACGGCGACCGCATCCGCATCGACATCCCGAACCGCACCATCGAGCTGCTGGTGTCCGACGAGGAGCTGAGCACCCGCCGCGCGGCACAGAACGGCGTCTACGCCCCCGCCGCCCCCCGCGACCGCAAGGTCTCGGCCGCCCTGCGTGCCTACGCCGCAATGGCGACCAGCGCGGACCGAGGCGCGGTCCGCGACGTGACCAAGCTGGGCTGACCCGGCGCCGAGCGCCCCGACGGCGAGAAGGGCCGCTGCCTCAGGGGGCGGCCCTTCCGCGCGCGTACCACCGCCGCGCCCTCCCACGGGCCGCCCGCCCTCAGGGAAGGCGACCGGGCACCCGCCCCCGCCGAGGCAGCGGCAGCGGTCGGCCTCACCAGGCCGAAGGATCACCGCCGTCCACCCCGAACACCGTGCCGTCCGGTGCACCGGCGTAGACATGGCCGTCGGCGATCACGGGTTCCGGCGGTGCGGCCACCACCCGGTCGGCGTGGGAACCGAGACGCGGCGCGGTCTGGCCGAGGAGCCGTCCACTGCCCGCGTCGAAGGCGAGCAGCCGCCCGTCCGCCGCGGTGAAGTAGACATGCCCGTCCGCCACGACCGGCGTCGAGCCGCTGCTCACGGATGTCTCGACATGCCAGAGCTGACGGCCCGCGGCCATGTCCACCGCCTCCAGCGACCCTCCGGCCGCCAGCAGATAGACGGTGTTCCCGTGCACGGTGGCCCGGGCGCCGTCCTGGGGGACCGGCAACTCGACGGTACGGGTCGACTCCGACCCCGGGGTGTAGCGGACCAGGGCCTTCGCCCGCCCGTAGTACTGGGCGTCCCCGGAGAGGAAGTAGACGGACCCGTCCGCGCTGCCGAACGGCGTGAGGTTCCCCTTCATACCGGCCTTCCAGCGCACCTCCCCGGTCCGCGGATCCACCGCCGTGACCCGGGTGCCCGAGCCGTCGTCGGAGGTGCTCACCGCGTAGGCCAGCGGGTCCCCGGTGAACGAGGTGAAGTACGGCATGGGCTGGCCGGGAACCGGGCGGTGCCAGCCGGTGTCCCCGGAGTCGGCCTTCACCCCGGTGACCGTGCCGTCGGCGCCGGTGACCAGGATCATGTCCGCCGCCTGCCGCATTCCGCTCGCGGAGTGCAGATAGCGGCGCCAGCGGGTCAGCCCCGAGGCGGGGTCCAGCGCCTCCAGGCACCGGCGCAGGCCCGGCAGCGGCTGGACCAGACCGCCCGAGAGGACCGGCGGCCCACTGCGGACGGACGGGGCGAGCGGATGCCGCCACAGCACCGAGCCGTCGACCGGATTCAGGGCGTAGACCAGCCCGGTCTGCCCGCACAGCAGCTTGCCCGCACCGTACGAGCACTGCGGCACCCCGCCGTCCGTACCGCCGTAGGACGCCTTCGCCTCCCAGGTGCGGAACGCGGCCAGCGTGGTCCGGGGACCGTCCGGGACGGGCTCGTCACCGCCCTGCATCCGTACGGACGCGAACGCCCCGGCCGCCACCAGGCCGAGCGCGCCCGCCACCAGAGCCACCCGCTTGAGCAGCCCCCGGGCTCCAGCACCCGACCGCTCCGCCCGGGCCCCGGCCCCAGCCCCGGACCCGGACCCGCCGTCCGCCACACCACCGGCGGAGTCACCCGCCGCGACACCCGCGAAGTCACCCGCCGCGAACCCCGGAACGCCACCCGGCGCACCGCCCAGAACACCACCCGGCGCAGCACTCTCCGCACCGCCCGGCCCCTCACTCACCACGGCGTCGGACGCACCGCCCCCCGTGTCCCCCGCCGCACTCCCGCCCCGCTGAGCCGGTATGAACGCCTGGGTGTCGTACGAGGCCGCCACCGACCGCAGTTCCCGCATCAACTCGTCGGGAGTGGGCCGGTCCTCGGGCTCCTTGGCCAGGCAGCGCAGCAGCAGCGGCGCGAGACCCTCCGGTACGCCGGTCAGATCCGGCTCGTCGTGCACCACCTGGTAGGCGACGACATAGGGGCTGTCGGAGTCGAACGGCCCCCGGCCCGTGGCCGCGTGCACCAGCACGGAGCCGAGCGCGAAGATGTCCGCGGCCGGGCCCACCTCCCGCGGCCGCCGGAACTGCTCGGGCGCCATGAACGGCGGCGTCCCGATCAACTTGCCGGTCTCCGTGCGGAGTTCGCTGTCCTTCGGCCGGGAGATACCGAAGTCGATGACCTTGGGGCCGTCCTCGGCGAGCAGCACATTGCCCGGTTTCAGATCCCGGTGCACCACCCCCACCCGGTGGATGTCCCGCAGCGCCTCGGCGAGCCCGGCCATCAGCCGTCGCAGCTTGGCGGGCTCCATGGGGCCGGACTGCTTCACATGGTCGGCGAGGGTCGGCCCGGGGATGAACAGCGTGGCCATCCAGGGCCGGGCGGCCTCGGGATCGGCATCGACGACGGGGGCGGTGAAGGCACCGCTCACCCTCCGGGCCGCGGCCACCTCCTGCCGGAAGCGCCCCCTGAACTCGGGGTCCTTGGCGAACTCGGTGTGGACGACCTTCACCGCGAGCCGCAGCCCCGAGGCGCTGCGGGCTAAATGCACCACGCCCATGCCGCCGGAGCCCAGGCGGGATTCCAGACGGTACTGACCGGCGTACTCCGGAAGTTCCGCTTCCGCGCCCGCCCCGGTGTTGCGCTGTGGCGCCATGGACCACCCCCGTGCTCTTGGATCGCGCGCGCGACGCAGGGAGCCTAGTCGATGACTCGTACGAGACCGAGGCGGCTTGCTAGCCTCCGCCTGCGTGTCACACCCCCGGGTTTCGCGGGGTGGGGCGGGGGAATGAACGGGACCCCATGACGGTCATGGGTCTCAACGGGGGAGATTTCGTATGTCTGTTGACCATGTCGGGCGTGCCCGCGCCGACGGAGCCGTACCGAGCGCCGCGATGGCGGCGTCCCTGCGCTACTACTCGGTGGCCCCGGGTACCCGCGTCAATGTCCGCAGCGGCCCCGGCACCGGCTATGCCGTCATACGGGTGCTGCCCGAGGGGGCCAAGGTGCCGATCTACTGCCAGACGCCGGGCACCACGGTCACCGGCCCGTACGGCACGAGCCCCGTGTGGGACAGCATCGGCGACGGCGGCTACGTCGCCGACGCCTATGTGAACACGGGCAGCGACGGCTATGTCGCGTCCCGCTGCGGCTGAGCCGGTCGCGGCCGCCCCTGTGCGGGGCGCGCTGAGCCAGGCCCGCCCGTACCGGGCGGGCTGAGCCGAGGGCGGCGGGGCCCGGGAGGCCACCGGGGTGATAATCGACGCGTGAGCGACGAGAACGGCACTCCGGCCACCCCCCGCGGGCCCCGCCCCGAAGCGATCCGCTTCTTCGGCACGACCTGGGTGGACCACGACGGCGGCTACGGCGCCCGTCGCATCGCGGTGTCCGCGGGCTCGCTGCTGGCCGTCGCGGTCTCCTGTCTGGTGCTGCGCTTCGCCTACCAGGGCCTGGCGATCGCCGCGGTCGGAGCGGCCGTGACCCTGCTGATCGCGGTGATGTTCGCGGTGTGCACGGCGCTGGCGTTCGGCCACACCTGGGGGGCCTTCACCCGGCGCCCCGATCCGGAGCGCCAGGCGTCCCTGCGCGGACTGCTCGCGATCGGCTTCCTCGGCTCGCTGGCCGCCTACTTCCTACGTTCACTGACCGAGGCCCCCGGCGAGAAGCTGCACCGCGAGGAGTACGAGGCCGCCCGCGCCGCCGCCGACAAGCGCGCCTCGCGCCGCACGGGAAACCCGTCCCGCAAGCGCCGCACCTGAGCCTTCGAGCCCCCGCGAGAGCGGTAAAAGCGGCTGTGCCGGGGCATCCGGTGGGCGCACCATGGCCGTATGACCGCGCCTTCCCGCTCCGTGCGGGCCCACTCGTTCAACGCCGCGGCGGCTCAGTACGCCGCGAACCGCCCCTCCTATCCGCCGGTCCTCTTCGACACCCTGGAGGAACTCGCCGGGCGCCCCCTCACCGGCGCCCGTGTCGCGGACGTCGGCGCCGGCACCGGCATCGCCACCGCCCTCCTCGGGGCCAGGGGCGCGCGGGTGGTCGGGATCGAGCCCGGCGAGGGCATGGCGGCCCAGTTCCGCCGCACCCTCCCCGATGTCCCCCTGCTGCGCGCCAGCGGCGACGCCCTGCCGCTCGCCTCCGCCTCCGTCGACTTCCTCACCTACGCCCAGGCCTGGCACTGGACCGACCCCGCCCGCTCGGTCCCGGAGGCCCTGCGGGTCCTGCGGCCGGGCGGCTCACTGGCGCTGTGGTGGAACATGGACGCGGGCGAGGTGCCCTGGATCGCCGCGCAGACGGAGCGCATCAAGCGGTTCTTCGGCGCCGAGCACGCCACCAAGAGCGGCGCGGGCGGCAGCCGTATCGAACTCGTCTTCGAGGGCGCCGCCGAACTCCCCCCGTACACCCACCGCACGCTGCGCTGGAGCCGCACGGTGCCCATCGACCTCCACCTCGCGAACATCGGCAGCCACTCGATCTTCCTCGTCCAGGGCGAGGAGACCACCCGCGCCTTCTTCGCCGAGGAACGGGGCCACCTCCATGCCTCGTTCCCCGACGGCTTCGTGGAAGAGGTCTACGACGTCGCCCTGATCGTCGCGACCCGCCCCTAGCCCCCGAGTCCCCGCACCGCGGTCCGCCCCTTGACGGCCACCTCCGCGCACGCCCATTATTCATCGCATGATGAATAATGGGCGTGCCCATCCGCCCTGCCCCGAACCGCAGTCCCCGACCCCCGCCGCCCCAGCCCCTCCGAGTAATCCCGCCACTCCCGCCGTCCCCGCCGTCCACGCCGACCGCCTCACCGTCCGCCGCGGCACCCGCACGGTCCTGCGCGACCTCGGCTTCTCGGTGCCCCCCGGCCGGATCACCGGCCTGCTCGGCCCCTCCGGCTGCGGAAAGTCGACCCTGATGCGCGCGATCGCCGGCACCCAGGCCAGGGTCACCGGCACCCTGGACGTCCTCGGCCTCCCCGCCGGCTCCGCCGCCCTGCGCTCCCGCATCGGCTACGTCACCCAGGCGCCCTCCGTCTACGCCGACCTGACGGTCCGCCAGAACCTGGACTACTTCGCCTCCGTCCTGGACCCGGGCCGCGCGGCCGCCGACCGCCGCCGCGACCACGTCACCCGGGCCATCGCCGACGTCGACCTCACCTCGCACGCCGACTCCCTCGCGGGCAACCTCTCCGGCGGCCAGCGCAGCCGCGTCTCCCTCGCGGTCGCCCTTCTCGGCGCCCCGGACCTGCTCGTCCTCGACGAACCCACGGTCGGCCTCGACCCCGTCCTGCGCCGCGACCTCTGGGCCCTCTTCCACCGCCTCGCGGCCGACCGGGGCACCACCCTCCTGGTGTCCTCCCACGTCATGGACGAGGCCGAGCGCTGCCACCGGCTCCTGCTGATGCGGGACGGAGAACTGCTCGCCGACGACACCCCGGAGGCCCTGCGCACCCGCACCGGCGCCGAAACCACAGAAGGAGCGTTCCTGCACCTGGTGGACCGGGCGACGGCGAACCGAACGGCCGAAACGGAGACGGTCCGATGACCCCGACGACTCCGAGGACCACAACCCCAACCCCAACGACGACCCACCCGCCGACGAGGGCGCTCACCCCCTCCCGCGCCACGGCCACGGCCGCCCGCGTGCTGCGCCAGCTCCGCCATGACCCGCGCACCATCGCGCTGCTGCTGGTCATCCCCTGTCTGATGCTGGTCCTGCTCCGCTATGTCTTCGACGGCAGCCCGCGCACCTTCGACTCGATCGGGGCGTCGCTCCTCGGGATCTTCCCGCTGATCACGATGTTCCTGGTGACCTCCATCGCGACCCTGCGCGAACGCACCTCCGGCACCCTGGAGCGGCTGCTCGCGATGCCGCTCGGCAAGGCCGACCTGATCGCGGGCTACGCCCTCGCCTTCGGGGCGCTCGCAATCGTCCAGTCCGCCCTGGCCACCGGGCTCGCGGTCTGGTTCCTCGGCCTGGACGTCACCGGTTCGCCCTGGCTGCTTCTGCTGGTGGCGCTGCTGGACGCGCTGCTCGGCACGGCGCTCGGCCTCTTCGTCTCGGCCTTCGCGGCCTCGGAATTCCAGGCGGTCCAGTTCATGCCCGCGGTGATCTTCCCCCAACTCCTGCTCTGCGGCCTCTTCACGCCCCGCTCGCAGATGCACCCCGCGCTGACCGCGTTCTCCGACGTCCTGCCGATGTCCTACGCGGTGGACGGTATGAACGAGGTCCTCCACCATCCGGACATGACCACGGCCTTCGTCCGGGACACCGCGATCGTCGCGGGCTGCGCGCTCCTGGTCCTCGCCCTGGGCGCGGCGACCCTCCGCCGCCGCACCCCCTGACCCCCCCCGCACCCACCGCCCCGCCTGGTGCCCGCCCCGCCCGGTGCTCGGCCCCGCCGTCCCGTCCACCGGACAACACACCCCGAACACCCCTCCCGGTGCGAGGATGAAACAGGACGACGCAACCCCCGGAGGGCACCCGCACCATGACCCAGAAAGTCGCAGTCCTCGGCACCGGAAAGATCGGCGAGGCCCTGCTCAGCGGAATGATCCGAGCCGGCTGGGCCCCCGCCGACCTCCTGGTCACCGCCCGCCGCCGGGAACGGGCCGAGGAACTCCGCAGCCGCCACGGCGTCACCCCGGTCTCCAACGCCGAGGCCGCGAAGACCGCCGACACCCTCATCCTCACGGTCAAGCCGCAGGACATGGGCACGCTCCTGGACGAACTCGCACCGCACATCCCCGCCGACCGCCTGGTCATCAGCGGCGCCGCGGGCATCCCCACCTCGTTCTTCGAGGCACGCCTCACCACCGGCACCCCGGTGGTCCGCGTCATGACCAACACCCCGGCCCTCGTCGACGAGGCCATGTCCGTCATCTCGGCCGGCAGTCACGCCACCGAGGCCCACCTCGCCCACGCCGAGGAGATCTTCGGAGCCGTCGGCAAGACGCTCCGCGTCCCCGAGTCCCAGCAGGACGCCTGCACCGCCCTGTCCGGCTCGGGCCCCGCGTACTTCTTCTATCTGGTCGAGGCCATGACCGACGCGGGCATCCTGCTCGGTCTGCCCCGGGACAAGGCCCATGAGCTGATCGTCCAGTCCGCGATCGGCGCGGCGGTCATGCTCCGCGACAGCGGCGAACACCCGGTGAAGCTCCGCGAGAACGTCACCTCCCCGGCCGGTACGACGATCAACGCCATCCGCGAGCTGGAGAACCACGGTGTACGGGCGGCCCTGATCGCCGCGCTGGAGGCGGCCCGCGACCGCAGCCGCGCGCTGGCCTCCGGCAACAGCTGACCGCGCGCCCACCGCCACCACGGCGGCGGTGGGCACCGGCCCCTCAACCGGTCATCCGTTCATCCGTTCATACGGCGGGCAGTAGCCCGATCGCCCGGTAGGCCGCGTCCACCCGCGGCCGGGCCATCCCTCTGGCCCGCTCCGCGCCCGCCCGCAGCACTCCGTCCACATAAGAAGGATCCGCACACAGCTCCTGGTGCCGCTTCCGCACCGGCCGCAGCGCCTCGACCACGGCTTCCGCGGTGTCCTTCTTCAGTGCGCCGTACGACGTGCAGCCGCCGCCCAGCTCCTCGGGGTCGCCCCCGGTGCAGGCGGCGAGGATCTCCAGCAGGTTCGCCACCCCGGGCTGGTTCTCCCGGTCGTAGGCGACCTCCGAGCCGCTGTCCGTCACGGCCCGCATGATCTTCTTCCGCACCACGTCCGGCTCGTCGAGCAGATAGACGATCCCCGGCCCCGAGTCGTCGGACTTCCCCATCTTGGACAACGGGTCCTGGAGGTTCATCACCCGGGCCGCGACCGACGGGCGGGTGGCCCGGGGCACCGTGAAGGTGTGCCCGTACCGCTGGTTGAACCGCACCGCCAGATCCCGGCTCAGCTCCACATGCTGGGTCTGGTCCTCACCCACGGGTACTTCGTCCGTCCCGTACGCCAGGATGTCCGCCGCCATCAGCACGGGATACGTCAGCAGGGACAGCCGGACGCTGCCGCCCCGCTGCTGCTCACGCGCGGCCTTCTCCTTGTACTGGATCATCCGCCGCATCTCGCCGTCGGTGGCCACGCACTCCAGGACGTACGAGAGCCGGGCGTGCTCGTCCACATGGCTCTGTACGAACACGGTGCACAGCTCGGGGTCGAGCCCCGCCGCCAGCAGCAGCGTCGCGGCCTGGCGACTGAGCCTGCGCACCCGCGCCGGATCGTGGTCCACGGTCAGGGCATGCAGATCGACGATGCAGAACACGGCGTCGGACCGGTGCTGGTCCACCTCCGCCCAGCGGCGCATGGCTCCCAGATAGTTGCCCAGCGTCAGGTGCCCGGTCGGCTTGATCCCGCTGAAGACCCGTGTCATCTCTCCACCCTCTTGGTCGGGACCGCCGCTTCCGGCGGGCCGCCTCCCGTGGAGGAGAAACAAGAACGGCCGCCGGGGCGGCGGCCGTTGTGCGCATACGTGAGTGGCGGCCGCCGTCAGGCGGCCCACCACTGCTGGTTGCACGTACGCGAAGTCATGGCCACGAGAGTACGCCTGCCGGGGGCCGTGGGGAACGAGTTGACACGCCCTGGGCCCGTCCGTAAAGTTCTCCGAGTTGTCCGACGTGAGCGCCGACTCCGGTCGGTCCCCGGACAGCCATTCCGCAGGTAAACACCGATACATCGGCACTGTGTAGCCGTGTGCATCGACATGCTTATTTTCGGAATGTGGATCCGTGTTCGAAGCATTTGCGAGGACGCAGCCCCCGATTAGCTCGGGAGCGAGGAATCCGCTAAAGTCTCACTCGTCGGAACGGCCGAAGGGCCGGGAAGACAACCCCGGTTGACGGGGGGTCAGGACCCGGAGGGATTCGAAAGAGCCCACAGGATCTGATAAAGTCAACACCGCCGGAAGGCCGAAAGGCCGGAAAGCACCGAGGAAATCGGATCGAGAAAAGATCTGATAGAGTCGGAAACACCGAAGGGAAGCGCCCGGAGGAAAGCCTGAGAGAGTCTCTCGG
>NZ_JBIUBV010000009.1:243672-309780 GCF_044548405.1 Streptomyces sp. NPDC052040 | reverse complement strand
CTGACCGACAACGGCTCCTGCTACCGCTCACGCGACTGGCGCGACGCCCTGGCAGCGGCCGGAATCACCCACAAGCGAACCCGGCCCTACCGGCCACAGACCAACGGCAAGGTCGAACGCTTCAACCGCACCCTGCTCGACGAGTGGGCCTACGCCCGCCCCTACCCCTCCGAGCAGGAACGACGCGACGCCTTCCCCGACTGGCTACACACCTACAATCACCACCGCGGACACACCGCGCTAAAGGGCCAACCACCCGCGAGCCGCGTCCCCAACCTCACGGGTCAATACACCTAGCCCGTCACCGGCCCCCGCACCCTCGGGGCGCGGCGGCGGGCGCCCACGTATCAGAATCGTGACAAACGGCTCTGACCTGCATGGACACCCTTCGGACCATGATCTATACGCGGCGTGTATACGTCAGGTGTATACCCGGTGTGTACAGTTCTTGCCATGTCCATCGGTCACACCCTCCTAGGACTCCTGGAGTCCGGGCCCCGCCATGGTTACGACCTCAAGCGGGCCTTCGACGAGAAGTTCGGTCACGACCGGCCGCTGCACTACGGCCAGGTCTACTCGACGATGTCCCGTCTGCTGAAGAACGGCCTCGTCGAGGTCGACGGGATAGAGGCGGGCGGCGGCCCCGAGCGCAAGCGGTACGCGATCACCGAAGCCGGGGTCACCGACGTACAGCACTGGCTCGCGACGCCCGAGAAGCCCGAGCCGTATCTCCAGTCGACCCTGTACACCAAGGTCGTCCTGGCCCTGCTCACCCGCCGCGACGCGAGTGAGATCCTCGACACCCAGCGCTCGGAGCACCTGCGGATGATGCGGATCCTCACCGACCGCAAGCGCAAGGGCGATCTGGCCGACCAGCTGATCTGCGACCACGCGCTCTTCCACCTGGAGGCCGATCTGCGCTGGCTCGAACTGACCGCCGCCCGCCTGGACAAGCTCGCCGAGGCGGTGGCCCAGTGACTCCTCCTCCCGGTTCCCTGCTCTCGGCCGAGGACCTGCGCAAGGCGTACGGGCCGACCGTCGCCCTCGACGGCGCCGACTTCTCCATCCACCCCGGCGAGGTCGTCGCCGTGATGGGCCCCTCCGGGTCCGGCAAGTCGACCCTGCTGCACTGCCTCGCCGGAATCGTGCCGCCCGACTCGGGCTCGATCCTCTACGCCGGCCGGGAGATGTCCGGCATGAGCGACGCGCAGCGCAGCCAGCTGCGGCGCAGCGAGTTCGGTTTCGTCTTCCAGTTCGGACAGCTGGTGCCCGAGCTGACCTGTGTGGAGAACGTGGCCCTCCCGCTGCGCCTGAACGGCACCTCCCGCAAGGTGGCGGAGCAGACCGCGCAGTCCTGGATGGCCCGGCTGGAGGTCGACAACCTCGCCAAGAAGCGGCCCGGCGAGATCTCCGGCGGACAGGGGCAGCGGGTCGCCGTCGCCCGCGCACTGGTCACCGGACCGCGCGTGCTGTTCGCGGACGAGCCCACGGGCGCGCTCGACTCGCTCAACGGCGAGCGGGTGATGGAGCTGCTCACCGAGGCGGCCCGGTCCACCAACGCGGCCGTGGTGCTGGTCACCCATGAGGCGCGGGTCGCCGCGTACTCCGACCGCGAGATCGTCGTACGAGACGGCAAGTCCCGGGACATGGAGCGCATCGTATGAGGGTGCGCCAGCTGTCCAGGGACCTGGTCATGGGGGCCAGGTTCGCGTTCGCGGGCGGCCGCGAGGGGTGGATACGGCTGCTGCTCACCGGAGTCGGCGTCGGCCTCGGTGTCTCGCTGCTGCTGCTCACCACCGTGCTGCCCGGGGCGCTCTCGACGCGCGATCAACGGGAGGACGCGCGCGCCGACCACACCTACGGCAGGACGATCCCCCGGGCCGACAACACCCTGGTGATCGCGGACGTCGACACCACCTACCGCGCCACCGACGTGCGCGGCCGGGTGATGGAGCCCGAGGGCTCGCGGGCACCGCTGCCGCCCGGGCTGGAACGTTTCCCCAGGCCCGGCGAGATGGTGGTCTCCCCCGCGCTGAAGACACTGCTCGCCTCCGACGAGGGGCGGCTGCTGCGGGAGCGGCTGCCGTACCGGGTCGTCGGCACCATCGCCGAGCGGGGCCTCGTCGGCTCGCACGAACTCGCCTACTACGCGGGCGGTACGGGGCTCGGGGCCCGGATCGACCCGCCGAACGTGGCCCGGATCGACCGCTTCGGCAGCCCCGACGTGCCGCCCCAGCGGTCGGACCCCGTCCTGCTCCTGCTGATGATCGTCGTCTTCGTGGTGCTGCTGATGCCCGTCGGCGTCTTCATCGCGGCGGCCGTGCGGTTCGGCGGCGAGCGGCGCGACCGTCGGCTGGCCGCGCTGCGGCTGGTCGGCGCCGACAGCGCGATGACCCGGCGGATCGCCGCCGGTGAGGCGCTCGCGGGAGCGGTGCTCGGCCTGGCCGTCGGCACCGTCCTCTTCCTGGCCGGGCGGCAGGTCGCGGGATCCGTCGACGTCTTCGGCGTCAGTGTCTTCCCCAGCTATCTGAACCCCTCCCCGGGACTGGCCCTGCTGGTCGCGGTGGCCGTGCCGACGGCCGCGGTGCTGGTCACCCTGTTCGCCCTGCGCGGTGTGGTCATCGAGCCGCTCGGCGTGGTGCGGACGGCGAAGCCCCCGCGCCGCAGGCTGTGGTGGCGGCTGCTGCTGCCGCTCGCCGGGCTCGGCACGCTCTACCCGCTGATCGGGAAGGGCCGCGACAACGGGAACTTCAACGAGTACCAGGTCATCTGCGGGGTGCTGCTGCTGCTCGTCGGTGTGACCGCACTGCTCCCGTGGGCGGTCGAGGCGGTCGTGGCCCGGCTCTCCCCCGGCCCGGTGGCCTGGCAACTGGCCATACGACGGCTCCAGTTGAGCAGTGGCACCGCGGCCCGCATGGTCAACGGGATCGCGGTGGCGGTCGCCGGGGCCATCGCCCTCCAGATGCTGTTCTCCGGCCTCCAGGGCAACTACACCAAGGAGTTGCAGCACGATGTGACCCGGGCGCAGATGCAGCTGGGGCTGGCCAAGAAGGTGCCCGTCGACCCCGTCGTCGGTGCGCTGAAGGCCACCAAGGGCGTGCGGGGGGTCATCGCCACCGGCGACGCGACCCTCGGTGACCGGCGCCAGGATGCCCAGCAGTCCACCGAGATGACGGTGGGCGACTGCGCCTCGCTGCGCGAGTTCGGACAGCTCGCCTCCTGCCGGGACGGCGATGTGTTCGTGGTGAAGGGCGCCGAGTTCGACACCGGCACCCCGAAGCTGGCCAAGCCCGGCCGCACCCTGTACCTCGACCCGTCCACCCGCGGTGACGAGGAGAAGCATGCGGAGATCCCCTGGACGGTGCCGCACGGGCTGAAGCAGGCGCTCCCGCGCAAGAGCCCGAACGGCGCGACGGCTCTGGGCTTGCTGGTCACCCGGGGTGCGCTCCCCACGAAGGCGGTGCCTGCCTTCTGGGGCACGGTGTACATCTCGATCGACCCCTCGGTGCCCGACGCCAAGGACTACGTCCGCAACACGACGGCCCGGGTGGCTCCCTACACGACGCCCCAGACCTGGGCGGCCACCGAGGAGTCGGCGCGCTTCACCTCCATCCGCACCGGGCTGTTCGTCGGCGCCACCTGTGTGCTGGCGCTGATCGGCGCGAGCCTGCTGGTCTCCCAGCTGGAGCAGTTGCGCGAGCGCAAGAAGCTGCTGTCCTCGCTGGTCGCCTTCGGCACCCGGCGCCGCACCCTGGGCCTGTCCGTGCTGTGGCAGACGGCGATCCCGATCGCGCTGGGCCTGCTGCTGGCGTCACTGGTCGGACTCACCCTGGGCGCGGTCCTGCTGCGGATGACCTCCGCGACCGTGGCCATCGACTGGGCGAGCGTGCTCACCATGTCCGGTCTCGGTGCCGCGGTGGTGCTGGTGGTGACGCTGCTCAGCCTGCCGCCGCTGCTGCGGCTGATGCGGGCGGACGGTCTGCGCACCGAGTGAGCGAGGACCGGCCGAGCGGGCCCCTCCCCCGACGGGGAGGGGCCCGTCCGCGTCACCGGGCGTACTCGGCGCTGTCCCCGCGCATTTCCCCGGGCGCCTCCGCGGCGAGGATCGAACCGATGCGGTCGACGGCGGGGCGGGCCGCCCGGTGCAGTGCCTCGACGTCCACACCCTCGTCGCCGAGCACCACCAGCAGCGCGGTGTCACCGACGGCGTAGAACGCGGCGCAGCCCTGGGTGCCGTGGGCGACCGTGCCGCGCAGGGAGCCGCGGGCGGTCGCCTCGGTGGTGCGCCGCGCGAGGCCGAGGGCGGCCGCGGCGAGGGCGGCGAGCCCCTCGGGGTCGATGTCGCTCCCCGTGTCGGCCGCGAGAAGCAGTCCGTTCGCCGCCGCCACCGCGGTGCCCGTGATCCCGGGCACCCGTTCGCACAGTCCGCGCAGGGCGAGTGCC
Source organism: Streptomyces sp. NPDC052040 (assembly GCF_044548405.1). Taxonomy (NCBI): domain Bacteria; kingdom Bacillati; phylum Actinomycetota; class Actinomycetes; order Kitasatosporales; family Streptomycetaceae; genus Streptomyces; species Streptomyces sp. NPDC052040. The sequence goes on along the minus strand of NZ_JBIUBV010000009.1, from coordinate 305,337 downwards.
AGCGCCTGCTGGTCCATCCGTACACCTCCCCGCCAGGGTCCATGGGTGGTCGCGTCCGTCCGGGAGCGAAGTCCGGGGCCCTGCGGCGGCCGCACACCCGCCTGACGCGTCACGCTGAGGAGGTATGTGTATCAGCCGACGCGCATATTCCAGAGGGATGCGCCATGCCTGACGGAAGGTGACACTTCCCGCCCTTTCCGGTGCGTCCTCGGCGCGCACCGGGATCCGCGTATGACCGGGTGTGGCCGCGGAGTTGCCCGGCGGCGGTCAGTCGTCGGCACCGAGCACCCGGACCGGCAGCGGCCGCAGGGCGCCCCGCAGCGCCTCGGCCAGCTCCTCGTACTCCGCGCCCCGGGCGGCGCCCGCGCGCATCGCGAAGGCGACCCTCCGGGTCGGTGCCGGGTCCGCGAAGTAGCCGGTGAGGAGCTGGTTGCTGCGGGTGGTCTCCACCTTGAGCGCGGTGTGCGGCAGCAGGGTCACCCCGAGCCCCCCGGCCACCAGCTGGACCAGGGTGGACAGTCCGGCGGCGGTGGTGGTCACGGGGGCGTCCTCGCGGCCGGCCTCCCGGCAGATGTCCAGGGCCTGGTCCCGCAGGCAGTGCCCCTCGTCCAGCAGCAGCAGATTCAGTTCGCGCAGCGCCTCGCGGGGGATGCCCTCCCGGCCGCCGAGCCAGTGGTCGAGCGGGGTGACCAGCACGAAGTCCTCGTCGAACAGGGGCAGTTCGGCGACCCCGGGCATCCCGAGGGGAACCGCGAGGAGCAGCAGGTCGAGGCGGCCGCTGGTGAGGCCGTCGAGCAGGCTGGCGGTCTGCTCCTCGTGGACCTGGAGGTCGAGCTGCGGATAGCGGTCGTGGACCAGTCTGAGGACGGTGGGCAGCAGGTAGGGTGCCACGGTCGGAATCACTCCGAGCCGCAGCGCCCCGGTGAAGGGCGCCCGGACCGCCTCAGCCTCCTCCATCAGTGCGCCGACCTCGTCCAGCACGGCCTTGGCCCGTACGGCGAGGCGCTCGCCGGCGGGCGAGAGCAGCACCTTACGGGTGGTGCGCTCCAGGAGGGTGACGCCGAGCACTTCCTCCAGCGCGGAGACGGCACCCGACAGCGCGGGCTGGCTCATGCCGATCGCGGCGGCGGCATCCCGGAAGTGCAGATGCTCGGCGACGGCCGCGAAGGCGCGCAGCTGGGCGAAGCTGGGCTGGCGGCGCCCATGGGACCTGACACCGGCCATGGCATACCCCTTTACTAATAGCTACTGATAACCCCCGCCGATCAACACGACCGAGTGTAGCTATTTCCTGAATCAATCGACCCTGTGCCAGGATCGTGAGCGTCCAACCCAATGAGAAACACCTTGCCTCCAAGGTGCTTCTGTGCTTCAAGGAGAGCGTGTGCTCACTGTCGGTGACAAGTTCCCCGAGTTCGATCTGACCGCCTGCGTCTCGCTGGAGAAGGGCAAGGAGTTCGACCAGATCAACCACAAGACCTACGAGGGCAAGTGGAAGATCGTCTTCGCCTGGCCCAAGGACTTCACCTTCGTGTGCCCGACCGAGATCGCCGCCTTCGGCAAGCTGAACGACGAGTTCGCCGACCGTGACGCCCAGATTCTCGGCTTCTCCGGTGACTCCGAGTTCGTGCACCACGCCTGGCGCAAGGACCACCCGGACCTGCTCGAGCTGCCCTTCCCGATGCTGGCCGACTCCAAGCACGAGCTGATGCGCGCCCTGGGCATCGAGGGCGAGGACGGCTTCGCCCAGCGCGCCGTCTTCATCGTGGACCAGAACAACGAGATCCAGTTCACCATGGTGACCGCGGGCTCCGTCGGCCGTAACCCCAAGGAGGTCCTGCGGGTCCTCGACGCGCTCCAGACGGACGAGCTGTGCCCGTGCAACTGGAGCCAGGGCGACGAGACCCTGGACCCGGTCGCGCTGCTGGCCGGTGAGTGACCATGTCGCTCGACTCCCTCAAGTCCGCCGTTCCGGACTACGCCAAGGACCTGAAGCTCAACCTGGGCTCGGTCATCGGCAACTCGGACCTGCCCGCCCAGCAGCTGTGGGGCACGGTGCTGGCGACCGCGATCGCCTCGCGCTCGCCGATTGTGCTGCGTGAGCTGGAGCCCGAGGCCAAGGCGAACCTCTCGCCCGAGGCGTACACCGCGGCCAAGGCCGCGGCGGCCGTCATGGCGATGAACAACGTCTTCTACCGCACGCGCCACCTGCTGTCGGACCACGAGTACGGCACCCTGCGCGCGGGTCTGCGGATGAACGTGATCGGCAACCCCGGGGTCGACAAGGTCGACTTCGAACTGTGGTCGTTCGCGGTGTCCGCGATCAACGGCTGCGGAATGTGCCTGGACTCCCACGAGCAGGTCCTGCGCAAGGCGGGCCTGGAGCGGGACGTCATCCAGGAGGCCTTCAAGATCGCTGCGGTGATCCAGGCGGTCGGTGCGACCCTGGACGCCGAGGCGGTCCTGGCCGAGTAACGGCTGCACTGCCGAAAGGGCCCCTTCCCGGTTTCCGCCGGGAAGGGGCCCTTTTGTGTGTCCTCTTCGTGAGTCCTCGTCTGCGTCTCTGCCCGTGTCTCCGCTCGGGGGGCGGCCGTCAGGCGGTGGGGGCGCCCTCCGGCGGCGGCTCCACCGCGGTCTCCACGACGGGCGGGGCGAGGTCCGGCTGCGCCTGCTGCTGATGGGGCACCGCGTTGGCGTAGGAGCGCAGATAGCCGACCACGGTGTTGGTCACCGCCACCAGCGGCACCGCCACCACGGCCCCGCCGATCCCGGCGATCATCCCGCCGGCCGTCACCGACAGCACCACCGCCAGCGGATGGACCCGTACCGCCCGGCCCAGGATGAACGGCTGGAGGATGTGGCCCTCGATCTGCTGGACCGCGAGCACCACGGCCAGCGTCATGATGGCCGTGAAGACGCCCTGGGTGACCAGTGCCACCACCACCGCCAGCGCACCCGAGGCCACCGCCCCCACCAGGGGGATGAAGGAGAACAGGAAGATGAAGACGGCGAGTGGCACCGCCATGGGGACGTTCAGGAAGTAGATCCCCAGACCGATGAAGATCGCGTCTATCAGGGCCACGATCACCGTGCCCCGTACATAGGCGGTCAGGGTGCGCCAGGCCCGCGGACCCGCGCCCGCGACCCCCGGTCGCGCCGCGGCGGGCACCAGCTTGAGCGTCCACTCCCAGATGCGCCGCCCGTCGTAGAGCAGGAAGAGGGTGGAGAACATCGTCAGGAGGATGCCGGTGAGCGCCTCCACGATGACCGTCACGCCTTCGAGGCCCGCCGAGGTGATCTGGTCGGTGTTGGCGCCGATCGCCTCCCGCAGGCTCTTGGCGATCTCGTTGATCTGCTTGTCGGTGACATGGAAGGGGCTGTGCAGCAGCCACTTGCGCAGCTCGTCGATGCCGTCCTGGATCTGGTCGGAGAGCGAGTCGATGTTCTCCATCACCTGCCAGGTGACGAACCACCCGATCAGTCCCATGACGACGAAGCCGAGAACGGCGGTCAGCGCGGTCGCGGGCCCCCGCGGCACTCCGTAGCGCCGCAGCCGGGCCACGGTGGGCTGGAGCAGGGCGGTGATGAGGAGCGCGCACACAAAGGCGAGCACCACGAGCTGCACGGCGCTGATGACCCGCATCAGCACCCATACGGTGCCCGCGAGGATCAGCAGCCGCCAGCCCGCCTCGGCCGCGACCCGTACGCCCCAGGGGACGGCCTCGGCGGGGTGCGGGCGCGGCGGCGGCACGGCGGGGGTGTGGGCGGGGGGCTGCATCGGGTCGGCCACCGGGGGCGGTCCGGGCTCGGTGTGCTCCTTGGCCACCTCGGCACGGCGCTCGTCGAGCCGCTCACCCACCTGGGTGATCCCGGTGCCGATCCGGGCCAGCCAGCTTGGCACTTGCGACATGATCCGTCCTCTTCCCCCATCTCTCCGGGTGATGCCCACCACTCCCCCTGGAGTCGTCGCCTCCGACCGTACATGGCGGGCGCCGTCGGCAGTGAACACCGCCAGCCCCTCACCGGTAGACGGTGAGGGGCTGCGGGAGGTTGAGCGGGCCGGGGCCGACGGAGCCGCGGCTCAGTACCAGCTGTTGGCCTGCCAGAACGACCATGCCTGGCACGGGCTGCCGTACCGGCTGTTCATGTAGTTGAGGCCCCACTTGATCTGCGTGGCCGGGTTGGTCTGCCAGTCGGCGCCCACCGAGGACATCTTGGAGCCGGGCAGCGCCTGGAAGAGGCCGTAGGCACCGGAGGAGGCGTTGACCGCCTGGTAGTTCCAGGTGGACTCGTGGTCCACGATATTGCTGAAGCACTGGAACTGGCCGGCGCCCACCATCTGCCGCGCCATCGCCTGGATCTGCGCGACCGAGTACGAGCCCTGGACGGGGAAGCTGGACGCGTCACGGGTCGCGTCGCGGCTGGCCTTCTCCTCGGCGTCCTTGCGTGCCTTGGCGTCCTCTTCGGCCTTCTGGGCGGCCTGCTGCTTGGCGATCGCGTCCGCGGCCGCCTGCTTGCGAGCCGATTCCTCGGCGTCCTTCTTGGCGCTCGCGTCCGCAGCGATGCCCTGGGCGTCGGCCTGCTGCGTCAGGGACGCGGTCTGCACCTGCGCCTGCTCACCCGCGGGTATGTCCGCGAGGAGAGTCGTCTCGCTGGCCGTTGCCTCGGCGTCGCTCGAGGGCTGTCCAGTGCTGCCCGAGGCAACACCGGTGACGGCGCCGACAGCGGTGACCGCCGTGGCCGAGGCCACTGCGAATCCCCGGACCGAAATCCGGCTCACACGGTTTTCCTTCCAGCATCGCCCGCTTCGGTGACCCTGGCGGACGCAATCGTGCCCCTGACGCTGGCCTCCCAACTGCGGGGTCACGGGAGGCACGGGCCCGGTGGGCAACTTCCGCGAGGGAAGCGCCGCGTGGTGCGCGGGCGGCATACGACGGCTCTATGGAGTTCTGGCTCTTCTGTGGTGCCGTACCGCTGGGGGTACAGGTGTGTCGTATGCGGGGCCTGACAGGAGTGAGACTCTGCCGTAACCGGACGCCAGGTGGCAATTCTGCGCCGAGTGTGAAAGCTCACACCTCGTTTGGCTCAAGGGAATCTCGGAAATACCCGCGCAGCAAAGCGCCGCCCGGCTAAGCTCTTGGCCTTTGCCGGACGGCGCCAACTGGCGAGTAACCGCCTTACGTTGGGCAGAGCGTCAGATCTGCCCCTCTTCGAGCATTTCGGTCACAAGGGCAGCGATCTGGGACCTCTCGGACCGGGTGAGTGTGACATGCGCGAAGAGCGGATGCCCCTTCAGTTTCTCCACGACGGCGACCACTCCGTCGTACCGGCCCACCCGCAGGTTGTCCCGCTGGGCCACGTCGTGCGTCAGCACCACGCGCGAGTTGGCGCCGATCCGGGAGAGCACGGTCAGCAGCACGTTCCGTTCGAGGGACTGCGCCTCGTCCACGATCACAAAGGCGTCGTGCAGCGAGCGGCCACGGATATGGGTGAGCGGGAGGACCTCCAGCATCCCGCGCGCCGTGACCTCCTCGACGACCTCACGGGTGGTGACCGCGGACAGGGTGTCGAAGACCGCCTGCGCCCAGGGGCTCATCTTCTCGGCCTCGGTGCCGGGCAGATAGCCCAGATCCTGCCCGCCGACCGCGTACAGCGGCCGGAAGACCATCACCTTCTGGTGCTGCCTGCGTTCCAGCACCGCCTCCAGGCCCGCGCACAGTGCCAGCGCGGACTTGCCGGTACCGGCCCGGCCGCCCATCGACACGATCCCCACGTCCGGGTCGAGCAGCAGGTCGAGCGCGATCCGCTGCTCGGCGCTGCGGCCCTTGATGCCGAAGGCCTCGCGGTCCCCGCGGACCAGACGAACGTCACCCTCCGCCGTGACGCGTCCGAGCGCCTTGCCCCGCTCCGACTGGATCGTCAGGCCGGTGTGCACGGGAAGTCCGGCGGCTTCGGGGACATGTACACGGCCCTCTTCGAAGAGGACGTCCACCCGTTCGGCCGACAGGGTCAGTTCGGACATCCCGGTCCAGCCGGAGGAGTCCGTGATGGCCAGTTCCGCCCGGTACTCCTCGGCGAGGAGCCCGACCGAGGAGGCTTTGATCCGCAGCGGAAGGTCCTTGGACACGACCGTGACGTCGAAGCCCTCCGCCTGGAGATTGCGGGCGACCGCGAGGATGCGGGAGTCGTTGTCCCCCAGGCGGTAGCCGGTGGGCAGCACGCTGGGGTCCGAGTGGTTGAGCTCGACCCGGAGCGTTCCGCCGAGGTCTCCGGTCGGGAGGGGGGCGTCGAGACGGCCGTACCGCACCCGGTAGTCGTCGAGCAGGCGCAGCGCCTGCCGGGCGAAGTAGCCGAGTTCGGGATGGTGCCGCTTGGCCTCCAGCTCCGTGACCACGACGACCGGGAGCACGACCTCGTGCTCCTCGAAGCGGGTCATGGCGTTCGGGTCGGCCAGCAGGACGCTGGTGTCGAGAACATAGGTGCGCCGGTCTGGCTTGTGGCGCTTTGTGCTGGTCACCACGGAAGGACGTACCCCCTCGGATGAGGTCGGGGAGCGACGGAGTGAATCTGGACCGGTCGACGGCCGCGATGCACGGGCCGAGAACCGGCCCTCCGCTGCGTCTTCCGTGCCGAGACCGCACGGTCGGGCTGGTGCAAAGGGCCTCCCGGGCGGACGGCCCCGAGCCGTCCGCTGAGATACGACACCCGTGGTTCGGGTGTCGACCTGTTTGGCTTATGCCCTCGAACACGCGCGGCCATGCCAGGGCACACGGCGGCGCCCCGGTGAACTCCTCGTAACGCCCCTCGTCCGGACCGCGCCCAAAAGAGTGAACGGGGGCGGAACCGGACGGGGTGTCAGCCGCCGTAGCGGCGGTGCCGCGCGGCGTAGTCGCGCAAGGCGCGCAGGAAGTCGACCTTGCGGAAGGCCGGCCAGAAGACCTCGCAGAAGTAGTACTCCGAATGGGCCGTTTGCCACAGCATGAAACCGGACAAACGCTGCTCGCCGCTGGTTCGGATGACGAGATCGGGGTCCGGCTGGTCGCTGGTGTACAGATGCCGGCCGATCGTGTCCACGTCGACGGTGTCGACGATCTCGTCCAGGGAGGCCCCCTTGTCCCGGGCCTCGACGAGCATGGAGCGGACGGCGTCGGCGATCTCCTGGCGGCCGCCGTAGCCGACCGCGACGTTGACCACTATCCCGTCGACGTGCGCGGTGGCCTCCTCGGCCTCCTTGAGCGCGGTCCGCACATGGCCGGGCACCAGGTCGAGCGCGCCGACGTGGTGGACCCGCCAGCGGCCGTCGGCGGCGAGCGAGCGCACGGTGTCCGCGATGATCCCGAGCAGCGGGACCAGCTCGTCCTTGGGCCGGTTCAGGTTGTCCGTGGACATCAGCCAGAGGGTGACGACCTCGACGTCCGTCTCGGCGCACCAGCCGAGGAACTCCTCGATCTTGTCCGCACCGGCCTGGTGGCCCTGCGCGGTGGTCGAGCCCGCCGCCTTCGCCCAGCGCCGATTGCCGTCCATGATGACGCCGATGTGCTTGGGCACCTGAGCGTGGTCCAGGTGGCCTTCCACCCGGCGTGCGTACAGCCTGACCAGCAGGCCGCGCAGCTTGTCGCGCAGGTTCACGTGATTGTCAGCCCCTCCGTGCGGATCAGACAGGTGCGGGCGGGTGCGCTCCCCGTCGGATGGCGGTCCCCGGACGCGAAGCCTACCCCCGGAGAACGGGGGCTCCGGCCAGGGGTGTCGGCGGCCCGGCCGGGTGCCGTGCCGGTGAACGGCGGCCCCCTGTCGTGCTTTCGGACGTACCTTCCGTCCGTGTGTGGGACGTGTGCGGCGGTACGTTCCGTCCCCCTGTGGGACGTGTGCGGCACCCGTCCGGGTTCCGGTCCGGGCGGGTGACAAGAAAAACGGGCCGGTCCGTGGGGGGGAGACGGACCGGCCCGAGGGGGGGTTTCCACCATAACCCTTCGTAAGGGCTGTCACGTGCATTGCCGCAAAATAACTACTCTCCGAAATCATCCGGCAACGCGCCGGTGGCCTCGGAGGCGTTCATTCCATGCCGTCACATGGCTGAATCGCAGGGGATTCAAAGGAGATCCGGCGGATTTCCGAGGGATCCAAGGGATTTTTGTGCGATGACAGGACAGTCGGTGCCCCTTTCGGCCGTACTCCGGGCGGGTGACGCGCGGGGGTATCGGCGGCTTGACTGCGGGGCTAGGTTCGCCGCCATGGCTACGTTCACCACGGCGGGGGCGCCCGCCGCGCCGGTGCCCCTGGAGGTCGCCCGGTCGGCGCGCGAGCGGCGGCGCGGGCTGCTCGGGCGGGAGGGGGTCGAGGGGGCGCTGCTGCTGAGTCCGGCGAGCGCGGTGCACACCCTGGGGATGCGGTTCGCGATCGACGTCGCCCATCTGGACCGCGACCTGCGGGTGCTGGCGGTGCGGACGATGCGGCCGGGGCGGATCGGGCTGCCGCGCCTCCGGGCCCGCCATGTCCTGGAGGCGGAGGCCGGGGCGATGGAGCACTGGGGCGTACGGCGCGGGGCCAGGCTGGTGCTGCACGGGGCCTGACGGCGGGTCGATGCGGGACGCGGGGCACCGCGCAGCCCCCTCCACTGCGCGGTGCCGCCCGCGCAGCTTTGCTCACGCGAATTACCTTGGTACGAACTTAACGCGGGCCGTGCGGGGCATGCGAGCCGCCCGCGATAACGATGTGGAAACCCCCGGCGCCCGGCGGCTCACCGGGCCGCCTCCGCCCCCGGTTTACGGGCCTCGACGAGGAAGCGGGTGCTGTGCGCGACGAACGGCCCCTGGGTGCGGATCCGTTCGTGCAGGGACCGCAGCCGTTCCTCATGCCGTTCCACCGTGAAGCCGGGCACCATCCAGACCACCTTGCGCAGAAAGTGGACCACCGCGCCGATGTCGTGGAACTCCATGCGCAGCCGGGCCTCGCGGAGGTCGACCACGTCGAGACCGGCCGCCTCGGCCTCGGCCCGCGCCCGCCGGGGGTCCCGGGCACACCGGATCTCCGGCGGCTGCGGTCCGAGGAAGTATTCGACCACCTCGAACACGCTCGCCGGGCCGACCTGCTGCGAGAAGTACGTACCGCCGGGGCGCAGCACCCGGGCGATCTCGCTCCAGTACGTCCGCACCGGGTGGCGGCTGGTGACGAGGTCGAAGACGGCGTCGGCGAACGGCAGCGGCGCTTCCTCGGGCGAGGCGACGACCACGGCACCGCGCGGATGCAGCAGTGCGGAGGCCCGGGCCACGTTCGGCGGCCAGCCCTCGGTGGCGACGGTGAGCGGCGGGAGCGCCGGGGCGGAGGCGAGGACCTCCCCTCCCCCGGTCTGGATGTCGAGCGCGGCCCCGGCCCGCCCGAGCCGCCCGGCCATCGAGCGCGCGTAGCCCCAGGGCGGCCGCTCCTCCGTCGCCCTGCCCTCGAACCAGGAGAAGTCCCAGCCCTCGACAGAAGCGTCGACGGCCTCACGGACCAGGTCCTCGAACGTACGGTCGCCACCGCTTATATCGGCCATACCGGCCATGCTGTCAGCGGGCGGGGGCGGGACGCGACCGGATATCGGCGCTCCCTCCGGCAGCGGGCAGCGGGGGCGGGCGGTGCGGGAGGCTACGGCAGCAGCGGGCGGACCGCCTCGGCCGCGAAGCGTACGAAGCCCTCGGGGTCCGGCTCGTCGGCCGTGGGCTGGAGGACCACCGTGTCGGCTCCCGCGTCCGCCAGCCGCCGGACGGCCTCCGCGACGGCGCCCGCATCCCCGGCGACTCCCAGGCCCGGCACCGAGTCCAGGCCCTCCGCCGCCTGCTCGGTCCGCAGGCGCTCCGCCGCGTCGGGGCCGGTGGCGGTGAGCAGATAGACCACGACGGGGTGGTGGCCGGTGCGGCCGGCCGCCGCGCGGCCCTCCTCGATGAGGGCACGGGCCCGCCGTACGCCGTCCGGCGGGGTGGCGGCCGTCAGGATGGTGCCGTCCGCGGCCTCGCCGGACAGCCGCAGCGAGCGGGGTCCGCCGACTCCGGCGAGAATGCGGAGCGGCTCGGCGGGCGGCCAGTCCAGTGCGACGCCGTCCAGGCGCACATACCGGCCCTCGGTGGTGACGCGCTCGCCGCGGAGCAGGGCCCGCAGGGCGTCGAGGTACTCGCGCAGCAGGGTGACGGGCGACTCGGCGCGGGCGCCGACCTGGCCCATCCAGCTCTGGACGCCGTGCCCCACGGCGAGCACCGGCCGCCCCGGGAACATGCGTTCCAGTGTGGCCGCCTCCATCGCGGTGATCGCGACATTCCGCAGCGGTACGGGGAGGAGTCCGACGCCCACGCGCAGCCGCTCGGTCCAGGCGAGCGCGGCGGCCGCGGAGGAGATGCCCCCTTCCAGGAAGCAGTCCTCCCACAGCCACAGCTCTTCGAGGCCCGACTCGTCCGCCAGTCGGGCCAGCGGGCGCAGCCGCTCGGGGGGCAGTTGGGGCCGGAACACAGCACCGAGAGCAGTCATGCGATCTTCCTATCGGTACGGACCCGTGGCCCACAACGCCTTTTGTCGCCGCCGTGCCCTTTCCTACGGCTCCTTCGGCCGGGCTAGCGGTCGTCCGGGCCGGGGCGCTCGTAGTGCAGCAGGACGACGCCGTTGCCGAATCTGCGGGAGTCGAGGAGGCGCAGACCCGTCAGCTCGTCGCTGTCCGCGAAGAGGCGCTGTCCGCGGCCGACCAGGATGGGGTGGACGTACACCCGGAACTCGTCCACGAGGTCGTGCCGCAGGAACTCGGCGGCCAGGGCGGCGCCGCCGAGCGCCAGGTCGCCGCCGTCCTGCTCCTTCAGCGCCCGGATGTCCTCGGGGACGACCTCCCCGACGACCGTGGTGTGCCAGTCGGCGTGGTGCAGGGTCCGGGAGAACACGATCTTCGGCATGTTCCGCCAGATCCGGGCGTACTCGACCATGGGCCCCGAGCGGTGCGGATCGGCGTCCGCAGTGGGCCAGAAATCGGCCATCAGTTCATAGGTGATGCGTCCGCTCAGGAACGCGCCCATCTTCTTCAGCACATCGTTGAAGTGCTGGTGCAGTTCGTCGTCGACCAGATGCCAGTCGATCTCGCGGTTCGGGCCCTCGATGAAGCCGTCCAGGGACATGGACATCATCAGGACGATCTTTCTCATGGCAGCTCCCGGTGACGACGCCGGCCAACCATCCGGACGGCACGAGCATCGCGCAGCGGCGACGCGCGGGCGGGGAGGCGGCTCCGGGTGATTCCCGGCGGGGGCTCAGCCCCCGGCGCCGTCCGCCGGGTTCGGGGAGGCCTCTCCCCTGGGGAACGACACCTCCACCCGCCGGTTCTTGCGGCGGCCCTCCTCCGTGGAGTTGTCGGCGATCGGGTAGTCCTCGCTGTAGCCGCGCACCTCGAAGGTGACGGTCCCGCCCAGCCGCGCCGCCAGCTGGTCGTGGACCGCCTCCGCGCGCGCCTTGGAGAGGACCAGGCCGTGGGCGTACGTGCCCAGGTTGTCGGTGAAGCCGAAGACGCGGACGCTGGTGGCGTTCTGCTTCTTGACCTCGTCCGCGATGGCGTCGATACGGGAGCGGGCCTGCGGGTTCAGCGTGGCGCTGTCCTTGGCGAACAGCACCTCCGCCTGGAGTGCGAAGGTGACGCTCTCATTGGTGTCCTCGCGCCGCTCCTCGCCGCCGAGGTCCTCCACGACGGACTTGATGTCCAACACCTTGGCGGGGGCAAGGGTGGCTCCGTCGGCGAGTTTCAGCCCCGGGCTGGTGGGGTCGACGGAGGGGGGCGGCGAGGTGGCGACGGTCCCGGGCGGTGCGCTCGGGTTGTCGTCGGCCATGGCCGCGGGGCCGCCGGCCAGGCCGAGCACGGTGAGCAGCGAGAGGGCGGTGGCGGCGCGGAACGGCAGGGGCATGACGGTTCACCCCTGGGAGAGGTCGACGGAGGCGGGGGGCATGGCACCAACCTGGAAGTCGACGGTGTCGGTGCCGTCGGGGGGGGCGGGGAACTGGGCGAACCACTGCGCGGTCGCGCCGTCCCTGACTCCCCCGGTGAACTGCGTGCACAGACAGCGCCCCGAGGTGTCACGGAGGATCAGGTACTTCTTCTTGCCCTTCTGGTCGATCAGGCTGGCTCCGGCGATGGAACCGCCGTTCCTGGCCAGCTCCTGTTCGTCGCCGCGCCAGTCCGCTGCGACCCACAGCGTGCCCGTGTTGTTGGTGACCGTCCCTTCGACGGTCACAAAGCCTCCGCCGTCGCGCTTGGCGGAGGTCACCGTCAGCGTCAGCCCGTTCTCCCCCTTGACCTCGGCGAGCACGGAGTCCGTCTGCGGTGCCTGGGACTGCTTCTGACCGGACGCGCCGCTCCGGGCGGGTGCGGACGACCCTCCGGGGCTCTTGTCCGACTGCCTGTCACCGCTCCCGCCGCAGCCGGCCACCGCGAGGACCAGCCCGATCGTGATCGCGACCGCGCTCAGCGCCCTGCGGCCCCTTCTGGTGCGCGGAGAGTCCATCGGTACGGCTTCCTTTCACTTGGCCAGATGCACGGAGAACAGCACGGACGCATCGGGAAGGTCGCCCGGATCGAAATGTCCGGGGTCGATGTCGACGGAGCGGCCGTCACAGTCGAGCTGGACGGGCTTCTTGGGATCCGCGTCCGCCGGGACGGTGCAGCGGGGCTGGACCACCGCGACGGCTTCGGCCCTCGCGTGCTGTGTCTCCGTGCCCGGGATGATGGACTTCCCCACCGTGTAGCGCGTCTCGATCGCCACCCGGTATCCCGGATGGCCCTCCACGGTGGTGGGGTCGAAGCCCAGCACCGTGGAGTCGTTGGCGGCGGCGAGCCGTCCGGCGGCGGCGCTCGCCCCGGTGCCCAGCAGACCGTCGCCCCGCAGCCAGGTCAGCCAGTCGCCGTCGCCGTCCTGTCCTACGGCGCCTTCGAGGCCCCTCAGCAACTCGTCGCGGGAGTCCTGTGCCGCCGCCAACGCGGCAGCGTCCGCCGCGGACTGGGCTCCATTGCGGGCGGACGCTGCCTGGGCGAAGACGAAGAAGGCGATCGCGGCGAAGAGCAGGATCCCCGTCAGCCAGATGTACAGGGGAAGCGTCTGCCCACGGTCCGCGCCTCGGTGCAGAGCGGTCAGCCGCCGATGACGTTGTTCACGGCACGCATGATCGCTCCCGAGATCGCGCCGTCGAGCCCCAGTCCGTCGATCATCGTGAAGATCCCCGCAATGATGATCATCAGCCCCGCGTACTCCACGAACCCGGCCCCCGCGTCCCGTCCGGTTCCCCGCACCCGGGACACCACGGTCCGCGCCCATGTGCCGATCCTGCGCCTCGTCCTCGTCACCACGGCCCCCGACCTCCCGCCCGATGCGGATACGACCAACCCAGGCACCGTAGGGGAAAGGGCCCCCGCTCCGAGTGGGCCCAGGGGCCCAACTTCCCTGCTGTGCGGGGGTCATCGGTGCCACCCCCCGTCGGCCGTGCCGAGCCAGCGGGCGATCGCCTCGCTGCGGGAGGAACTGTGCAGCTTTGCGAAGATGCGATTGATGTGATTCTTCACCGTCTTCTCGCTGATGAAGCAGGCGGCGGCGATCTGCCGGTTGTTCATACCGGCCGCGATGAGATCCATGACCTCCACCTCCCTGGAACTCAGCCCGAAGTCCAGCCATCCCGCGGCACGGCGCCGGGGAAGGCCCGCGGGGGCGGTGAGGGCCTTCGACGAATGTGCCATAAACGATTGCAGCTGCGAAGCACTTTTGCCCTGTTGGGAGGAAACACCGAGCGAAGACCGGACAGGGCGCCGACCCTGCCTCAGCTGCCGCACGGCAGAGACGAGTTCGGCCGCGGTGAACTCGCCGTGCACCAGGAAGCCGGAGGCCCCGCGGCGCAGCGCCTCCGCCGCGACCTCGGGTTCGCTGCTGTACGTCAGCATCATCACCAGGGAGCCACGGGCCAGTTCGGGCAGTGCGGTCAGGCCGTCCGTGCCCGGCATCCGGAGGTCCAGGAGGACGACATCGGGGTGGTGCCGGGCGGCGTGGGCCAGGGCCTGTCCGCCGTCGGACGCCTCCGCCACCACCTCGATGTCGGAGTGGACGGACAGCAGGGCGGTCAGGCCCGCCCGTACGACGGGATTGTCGTCGGCCACGAGGACGCGCAGCGGCGGGCCGGGAAGTGCCTGGTCAGGCATGTGCGGCCTCCTCCTGGGGGCGGTGGGGAGCGGGGTCGGGGGCGGGGACGCGCAGATGGATCTCGGCGCCGCCGAGCGGTGAGCGGCCCAGCCGGAGGCGGCCGCGCAGGGACACGGCGCGTTCCGCCATGCCCAGCAGACCGAAGTGGCCGGTTTCCGCCAGGTCCTCGGGTACGGCGGTCGGGGGCAGGCCGATGCCGTCGTCCCCGATCCTCAGGTCGAACGCCTCGGGGCCGGTCGCGTCCAGCGCGATGCGCACGCGGCCGGCGCGGGCGTGGCGGTGGGTGTTCTCCAGCGCCTCGGAGGCGATGGACAGTACGTCGTGGGCGGCCGCGTAGGACAGGAGGAGCGGTGTCCCGGGCAGGTTCAGCTCGGTCTCGGCGCCGCTGCGGGCAGCGAACGCGCGTGTCCGTGCCGTCAGTTCGGCGGCGAGGTCCGTCCGCCCGGCGGTGAAGTCACTGCGGTGCCGCAGGTCCCGCAGCAGGGCGCGGGACTCGGCCGCGGCGCTCCGGGCGGCGTCGGCGACCTGGGCCGCCTGCCGTTCGAGTACGGCGGGGTCACGGTGCCGGGCCGAGACGGCGAGCGCCTCGGCGGACAGGGCCAGACCGTACAGGGTCTTCGCCAGCGAGTCGTGCATCTCCCGGGCCAGACGGGCCCGTTCGGACTCCACGGCCTCGGCGGCCGCGAGCCGGGCATTCGCCTCGGCCAGTGCCTCACCGGCCGCGCCGAAGCGGAACATCAGATTGCGCAGGGTCACCCCGATGATGCCCGCGGCGACACAGAACCCGGCGATCAGGAGGGTGCTGGCGCCGACGCCCGGCCGATGCTCCCAGGCCCGGAACACCCCGAGTACCACGGTCAGTTGCAGTCCGGTGAGGACGCCCGCGCCGCGCCAGCCGTAGAGCAGTCCGGACAGCAGGGGGGTGCAGACGGTGGCGTAGGCGAGGGGGGAGACGGGGGACGCGGTCAGCAGGAGGGTGGCGACGAAGAGCAGGTCGAGCGCCATGAGGGCCGGGTGGGCGAGCAGGCGCGGGCCGACGCGCTCCCAGTCGCGCAGCAGGGCGTAGGAGGTCATGACGCCGAGGACGGCCGCCGTGAGGACGGCGTAGCGGGGAGCGCCGGAGGAGGTGTTGGCCAGGGCGAAGGGGGCGCCGATCACCACCGTGGCCAGCCGCACGGCCACGGTCTGGCGGCACAGGGCCTGGAGCGCGCCCAGTTGGAGGCGGACGCTGGGCGGCGGCGGGGCGTCGTCCTCCAGATAGCCGGGGGTGGTGCGGGGTACCCGGCTGCTCATCGCCGGCCCAGGATCGAGCCGAAGTCCGTCCCCGAGCCCAGGAACATGCCCGTGGCGATCAGGATCATCGTTGCCGGGAGCATGAAGACGAGGGTGACCAGGGTGGCCTTGGGAATCGTCTTGGCCGCGCGGCGGCGGGCGTTCTGGGCGTCCGTGCGCCGCATGTCCGTGGCCAGCTGGATCAGGGTCTCGGCGATCGGGGAGCCCAGCTCCTCGCCCTGTTGCAGTGCGGAGACGAACTGGCTCACCTGCTCGGAGGAGTTGCGGCGGCGCAGTTCGTCGAAGGCCTGGCGGCGGCTGACGCCCATGTCCATCTGGCGCAGGGTGATGCGGAGTTCGTCCGCCCAGGGACCCTCGTACTTCTCGGCGACCCGGTCCAGCGCCTGGCGGAAGCCGAGTCCGGCCGACACCACGACGGCGAGGACGTCCAGGAAGTCCGGCAGGGTGCGTTCGATGACGTCCTTGCGTTCGCGGACGGCCTGCCAGATCAGGGCGTCGGCGGCGAGCAGTCCGAAGGCGAAGGTGAGGACGGCGAACAGCAGTTGCCCGTTGGTGACGAACATCAGGCCCACGACCAGGCCGAAGACGCCGTAGACGGCCCGGCGGGCGGCGTAGCGCTGGAGGGTGAGGCCGCCCGGGTTGCCCGCCATGTCGATCCGGCGGCGCTTGGCGTCGACCCGGCGGGGGCCCATCAGGCGCAGCACCAGCGGGGCGAAGCGCATGCCGAGCCGGTCGACGGCCGAGCCCGCCGCGGAGACCCGGGTGGCGCCCACCTCCAGCGCGAGCGCCAGATCGCCCGGCAGCTTGGCGTCCGCGCGGATCATCCGGATACCGAGGAGGATCCCCGTGACGGAGACGGCCGTCAGCAGGGCGAGGAGCAGGGGCAGCAGTCCGGTCATCGCGAGTCCCCCCTCACACTTCGATCTTGCCGAGGCGGCGGATGACGACAAAGCCGGCCGTGTAGAGGCCGAGCGCCAGCAGGACCAGGCCCTGGCCCAGCGGGGAGCCGGTGACACGGGCGAGGGCGCCGTCGTTGGAGGAGTCGACGAGCACGAGGGAGCCGAGGCCCAGCAGCGGGACCGTGAAGGCCGTCGCGTTGACCTCGGAGAGCATGGTGCGGACCTCGCGCCGGGTCTCCTTGCGGTCCTCCAGGGTCTGGGTGAGGTTGCGCAGCGAGTCGACGACCGAGCCGCCCGCCTTGTTGGCCAGGACGAGGGTGGTGACCAGGACGACCAGTTCCCGGGAGGGCAGGCGTACGGCGAGTTCGCCGAGGGTGTCGTCGATGGTGCGGCCCAGCGTCAACTGGTCGGCCACTCGGGCGAGTTCCTCGCCCGCTGGGGCCTCCAGCTCCTCGGCGGCCATGGCGAGGGCGGTGCGCAGGGCGAGACCGGCGGCGGTGGCGTTGGCCAGCAGCCTGGCCACGTCCGGGAGCTGGCCGATGAAGGCCTCGATGCGTTTCTGCCGCTGCCAGTTGAGGAAGACGGCCGCTCCCCAGGCGCCCACCAGTGCGGCGATCGGGCCGAAGAAGGGAGCCAGCGTGGACGCCGCGATCAGCCACAGCGCGACGACGACGGCGGCGACACAGACGGAGAACTCCCCCGGTGTGAGGTCGAGTCCGGTCGCCGAAAGGCGGAGCTGGAGGGCGCGGCCCAGGCGGGTGCGGCGCAGCCGCCGGTCCACGACGGTGAAGCGTTTGACCCTGCCGCCCGCCGTGCGCTGCGGCCCGGACCGGCCGTCGGCGAGCCGGTCGACGAGCGCCTGCCGCTGGGCCCGGCCGGAGGCGTACAGATGGACACCGGCGACGGCGAGCGTGCCGGTGAGGACGGTGGCGCCGAGGGCGAGGAGAGCGAGGTCCTTCATGGCGCGCTCCTGAGGTGGTCGGGGGATTCCGCGATGCCGAAGGCGGGCGGGAGGGGTTCGTCGGCGACGTAGAGCTTCTCGGCGACCGTCCGGGGCACCGGGAGGTGTTCGAAGCGGCCGCGGACGAGCCGGTCGGCGCCGAGCGGCTCGGGCCGGAAGCGGGACACGGTGGCGACGCGGAACTGCTCGCGGCCGTGGGAGACCACGAGGGCGATCTCCACGACCTTGCGGGAGCCGTCGGCGAACCGGGCGAGCTGGACGATCACATCCACCGCGGAGTTGATCTGGTCCTTGAGCGCCTCGAACGGGATGAGCACCTCGGACATCGAGCCCAGGGTCTGGAGGCGCATCAGGGCGTCCTCGGCGGAGTTGGCGTGGACGGTGGCGAGGGAGCCGTCGTGACCCGTCGACATCGCCTGGAGCATGTCGAGGGTCTCGCCGCCGCGGACCTCTCCGACGATGATGCGGTCGGGACGCATCCGGAGGCTGTTGCGGACCAGGTCGCGGATGGTGACGTGGCCCTTGCCCTCGACGTTCGGGGGGCGGGACTCCAGTCGGATCACATGCTCCTGCTGGAGCTGGAGTTCGGCCGAGTCCTCGATGGTGATGATCCGCTCGTGCACGGGGATCAGCCCGGACAGGGCGTTCAGCAGGGTCGTCTTGCCGGAGCCCGTACCGCCGCTGACGATGACGTTGAAGCGGGCGCGGACGAACGCGGCCAGCAGCATCAGCATCTGCTCGTCCAGCGAGCCGAGGCCGATGAGTTCGGGCAGGGTGTAGGCGCGCGGGAAGCGGCGGATGGTGAGGGTGGGGCCGGTCAGGGCGAGCGGCGGGATGATGACGTTGACGCGTTCGCCGGTGGGCAGGCGGGCGTCGACCATGGGGTTGGACTCGTCGACGCGCCGGTTGACCGTGGAGACGATCCGTTCGATCGTCTGCATCAGCTGCTCGGTGGAGGCGAAGCGCAGCGGGAGCTGTTCGACGCGGCCCGCCCGTTCGACGAAGACCGAGTCGGGCCCGTTGACCATGATCTCGGTGATCGAGGCGTCGGCGAGCAGCGGTTCCAGGACGCCGAGGCCGAGTGCCTCGTCGACGACCCGGCGGATCAGCTGGGCGCGTTCGGCCGAGGACAGGACCGGGCCCTCGCGGCTGATGATGTGGCCGAGGACGCGCTCCAGGCGGACACGGCGTTCGGCGGTCGCGAGGCCGGACATCTCGGCGAGGTCGATCTCCTCCAGGAGCTTGGCGCGGTAGACCGCGACGAGGTGTCCGTCCTCGCGGGCGGCCGCGCCGTCGTCCGGGGCGGCGATGCGGGAACGCAGGCTCATGCCGGTCGTCGGCTCCTTCCGGGGGCGAGGGGGTCGGGGTCGTTGGGCATGGTGGCGCGGCGGGTCACGGGCCAGTCGCCGAGGAGGGGCACGACGGAGGGCACGGTGACGGTGACGGTGGCGGTGGTGGTTCCGGCGCCGCGGGGGGCGTCGACGCTCGGGTGGAGCCAGTCGCTGACGGCCGCCGCGCCCGCGGCGTTGCCGTCGCCGTTCTGCGAGGCCACCCGGGCGGCGGCGCGGGCGGCGGTGCCTGCCTGGTTGATGCCGTAGCCGATGAGGCCGAGTTGGACGGCGGCCATCCCGATGAGGAGGAGGATGGGCAGGAATCCGGCGAATTCGAGCATGGAGACCCCGCGGTCGTCCCGGCGGCGCAGCCGTGCTTCCGGCCGCCCGGGGGCCCGGTGGCGTAGGAGTGCCTCCGGCCGCCCGGCCCTCGGGGGGCGTGACGGTGCGGTCCTCGGGGGGCGTGACGGCGCCTCCCGCCACGCGGCGCCCCGGCGGAGTAGCAGCGCTCCCGGCCGCCCGATCCCCCAGCGGCGTAACCGCCAGCCCGGCCGCCCGGCCCCCCAGCGGCGTGACCGTGCCCCCGGCCACCCAGTCCCCCAGCGGCGTGACCGCGAACCCGGCCGCCCGGTCGTCCCCTCCGTGCGTGGTGGTGTTCTCATCGGCCGTCCCCCTCCAGGGCCGCCCCGGCGGTGCCCTCCACCTGCCATCCGGGGTCGACGCCCGGGAAGAACAGCGGGACCCTTGCCCGTACCGTCGCCTTCATCACCGGGCCGTCCTGGCCGCAGGCGATGTCCGCTCCGCTCCAGGCGGACGGCAGATGCGCGGCGCCCGCCTGTCGGCAGGCGCCCGCCACATCGCCCTGCACGGCGTACGCGGCCGTGGCCGCGCGGGCCGCCTCGTCGGCCGCGTTGCCCGCCAGGGAGTAGGTGTAGCCGTACAGGACGCACTCCCACAGCAGTGCCATCACGACCAGCACCAGCGGGAACATCGCGGCGAACTCCAGGGTGACCGCGCCCCGGTCGCCGCCCTTGCGCCAAGGGACCAGCGTCCCCCGCTCCGACGGCGCCCGGCGCCTGCGGCCGCCCCCGTCCTCCTTCGCTGCCACCAGGCCCAGTTCCCCTGCCAGCGACCACAGCCCCTGCTTCACCGCGGAACGGGCGTCGAGGTCCTGGAGCCGTCCGGCGTCCACGACCGGCCGGAGTTCCTTGAAGGAGGCCGGGACCGCGGCGCGGGCCACCCGAGTGCCGGTGATGCGTTCGACGAGGGACGGCTGGATCTCCGTACCGCGCGAGTGACGGTTGACGACCGTGAGCGTCTCCTCGGCCTTGCGGATCTGGAGCCGGTCCCACATCCGCACCATCCGCTTGGCCGCGCGGACCGCGACCACGTCCGGGGTGACCAGCAGCAGCGCCTGGTCGGCGACCTCCACGGCGGCGGCGGTCGCGGAGTTCATCTGGGCGCCGCAGTCGACGATCACCACGTCGTGGCGGGAGCGCAGGGCGGCGATGATCTGGCGGGTCACCCGGTCGGTGACCTCCTCGCCACGTTCGCCCTCGGCGGGGGCGAGCAGCAGTGCGACACCGCTGTCGTGGGTGTACACGGCGTCCTGGAGGACCCGGGGGGTGATGTCCGCGATCGCGGCGAGGTCGGCCACCGAGCGGCGGAACTGCACATCCAGGTACGAGGCGACGTCACCGGACTGGAGGTCGAGGTCGACCAGGGCGACGGTGCGGCCCGACGCCCGTGCCGCGAGCGCCAGTTGCACCGCCGTGACGGTCGCGCCGACCCCGCCCTTGGCACCGGTCACCGTGACCACGGTGCCGCCGGGGCCCGCGTGGGGCCCCGGTCCGGTGCTGCCCAGATGGCGCCGCATCCCGGCGGACCAGGTGGCGGCGGCCTGGACGCGTTCGGCGAGGGCGTCGTAGCCGAGGGGGAAGGTGACGATGCCCCGGGCGCCGGAGTCCATCGCGGCGGTGAGAGCGCCGGTGCTGGTGTCGGCGGTGATGAGGACGACCCCGACGGCCGGGAAGCGCATCGCCAGGTCGCGGATCAGGTCGAGCGCGGGGACGGGCCCGATCCGCTCGTGGACGAGTACCACCTCGGGCAGTTCGTCGAGCGAGTCACCGGCCAGCCGCGCCAGGGTGTCGAGCAGGGCGGTGGTGTCCGGCACCGGCTGGGCGGCCTCGGCGTCGGGGAGCCGGCCGAGCAGACCGGTGAGCGCGCGGGCCGCCTCGACGTCGCCGACGGCGGGAAGGATGCGGATGGTCATCGGCGAAACCCTCCGAAGCCGAAGCCGAAGCCGAAGCCGGGGCCGGGGCCGGGGCCGGGGCCGAAGCAGAAGCCGGGACCGGGAACGGGGTCGAGCCCGCCGGAGGCGGACCCGCTGAGGACGGGTCGACTGCGGACGGATCGACTGCGGAAGGGCCCGTCGGAGACCGGGAGGGACCTCATGCGTGGCCTCCTACTTGTCCTGGTCGAGGGTGTACGTACGGTCGCCGGGCGGGACCGGGGTCTCGGAGCCGCCCGCGACCAGGGCGAGCCGGACGTGTTCCGCGAACGACTCGGCGTAGGCGACCCGTTGGGCGTCGGCCGTGCCGAGGGCGAAGGTGATGGGGACGGCCTCGGTGGCGTTCTGCCGTCGTTCGTCGCTGGACTGGTCCGGGTCGAGGGCAGTGAGCTTGCCGACGTCGAGGACCCGGGCGTTGGTCACGATGATCCGGGACTCGTCCCGGCCCTTGTCGTTCTGGGCCTTGAAGGTGGCGTAGATGTTGACCCGCGAGCCGGGGTCGATCTTGCCCGCCACACCGGTGGACGCGTCGATCATGATCGCGATCTCCTGCTGTCCTGCCTGGAGTGCGGGCCGGTCGACGATCATGTCGGTCTGGAGCAGGGACCCCTTCTCCAGCCGGGTGACGGCTATCTTGCCGCGGATCTGGGAGAGACTGGTGACCGCGGTCGAGGACAGCCAGCGCCGGGGCATGGAGACCTTCTGGAACTGGTCGGGCGCGAGTTCCCGGTAGGGCGGGATGTCGCCGCGGAGCCGGTACGCCGTGACCTCCGGGCCGACCTTCGAGTTCACGTCGCGGACCACCGACAGAACGCCCGCGAAGGCGCCGACGGCCGCGAGGGCCGAGAGCACCAGCAGGATGACGCCGCGGCGCTGACGTGCGTTCACTACATCTCACCTCGAAGGGATGTGCCGTGCGGTCGGACGGACCCGCTGTCCGGCCGTGGGGCGTTCGAGCGGTGGGGCGTACGGTGCTCAGGTGCCGCCCTGCGGGAGGGTGCGGGCGGCTGCGGCGGTCGGCCGGAGTTCGGGGGGCGGGGTCAGGGGCGCGGAGCAGAAGGCGCAGCGGTCGCCGATGAGTTCGAGGCCGCACCAGTGGCATCTCTCGCGCCGTACGGACGAGACGAGCTGGTGGAGCACGGAGATGTCGTGCAGGCCCGCGGCGAACTCCACGAGCTTCTGGGTTCCCCACCAGCGCCCGGAGTCCGCCGGGAGGGGCACGGTCTGGACGCCCTGGACGCGCCAGGAGGGGGCGAGGGTGGCGGTGACCCAGTCGGAGGGCGGCTGTCCGGCGGCGACGACCATCCGGGTGGCGAACTCGGGTCCGGGCAGGTCCTGCTGGCCGACGCGGACGAGGTGCGGCCGGGGGTGGGCGAGTACGGCGAACTGGGCGTTCGGCACCCAGGACTTGGCGTGCGAGGCGAGCGGTACGGGGACGCGGTCGAGCCTGGTGACGGAGCCGAGGAGGGCGCCCGCGTAGATGTAGTGGGCGAGCAGTCGCGCGGCGGACGCCAGCACACCGGGGCTGAAGTCGCAGACGGACAGCTGGCGTAACTGCTGGGCGAGCAGGGCCAGTCCGAGCGGCGGCAGATCGGTGCCGAGCAGCGCGATGCGGTCGCTCTCCAGGACGGAACGCACGGTGTGCAGCCGTTGCACGACCGGGTCGTCCCCGGACCCGGACCCGGAGTGCAGCACGACGACGTATCCGTGCTGCTCGATGAGCGCGTGCATACCGGTCAGGGACTGCTCAAGGGCGGGCCCGGGCTGGACCACGGCGGGCGGGGTCCCCCGGTCGGGCGGCGGGAGCACGAGGTCGGGACTGGTGACGGCTATCGCGGTCGGCACGGCTGCACACCACCCCGTTCACTGCGGCGGGATGGTCGAACCCCCGCCTCAGATGGCCCCTGTTGCGTCCTCTTGCATCGTCCTGCACCAGCACCATATCCACGGCATGCCCGGCTCAACACCGAATCCGGAAGATCATCTCACCGAAGGTGTGACCATGATCAACACAGTGTAGGGGCATATGCCGCAACTCGGCACAGCGGCAGGGGCGTTGCAGCGTCGGACATCTTGACAAGCCTATTGGTCTGGACCAAATTCATGGATCAGACGGTGGCCACCGTTCCGCACGTCCCTCCCCCACTCCCCCCAGCCTCACACTCCCCAACTCCCCCACCCCCTCACGCTCCCCCCACTCCCCCTCTTCTCCCTACGTCCCCACCTCCCCCTTCTCCCCTGCATCGGAGGCCCAAGTGGACCGCGTACCAGGCATGTTCCCTCGCAGACGCACCTTGGCCGGGACCGCCGTCGCCGCGCTCGCCCTCACCTTTCTGGGGGCCGGGCACGCCGCCGCCGCGGACGTGAACAACGCCAGGAACGGCGGCTTCGAGTCCGGCCTCACGGGCTGGACCTGTTCCGCCGGGAGCGGTACGACGGTGTCGTCGCCGGTGCACGGCGGCACGGCCGCGCTGAAGGCGGTCCCGGCGGGCCAGGACAACGCCCAGTGCACCCAGTCGGTCGCGGTGAAGCCCAACACGGCCTACACCCTGAGCGCATGGGTGCAGGGCGGTTACACCTATCTGGGCGCGACCGGCACCGGCACCACGGACGTGTCGACCTGGACCCCGGACTCGGCGGGCTGGAAGCAGCTGTCCACGAGCTTCACCACCGGCTCCTCGACGACCTCGGTGACGGTCTATCTGCACGGCTGGTACGGCCAGGCCGCCTACTACGCGGACGACGTGTCGGTCTACGGCCCGGACGGGGGCGGCGGGGGCGACCCCGCCCCGACCGTGCCCGCGGCCCCCACCGGCCTCGCCGTCGCCTCCACCACGTCCTCGTCGGCGTCCCTGTCCTGGGCCGCGGTGTCCGGCGCGACCGGCTACACCGTCTACCGGGACGGCACCAAGGTGTCCGCGGTGACCGGCACCTCGGCCACGGTGACCGGGCTGTCCCCGTCGACGTCGTACGCGTTCCAGGTGACGGCGGCCAACGCGGCGGGCGAGTCCCCGAAGTCGGCCCCGGTGACGGCCACCACGGCCCCCTCTTCCGGCGGAGGCGGCGGCGGCCTGCCGAAGCACGCGGTGACGGGCTACTGGCAGAACTTCAACAACGGCGCGACGGTGCAGCGGATCTCGGACGTGCCCGCACAGTACGACATCATCGCGGTGGCCTTCGCGGACGCCACGGGCACACCGGGTGCGGTCTCCTTCACCCTGGACTCGGCGGGCCTCGGCGGCTACACGGTGGACCAGTTCAAGGCGGACATCGCCGCCAAGCACGCGGCCGGCAAGAAGGTGGTCGTCTCGGTCGGCGGGCAGAACGGCACGGTGTCGGTGAGCGACCCGGCGTCGGCGGCGAACTTCGCGAACTCGGTCTACGCGCTGATGGGCACCTACGGTTTCGACGGTGTGGACATCGACCTGGAGAACGGCCTCAACGCGACCTATATGACCCAGGCGCTGCGGCAGCTGTCGTCGAAGGCGGGACCGTCGCTGATCATCACCATGGCGCCGCAGACGATCGACATGCAGTCGACGTCGAACGGCTACTTCCAGACCGCGCTGAACATCAAGGACATCCTGACCGTCGTCAACACCCAGTACTACAACAGCGGTTCCATGCTGGGCTGTGACGGCAAGGTCTACAGCCAGGGCTCGGTGGACTTCCTGACGGCCCTGGCCTGCATCCAGCTCCAGGGCGGTCTGTCGCCGTCCCAGGTCGGCCTGGGTGTGCCCGCCTCGACCAGCGCGGCGGGCAGCGGCTATGTCTCCCCGGCCGTGGTGAACAACGCCCTGGACTGCCTGACCCGGGCCGCGAACTGCGGTTCCTTCAAGCCGTCGGCCACCTACCCGGATCTGCGGGGCGCGATGACCTGGTCGACGAACTGGGACGCGGCCTCGGGCAACGCCTGGTCCAACACGGTGGGGCCGCACGTCCACGCACTGCCCTGACCCGGTGTCCACCCTGGTGCCCGACCGGGAGGGGCGGGCACCAGGGGCGTAGTTCAGTCCTCGTCCTCGCTCTTCGCGGGGGCGGCGGATTCCTTCTCGCCGTCCGCCACGACAGCGGCCGCTTCCTCGTCGCCGTCCTCGAAGTAGGCGTCCAGGACCGCGTCCAGCCGGGCCTCCCACTCCGGGAAGTCCGACCGCGCGGCCGCCTCGATCTCGATCGGGTACCAGCGGCGGTCGGGCGTGTGCACGGTGACGGTGAACCGCTTGCCGAAGCGCGCGGTCTCGGTCTCCACGGCACCGATCTCGTCCCAGCGGAACTCGCACTCCTGGTCGTCCAGGCTCAGCCGTACGCCGCTGTGGTCGGCGACGATCCGGGCCCGCCGGTCGGCGGCCTCGAAGACCGGGCCCTCGGGAGCCTCCGCCCGGGCCGCGTCCTCCCCGGCGGACGTCTCGTCCTCGGCGGTCTCGCCCTCGGACGCCCCGCTCTCACCGACCCCCGTAAGCTCACCGGAATCCGCCGGACTCTCCGGATCCGCCGGACTCTCCGGATCCGCCGGACTCTCCGGATCCGTCGGATCCGTCGGATCCGACAGAGCGGACGGACCGTCCGGCTCCGCGCCCACGTCTCTCGGGCCGGCCTTGTCGACGGCCTCCGCGGCGGCCGTGTCGGTCGCCGTTACCGCATCCTCCGGTTCGGCGGGGTCCCCCTGTCCGGCGGACGCTGGGGCGGTGAGCCCGGGGATGAAGGCCGGGTCGATCCCGGCACCGTCCAGGGGCTGGCTGCTCGGACCTATGCGCTGCTCCACAGCGGGCAGTATGGTCGACGATCCTGTGGCGGTCACAGCCAGCCCCGGCATCGTTATACGAATCTTCCCTGCCTCTGCACGAAGAGGCGGCCCGCGGCGGCCCCCGCGCACCCGGCGTCCGGCCGCGGCGGAGGACCGGTCAGCCGAGCGCCGCGAGCGCGTCGATCTCGACGAGGAGACCGGCCGGGAGACCGACGTAGACCGTGGTCCGGGCGGCGGGCGGCCCGGTGAGGCCCTGCTCGTCGAAGTAGGCGTCGTAGATCTCGTTCAGCTCCGCGAAGTGGTCCACATCGGTCAGATAGACGCGGATCATCAGCACGTCGTCCCAGCAGGCCCCGCCCTCTTCGAGGATGGCCCTGACATTGGCGAGGGTCTGGAGGGTCTGCTCGCGCAGGGTGGGTCCCGCGGGTACGGGCGGCCTGCCCTCCTCGGCGGGCAGAAAGCCCACCTGTCCCGCGACCTGGAGGAGGTTCCCCTTCCGCACCCCGTGGGAGAAGCGGGCGGGCGGGGTCGTATGGGTCTTCGGGGTCAGGGCGGTCTTGTCCGTCACAGGGGGTCCTTTGCTGAGGTGGTGCCGGAGTACTCCCGGCTGATGGCGTCCGCGGTACGGCGCACCAGCGGGAGCAGGGTGAGGAGTTCACCGGCGGTGACGACGACATTGGGCGCGGAGATCGACATGGCCGCGACGACCCGGCCGTCGGTGCCCCGGACCGGGGCGGCCACGCAGTTGATGGACTCCTCGTGGCCTCCGAGGTCGGTGGCCCAGCCCTGTTGGCGCACGACCGCCAGCTCCTGGAGGTAGGCGGCGGCGTTCGGCGTCGAACGGGCCGTGTACGGGGGGTAGTCGAGCCGTTCCGCGACGGCGCGGCGCCGGGGCTCGGGCAGGTCGGCGAGCAGGAGCTTGGCGACGGCGGCGACGGTGATGGCGACCGGCATGCCGATGCGGGAGTACATCCGCACCGGATAGCGGCTCTCCACCTTGTCGATGTAGAGGACCTCGTTCTCCTCGTACACGGCGAGATGGACGGTGTGTCCGCACTCCTCGCCGAGGCGGACCAGGTGCGGATGGGCGATCTCCCGGACGTCGAGTCCCTCCGCGGCCTGCTGGGCGAGGGCGAAGAGACGGGCGCCGAGGCGGTAGCGCTGGTCGGACTGGCGGTGGACCAGGCCGTGTTCGTGCAGGGTGCGCAGCAGCCGCAGGGCCGTGGACTTGTGGACACCGAGCCGCTCGGCGACCTGCCCGAGATCGGCGGGTCCCTCGGCCAGCAGCGGCAGGATGCTCAGCGCCCGGTCGACGGTCTGGCTCATGGCTTACGGTCCCTCCTCGGCGGCCCGTGCGTCGGCTCCGGTCCAGCCGGGGCCGAGTCGCAGTGTCCCCCACGCGCCGTCGTCCAACGCGGCCAGCCGGTCGGCCCGGTGCCGGGCGGGCGGGACGGCGAGGTCTCCGGGGACGGTGAGGGCCGCGGCGGCCGCCAGATGCCCGTGCCGCAGCCGGTCCCGCATCGGCAGCCCGCGCAGGGCGGCGGAGAGGAACCCGGCGGCGAAGGCGTCCCCGGCGCCCACGGCGGCGACGACCTCGACCACCGGGGCGGGCACAGAGACGACGGCCTCCGCACCCCGGCCACCGGAGCCGCTCCCCCGATCACCGGAGCCGCTCCCCAGGGCAACGGTGCCCGCGCCTGCGCCCCGAAGGCCGGTGCCCGTGCCGAAAGCCGTGGCCCCCTCCGCCCCCCGCTTGACGACCACGACCGCCGGTTCGGGCAGTGCCTGCCGGACGGCGTGGGCGCCGCGCAGCCCCCACAGCCGGTGGGCCTCGTCGTCCCCGACGAACACGAGGTCGGCCCGGCGCGCCAGTTCCAGCAGCACCCGGGGCCCGTCCGAGCCGCGCCACAGTCCCGGCCGGTGGTTGACGTCGAAGGAGAGGAGCGGCCGCCCGGCCCGGGGCGCGGTCAGCTCCCGCAGCAGGTCCCGGCAGCCCTCGGAGAGCGCGGCCGTGATCCCGGACAGATGCAGCACCCGGCAGGCCCGTGCCGCCGCCAGGTCCACGTTGTCCACCGTCATCGCCGAGGCCGCCGACCCCGCCCGGTAGTACGCCACTTCGTGGTCCTCGCCGAAGCGGTCGCCCGCGGTGCGGAAGTAGATCCCGGTGGGGCGCTCCGGGTCGCGCGCCACCGAGGCGACATCGACGCCGTACGCGCCGATGGCGTCGACGAGATGGGCGCCGAAGCCGTCCGCCCCGACCCGCCCGATCCACCGCGCGGAGTGCCCGGCGGCCGCCAGCGCACAGGCGACATTGGACTCGGCGCCGCCGATGCCCCGTTCGAAGGACGGCACCTCGGCCAGGCCGCCCGGCGCGGACGGCACGAACGTGACCAGGGACTCGCCGAGCGCGGCGATCTCCACGACGTCCGGGTCGCCCGGGACGCCCGGACCGCAAAGGGGACCGTTGGCGGTCACGTCGGTGCGGCTCCTCCTCTGCGGTTCCCCGGAGCCCGGCGGCCCGGGACGGCGGGGAGGGGCCCGGCGGCTCCGTTGACCCCGCGTTGGCCGGGATGTTAGACAGCAGCGAGCGAGATACGCAACGGACGTTGCACAGGGCGCAACGACCGACCTCAGGGAGGTCCCATGGACGCCGCCACTGTCGCAGAACGCCTCGCCGCCCTTCAGGCGGAGCGCGTCGACCACCGCTTCAAGGGCCTCCCGCCGGACGCCGAGGGCCGCACCCTCGCCGAACTGGCGGCCGAGCGCCGCAATCTGTTCTCCGGCGGCTTCACCACCCCGGTCCTCGCCCTCTCCGCCGAGCGCCTCGCGCACAACCTCGAACTGATGGAGACCTACGCGGCCCGGCACGGCCTCGCCTTCGCCCCGCACGGGAAGACGTCGATGGCCCCGCAGCTGTTCCACCGGCAGCTCGCACACGGGGCATGGGGCATCACCCTCGCCCTCCCCCACCAGGTGCGGGTGGCCCGGGCGTTCGGCATTCGCCGAATCTTCCTCGCCAATGAACTGGTGGACACCGCGGACCTGCGCCACCTCGCCGCCGAGCTGGCCGCCGACCCCGACTTCCGCTTCATCTGCTACGTCGACTCCGTCCGCGGAGTGGAGCTGATGGACGCGGCTCTGCGGGAGGCCGGGGCCGAGCGTCCGGTGGAGGTCGTGGTCGAGCTGGGCGCGGGCGAGGGGGCCCGCACGGGGGTGCGGACGGAGGCGGACGCCACGGCGGTCGCGGAGGCGGTGGCGCGCGCGGAGACACTGCGCCTGACGGGTGTGGCCGGATACGAGGCCCAGGTGCCCGGCGCCTCCCCGGAGCGGGTGCAGGCCTGGCTGCACCGGCTGACCGCGATCGCGGTGGAGTTCGACAAGGCCGGGCGGTTCGCCGGGGCCGAGGAGATCGTGGTGAGCGCGGGCGGCAGCGAGTGGTTCGACGCGGTCGCCGACGTCTTCGCCGAGATCCCTGAACTCTCGCTTCCCGTACTGAAGTTGCTGCGCTCGGGCGCGTATGTCTCGCACGACGACGTGCACTACCGCCGGGGGACCCCCTTCAACCGGGTGCCCGAGGAGGGCGCCCTGGAGCCCGCGTTCCGGCTGTGGGCCCAGGTGATCTCCCGCCCGACGGCGGACGAGGCCTTCGTCAACGCGGGCAAGCGGGACGCCGCCCACGACCTCGACCTCCCGGTGGCCGACACGGTGCGCCGGGACGGCGTCGCACGGCCCGCGGCCGGGATCGAGGTGACGGCCCTGTCCGACCAGCACCTGTGGCTGCGCACCGGCCCCGAGGCCGATGTCCGGGTCGGCGACTGGATCGGCTTCGGCCTGTCCCACCCGTGCACCACCTTCGACAAGTGGCAGGTCATCCCGGTGGCCGAGGCGGATGGCACGGTCGTCGACTTCATCCGCACCTTCTTCTAGGCACCGGCCGGTGGAGCAGCTCGTCGTCCGGGACGCACACGTCGTGGACGGCAGCGGGCGGCCCGCGTACCGCGCCGATGTGGTGCTCCGTGGCGGCAGGATCACCGAGATCGTCGCGGAGGCCGCCGCGGCGGGCCGACGACGCCCCCGGGGCGCGCGGGAACTGGACGCCGGGGGCCTGGTCCTCGCCCCCGGCTTCATCGACATGCACGCCCACAGCGACCTCGCCCTGCTGCGCGACCCGGACCACAGCGCGAAGGCCGCCCAGGGCGTGACCCTGGAGGTCCTCGGCCAGGACGGGCTGTCCTACGCGCCGGTCGACGACCGGACGCTCGACGAGGTGCGCCGGGCGATCGCGGGCTGGAACGGGTACGGCGACGACATCGACTTCGACTGGCGGACGGTGGGCGAGTATCTGGACCGCCTGGACCGGGGCATCGCGGTCAACGCCGCCTATCTGGTCCCGCAGGGCACGGTCCGGATGCTGGCCGTCGGCTGGGAGGACCGCGCGGCCACACCCGGGGAGCTGGACCGGATGCGGCGCCTGGTCGCGGAGGGGCTCCGGCAGGGCGCGGTCGGCCTGTCGTCCGGGCTCACCTACACCCCCGGCATGTACGCCCGGAACGCCGAACTCACCGAGCTGTGCCGGGTGGTGGCCGCGTACGGCGGCTACTACTGCCCGCACCACCGCAGTTACGGGGCGGGCGCCCTGGAGGCGTACGCGGAGATGGCGGCCCTGGCCCGGGAGGCCCGCTGCCCGCTCCATCTGGCGCACGCCACCCTGAACTTCGGCGTGAACCGGGGCCGCGCGCCCGAACTGCTCGCCCTGCTCGACGAGGCGCTGGCGGCGGGCGCGGACATCACCCTGGACACCTATCCCTACACCCCGGGCTCCACCACCCTGGCCGCGCTGCTGCCGAGCTGGGCGGGCGAGGGCGGTCCCGAGGCGCTGCTGCGGCGGCTCGCCGACCCCGCGGCGGCCGGGCGGATCCGGCACGCTCTGGAGGCGGCGGGCTCCGACGGCTGCCACGGGGTGCCCGTCGACTGGGACACCGTGGAGGTCTCCGGGGTGGGCAGTCCGGAACTCGCCGCGTACGTCGGCCGTACGGTGAGGGAGTCGGCCGCCCGGCGCGGCGAGGAGCCGTGGGCCACGGCCCGGCGGCTGCTGGTCGAGGACCGGCTGGGGACGACGGTCCTCCAGCATGTCGGGCACGAGGAGAACGTCCGGGCGATCATGCGCCACCGGGTGCACACCGGCGGCTCCGACGGCATCCTCCAGGGTGCGAAGCCGCACCCGCGGGCGTACGGCACCTTCCCGCACTATCTGGGCCGTTACGTGCGCGAGCTGGGCGTGCTGTCGCTGGAGGAGTGCGTCGCGCGGCTGACGTCGCGCCCGGCGGCCCGGCTGCGGCTGCCGGACCGCGGTCTGGTGCGTCCGGGACACCGCGCCGACCTGGTGCTCTTCGATCCGGCGACGGTGGCGGCGGGCGCCACCTTCGAGCGGCCCCGCACCCTGCCGACCGGCATCCCGTATGTGCTGATCGACGGCCGTCCGGTGATCGCGGACGGCCGCCGGACGGATGTGCTGGCGGGGCGGGCGGTCCGCAGGACTCCGCGGTGACCACCCGCCGTCGCGCCGCCGGACGCCGTTACGGCTTGGGCAGGACGCAGCCGCTCGCGTTGAGGTTCAGCTTGTTCCCGGCGCCGAAGCACGCGGGGATCTGGTAGGTCTCCTCCGCGTAGTTGATGCCCTGACGCACGGTTACCTTGCCGTTGGCGTCGACCTCGCAGGGGTTGTCCACGGTGCAGGTCTCACCGTCCTCGTTGCCGGTGTTGTTGACGGCGACGACCTTGCCGGAACCGGTGTCGACGACGGGCGACCCGGAGGTGCCGCCGATGGTGTTGCAGGCGGAGGTGTAGCGGACCGAGTCCTTCCAGGTCCAGTCGCCCTCCTTCAGCCGGTAGACGAAGCCGTCGATGGTGCAGCTGTAGACGCGCTTCCAGTAGCCGGAGACCACCTTGATGGCGGTGCCCGCGACCGGGTGGGTGTCCGAGACGGTGAGCGCGCTGATCCCGTAGGAGCTCTTGATCTGCGCGTAGGTGGTGGTGAGCTGGTAGATCGTGATGTCCGTGTCGGTCATCGTGGAGTACGCGACCTTGCTCGCGCGCAGCGTCGCGACCTTGCTGCCCGAGGAGTTGAGCAGGCCGAACGTACGGCTGGAGGACTGTCCGACGATGACCTCGCCCGGGTCGGGGAAGCCGGTCTCCAAACAGTGGCCGTTGGTGAGCACCAGCGCCGGGTCGTTGTCCGCGGAGTTCGGGAAGCGGATGACGGAGCCGGAGCAGTTGCTGAGCGAGACGGTCCCGGCGAAGTCTCCGGCCTTGAGGGTGGCCGTCCGGGAAGGAACCGTGGTGCGGGAAGCCGTCGGCGCGGCGGTCTGTGCGGCCTGGGGAGCCGCGACCGCCGGTGCCGCACCGGCTCCGGCGAGTGCCAGAGCGAAGAGTGCGGCAGCGAGAGGCTTTCTCATGTGGGGGTCCTCTCTGGGGAGGGGAGGGTGACGTGCCGGGCCGGAACGTGTCCGGCCCGCCATGTATTTGTCATGCGCATTGTCAACAGCGGTTCCCGCCGGGACAAGAAGCGGTTTTCGGCCACCCACTAACGGGATCCGGCCACCACACGGGCCCGCCCCACGGAATCCCGGCCACCACACGGGCCCGCCCCGCCGTGTCCGGCTACCAGGAGTGCCCGTGCCCCCGCCCCGGCCTGTGGTGCCAGGTGTCCGGCGCGGTGGCGCTCATGGCGGCGGAGGCGGGCGCGGACGGAACCGTGGGCGGCGCCGCCGGGGCGTCCGGGGGCGCGCTCGGCGCGACGGACGCGGCCCGGACGGCGGGCGCGCGCCGGGCGGGTGCCGGACTCGTGCTCACCACGACCGCCGGAGCCGCGGAACGCGAGGGCACCGGGGCGACGGACGCGGACCGGGAGGCCGCGGCGGAGGACGGCGCGGCCGCCACGGACGGCGCGGTCCGCGCTGCCTTCGGCCGTACGGAAGCCTCCGCACCACCGGGCACACCCCCGGCGGAACCGGAGCCCGCCCCCACGGCCAGGAGCGCGGCCAGACCCACCGTGCCGAGCACCCCGGCGGCCGCCAGCGCCCGGCGGGGCCCCCGGGAGCCCGGAGCGGGCCGCGCCCGGCGCCGCGCCCCCTTTCCCACGGCGGGCGGCGGCGGACCGGGGACCTCGGAGGTCACCGGCAGCTCGCGCGTCGCGTCATAGGCGTTCTGCCAGCCATGGGCCGCCGCCGGATCGGCGTACCGGTGGTATTCGGGGGCCGCCTCGGCGTACGGGTGGTACACGTTCGGGGGAATCCCGGAGGCCTCCCCCGCCGGGCGCACCGCCCCCTCGGCGCGGCCGCCCGTCCACTCCGTGGCGGCCTCCGCGCCGTACATCCCGTCGCCGGACCGGTGTTCCCATGACATGGGGGTGCATTTTAGGGGCGGCTGTGACAGGTGGGACGACCGCCCGGGGCGGCCCGGAAGCCCCCGCGTGGTGCAAAACACGCGGCACGACCGGATATGCGGCCGTAAGCTCGCGGACATGCAGGTGATCCAGTCCACGAAGCTCGCCAATGTCTGCTACGAGATCCGGGGCCCGGTTCTCGAGGAGGCGATGCGGCTGGAGGCGGCGGGGCACCGCATCCTCAAGCTCAACACCGGCAACCCGGCCGCCTTCGGCTTCGAGTGCCCGCCCGAGATCCTTGAGGACATACTCCGCAATGTCTCCACGGCCCACGGCTACGGCGACGCCAAGGGCCTGCTCGCCGCCCGGCGGGCGGTGGTCATGCACAACCAGACGCTCGGCATCGAGACCGACGTCGAACACGTGTTCATCGGCAACGGCGTCTCCGAGCTGATCGTGATGGCGATGCAGGGCCTGCTGGACGACGGCGACGAGGTGCTCGTACCGGCACCCGACTACCCCCTGTGGACGGCGGCGGTCTCCCTCTCGGGCGGCACCGCCGTGCACTACCGCTGCGACGAGCAGTCGGACTGGATGCCGGACCTGGCGGACGTCGAGCGGAAGATCACCGACCGCACCAAGGCCCTGGTCATCATCAACCCGAACAACCCGACGGGCGCGGTGTACGACGAGGCCGTGCTCCGCGGCCTGACGGACATCGCCCGGCGGCACAACCTCCTCGTCTGCTCCGACGAGATCTACGACAAGATCCTCTACGACGGCGCCGTCCACACCCCGACGGCATCGATCGCCCCCGACCTGCTGACCCTCACCTTCAACGGCATGTCCAAGGCGTACCGGGTGGCGGGGTACCGGGTGGGCTGGATGTCGATCTCCGGCCCCCGGGCGCACGCGGCCTCCTACATCGAGGGCCTCACGATCCTGGCGAACATGCGGCTGTGCGCCAACATGCCCGGCCAGCACGGTGTGGTGGCGGCGCTCAGCGGCCGCCAGACGATCAACGACCTGGTGCTCCCGGGCGGACGACTGAAGGAGCAGCGGGACGCGGCGCACGAGCTGCTGACCCGGATCCCGGGCGTGACCTGCGTCAAGCCCAAGGGCGCGCTGTATCTCTTCCCCCGCCTGGACCCCACCGTCTTCAAGATCAAGGACGACCGCCGGATGGTCCTCGACCTGCTGCGCAGCGAGAAGATCATGGTCGTGCAGGGGACCGGCTTCAACTGGCCGGAGCCCGATCACTTCCGGGTGGTGACCCTGCCGAACGTCGCGGACCTGACGGACGCGATCACCCGGATAGGGAATTTCCTGGACGGTTACGGCCAGCCCTGACCGGTCGGCGGCGCGGGCGGACCACAACCGCCCACCCAAGACCCCTCACCGTAAGCGACCGACTCCTCCATTTCGCGATCACGCTCAACTTTAGACCCAATCCAAGCTAGGATGGTTTCCTGACCAGCACAGGAGGCCGTCCCATGTACGAACCGATCCGCACCAAGTCGGTCCACACGACGGCCGGCGCGACCCCCGACTTCCCGCACCGCTCCCGCGAGGAGGAGCTGGACATCCAGCTCGCGGCCCATCTGGCCGCCCTGCTCGCGGTGACGGACGACCTGCGGGCGCTGACCCCTTCCGGAGACCTGGACACGGCCGCCGAACGGCTCGCCGAGCAGGTGGCACGGCTGCGGGGGGGCGCACGGCCGGTCCGTACGACAACCGCCCCGCGCGGCGGTGAACGGCAGATCGAGGCATTCCACCGGCGGGCCCACGCCCTCGCGGGCCGGGCACTGGTGGTCGCCGCGTCCCGCGCGGACACCGCGGCGGCGATCCTGGCGGCGGAGCGCATCGACGCCCACGCCGCCGCCCCGGCCGGACCGCGCGAGCCGATCACCGCGGGCTGACCCTCCCGAGCCGCTCCGGGTGGCTCCCTCCGTACGGCCCCGGTCCGCGTGCACCCGCAGAGACGCGCGGACCGGGCGCCACTCCGCGCGCCCCTCCCCGGGACCCCTTCCCGAACGCTCTGGCGACCGCGAACTCACCGCACCCAAAGGCGCCTTCGCCCACCTTCCGCGGCGACGTCCTTATCTGTCGACGGATTACCGAGCAGTCCGCCCAATTAACCGATGACAGCACGAGTTTGAGGGCTGCTCAGGCCCCTTGCTCCATGAGGTGCCTGCATTCGGGTGGACCCTGATCGCAATCACCTGCCGCTGGGCGGTGCCGCCGGGACGGCCTCGTAACGTCGGCGGACAGACGGGGGGGCTCCCTCACCATTGCGCGAGATGTGACAAAGTGAAACGTAGGACATTGTGGGCAGGACTGGTCTCGGCGGCCGCGGTCGCCACCGGGATCTCCGTCTGGGCGGTGCAGTCCCACACGGACCAGTCGACGGACTCCAAGGCCGCGGCCCAGCAGAAACACCTGGACACGAACTCCCTTCTCCAGGCAGCCCTGTTGCAGACGCAGTACCACGACTCGGCCGGGGCGGCCCGTACCTATCGGCGGGTGCTGGACCTCGACCCCCATAACAAGATCGCCTGGTACAACCTCGGGGTCCTGGCACAGCAGGACGGCAGGACCGCCGATGCCCGTGCGGCCTACGACAAGGCGCTGAAGCTCGACCCGAAGTACGGATCCGCCCTCTACAACGAGGCGGTACTGCTGAAGTCGAGCGACCCCGACCTCGCCATCACCCTGCTCAGGCGCGCCATCGACGCCACTCCCGGCGCCTCCACGGCCCATCTGCAACTCGGCCAGATCCTGGCGAAGAAGGACCGGGACCACGAGGCGGCCGCCGAGTTCCGCCGTGCCGTGGACGCCGACCCCTCGCTCTACTCCGCGGTGCCCGATTCCTTCCGGGACGACGTAAGCCCCCCACCGACACCGAGCCAAACAGGTGACTCCAGATGACGTCGACTGCAACACCCAGGTTCTCTGTCTTCACCCCCAGCCACCGGCCCCGGTTCCTCGACGAGTGCCTGGCGACCCTCCAGGCGCAGACCTGCCCGGACTGGGAGTGGATCGTCCTGCTCAACAACGGCGCCCGCTGGCGGCCCGAGCGGCCCGACGACCGGGTGCGGGTGGAGATCGCGGACGATGTCCGCGGCGTCGGGGCGGCCAAGCGCAGGGCCTGTGAGCTGGCCCGCGGCGAGATCCTCGTGGAACTCGACCACGACGACCTGCTCGCGACGGACTGCCTCGCGGAGCTGGCCACGGCCTTCGACGAGCACCCCGAGGCCGTCTTCGTCTACAGCAACACCGCGCAGATCACCGAGGACGGCAAGCGGGACGACAGCCGCTTCAACGAGTCGTACGGCTGGAACTACGAGGAGGTGCGCGTCGACGGCCGCACCCTGCTCCAGGCCAAATCCATGTCGCCGACACCGCACAACGTCTCGTACATCTGGTACGCGCCCAACCATGTGCGGGCGTTCCGCAAGGACGCCTACGAGAAGGCCGGCGGCTACGACGCCACCCGCACGGTCCTCGACGACCAGGACCTGATGTGCCGGCTGTTCCACGTCGGCGACTTCCACCAGATCCCGCGCTGCCTCTACCTCCAGCGGATGCACCCGTCGAACACCCAGCGCGACCCGGAGATCAACGCGCACATCCAGCGCGAGACGGTCGCCCTGTACGACAAGTACATCGAGGCCAACGCGCTCGCCTGGACCGAGCGGCGCGGGCTGGTCGCCCTGGACCTGGGCGCCGCCCACCGCAAGCCGCCCGGGTACCTGGGCGTGGACCAGCACCCGGGAGACGGCGTCGACATCGTCGCCACCCTGCCCGACCCGCTGGACCTGCCCGACAACTCCGTGGGCCTGCTGCGGGCGGTGGACTTCCTGGAGCATGTGCCCGACAAGGTGCCGCTGATCAACGAGCTGTACCGGCTGCTGGCCCCCGGCGGCATGCTCCTGACCATGACGCCCAGCTCGGACGGCCGCGGCGCCTACCAGGACCCGACCCATGTGGCCTTCTACAACGAGAACTCGTTCTGGTACTACACGGACAACCAGTACCGTGCCTTCGTGCCCGAGATCCAGGCCAAGTTTCAGTCGTCGCGGCTGGTCACCTACTTCCCGACCGAGTGGCACTCCCGCAACGACATCTCCTATGTGGTCGCCAATCTGATCGCGATGAAGGAGGGCGCCGAGCGCTGCGGCGGACCGCTGCTGGTGTAGGCGCCGGACGAGACGGACGTGCCCCGCGGATCCCGGATCCGCGGGGCATTTTTCACGGTCCCTCTCAGGCCCCGGGGCCCTCCCCCGCCGTCCGGTCCGGCACCCGTACGCCCGCCGCCCGCGCCGCCGCGGCCAGCTCCGCGAAGGGCGGCGCGGCGAGCGCGGCGGCCAGCTGGTCGTCCCAGCGCGGCAGGGGGGCGAGGCCCGCCCGGGCCCAGCGGTCGTGACCGAGCACCCCGAACGCCGGACGGGCCGCCGGGCGCGGGAACTTGTCCGAGCCCACCGGGCGGATCCGCTCGGGGTCGAGCCCGCCGAGCCGGAAGGCCTCCCGCGCCAGGCCGTACCACGTGGTGCTGCCGGACGCCGTGCCGTGGTAGACACCCGCCGGGGCCCGTCCGGCCAGGGCGGCCCGGCCGAGGGCGGCCAGCTGCCGGGCCAGCGCCCGGGACCAGGTCGGCTGGCCGTGCTGGTCGGCCACCACGTCCAGGGTGGCGCGCCGGGCCGCGAGATCCAGCACCGTGGCCACGAAGTTGCGGCCGTGGGTGCCGTAGAGCCAGGCCGTGCGCACGACGAGCCCGGAGTCCGGCAGCAGTTCGGCGACCGCCCGCTCCCCCTCCCGCTTGCTCCGCCCGTACGCGTTGACGGGCGCCGTCGGGGCGTCCTCGGGATACGGCAGCCGGGCATCGCCCGGGAAGACGTAGTCGGTGGAGAGGTGCAGCAGCAGCGCCCCGGTGTCCGCGCAGGCCCGCGCGAGATGGCGTACGGCGGTGCCGTTGACGGCCGTGGCCGCCGCCTCGGACCGCTCGGCGCCGTCGACATCCGTCCACGCCGCGCAGTTGACGACCACCCGGTGGCCGTCGACGGCCGCGCGCACCGCGTCCGGGTCGGTGATGTCGAGCAGCCCGCGGCCCGGGGCCGTCACCTCGGCGTCCGGGTCGGTGGCGAGTTCGGCGCGTACGTCCCGGCCGAGCATCCCCTCGGCGCCGGTCACCAGCCAGGTCGTGGTCACCGCAGCTCGGCCCTCTCCTTCAGCGGCTCCCACCAGGACCGATGGGTGCGGTACCAGGCCACCGTGGCGGCCAGGCCCTCCGCGAAGCCGACCTGCGGGGCATAGCCGAGCTGCTCCCGGATCTTGCCGTCGGCCAGCGAGTAGCGCAGATCGTGGCCCTTGCGGTCGGCCACGTACTCGACCCGGTCCCAGCCCACGCCGACCGCGTCCAGCAGCAGCCCGGTCAGCTTGTGGTTGCTCAGCT
The DNA here is from genome assembly GCF_044548405.1 of Streptomyces sp. NPDC052040. Classification (NCBI taxonomy): domain Bacteria; kingdom Bacillati; phylum Actinomycetota; class Actinomycetes; order Kitasatosporales; family Streptomycetaceae; genus Streptomyces; species Streptomyces sp. NPDC052040. The sequence goes on along the minus strand of NZ_JBIUBV010000009.1, from coordinate 266,800 downwards.
CGGTGCCGCCGCCGATGTGGTAGACCTCCCCGGCCCGGCCGCCCGCCAGCACCAGGTCGATGCCCCGGCAGTGGTCGGAGACATGCAGCCAGTCGCGGACGTTGCGCCCGTCCCCGTACAGGGGGACGGTCCGGCCGTCGAGCAGCTGGGTGATGAAGAGCGGGATGACCTTCTCGGGGAACTGGTGCGGCCCGTAGTTGTTGGTGCACCGGGTGACCACCACGTCCAGGCCGTGGGTGCGGTGGTAGGCGAGCGCCAGCAGATCGGAGCCCGCCTTGGACGCGGCGTACGGCGAGTTGGGGGCGAGCGGGCAGTCCTCGGTCCAGGAGCCGTCGCTGATCGAGCCGTACACCTCGTCGGTGGAGACATGTACAAAACGGCCGACCCGATGGCGCACGGCCGCGTCCAGCAGCACCTGGGTGCCCGTCACATTGGTGCGGACGAAGGGACCGGCGCCCTCGATCGACCGGTCCACATGCGACTCGGCCGCGAAGTGGACCACCGCGTCCTGGCCCGCCATCACCTCGTCGACCGCCTCCGGGTCGCAGATGTCGCCCCGGACGAAACGGAAGCCGGGGCGGTCGGCCACCGGGGCCAAGTTGGCCTCGACCCCGGAATAGGTGAGGGCGTCGAGAACCGTGATCCGCTCCGACGCGTCCGCTGCCAGCCGTCGGCGGACGTACTCCGAGCCGATGAATCCGGCGCCGCCGGTCACGAGGATGCGCATGGTGCTCCGAGTTTATGGGGTGTACGGGATGTGCTGGTCTTGTCGGGTCGACCGGGTCGATCAGGTCGAATACGGCGGTCGCGGCCGGGGAGGCGGTCCGCGGCCGCGGGCGGAACGCGGACGGTGCCCCGAGGCCGGGACCTCGGGGCACCGCCGCTCACTGTCGGGTCAGCAGGCCGGTCGGAGACCGTCCTGGATCACGGTCAGGGGGTGACCGTGGCGCAGAGCGCGACGGCCTCGGCCGGGGTGCCGAGGGTGACGACCTGCCACCCGGTGGCGGGGCCGGTTCCGGTGAAGACCGGGAGCGTGCTGGAGATGCTGCCCGCGCCCCCGCTGTAGCCACCACCGATGGCGATGTCACCGGGGTTGCAGAGAGCCGTGGACGTGGTTCCCTGGGCTCCGGTCACGACATAGGTCGAGTTCAGGCCGGCACCCTGGGCGCCCTGCGCACCCTGAGCGCCTTGGGTCCCGGCACCGGTCGCGCCCTGGGCTCCCTGCGCGCCCTGGGTACCCGTCGCACCCTGGGCACCGGTGGCGCCCTGCACGCCCGGCGTACCGGGGGTGCCCTGCGCGCCCGTCGCACCCTGGGGGCCCGTGCCACCGGTGGCACCCTGCGTACCCGTGGCACCCTGCGCACCGGTCACGCCCTGGAAGCCCTGGCTGCCCTGGGGCCCCGTGGCGCCGGTGGCGCCCTGCGTACCCGTGGCACCCTGCGCACCCGTCGTCCCCTGGAAGCCCTGGCTGCCCTGGGGCCCCGTGGCGCCGGTGGCACCCTGCGTACCCGTGGCACCCTGCGCACCCGTCGTCCCCTGGAAACCCTGAGTGCCCTGCGCACCCGTGCCGCCCTGGGACCCCTGCGAGCCCTGGAAGCCCTGCGGGCCGGAGGAGCCCTGAGCGCCCTGGGAACCCTGGGCGCCGGTGGCGCCCTGCGTACCCGTCCCGCCCTGGGTGCCCTGGAAGCCCTGCGGACCGGCCGAACCCTGGGAGCCCTGGCTGCCCTGGGCGCCGGTGGCACCCTGCGTACCCGTCGAGCCCTGGGTGCCCTGGGTTCCCTGGGCGCCCGTCGAGCCCTGTGCGCCCTGGCTGCCGGTGGCGCCCTGCGTACCGGTGGTGCCCTGGGTGCCCTGCGGACCCGCGGTGCCCTGGGTGCCCTGGAAGCCCTGCGGACCCCTGGCGCCCTGCGTACCCGTGGCGCCCTGGGTGCCCTGCGGGCCGGGGACGCCCTGGGCGCCGGGGATGCCCTGCGGGCCGGGGGTGCCGTTCGCGCCCTGGGCACCCTGCGTGCCCTGCGGACCCTGCGGACCGCGGGCGCCCTGCGGCCCGGTCCCGCCCGGACCCTGGGGACCCTGCGGGCCACGCGGACCCTGGGGCCCCTGGGGCCCGCGGTCGCCGTCCCGGCCGTCGTGGCCCGGGCGTCCCTGAGGACCGCGGTCCCCGTCCCGGCCCCTGGTGCCCTGGGTGCTGCGTTTGCCGTGGTGGGCGCTCACGGCCCCGCCGGGCCCGGGCAGGCCCGCACTGCTCCCCGTGCCCGAGCGGTGGATCGCGTCGGCGACGGCAACCGCGCTCGGGGAGACGTTCAGCACGACGGCAAGTGCGCCGACCGAGACCATCGTGGCGGATTTCACCCGAGAACTTCGGATCGTTCTACGGCTCACTGAGAACCTTCCTCACGAAAACGTGGAGTGACCACACCTGCAAGCGCACGCACTGGGTGCACTCACGTTGTCCGTGGCCACGGACGCGGCACACACTTTCACTCTCCGTCACCGATAGTCGTATGTCACTCCGTGTCACCGCGGAAAGATCACCCGCGTGGCGGCCAAGTAAATGCGGCCGTCGCGGCGTGTCGACGGGGAAGGTTCGGGAAGCGGCTCAGACGCTGCCCACCAGCCCCCGGCGATAGGCCCCGCAGGCCTCGAACGAGGGCAGCAGGCCCAGGCGCCCGGCCTCTTCCAGGGTGGGTGCCGCGGCGTCCTTCTCGGACAGCAGCGGGACCAGGCCTTCGGGCCAGTCGATCGCCAGAGCCGGATCGAGGGGGTTGATCCCGTGCTCCCGCTGCGGCGCGTAGGGCTGGGAGCAGAGATAGACGACCGTGGAGTCGTCCTCCAGTGCCATGAAGGCGTGGCCCAGACCTTCCGAGAGGTAGAGGCCCCGGTGGGTGGTGTCGTCGAGGCGGACCGCCTCCCAGGTCCCGAAACCCGGGGAACCGGTGCGGATGTCGACCACCACGTCCAGGACGGCGCCGCTGACGCAGGTCACGTACTTGGCCTGGCCCGGCGGGACCTCGGCGTAGTGGATGCCGCGCAGCGTGCCGCGGGCGGAGCGGGAGCAGTTGGCCTGGGCGAGGCCGAACTCCTGCCCGGTGGAGCCGTGGAAGGCCGCCCCCTTGAACCACTCGTGGAAACTTCCCCTGCTGTCCGCGAACACCCTGGGTGTGTCCACCCAGGCCCCTTCGATGCCCAGTTGTTCCACGCGCCTCCTCCTTCCGCCGCGCCACCGTGTGGCGGATCTCCGCATCCGTATGCTTCTTCGGGTCGTCAACGGCGGCCCTTGAGGACGGGACCGGCACGGGCTTTGAGGACCGGTCCGGGACCTGAGAACCGGCACGGTCCTTGAGGACCGGTCCGCCGCTGGGCCGAAAGGCCGGGGCGGCGGGGGGGGGGCCGCCAGTTGGAATCACGGAGTCGCCGGTACCAGTTCCTCCGGGCGCGGTCCGGGGCCCCGCTGGGGTCCGACCCGGAACGCGGAGTCCTCCAGCAGTCCCAGCAGATAGCGGCCGTAGCCGCTCTTGAGCAGCGGCTCGGCCAGCTCCCGGAGCCGGTCGTCGTCGATCAGGCCCGCGCGCCAGACCGCCTCCTCGATGCAGCCGACCTTGAAGCCCTGGCGCTCCTCGATCACCCGCACGAACTCCGAGGCCTGGACCAGGGAGGTGAAGGTGCCGGTGTCCAGCCAGGCGGTGCCCCGGTCGAGCCGGGTGACCTGGAGCGCGCCGGCCTCCAGATAGACGCGGTTGAGGTCGGTGATCTCCAACTCGCCCCGGGCGCTGGGCCGCAGCTCGCGGGCGATGTCCACGACATGACGGTCGTAGAAGTACAGCCCCGGCACGGCGTAGCGGGAGCGGGGCCGGGCGGGCTTCTCCTCGATGGACAGGGCGCGGCCCTGCTCGTCGAACTCGACGACACCGTAGGCCGAGGGCTGGGCGACCGGGTAGGCGAACACCCGGCCGCCGCTGAGGTCGTCGTGCCGGGCCAGCCGGGTGCCGAGACCGCTTCCGTGGAAGATGTTGTCGCCGAGGATCAGGGCGGCGGGCTCGCCGTCGAGGAAGTCCGCCCCCAGCACAAAGGCCTGGGCGATGCCCTCCGGGCGCTCCTGTACGAGATAGTCGAGCCGCAGGCCGAGTTGGCGGCCGTCCCCGAGCAACCGGCGGAACTGGTACTGGTCTTCGGGGGTGGTGATGACCAGGATGTCCCGGATGCCCGCCATCACGAGTGTGGAAAGCGGGTAATAGATCATGGGCTTGTCGAAGACCGGAAGAAGCTGCTTCGACACCGAGCGGGTCAACGGCCACAGCCGGGAGCCGGTACCCCCGGCCAACAGGATTCCGCGCATGGCGCCACTGTAGGCGAATTACCCCTGAATGCCGGTTCTTTACCGTCTCAACGGTGTGTACGGGGATGTGTGGTGTGTACGGGGATGTGTACGGGATGTGCGCAAACCGGGCCGGGGCCCGCAACCGTACGCCGTTGTACGGTGCGGGCCCCGGCCCGGGCACACCAAGGTGCTGTCACCGCGGCCGGCCTTCGTGACGACATCGCAGGTCAGGGCATGCCGGACCGGCCGCGGAGCTTGGGGGGCGTCAGCCCAGGCGCTGCACCAGCGCGCGGTACTGGTCCCACAGTTCCTTCGGCGTGTGGTCGCCGAAGGTGTTGAGGTGCTCGGGCACCAGGGCCGCTTCCTCCCGCCACACGTCCTTGTCGACGGTGAGCAGGAAGTCGAGGTCGGACTCGGACAGGTTCAGGCCGTCGGTGTCCAGCGCCTCCTTGGTCGGCAGGATGCCGATCGGGGTCTCGACGCCCTCGGCCCTGCCCTCCAGGCGCTCGACGATCCACTTCAGAACGCGGCTGTTCTCACCGAAGCCCGGCCAGACGAACGAGCCCTCGTCGTTCTTGCGGAACCAGTTGACGTAGTAGATCTTCGGCAGTTTGGACTGGTCCTTGTCCTTGGCCACGTCGACCCAGTGCCCCATGTAGTCGCCCATGTTGTAGCCGCAGAACGGCAGCATGGCGAAGGGGTCGCGGCGCAGCTCGCCGACCTTGCCCTCGGCCGCGGCGGTCTTCTCGGAGGCGACGTTGGCGCCGAGGAACACCCCGTGGTTCCAGTCGAAGGACTCGGTCACCAGCGGCACCGCGCTGGCGCGGCGGCCGCCGAAGAGGATCGCCGAGATCGGCACGCCCTTCGGGTCCTCCCACTCGGGCGCGATGATCGGGCACTGCGCCGCGGGGACGGTGAAGCGGGCGTTGGGGTGGGCGGCCGGGGTGCCGGACTGCGGCGTCCAGTCGTTGCCCTTCCAGTCGGTGAGGTGGGCCGGGGTCTCCTCCGTCATGCCCTCCCACCAGATGTCGTTGTCGTCGGTGAGCGCGACGTTGGTGAAGACCGAGTTGCCCCACAGGGTCTTCATGGCGTTGGCGTTGGTGTGCTCGCCGGTGCCGGGCGCGACACCGAAGAAACCGGCCTCGGGGTTGATCGCGTAGAGGCGGCCGTCCTGGCCGAAGCGCATCCAGGCGATGTCGTCGCCGATGGTCTCGACGGTCCAGCCGGAGACGGTCGGCTCCAGCATGGCGAGGTTCGTCTTGCCGCAGGCGCTCGGGAAGGCGGCGGCGACGTACTTCGACTCGCCCTGCGGGGGCGTCAGCTTGAGGATCAGCATGTGCTCGGCGAGCCAGCCCTCGTCGCGCGCCATCACGGAGGCGATGCGCAGGGCGTAGCACTTCTTGCCGAGCAGCGCGTTGCCGCCGTAGCCGGAGCCGTAGGACCAGATCTCGCGGCTCTCGGGGAAGTGCGAGATGTACTTGGTCTGGTTGCAGGGCCAGGGGACGTCCTCCTGGCCGGGCTCCAGCGGGGCGCCCAGGGTGTGGACGGCCTTGACGAAGAAGCCCTCGGAGCCGAGTTCGTCCAGGACCGGGCGACCCATGCGCGTCATGGTGCGCATGGAGACGGCGACATACGCGGAGTCGGTGATCTCGACGCCGACCGCGGAGAGCGGCGAGCCCAGCGGGCCCATGCAGAACGGCACGACGTACATCGTGCGGCCTCGCATGGAACCGCGGAACAGGCCCTTCTCGCCCTGGAAGATCTCCCGCATCTCGGCGGGGGCCTTCCAGTGGTTGGTGGGACCGGCGTCCTGCTCCCGCTCGGAGCAGATGAAGGTCCGGTCCTCGACCCTGGCGACGTCGGTCGGGTCGGAGGCCGCGTAGTAGGAGTTCGGGCGCTTGATCGGGTCGAGCTTCTTGAACGTGCCCTTGAGGACGAGCTCCTCGCACAGGCGCTCGTACTCGGCCTCGGATCCGTCACACCAGACCACGCTGTCCGGCTGCGTCAGTTCAGCGATCTCGTTGACCCACGAGATCAGGTCCTTGTGCTGGGTGGGGACGGTTGAGGGAGCCGCGTTGTCGCGCGCCACGATCGCTCCTAGATGAGGGGTTTTCTGTTGGTTGCCCCGTGGGGGCTGCGACCCGGATGCTTCGTAGCCGCTCATCCGGTGCCGACCGCACTCATTTGATCATCCGACGGGATTGCGCATCTGTCCAGAGGGCGTCACAGCTGAGCGGAGTGAGGATCGCCACGTATCCCCGCGTTTCTTTGCGTCCACGTAGGATTCGGCAGAAGGATTTTTTGCGTTGCCGCGACATCACCACAGAACGGACAGGACGGGTAATAACGGGCCGCCTTTGATCCATAACTTACGGTTCCGTAGGTACGATGCGGCGCATGACTGCGTCCGTCCCCGACGCGCCCACGGACTCGCCGGCAGCCGGCCGCGGTCCCGTCGCGCTCTCCCTGCCCCGCCCGGTCAAACCGAAGCTGCGCGGGTGGCTGCACCTCGGAATGTTCCCGGCCGTGCTCATCGCGGGCCTGGTGCTCACCGCCCTCGCCGACTCCCCGCGCGGCCGAGTCGCCTGCGGTATCTACGTGTTGACGGCCTGTCTGCTCTTCGGCGTCAGCGCGCTCTACCACCGCGGCAACTGGAGCCCCCGCATGGACGGCGTCCTGCGCCGCCTTGACCATGCCAACATCTTCCTGATCATCGCGGGCACCTACACCCCGCTGACCCTGCTGCTCCTGCCGGGCGGGAAGGGGCAGTGGCTGCTGTGGGGCATCTGGGCCGCCGCGGCGGCCGGCATCGTCTTCCGCGTCTTCTGGGTCGGCGCCCCCCGCTGGCTCTACACCCCCTGCTACATCGCGATGGGCTGGGCCGCCGTCTTCTTCCTCCCCGACTTCATGCGCACGGGCGGGATCGCCGTCCTGGTGCTGGTAGTCGTCGGCGGACTGCTCTACAGCGCGGGCGGTGTGGTCTACGGGATCAAGCGGCCGAACCCCTCCCCGCGGTGGTTCGGCTTCCACGAGGTCTTCCACTCCCTCACCCTCGCCGCCTTCGTCGTGCACTACGTGGGCATCTCCCTGGTGGCGTACCAGCACGCATAGCGCCTTGCCGCAACTCGTGGCACTCGGTGCCATGCGGCGGCCGCTCCGCCGTGCGGGACCCGCCCGTGGCCGGGCCCGAAACCCGGAGGCCGCGGGCGGGTTCCGCATGTCATCCTGAGCCGGTGAACGGACCCGAGATCCATGTCGAGTTCTCCCCCGAACTGGCCGTCTTCCTCCCGCAGGCGCGCCGCGGACGCGCCACCGCGGTCGTCACCGACGGCGTCTCCACGCTCGGTCATGTCGTCGAGTCGCTGGGCGTGCCGCTGACCGAGGTCGGGACGCTCCTGGTGGACGGCAGGTCCTCGCCCTTCTCCCACATCCCGGCCGCGGGCGAACACGTCGAGGTCTGCCCGGTCGGGCGCCCGCAGGAGGTGCCCGGGGCACCGCTGCGCTTCCTGCTGGACGTCCACCTCGGCACCCTGGCCCGTCGGCTGCGGCTACTCGGCGTGGACGCGGCCTATGAGTCGACCGACATCGGCGACCCGGCCCTCGCCGCCCGCTCGGCCGCCGAGCAGCGGGTGATGCTCAGCCGCGACCGGGGCCTGCTGCGCCGCCGCGAGCTGTGGGCGGGCGCCTTCGTCTACAGCACCCAGCCGGACGAGCAGCTCCGGGACGTGCTCGACCGGTTCGCACCCGCGCTGCACCCCTGGACCCGGTGCACCGCCTGCAACGGGCTGCTGCGCGAGGCGACCAAGGACGAGGTGGCCGACCGGCTCGAACACGGCACACGTCGCTCGTACGACGTCTTCGCGTGCTGCCCCGCCTGCGGCCGCGCCTACTGGAAGGGCGCCCACCACGACCGCCTGGAGGCAATCGTGGACCGCGCACTGACGGAGTTCCCCAGCCGGGCTTAGGGGCAGGGGCGGGGGCGGGCGTGGGCCTCGGGGTCGGCATCGGCTGAGGCCGGGCGTCGGCCTTGAGCCCGGCCCGGGCGTCGCGCCTGTGGCGGGGCCGGGCGTAAGCCTCGGGCCGACGTCGGCTGGGGTCGGGCGCAGACCTCGGGGACAGGCGTAAGCCAAGGAGCCAGGGGCCAGGCGTAAGCCTCGGGCCGACATCCGCTGAGGCCGGGCCAGACCCTGGGGCCGAGCGTAGGTCTCGGGGCCGGGCGTAAGCCTCGGGGCGCGTCCGCTGAGGCCGGGCGCAGGCCCTGAAGGCAGGCCGGGCGCAGACCCTGAGGCCGGGGCGGGCGTCGGCCCTGACAGGGGGCCGGGCCGCGCGGGGGCCGGTGCCGCGGCCCGCCGCTCGCGGCTCAGTCTTCGAGTGCCCGGCGGAGCTGCCCGGGGTCCGTGGTCGGCGCCTCGCAGACGAAGTGGCGGCAGACATACGCGGTGGGGCGGCCGCCCACCGGTACCCGCTCGGCGAGGAGCGGGAACTCGTCACTGCCCGGAGTGCCCACGGCCACCACCGCGCCCGGGGCGGTGCCCAGCAAAGCCGCGCGATGCAGTGTCCTGGTCGCCGGGTCGTCGACGGCCGGACCGACGATCGCCACCTCCCGGGGGCCGTCGAGGAGCGCCTCCGCGACGGCGAGCCCCCAGCCGATGAAGCGGGGCACCCGCGGACCGAGCGCCCGGACCACACCCAACGCCCTTTCCGCGGCCGTGCGATGGGCCTCGGCGCCGGTCTGGGCGGCATAGGACAGCAGGGCGCCCGCGGCGGCGGTCCAGCCGGAGGGGGTGGCGTTGTCGGTGGGGTCCTGGGGACGGCGGATGAGCTTCTCGGCGTCGGCGGCGGTGTCGTACAACGTCCCGCTTCCGTCGGTGAACTGGGTCAGCACATGGTCGAGCAGCAGCCCGGCGAACTCCAGCCAGACGCCCTCACCGGTGACGGAGGCGAGCGCGAGGAAGCCCTCGGCGGTGTCGGCGTAGTCCTCCAGCACGCCCGCGTTGGCCCCCGCCCGGCCGTCCCGCGAGGTGCGGACGAGCCGGGCGTGCTCGTCCAGATGCAGGCGTACGAGGAGGTCGGCGGCGCCGATCGCGGCGTCCACAAGGTCCGGGCGGTCGAAGTAGGCGCCGGTCTCCGCGAGGGCGGCGACGGCCAGCCCGTTCCAGGCGGCGACCACCTTGTCGTCGCGCCCCGGGGCCGGGCGCCCGGCCCGCGCCTCGACGAGCCTGCGCCTGACGGAATCGATTCTTCCCGCGTCGGACAGGCCCTCGTCCTGCGGGAGCTGGAGGACGGACGCCCCGTGCTCGAAGGTGCCCTCCTCGGTGACGCCGAAGTACCGGGCGGCGAGCTCGGCGTCCTCGGGGCCGAGGACCTCCGCGAGCTGCGCGGGCGTCCATACGTAGAAGGCGCCCTCGGTGTGGCGGCCGCTGCCGTCGTCGCTGTCGGCGTCGAGCGCGGAGGCGAACCCGCCCTCCGGGGTGCGCAGCTCACGCACCATGAAGTCGGCGGTCTCCAGTGCGACCCGGCGGGCGAGATCGGAGCCGGTGGCCCGCCACAGATGCGCGTACACCCGGCAGAGCAGCGCGTTGTCGTAGAGCATCTTCTCGAAGTGCGGCACGACCCAGTCGCGGTCCACGGAGTAGCGGGCGAAGCCGCCGCCGAGCTGGTCGTAGATGCCACCGCGCGCCATGCGCTCACAGGTGTCCTGCGCCATCTGGAGGGCGCCCTCGGAGCCGGTGCGGGCATGGTGGCGCAGGAGGAACTCCAGGACCATGGACGGCGGGAACTTGGGGGCGCCGCCGAAGCCGCCGCGCTGCGGGTCGTACTCACGGGTGAGGCCGAGCAGGGCCTGGGCGAGTTCCTCCTCGCCGGGGGTGCGGGTGTCGCCGTACTGGAACTCCCGCCCGGCGAGATCCCGCACGATCTTCCCGGCGACCTCGCCCACTTCCTCCCGGCGGTCGGCCCACGCCTGCTGGACCCCCTGGAGCACCTGCTGGAAGGAGGGCATGCCGTGGCGGGGGGCGGGCGGGAAGTACGTGCCGAAGTAGAAGGGCTCGGCGTCCGGGGTGAGGAAGACGGTCATGGGCCAGCCGCCCTGACCGGTGGCCGCCTGGACGGCCTCCATGTACACGGCGTCGACGTCGGGCCGCTCCTCGCGGTCGACCTTGACACTGACGAAGTGCTCGTTGAGGTAGGCCGCGGTCTCCGGGTCCTCGAAGGATTCGTGCGCCATGACATGACACCAGTGGCACGCGGAGTAACCGACCGACAGCAGCACGGGTACATCACGCCGCCGCGCTTCCTCGAAGGCCTCCGGCGTCCAGGGCCACCAGTCGACGGGATTGTCGGCGTGCTGAAGCAGATACGGCGAGGTCACACCAGCCAACCGGTTCATACGGCCCAGCCTCTCACAGCGCCCAACCCGTTCGCGGAGCCCGCACGGGCTCTGCCTCACCTGGCCGAACCGCGCTCATGAGCCGTCATCTGACGGGACAGCACAAGTGGATCATGGTTGGTAGCCTCGCGGGATGACTGCGACATTCGACGACGCCGTCCGCGCTCGGCTGCAAGCTCCCAATATCTGGTACGTCGGCACCGTTTTTGCCGATGGAGCACCGCAGGTCAGCCCGATGTGGGTGGATCTGGAGGGGGAGGGGGAACTGATGTTCAACACCTCGGTGGGGCGGGTGAAGGAGGAGAACCTGCGCCGCGACCCCCGCGTGTATCTCTCGCACGCGGACGCCGCCGACCCCTTTGACCGCGTACAGATCAGCGGTGTGGTGTCACGGTTCATCGAGGGGGCGGAGGCCCACGACCGGATGGACCGGCTGGCCCGCAAATACCTGGGCAGCGAGCGCTTCGAGTGGATCATGCCCGGCGAGCAGCGGGTCGCGGTGGTCGTGCGTCCGCTCAAGGTGCGGCACATCGTCGGGGTGGAGCGTTTCCGGCCGGGCGGGCCCGTCCCCGCTGCGTGACCCGCGCCCCCCGACAAGGAGGAAGCGGGCACGTCCGGGCAGCACGGAACGGTCCGGCGGTGCCGAGGCGGAGGGGGACCGTTCGCGGCACCGCGGGACCGGTGGGGCAGGGGCGGGGGTCAGCCCTGCTGGGCCTCGGGGGTGCCCGGGCCCTTCTTCGCGGCGCCCGCGTCTGCGGTGTCGGGCTCCTCGAAGTCGACCTTGCCCATGTGCTTGCTCATGGACTTCATCAGACGCCACACGGCCAGCGCCATCGCCGCGAAGACGATGAAGCCGAGGACGCCGGGGGTGACCTTGTTCTCGTCCACCTCGGCGAGGGGGAGCAGGTGCGTCACTGCCAGGCTCACGCTTGCACTCATGTCAGGCATTGTCCCTCAGGGCTAGCGGATGCCTGCAAAGAGGTCGTCCTCCGGCAGCGAGGTGTCCACGAGCGACTTCGCCAGCTCGTACTCCTCCGTCGGCCAGACCTCCTTCTGGAGCTCCATCGGGACGCGGAACCAGCCGCCGTCGGGGTCGATCTGGGTGGCGTGCGCGATCAGCGCCTTGTCACGGGTCTCGAAGAAGTCCGCGCACGGAACATGGGTGGTCAGGGTGCGCTCGACACGCTCGAACTCGTCCCACCGCTTGAGCCAGTCCCCGTAGGGCGACTCCAGGCCGCGGTCCAGCAGCGCCTGGTGCAGGGCCTCGGTGCGGGGGCGGTTGAAGCCCTGGTTGTAGTAGAGCTTCAGCGGCTGCCACGCCGGGCCGAACTCCGCCTCCGGATAGGTCTCGGTGTCCGCCGCGCCCTCGAACGCCACCATCGAGATCTTGTGGGTCATGATGTGGTCGGGGTGCGGGTAGCCGCCGTTCTCGTCATAGGTGGTGATCACCTGGGGACGGAACGCGCGGATCTTGCGGACCAGCTCCCCGGCCGCCTTGTCGACGTCCTCCAGGGCGAAGCAGCCCTCGGGAAGCGGAGGCAGCGGGTCGCCCTCGGGCAGGCCGGAGTCGACGAAGCCCAGCCACTCCTGGCGGACGCCGAGGATCTCCCTCGCCTCGTCCATCTCCTTCTTGCGCACCTCGTGGATGTGCTCCTCGATGTAGGTGTCGCCCTGGAGCTTGGGATTGAGGATGGAGCCGCGTTCCCCGCCCGTGCAGGTCACGACCAGCACGTCCACCCCCTCGGACACGTACTTGGCCATGGTGGCCGCGCCCTTGCTCGACTCGTCGTCGGGGTGGGCGTGGACAGCCATCAGTCGCAGTTGGTCAGTCAAGACTCGATCCTCAGTAACTCGGCAAGTCGGCGCCCGTGTGAATCGGCGTATCGGGCGGCTTCTATAGTGACCGAATCGGGGGGCGAATAATTCCGGGTCCGATCCCGGAGAGCCCCTTCCGGGACGTTTGCCCCGGTTCCTGCCGAGAGGACTGTGATGAGTACGGCGAGCACGCGACTGCCCGAAGGCCGCTACGGCCGCTCCGGGGACGAGCGCGCCGACCGCACCCTCCGCATCACCGGCGGTGTGCTGGGCGCGCTGCTGCTCGTGGTCGTCGGCTGGTTCGCGTACCACTATGTAGTGGAGAACAAGATCAGCGCCGAGGTGATCACCTTCGACACCTCCGCGGACGCGGTCAAGATCCACCTTGAGGTCCACAAGGACGCGGACACGAACGGCTACTGCACCGTGCGCTCCCAGTCGGCGGACGGCGCCGAGGTGGGCCGCGCCGACTTCCGGTTCGACGGCCGCTCGACGCGCATCGACCGGGTGGTCACGCTCCGGACCACCGCCAGGGGCACCACGGCGGAGCTGCTCGGCTGCCACGCCGACTGACGGCGACTGGCGTCGACTGACGCCGGCCCGCGTCACACCCCCGCTGACCTGCGTTGTCGCAATTCTGATGGCTTATGTCCTCCCCCTTTTGCCGCTGAATTGTTAGGCTCGTGGTTTCGCCCACCTGTGAAGGCACATTCTTCTGGGTAGGGCGATGCTTTGTATTCCCAGTACCGACGAGGAGCACCCGTGACCCAGACCAGCGAGAACGTCACCTGGCTGACTCAGGAGGCGTACAACCAGCTCAAGGCCGAGCTGGAGTACCTTTCTGGTCCCGCGCGCTCGGAGATCACGGCGAAGATCGCCGCCGCGCGCGAGGAGGGCGACCTGCGCGAGAACGGCGGGTACCACGCGGCCAAGGAGGAGCAGGGCAAGCAGGAGCTCCGGGTGCGCCAGCTGACCCAGCTCCTGGAGAACGCCAAGGTCGGCGAGGCTCCCGCCGCCGACGGCGCCGTGGCGCCCGGCATGGTCGTGACCATCGCCTTCGACGGTGACGAGGACGACACCATGGCCTTCCTGCTGGCGTCCCGCGAGTACGCGAGCTCCGACATCGAGACCTACTCGCCGCAGTCCCCGCTGGGGTCGGGCGTGATCGGCAAGAAGGTCGGCGAGGACGCCGAGTACGAGCTGCCGAACGGCAAGAAGGCCGCGGTGAAGATCCTGAAGGCCGAGCCGTACTCCGGCTGACGAGCCCCGCCCCGGCCGAGAACCGGGACCCCACGCGACCCCGGCGCCGCTCAGGCGCCGGGGTCGCGTCGTACCGCCCCCACCCCCGGAGCGGGCCCGGCGGCGTACGGCCCCCACCCCCGGAGCGGGCCCGGCGGCGTACGGCCGCAGATCGGGTCCGGCGGCCGGTGGCCGTGCGACCGGGACTCAGTCGATGACCGTGTACCCGGCCTCCCGCAGGGCCCGGTCGACCTCCGCGCAGTGGGCCGGGCCCTTGGTCTCCAGGTGCAGTTCCACCTCGGCCTCGGTGAGCCCCAGCCGCGGGTCGGTGCGCACATGGCTGACGTCCAGGACGTTCGCGTCCGCCGCCGACAGCACCCCGAGCAGCCCGGCCAGCACCCCGGGCCGGTCCGTCAGCCGCAGCCGTACGGCCAGATAGCGGCCCTGGGCGGCCATGCCGTGCCGTAGCACGCGCTGGAGCAGCACCGGGTCGACATTGCCGCCGGACAGCACCGCCACGACCGGGCCCTCTACCTCGCCGAGGCCGCCGAGGAGCGCCGCGACGGGGCTCGCCCCGGCCGGCTCGACGACCAGCTTGGCGCGCTCCAGACACAGCAGCAGCGCGGTGGACAGCTGGGCCTCGGTGACCGTGCGGACCTCGTCCACCAGCTCCCTGACGATCCCGAACGGGACATCGCCCGGGCGTCCCACCTTGATGCCGTCGGCCATCGTCACCGGGTTCTCGATCGCCAGGGGCCGTCCGGCCGCCAGCGAGGGCGGGTACGCGGCCGAGCCCTCGGCCTGCACACCGATGATCCGCACGTCGGGGCGCAGTTCCTTCACCGCGACCGCGATACCGGCCGCGAGCCCGCCGCCGCCGATCCCGACGACGATCGTGCGCACCTGCGGGCACTGCTCCAGGATCTCCAGGCCGACCGTGCCCTGGCCCGCGATGATGTCGGGATGGTCGAAGGGGTGGATGAACACCGCGCCCGTCTCGGCCGCGTACTCCTCGGCCGCGGCCAGCGTCTCGTCGACGACCTGGCCGTGCAGCCGCACCTCGGCGCCGTAGTCCTGGGTGGCGCTGATCTTGGGCAGCGGCGCGCCCTTCGGCATGAACACGGTGGCGTGCACCCCGAGCAGCGACGACGCCAGCGCCACGCCCTGCGCGTGGTTCCCGGCGCTCGCGGCCACCACACCGGCGGCCCGCTCCTCCGGCAGCAGCCCGGCGATCCGCACATAGGCGCCGCGCAGCTTGAAGGACCCGGCCCGCTGGAGGTTCTCGCACTTGAGCTGCACCGGAACACCGAGCAGCCCGGACAGATATCTGCTGCCCTCCATGGCGGTGACGCGCGCCACGCCCGAGAGCATTTTCTGAGCGCCTCGTACGTCGTCCAGCGTCACCGACGACAGAGGGGCGGCCGTGCTGTACCTCATGACCACCAGTCTCGCAGTTCACGCCCGTCCGGGCCGGGTGTGACCAAGGCGCGGGACGGGTTTGGGCAGCCCCAGTACGGCCCGCGCCCCGGCCGCGTACCCTGTCCCCCAACCCCGCTCCCCACGCATGAAGTGAGCCTCCGGCCATGCCCACAACGCCTGATATGTCGATGGACATGACGACCGTCGCTGATCCCGGTCTTCTGGACACGTTGCAGCACGAGGTCGCGGTGTTCGCACGCCGTGCCGAACAGACGCGGCTCGGCGGGGTCGGTCAGGTGCGCAATTCCATGGACCGCGCCGCGTATCTGCTGCTCAATCGCCTCGACAAGGAGGGTCCGATGGGCGTCAAGGCGCTCGCGGCGAGCATGGGCATCGACTCCTCGACGGTGACCCGGCAGGTGGCCCCGCTGGTCGACACCGGTCTCGTCAAGCGCACCTCGCACCCGGAGGACGGCCGCGCCGTGGTGCTCCAGCTCTCCCCGCGCGGGCTGACGCGGCTGGAGGAAGTGCGTTCCTCCAGGCGCCAGTTGATGGCCGAGCTGACGCACGACTGGACGCCGGAGGAGCGCGAGGAGTTCTGCGGTCTCCTCACCCGTTTCAACACGGCCCTCTCCACCCGGCAGTCCGCCCAGGGGCTCCCGGTGGCGGAGTCGCGGCCGGTGTCCTGACGCCGCCGGGGGCGTACGACTGGGCGAAGGGGGTGCGTCCCGGCTCTTGACCGGGGCGCGCGACCGGTTTCCCATGAGACCGGGTGCCTGTCGTACGGAGTCGTACGGGCCGGATCCCAGGGTTTGCTTCGGGTTCACCCTCGGGCAGGAGGCGCGGTGCGAGAACGGCGTGTGATCCAATCCGCCCGCCGGGAAAGGGAGTTCGAGGCCTTTGTGGCGGGTGCCTCCGGGCGGCTGCTGCATGCCGCCACCCTGCTGACCGCCGAGGCTCCCCGCGACAATCCGCGCGCCCGGCGCCTGCTGATCCTGGCCCTCGCCGAGACCTACGCCTCCTGGGAGCGGCTGCACGGCGAGGACCCCTACGACCTGGCCCGCCGTCGGCTCGCCACCCGCTTCGCGCACACGGTCTGGCACCGGTACGGACCGCTCGGCCGCCACCGGCCCGCCCCGGGCAGCGTCCTCTCCGCTCTGGCTCCCCAGGAACGGCTGGTCCTCGTCCTCCGGCTCTACGAGGGTGTCGCCGAGGAACAGACGGCGGCACTGCTGGGCCTGCCCGCCGACCGGGTCCGCGGCCTGTGCGCCCGCGCCACGGCGACGCTCCTCCACCCGCCGAAGGGTCCGGCTCCCGCAGGGCCGGGGGCGGGGGTGACTCCGTCGTCCGTGGTGCGGGGCGGGGCGCTGGAGGGAGGGGGCCGGTGAATCTGCCCGAGCGGGAGGCCGCCGTACGGCGGCTGCTGGAGCGGACGCCGCCGCCGGTGCCGTCCGGTCTGCACGCGGAGGCGGTCCGGCGCGGCGGCCGTATGCGGCGCCGCAGGGCAGCGGCACGCCGTCTGCTGTGGCTGGCGCTGCTCGCCGCGGCCGTCGCCTTCCTGGTCTGGGCGTCGGTCGCGCGCCCCTGGGTGGAACCGCCGTCGACGACGACTCCGCCGATCAGCGACTGGTGAGGCCGGGGCGTCGGCCCGGGCCCCCGGTCGGGCCTGGGACCCGGGACCGCACCAGGTGACCGGCCGCCCCGCCCGGCGGGTGTGCGGCGGGCGGGGCGGCCGGTCGTCCCGTATCAGCCCAGCGCCTGCTGGAGGTCTTCCAGGAGGTCGTCCACGTTCTCGATGCCCACCGACAGGCGGACCAGGTCGGCGGGGACCTCCAGGGCCGAGCCGGCCGTGGAGGCGTGGGTCATGCGTCCCGGGTGCTCGATCAGCGACTCGACACCGCCGAGGGACTCGCCCAGGGTGAACACCTTCGCGCGATTGCAGACCTGGACCGCCGCCTCCTCGCCGCCCTCGACGCGGAAGGAGATCATGCCGCCGAACGCCCTCATCTGCTTCGCGGCCACCTCGTGCCCGGGGTGCTCCGGCAGCCCCGGGTAGAGCACGCTGGTGACGCGCGCGTGCCGGGTGAGCATGTCGGCGATCTTCGTCGCGTTCTCGCTGTGCCGGTCCATGCGGACGGCGAGCGTCTTGGTGCCGCGCAGCACCAGCCAGGAGTCGAAGGGGCCGGCGACGGCGCCCATCGCGTTCTGGTGGAACGCGAGCTGCTCGCCCAGCTCCTGGTCGTTCACGATCAGCGCACCGCCGACGACGTCGGAGTGGCCGCCCATGTACTTGGTGAGGGAGTGCAGGACGACGTCCGCGCCGAGCGACAGCGGCTGCTGGAGGTAGGGGGTGGCGAAGGTGTTGTCGACGACGAGCCGGGCGCCCGCCTCATGGGCGACCTGGGCCACGGCGGCGATGTCGGTGATGCCGAGCAGCGGGTTGGAGGGGGTCTCCACCCACACGGCCTTGGTCTTCGGGGTGAGGGCGGCCCGTACGGCGGACGGATCGCTGGTGTCGGCGACCGACCACTCCACCCCCCACCGGGAGACGACCTTGGCGAACAGGCGGAACGTGCCGCCGTACGCGTCGTTCGGGATGACCACGTGGTCCCCGGGGCCGAGCAGCGTACGCAACAGGCAGTCCTCGGCCGCCAGTCCCGACGCGAAGGCGAGGCCGCGGCTGCCGCCCTCCAGGGCGGCGAGGTTCTCCTCCAGGGCGGTCCGGGTGGGGTTGGCGCTGCGGCTGTACTCGTAGCCGCCGCGCAGGCCGCCGACGCCGTCCTGCTTGTAGGTGGAGACCTGGTAGATCGGCGGGACGACCGCACCGGTCAGGGGGTCGGCGGTGTTCCCCGCGTGAATCGCGAGGGTCTCAAAGTGTTCGCTGATGTGCCTGTCACTCATGAGCACCGAGGGTAGTGCGCCAAGGGCCCGGATGGGATGACGGGCACATGACGTAAATATCGGTGCGGGGCGGCCCGCGCGGTGAGTTTTCCACAGGTTCCGCGACGGGTTGGCGCGGAATCCGGCTCGTCTGGTTCGCTTGAGGCATGGCGATTCTCTGGGTCCTGATGGCGCTGGCCCTGTTCAGCATGGTTCTGCTGCCCGTCCTCAAGCGCGGCCGGTCGGGCATTCAGCAGGTCGCGCCGGGCGACCCGGACGCGGCGGACCCGGCGGACTACGGCTTTGCGCGACAGGAGGAGCTGGACATCCGGATGCCGGGCCCCGACCAGGATCTGCTGGACGTCCTGGACGTGGTGCAGCACACCCAGGACTACCGCGCGGCGGCCCAACTGCTGGCCGGGACGGAGGCGGCGGGCGAGACGCGCTGGCAGCGGGTGCAGGCCTTCGCGGGAGCCGCGTCCCTGGAGCTCCAGCAGCGGCCCGGCGGGGTGAGCGAGACGCCGGGCGGCCAGTGGCTGCGGGTGTGGAGGGCCGAGGACCCGAAGGACGCGGGCGGTGCGGCGGTCCACGCGGAGTTCCTGGTGCAGCAGGCGTGGCGTACGTCGACCCCGGGGAGCGACGACTTCCGGATCATCATGGAGGAGGCGAGGTCGGCGTGCGGGGAGGCGGCGCTGCTGGCCCCCGGTGACCCGGTCCCGTACATCGTCGAGCTGTCGGTCGCCCGCGGACTGGGCTACTCGCAGCCGGAGTTCGAGCAGCTGTGGCTGAAGATACTCGACCGTGCGCCCGCCCATATGGGAGCCCATCTGGCGGCCCTGCACTACTGGTGCGAGAAGTGGCACGGCTCACGGGAGCTGGCGTACTCCTTCGCGGAGGCGGCCGCGGCCCGGGCACCGCGCGGCTCGCTGCTGGCCGCGATGCCCCTCTTCGCGGTTTTCGAGCACCTGCCCGAGGTGAACCTGGTGAGCGGTTTCCACCGCAGTGAGGTCGTGACCAGGGCGGTCCACGGCGCGCTCTACGCCGTCCAGTCGGCTCGCGCCGACGACCCGATGCTCGCCCATGTCCGCCACCTGCTGGTGTTCTTCCTCGTCCAGGGCGAGCGCTGGGCGGAGGCGATGGCCCAGCTGGTCCACATCGACGGCCATGTGGGCGCGCTGCCCTGGACCCTGACGGCGGACCCGGCCGCGGACTACACGGTGTACCGGGCCCTGGCGGTGGCGGGCTTCGAGGCCAACGGCGGCAGCCCGGCCACACTCCCCCACTGAGACCGCACGACGCCGGGCCCCGGCTCCCGGTCGCCCGCGTCCGGGTCCGGGTCCGGGTCCGGGTCCGGGTCCGGGTCCGGGTCCGGGTCCGGGTCCGGGTCCGGGTCCGGGTCCGGGCTGCACAGCAGTAAATGCCATGACGGATATATATGGTTGGACGCCTATGGGGAATTACGCCGGGCGGGTACGGTCATCCGACTGGAGGAACGTTTCTTCATCATTCCATTCCCTCGAATGCCGGATAGCCCGGGGCGGTTGGCGCTCGTTAGGTCATCGTGACTTGGAACGAACCCGAAGATCAGATCCCCGCCAGGACCGGGGCCGCATGGCATGACTCGGTGATCGGCGAACTGCGCGTCAAGGGCTGCTCGGATCTTCTCGAGGACTTCCTCAAGAAGATCGGCCAGATGGAAAATGAATACCTGCGCGCTTTCAACGGAACCGCCTGAGCGAGGGGCGCGGAGGAGCTAGAGAATGGACAGGCTTCAAGGCGAGCCGAGCCTCTACGACATTCAGTTCGCGCTGCGGACGGACTACGATCCGCTGGCGCAGACGGCCTACGAGGTCGGCCCCTTCGACGTGCGCCCCGTCTGGAGCGCCTCCGGCCCGGACATCGGGCCGAGCGGCTGGGACCCGGACGAGGAACTGGCCCAGATGCTGTCCACCGTGACCGCCCCGGCCCCCGCTCCGGTCACACTCGACGGGCACCATCGGCACCGGAGCGAGCGGCGGCGGCCCCGCCCGGCGCCCCATGTCCTCGACAGCGGTCAGCCGATCACTCCGATCACCCTCCTGGTCGCCACGATCGCCGCGTGCTCCGTGGCCCTGCTGGGGTGGTCCACCGCCTATTCGTACGGCCAGTTGCGCGCCATCGCCGCGACGGTGCTTCCGTCGCCCCTGGCGCAGTGGTGGCCGCTGACGGTGTACGGACCGTGGTTCGTGGCGGCCCTCTCCATTCTGCGCGCGGCGCTCCAGCACCGGACCGCCCGCCGTTCCTGGGGGGTCATCGTGGTCGCCTCCGCCACCGCGGCGGCCCTCTGCATCAGCCACTCCTCGTACTCGACGCTCTCCATGGTGATCGTCGGCATCCCGCCGATCACGGCCCTGGTCTGCTTCCGGGAACTCGTCGGCCAGGTCTCGTCCAAGTACCGCCCGCGCCATGCCGCGCACGGCAAGGAGCCCGCCCACGGCGGGTGAACGCCGGGGCGGCCGCCTTCGACCGGCCCGCCGTCCGTATCCCCGCCCCGATGGTGGCCCGGGGATACGGACGGCGGGCCGACTCGCGTCGGGCGGGTCCCTCCTGCTCGCTGTCTGCCCGCTGTCTGTTGGGATCGTGCCGCTGTCTGTTGGGATCGTGCTCGGCGCCGGGTGTGCGCGGCAGGTGTCCGGTCCGTGTGTCAGCCGGTGAGCTCGGTGGGGAGGCGGTATGCCGCCATGGCGGCGGTGTCGTCGTCGAGGTTTCCGCCGCTGAAGTCGATGAGGTCCCGGTGCAGACACGCGAGGAGGTCCTGCGGCGCCATGGGCCCCCAGGAGCGGACGCGGTCCAGGAGCGGGTAGAAGGACCCTTCGGGAGCGCGGGTCTCGGTTACTCCGTCGGTGTAGAGCAGCAGTTGGTCGCCGGGGCTGAAGGGCGCCACGTCCATGTGGTAGCTGTCCCCGACCATCACACCGATGTTGATGGGCGGCGACGGATCGGTCGGCTCCAGTTCGGTGACCCCGTCGCGGCCGAAGTGCAGGGGCGGCGGATGGCCGCAGTTGACGATGTGGACCACCTGCTCGTGCTCCGGGATCTCCGCGAACACCGCGGTGACGAAGCGCTCCGCCACCTCGTCGCCCTCCAGTTGTTCGGCCCGGCGGGTCATGCTCCGCTCCACCCGGCGCGCCACCCCGGACAGATCGGGTTCGTCATGGGCGGCCTCGCGGAAGGCGCCGAGCATGGTCGCGGCCGTCTCCACCGCGACGAGACCCTTGCCCCGCACATCGCCGATGAGCAGGCGTACCCCGTAGGCGGTGAGCACCGCCTCGTAGAGGTCACCGCCGATGCGGGCCTCCGCGGCGGCGGAGAGGTAGAGCGTGTCGATGGACACCTGGCCGAGGCGTCGGGGGACCGGGCGCAGTAAAACCCTCTGCGCGGCTTCGGCGACGGAGCGCACGGTGGCGAGGGTGCGTTCCCGGCGCATTCGGGTGGCGGCCAGAAAGGTGCCGAGCATCCCGACGAGCGCGGTGGAGATGTAGCTCGCCACGTAGTGGCGCTCGCCGACATAGCCGACGGCCCGGCCCGCGCAGCAGGGGGTGCCCGCCAGGACGGCTTCGAAGGCGACGGCGAAGACCGTGACCGCGGCGACGAAGACGGGGCCGTGGGCGTAGGCGGAGACCACGGGGAGGGCGATCAGCAGAAAGCTCACCGGCCACTGCACGGGGGTGATCGGTTCGAGGATCAGCAGCCCCACCACATAGAGGGCGGGCAGCCAGCGCAGCCATACGGGGGGCGCGGGCACCCGCAGGTCCGTGCTGCTCACCTTGGACGTCCGGCGGCTGTCGGCCCGGCGGCGGGCCAGCCACCTCATGGCGCGTTCCGGCGGGGGCGACGGGACGGCAGGGGGGATGCGGAGGGACCTAGGGGGGACGCGGAGGGACGCAGGGGGGACGCGGAGCGGCGCAGGGGGGATGCGTCGGATTCGGAGGGGGCCAGGGGGGATCCGGAGGGGCGCAGGGGGGTGTGAGGGGGGTCCGGTCGGACGTCGCGGCGGATCCACTCACACGGCCTGTGCACGAGAACTCCTGGCAGGGGCTTGATCACCGGCCGGGGAGGGCCGAGGACGGCGAGTCGGCGGCGGCTGCCGGACGGATGCGGCGGCCGCCGCGAGTTCGGGGGGCCTGTGACCGTATCAACGTATTCGTCCCCCCGAGGTCCGGACACGCTGCGACCGGCCGAACGGCCCTCTCGCTCAGGGCGGGTGCAGCTCAACGGTCCCGGGCGGGACCGGGCCCCCATCCGGCCGGTCCCCCATCCGGTCGTCCCCGTCCGGTCGGCTCCCCTACGGCAGGGAGCCACCGGACCACCTGCCGGGACCGG
Source organism: Streptomyces sp. NPDC052040 (assembly GCF_044548405.1). Taxonomy (NCBI): domain Bacteria; kingdom Bacillati; phylum Actinomycetota; class Actinomycetes; order Kitasatosporales; family Streptomycetaceae; genus Streptomyces; species Streptomyces sp. NPDC052040. Next base: position 244,379 of record NZ_JBIUBV010000009.1, on the reverse strand, counting down.
CCACCGGCCAACCGTGCCCCCGCCCGACCGGGAGCCGAGCCACCGCCCGACCGGGAGCCGAGCCATCGGCCGAGACCGGCCACCAACCCCGGACGGGCCCGGGCCACCGGCCGAGGCGAGGCTGTCGGCGAGGCGCGGCCACCCGCCCGGGCCGGGCTCCCGGCCAGAACTGGGCGGAACCCGGTCGGCCTGCCGCCCCGGCGGGGGCCTGGGCCAACCGCCAGAGCCGGGCCGACCGCCGGGAGCGCGACCTCCGCAAGGGCCCTCCTATCTGCAAAGGCAGGCCTACCGGCCGGGACCCGGGCAGAAACCGGTCGGCCTGCCGCCCCGGCGGGGGCCTGGCCACCCCCCAAGGCCCTGCCATCCGCAAGAGCCCTGCTATCCCCAAGGGCAGGCCTATGGGCCGGAACCCAGGCGGAACCCGGTCGGGCTGCCGACCCGGCGGGGCCCTGGGCCACCCGCCAGGGCCAGGCCACCCGCCAGAAGTGCGCCATCCACAGGGGCGGGCCTACCGGCCGGAACCCAGGCAGAACCCAGCCGGAACCCAGGCGAGCTGCCGACCCGGCGGGGGTCCGGGCCAACCCCCAGGGCCAAGCCGACCGCCAGGGCCGAGCCCACCCGCCAGGGCCGAGCCCACCCGCCAGGGCCGGGCCACCCGCCAGGGCCGAGCCCACCCGCCAGGGCCGAGCCGACCGCCAGGGCCGGGC
>NZ_JBIUBV010000009.1:169517-243576 GCF_044548405.1 Streptomyces sp. NPDC052040 | reverse complement strand
GGGCCACCCGCCAGGGCCGAGCCCACCCGCCAGGGCCAAGCCGACCGCCAGCGCGGCGCCGCCCGCCAAGGCCGCGGCCGACCGCCGGGGTCGGGCCAACCGCCAGGGCCGGGCCACCCGCCAGGGCCGAGCCCACCCGCCAGGGCCAAGCCGACCGCCAGCGCGGCGCCGCCCGCCAAGGCCGCGGCCGACCGCCGGGGTCGGGCCATCCGTCAGGAGGGCGTCGCCCGTCTGGTTGGTCTAGCCCGCCATGGAGACGGCGTAGGGCGACAGGGTGGGGGTGGGCTGGGGGGACGGGGTGAGGCCGAGGGCTGCCAGGGCGTCGGGCAGTCCCCGGCCGACCCGTGCCGCATCGGGCGTGCCGGGCGCGGCCAGGGGGCGGCAGCTGGCCGCGATGATCTCGAACAACTGCCGCACCCGGCCGGAGCCACGGGGCAACAGCTGGGCGCGGAAGTCCTCGTGGTGGGCGAGGACGAGCGCGGCCAGGCCCACCACATGCGCCGAGGCCGCGCAGGTGCCGTCGAGCGCCGTGTAGCCGCCCCGGGGCGCGCAGGAGAGGACCGCCACTCCGGGGGCGGCCGCGTCGACCCCGGCGCCCTGGCCGCTGAACGGCGCGGCGAACAGCCCCTCGGGGGTCAGCTGCGGCCCGCGGTGGGTGGCCTGGGAGGTGCCCTCGGGGAACGAGCCGTGGAGGCCGAGCGCGCCGACGGCGAACACGGTGGGCAGCGACGCCGGGAAGGCGACAGGCCCCCCTGTGTCGCCCGCCGGGGCGACACAGGCGATCCCCGCGGCGGTCGCGTCGGCGAGCTTGCGGGCCACCAGGGCCGACGGATACGGGGCCGACACCGCGACATGGGCGATGTCGGCCTCGTGCTCGATGCAGTGGTCCAGGGCGGCGATCAGATCGCTGAAGTGCCCGTCGGGCAGCACCTTGCAGACCTCGGTCTCGGCGTCGACCGCGATACCGATGACACCCTTGCCGGTGTCGGCGGCGACGACGATGCCCGCCGCATGGGTGCCGGTGCCGACGGGATCGTGGGCCCAGCCCCGCTCCTCGCCGCCCACGAGGTCGGCACCGGAGCGCACCTGCTGCCGCAGATCGGGGTGCCCGGCGCCGACCCCGGATCCGATGAGCGCGATCCTGACGCCGAAGGCACGGAAGGTGGGGGGCAACTGGTCCAGCCGCATGGCCTGCTGACCCCAGCCATACCGCTGCCGTGTCTCCAGTTCCGGGTGGACCTCGGCCAACGGGGTGAGGGTGATGCGGTTCTCGCGGGTCGCCGACAGTTCGGGGCGGGGGATCCAGCGGTCGGTGTAGTCGGCCGCGGGCCGGACGTAGAGGAAGTGCACGGACTCGGTGGTCTCGGTGGCCGCCGTGAGGGTGACCGTTCCGTCGGCGCCGGTGACGCCCTGGACCGGCCAGGCGGCTCCGAGCAGGAACACCCCGGCGCCCACCAGGGGTTCGCCGTCCGGCCCGCAGACCCGGAAGGTGATCTCCGTCGGCCGGTCCAGCGCCCGGACCAGCCCCGGATCATGCAGGGGCAGCATCCCGGCGGCGGGTGCGGCGACGGGTCCGGCACCGGCCAGGGGCAGGTCCGGCTCGATGTACACGGGCAGCGAGCGCAGCGCCGGGAGCTGGGACCCCGCCGTCTCGACCACCGCGATCTCCGGGCAGGACGGCGGCATTCCGGAAGCCCGGAGCCGTTCCGAGGGCCGGAGTCTGCGGATCACGTCGGTCTCGGTCAGCAGCTCCAGTTGCTCGCAGAGTGCGTCCATGCCGAGTTCAGGGGTCCCCGGCGGCAGCAGTTGCCCCGGCAGCGGGGTGACCAGATACCGCTCCCGGCGCGGACGCACCGGCAGCGCCGAGCGCGCCTCCCGCTCCCGCTCCCGGGCTCCGGTCCGGCCCCTCCCGTCATCCCGCCGCGCACCGGCCGCACCGGAAGCGCCAGATCCGCCAGATCCGCCAGAAGCACCGGAAGCGCCAGAAGCGCCGGAAGCGCCAGATGCGCCATTCCCATTGGCTCCGCCGAACGCATCGAACCCATCGACCCCGTCGACCCCACGGGATCCCCCGGCACCCCCAGCCCCACCGAGCCCACCGCCCCCGCCGAATCCACCGCCCCCACCGGCTTCCGCGTCCCCGGCCCCGTTCTCCCCGCTGTTTCCGGGCGTTTCCTTGACCATTGCGTCCACCTTCGCCACGCCTACGTCGTCGTCCGTCGTCCTGGTGCTGTGCTCGTCTGATGCTGTGCGATCAGGTGCTGTGCGATCCGGTGGGGCGGTCCGCGCCGCCTCTACGGGGATGCGGTGTGCCCGGGAATTGCTCCCGGGCACACCGCATCGCGCACCGCCCTGGCGTCAGCCGATACCGAAGGGCTGGCTCATCTGGCCGTAGCCGAAGACGGGCTGCTGGTACTGCGGGAAGGGCTGCGTCCCGAAGTGGCCCATGCCCTGCTGGGGCTGCATGCCGTGCATGCCCTGCTGGCTGTGCTGGAGCATCGTCGCGATGGCCATCGGCAGGGCCTGCTGCACCGACTGGTCCACCGCCTGCCGGATGCCCGTGTGCAGCGAGTGCTGGAGCGCGACGGCGAGGTAGGGGTGCGCCTGGTGGGCCAGGCCCTGCTGCTGAAGCTGCTGCTGGACCTGCTGGATGTGCTGGAGCTGCTGCTGCATTCGCTGGGCGACCTGCTGGCTCGCCTGCTGACACGCCTGCTGGATGGCCTGTTGCACGATCTGTGCGATCTGGGGCTGGGAGCCGCTGATCTGCTGGCCGTACTGCGGCAGGGGCTGGGTACCGGTCATCACCGACATGAATGCTCCGTTCTGGCACCACAAGGAAAGCCAACATGGCCGACACACCGGTCAATGAGGGCTTATCGGATTATTCCGACGCCCTGAAGCTAAGATGGCGCCGCCCGAGCCGCAATCGGATGTACGCCGCCGACGGCCCCCGCGAGGGCTGCCCGACGGCCCGGACACAGCAAAAACGCCGTGCGGCGGCCCCGGAGGGCCGCCGCACGGCGTTGCATCGCCCGGATGCTCAGATGGTGGCCGTGTCGATCACGAACCGGTACCGCACATCGCTGTCCAGCACCCGCTCGTAGGCCTCGTTGATCTCGGACGCGCCGATCAGCTCGATCTCCGCGCCGATGCCGTGCTCCGCGCAGAAGTCCAGCATTTCCTGGGTCTCGCGGATGCCGCCGATGGCGGACCCGGCGAGGGTCTTGCGGCCGGAGATCAGCGAGAACAGGTTGAGCGAGACGGGCTCCTCGGGGGCGCCCACGTTCACCAGCGCGCCGTCCGACTTCAGCAGCGACAGATAGGCGCCGAAGTCCAGCGGGGCCGACACGGTCGAGACGATCAGGTCGAACGAGCCGCGCAGCTCCTCGAAGGTCTTCGGGTCGCTGGTGGCGTGGTAGTGGTCGGCGCCCAGCTTCAGCCCGTCGTCCTTCTTGCGCAGGGTCTGGGAGAGCACGGTCACCTCGGCGCCCATCGCGTGCGCGATCTTGACGGCCATGTGGCCGAGGCCGCCCAGGCCGACGACCGCGACCTTCTTGCCGGGGCCCGCCTTCCAGTGGTGGAGCGGGGAGTACGTGGTGATGCCGGCGCACAGCAGCGGGGCGGCCACGTCGAGGGAGAGGCCGTCGGGGATCCGTACGGTGTAACCCTCGTCCACGACGATCTTCTGGGAGTAGCCGCCGTAGGTGGGCTCGCCGTTCTTGTCGAGGGCGTTGTACGTGCCCACCATGCCCTTGGCGCAGTACTGCTCGAAGCCTGCCTTGCAGTTGTCGCACTCGCGGCAGGAGTCGACCATGCAGCCGACGCCCACCCGGTCCCCGACCTTGAACTTGGTCACGCCGGAACCGACCTCGGCCACCACACCCGCGATCTCGTGGCCCGGAACCATCGGGAAGATCGCCTCACCCCAGCCCTCGCGGGCCTGGTGGATGTCCGAGTGGCAGATACCGGCGAACTTGATGTCGATCAGAACGTCGAACTCGCCGACCTCACGGCGCTCGATCGTGGTGCGCTCGAGCGGAGCCTTGGCGGCGGGGGCGGCGTACGCAGCAACGGTGGTCATGCCGGAGTTCACTCCTTGGGGGGTCGCGCACCCGGCGGCCTTTCTGCCGGGTACGGCGTCCAGCCTGCCCGCCCGCTCGACTTTCACCCAGGTCACAGCTCTGCCTACGTACGGCGGTCCTACTACTGACGGGGTCAGGCTCCTGGGCGTACGAACGGGAATACTGGACGCATGGACGAACAGCCCGACTCCGTGCAGGCGGCCCCCGGCCAGCCCCTGGACCGGCGCGCCGAGCTGAGCGAGTTTCTGCGCACCCGGCGGGCCCGCCTCAAGCCCGAGGACGTGGGCCTGACACCCTTCGGACGGCACCGGCGGGTGCCGGGGCTGCGCCGTGAGGAACTGGCGCAGCTGGCCGGGGTGTCCGTGGCGTACTACACGCGCCTGGAACAGGGCAATGGACGGAATGTGTCCGCGGAGGTACTCGACGCGATCGCCCGGGCGCTGCGGCTGACGGACGCGGAGCACGCCCATCTGACGCATCTGGCCAAGCCGAAGGCGCACAAGAAGAAGCCGTCGGCGCGGACGCAGCATGTGCGGGCGTCGCTGCGCCAGCTGCTGGACTCCTTCGAGGGGGTGCCCGCCTATCTGGTGGGGCGGCGCTCGGAGATCCTCGCCTGGAACCGGATGGCCGCGGCCGTCTTCGGGGACTGGGCGCAGCTGCCGCCGCCGGAGCGGAACTGGGCGCGGATGGTCTTTCTGCGGCCCGAGTACCAGGACCTGTTCGTGGACCGGGAGCAGAAGGCGATCGACATCGTGTGCCAGCTGCGGTACGAGGCCGGCTGCCACCCGGACGACCCCCGGCTGTCGGCGCTGGTCGGGGAACTCTCGGTGAAGAGCGAGGAGTTCCGGCGGCTGTGGGCGACGCACGACGTCAAGGAGAAGAGCCACGGGCTGAAGCTGATGCGGCATCCGCTGGTCGGCGAACTCGCCTTGCAGTTCGAGTCGTTCAGGCCGTCGAACGACAGTGAAGTCGCGCTGGTGACCTACCACGCCGAGCCCGGGTCGGCGTCGGCGGAGGCACTGCGGCTGCTGGCGAGCTGGGGCACGGACGCGACCCGCGCGGGCACCGTGCCCCACCCCTGAGACCGCCCGCGCACAGCGGGACACGCGCACCGCACAAGGGACACGTGCCCAGAGGGACACCACGGGAACGGCCCGCCGGAAGGATGTCTTCCGGCGGGCCGTTCCGGTGCGTCATGCCGGGTTCCGGCTGCGTCTCATATGCCGTAGAAGGCGTTGTAGATCGAGATCGTGGCCTTGTTGCCCTGCTTGTCGGCGATCTTGGCGTGGAAGGATAGGCCCTGGCCCCTGGCCGGGTTCCGGTAGGTGACGGTGCCGTGGGCGACGGTGAGTTTCGTCCAGGTCCTGCCGTAGTCGTACGACACCCATACGCCGAGGGAGCCGAGGTTGCGGCCCGCGGCCGAACCCTCCACGGTCACCGGGACGGTGACCTTCCGGCCCGCCGCAACGCGGCTGTCCAGGCCGGTGGTCGCGCCGAAGCGGACCGAGGAGGCGGGCAGCTTGGCCTCGTCGGCCTTCTTGGACCGGAACGTCCAGCTCGCGTCGATGCGGGTGGAGGCGGCGGCGACCTTCACACTGCGGACGACTGAGGTCGCGAGCCGGTAGGAGGCGTCGCCGGACGGCACGGTGAAGCTCTCCTGCCCGAACAGCGGGTCGGCGTTCGAACCGACCTTGGTGCCGTTGCGGTAGAGCGTCGTACCGACCGACAGGAAGTCCGAGGACCCGGAGTGGTTCTGGCCGTCGGTGAACAGCGGCAGCAGGCCGTAGATCCGGTTGCCCTCGCGGAAGATGCCGTAGACGGAGTCGACCTTCGGTCCGAAGACGGCGGTGTTGAAGGTCTTGCCGTAGGTGCGGCCCGCGCGGAAGGTCTCGGGGGTGTCGAGCGTGTAGTAGGCCTCGGCGACCGGCAGGCCCCCCGGGGCCCTCGTAGCGCTGAACTGGGTGAAGTCCAGGGCCCATTGGACCTTCTCGCCGGTCGAGACATACAGCGTGCGGGTGGAGCGCAGGCCCTGCTCCACCGGGGCGTTGCCCGCGAAGTCCTCGGGCAGTTCGGCATAGGCGCCGACCGCGCCGGTCTTGCCGCTGCTCGCGGCGCCGAGGTTCAGCTTCAGCGCGGCCAGCTCGCCCGCCCGGTAGTGGCGGACATGCGCGCCCTCCAGCTTCTTGACCCGGGCCCCGGTGAAGATGTCGTACTCGGCGGTGCCGCCCTTGGTCCACTGGCCGAACCAGCTCTGCCAGAGGCCCGAGGGGACGGCGGGGCCGAGGTGCGCGATGCGCAGGTCCCCGAAGGACGGCACGGACAGGGCGGTGCCCGAACCGACGTTCCCTGCCTCGTAGTTGTACGCGACGGTCGCCGAGGCGGGCTTGGCGGCGGGGTCCGGCACGGTGATGTCGGCGGGCCTGGTCCTGGTCAGATCGACGGTGACCGTGGTGGCGCCGGTGACGTCCAGCCGGGGCCGGACCAGCCAGTCCGCGCCGCCCTCGATCGAGTCCGGGCTCTTCAGGGAGACCGAGTCGAGCAGATAGGTGCCCTTCGGCACCCGGATCGTCACGGTGTTGTCGGCGGTCTGGGAGAAGTAGTCCCGCGCGTCCCCCGTGGGCGACAGATCCGTCAGGTCGGTCAGATGGACGGGGTGGTGCCCGGGACGGTCGGTGTACTTCAGGGTGACGTCGTACGACTCGGTCTCGCGCTCCACGGCCAGGGCCGTGCGGACGCTGCGGCCGCCGCCCGTCGCGGTCACATACGCGGAGTAGGCGCCGTTGACCGAGCCGCCGGGTCGGGTGTCGGTGCCGACCGGGACGGTGGCCGTGCCGGCCGCCGGGACGGTCACCTGCCGCGCGCCGAGCGTGAAGAACCCGGCGGGCGCGGGGCGGCCGCGGGGGTCGGTGGCGGTCAGCGCGAGCGACAGGGTGACGGCGGCGTGGCCGGTGTTGCGGTAGGTCAGCTGCCGGGTGAGGGGCCGGTCGTCGGTGTGGGGCCACCGCGCGGTGCCGAAGGACACGGAGGACGGCTGGGCGAGGACGGTCTGCCCGATCGCCCTGTCCACCGCGATCCGGCCGGATCCCTGCTGGAAGGGGGTGTAGGCGCCGCCCTTGGCGGAGCCCGTCAGCGCCGACTTCAGCTCGGCGAAGGTCCAGTCGGGGTGCTCCTGCTTGAGGAGCGCGGCGGCGCCCGCGGCATGCGGGGTCGCCATCGACGTACCGGAGAGGGTGAGGTAGCCGGGCGGCTTCTCGCCGGTCTCCTTGTCGATGAGGCTGCCGGGGGCCGCGGCGGCGGTGATGTTCACACCGGGGGCGGTCACATCGGGCTTGACGGCGGCGTCGGGACCGGGGCCCCGGCTGGAGAAGGAGGCCAGTTTGTCGGCGCTGTCGACGGCACCGACGGTGAGCGCGTCGGCCGCGCTGCCCGGGGAGCCGACGGTCCCCTCGCCCAGCTCGCCGTCGTTGCCCGCGGCGACGGCGAACAGGATGCCCTTCTGCTCGGACAGCTTGTTCACCTCGGCCTCCAGCGGATCGACTCCGGGGGTGTCGGGGCCGCCCAGGCTCAGATTGACGATGTCGGCGCCCTGCTGAGCCGCCCACTCCATACCGGCGAGGATGCCGGAGTCGTCGCCGTATCCCTCGTCGTCCAGGACCTTGCCGCTGAGGATCTTCGCGCCGGGGGCGACTCCCTTGTAGAGGCCGTGCGACTTCGCGCCGGTGCCCGCCACGATGGACGCCACATGGGTGCCGTGGCCGACCTTGTCGGCGGCGGTGGCGGCGGTGGAGAAGTTCTTGGCCGCGATCACCTGACCCTTGAGGTCCGGGTGGTCGGCGTAGACGCCGGTATCGAGCACGGCGACCTTGACGCCCTTGCCGTCGTAGCCCGCGGCCCAGGCCTTCGGGGCGCCGATCTGTGTCACCGAGGTGTCGGGGCTGGCCCTGCGGACGCCGTCGAGCCAGATGTGCGCGATACCGGAGGCGGTGCCGCCGTCCGCGGTGAGTGCCTTCCAGAGCCGGGCCGTGTCCCGCGGGGGCGCCTGGACCGCGTCCGCGTTCAGGGCGGTCAGGGTTCTGCGGAGGGTGCCCGCCTCCCGTACCTCACCCTTCGCGGCGCTCGCGGTGCCCCGGTAGCCCACGATGACCTTCGGGCCGTTCTTCTCGTCCCGGCGGGTGCGGGCGGAGTTGAGGCCGGTGACGTCGAACAGCCGCCGGTCGAGGGTGCCGGAGGCGATCAGGGCGGCCGCGTCGGCCGGCACCACATAGGTGTGTCCGGCGGCCCTGTGGATCTGCACCGGGACCTTCTCGCGGCCCTTGGCCCGCTCAAGACCGGCGACCCGGCCCCTGGCGTCCAGTACCACCCGGTCTCCGGTGATCAGGGTGATGCGGTGCTTCGCGGTGAGGGTCCCGGCGGCGGCCGGGCGGGCAGCCGGCCCCGGCTTCGCCGACGCCGGGCCGGTCATACCCGCCGCCAGCGCGACCGCGGCCGCCGTGGCGACGGCGGCCGCGCATGCTCTCTTCACTTGTCTGCGCACAACTCCCCCTGGAGATGAGGAAACCGGGCGAATTCCCCATTCACCCGGCCGGGGGATGAGCCGCGCATGTGCACGTCAACCCCCCGGGGCACGCAGTATGCCCGGGGGGCGATCAGCGCCTCAAGAGCACCGGACGGCAACAGGCCGACCCGGTGGCAGACCTAGGAAACGGCGTTCTCCCGGACCGTGATCCGGCCCTTGCGGATGGTCGCGAGGCGCGGGGCCTTCTTCGCCAGCGCGGAGTCGTGCGTGACCATCACAAAGGTCAGCCCGTGCTCCTTCCACAGGGTCTCCAGTACGTCCATGATCTCGTCCCGGGTGGACTCGTCCAGGTTTCCGGTGGGCTCGTCGGCGAGCAGCACCTTGGGGCGCTTCACCAGGGCACGGGCGATCGCGACGCGCTGCTGCTGCCCGCCGGACAGCTCGGCGGGCAGATGGCCGAGCCGCTCACCGAGGCCGACCGAGTCCAGGGCCCGGGCGGCCCGTTCGCGGCGCTCCGCACCCTTGATGCCGAGGGGTACGAGCGCGGTCTCGACGTTCTCCTGGGCGGTGAGCGTCGGGATCAGGTTGAAGCTCTGGAAGACGAAGCCGATGTTCTCGCTGCGCACCTTGGTCAGCCGGGCCTCGGAGAGCTTGGCGAGATCGATGCCGTCGAGTTCGACGGAGCCGCCGGTGGGCTTGTCCAGGCCGCCGAGCATCTGGAGCAGCGTGGACTTGCCGCCGCCGGTGGGGCCCTGGATGACGAGCCGGTCGCCGTCGCCGATCGTGAGGTCGACGCCGTCGAGGGCGTTGATGGTCTCCTTGCCCCGCGTGTAGCGCTTGGTGACGCCTCTGAGTTCGTACATGGTGCAACTCCTGGGATACGGAAGGGGTGCGGTGCTCGCGTTCCGGTGCGGTGCTCGCGTTCTGGTGCGGTGCTCGCGTCCGCGTGCGGCGCTCGCGTCCGCGTGCGGCGCTCGCGTCCGCGTGCGGCGCTCGCGTCCAGGTGCGGCGCTCGCGTCCAGGTGCGGCGCTCGCATCCGGGTGCGGCGCTCGCGTCCAGGTGCGGCGCTCGCGTCCAGGTGCGGCGCTCGCGTCCGCGTGCGCCTGCGGGGCGGGGGTTACTCGACGCGGCGCAGGGCGTCGGCGGGGCGCAGCCGGGAGGCCCGCCAGCCGCCGAAGGCTCCGGCGATCAGTCCCCCGGTGACGGCGAGGGCGACCGCGAGGACGATGGTGGAGAGGCTGACCGGCGCGGTGAGCGCGACCTCCAGGGTCTTGGCGGCCCGTCGGCCGCCGCCGAACCCGCCGCCACCGCCGAAGCCGCCACCACCACCGCCACCGCCACCGAAGCGACCGCCGCCGCCTTCGCCGCCGCCGAGCTGGGCCTGAAGGGTGGGGCTGATCGCGGTGACCGCATAGGCGCCCGCGAGGCCCAGGGCGATGCCGAGGACGCCGCCGACCAGGCCGTTGACCACGGCCTCACCGACGACCTGGCGGGTGACCCGGCCGGACTTCCAGCCGAGAGCCTTCAGGGTGCCGAACTCCCGTACGCGGCGGGAGACGGCGGAGGAGGTGAGCAGGCCCGCCACCAGGAACGCGGCCACCAGCACCACCACGGACAGCCACTTGCCCACGTTGTCGGCGAGGCTGGAGGCGGTGGAGAGGGAGCCGGAGACCGTGCTCGCGAGGTCGGCGGAGGTGGTGACCGTGGTCCCGGAGATGTTCTTCTGGATCGTCGACTTGACGGCCCCGATCTGCTGGGAGTCCTCGGCCTTGACGTAGATCGTGGTGACCTTGCCCTTGGCGTCCCCGAGGGTCTGGGCCTGCTGGAGCGGGATGTAGAGGTTGGCCGCGGAGTCGCCGCTGTCTGCGGTGGCGATACCGATGACCTGGAAGGCGACTCCCTTGATGGTCACGGTGGAGCCGGTCTTGAGGCTCTTTTCCTTGGCGTAGGCCGCGTCCACGACGGCGACCTTGGCGTTGGTCTCCGAGGTCGTGAAGGTACGGCCGCTGGTGATCTTTGAGGAGGTCAGCGGACCGAGGGCGGGCTTGGTGACATCCGTGCCGTAGACGGAGTAGTTGTTGACGTCGAAGTTGGCGCCGCCGCCCTCGACATGGCCCTGGGCCCGGCCGCCGCCGTAGCCGCCGCGGCCGCCACCGCTCTGGTCCTGCTTGAACTCGCCCCGGGTGAACTGCCCGCTGATCTTGACGACCCGGAGGCTCAGTCCGCCCACGGCCTGCGAGACGCCGCTCTGCGCGCCCACCTTGGTGACCGTGCTGTCGTCGAGGGTCTGGAAGCCCTGGACCATGACGCGGTCGCTGCTCTGCGTCTGGTCGCTGCCGCTGCCGCTGCCGCTGTCGCGGGCGCCGAAGCTGAAGCGCGGGCCCTGGGAGCCGCCGGAGGGGGCCGCGGCGGCCTTGGTGACGGTCATGTCGGTCCCCAGCCCGTACAGCGACTGGAGCACCTTGTCCTGCGCCTTCCCCATACCGGAGGACACGGAGTTGACCACGATGACCAGGGCGATGCCCAGGGCGAGCCCGGAGGCGACGACGAGGGCCGCCTTTCTACGGCGGCGCAGTTCGCGCCTCAGGTAGGTGAAGAACATGGCGGCAAGCTAGGGACACACCCTGATGAACCGATAAACCGGACATAAGAGAAGGATGAGAAGCCCTGACGGCCCGGGAGTTGGGCGCCGCGGACGGGTCCGGCCGGGGAAACGGCGATGCCGCCGACCGCCCGTGCGGGGCGGTCGGCGGCATCGGTACGAAGGTGCCGGCGGCCGGGCGTCAGACGGCCGAGCCCGCCTTCCACTGGTCCCAGCCCATGTTCCAGCCGTTGAGGCCGTTGTCCGGGGAGACCGTCTTGTCGCCGGTGTGGGAGATGACCACGACGTCGCCGACCATCGAGTGGTTGTAGAACCACGCGGCGGGCGTGCCCGGGTCGCCCGCGCCCTTTGCGTCCTGGAGGCCGACGCAGCCGTGGCTGGTGTTGACGCTGCCGAAGACGGACGGCGGGCCCCAGTAGTTGCCGTGGATGAAGGTGCCGGACGTGGTCAGGCGCATCGCGTGCGGCACGTCCTTGATGTCGTACTCGCCCTTGCCGTCGGAGTCGGTGAAGCCGACCGTGGCGCCGTTCATCCGGGTCTGGGTGAACTTCTCGGAGATCACCATCTGGCCCTCGTACGTGGTGTGCTCGGGCGATCCCGCGGAGATCGGGATGGTCTTGACGGTCTTGCCGTCCTGGGTGATCTTCATCTCCTTGGTCTTCGCGTCGACGTAGGAGACCTGGTTGCGGCCGATCGTGAAGGTGACCGTCTTCTGCTGGACGCCGTAGACGCCGCTCGCGCCCTCGACACCGTCGAGGTTGAGCTTCATCGTGACGGTGGAGCCCGCCTTCCAGTAGTCCTCGGGGCGGAAGTCGAGCCGGTTGGCGCCGAACCAGTGACCGACGACCTCCTGGCCGCTGCTGGAGGAGACGGTGATGCCCTTCTGCACGGCGGCCTTGTTGGTGATCGCCTTGTCGAAGTTGATCGACACCGGCATGCCGACGCCGACGGTGGTGCCGCTCTCCGGGGTGAAGTTGCCTATGAAGGAGTGAGCCGGGGCCACCGTGGTGAAGGAGGCGTTCTCATGGGCGTCGCGCCCCTGGGAGTCCTTGGCGGTCACGGCGATCTTGTAGGTCGTCGCCCGCTGGAGCTGGCCGGTGGGCGCCCAGCTCGTCTTGTCGGCGGATATCCGACCGCTGACGGGCGTGCCGGTCGCGGTGGTCATGGCGACCTGGCTCAGGGTGCCCTTCGCGACCGTGACCTTGGCCGCGTTGTTGATGGAGGCGTTGTCGGAACCGTCACCCGGGGTGATCTTGATCTGTGCCTCGGAGCTCTTCTGGGCAGCCGCCTCGTCGACCTTGGCCTGCGCGGTGGATTCGCCACCGCCGGACGCCTTGTCGCTTCCGCTGCACGCGGTGAGCACCAGCATTCCGCCGAGCAGTGCGGACGCGGTCACCAGACCCTTGCGCCGCTTACTGTCCGTCATCACACGCTTCTCCATCGTTGCCGAAACCCCAAAACCCCGTACGGTCCCCCGCAAGAACCATCAACGCTACGACCGGTTCGCCCCGTTCCACACCCCATCGAGGTGTGGGCCACACCACGCCCGCCCAGGCGGGGCGGGGACAACCCCCGTATGGCGCGGATCGTAGCGGTGCCGCGGGGAACGTGAGGAACGCTGCTCGAGACGACGGGACCCCGGGGGCCGGTTGCCGCCCGGGGTCATGATCGCCCCCGGCCGCGTCGGCCGGGTCCCTCGCCGCCGTCAGTCGTCGTCCTCCTCCTCGCCCTCCTCGTCGTCGTCGAGGTCCCAGTCCGGCGAGTCCGGGTCGTAGTCGATCTGCTCGCTGCTCCAGGACGCCTGGGCCAGCTCGACCCCCGGCACCTCACCGAGCAGGTCGGACGGGTCGACGAGGTACGCCAGCGCCTCGGCCGGGTCCTCCGTCACCGCGGTCTCGGTGTACAGACGCTCCACCTCCGGCATGCCCGTGTCGTCGGCGATACGGCGCAGCGCGGCCTTGGTGACGGTGTCGGGGTCGCTGACCTCGAGGACCAGCTCCACACGAAGCCGGACAAACCGTGATGTCTCAGAAGTACTCATGGCGGGAGCGTAAGGCCCCCGGGGGCCGCGACTTTCCCACGACCCGCGCCTTTCACTAGCATCGCTGTACACGGCCAATTCGCAACCGCCCCAGGGGGATCGGTATTTCGTGTCCGCCGCACGTCGCTCGTCGTCCACCGCACGCCGGACCCTGCTGACCGCCACCGCGGCGGGAACCCTGCTGGGGGCCCTGTGGTTCGTCCCGTCCGCCAATGCCACCCCCGATCTGCCCGGCCCCGCGACGGCGGGATCCGCGACGTCGAGGTCCGCGCAGGCGGCCTCGGAAGCCGCGCGGGGGTCCGCGGGATCTGCCAGGTCTGCGGGATCCGCGGGATCTGCGGGATCTGCCGGGTCTTCGCAGGTCACCACGGTGAGGTCCGCGGCCGACGGTGCGGCGGACACCGTCTCCACCTCCGCCACCGAGCCGTCGGACGCCGCCTCCGGGCCGTCGGACGCCCTGGAAGCGGACGGGGCGGCGGTGGGCACCCGGCTCGCCGACACCGGAAGCGTGGACACCACGCCGTATGTGGTGGGCGGAGCGCTCTCCCTGTGCCTGGGCGGGGGATTCCTGGCGTACTCGGTGCGCAGGGAGCGGCTGGAGGCCTGCTAGGTCCCCCGCTGGAGCCGGGCGCAATTCACGGCCCAGCGGCCGGGTACGGCGCAAAGGTCCAGCGAGATCTTCAAGGGGCGCCCCTTCCCCACGGAAGGGGCGCCCGGTCTCAGGCCAGCGGGCCGGTGACGGTCTCCACGGATGCCACCAGGCTCCCCGCGCGTACGAAGGCGTCCGCCGCCGCGAGGTCCGGGGCCAGGTAGCGGTCCGGGCCGGGGCCCTCGGAGCCCGCCGCGCGCAGGGCCGTGATCGCCGCCCGGCTGGCCGGGGCAGGCGTCAGGCCCTCACGCAGTTCGACCGCCCGGGTCGCCGCGTACAGCTCGATCGCCAGCACCCGGGTGAGGTTGTCCACCGCGGTACGCAGCTTGCGCGCCGCCGACCAGCCCATCGAGACATGGTCCTCCTGCATGGCCGAGGAGGGGATCGAGTCGGCGGAGGCCGGGACGGCCAGCCGCTTCATCTCACTCACCAGCGCCGCCTGCGTGTACTGGGCGATCATCAGACCGGAGTCGACACCCGCGTCGTCCGCGAGGAACGGCGGCAGGCCGTGCGAGCGGTTCTTGTCCAGCAGGCGGTCGGTGCGGCGCTCCGCGATCGAGGCCAGATCGGCCGCGGCGATCGCCAGGAAGTCGAGTACGTAGGCCACCGGCGCGCCGTGGAAGTTCCCGTTGGACTCCACCCGTCCGTCGGGCAGCACCACCGGGTTGTCCACCGCGGAGGCCAGCTCCCGTTCGGCGACCAGGCGGGCGTGCGCCAGGGTGTCCCGGCCTGCGCCCGCGACCTGCGGGGCGCAGCGCACCGAGTAGGCGTCCTGGACGCGCGGGGCGTCGTCCTGGTGATGGCCCGTCAGTCCCGAACCCTTCAGCACCGCCAGCATATTGGCGGCCGAGGCGCCCTGGCCGGGGTGGGGGCGGATGGTGTGCAGCTCCGGGGCGAGCACCTTGTCCGTGCCGAGCAGCGCCTCCAGCGAGAGTGCCGCCGTGACATCGGCCGACTTGTAGAGCGTCTCCAGGTCCGCCAGGGCCATGATCAGCATGCCGAGCATGCCGTCGGTGCCGTTGAGGAGTGCGAGGCCTTCCTTCTCGCGCAGCTCGACGGGGGCGATGCCGTGCTCGGCGAGGAGTTCGGAGGCGGGCCGTATGGCACCGTCGCGGTCCTCGGCGTCGCCCTCGCCCATCAGCGCGAGCGCACAGTGGGACAGCGGGGCCAGGTCGCCGGAGCAGCCGAGCGAGCCGTACTCGTGCACGACCGGGGTGATGCCGGCGTTGAGGAGGTCCGCCATGGTCTGCGCGACCTCGGGGCGCACACCGGTGCGGCCGGAGCAGACGGTCTTCAGCCGGAGGAACATCAGGGCGCGGACGACCTCCCGCTCGACCCGGGGGCCCATGCCCGCCGCGTGGGAGCGGACGATGTTGCGCTGGAGCCGGGTGCGCAGCTCCTGGCTGATGTGCCGGGTCGCCAGGGCGCCGAAGCCCGTGCTGACCCCGTAGACCGGTTCCGGCTTGGCCGCCAGCGCCTCCACGACCCCGCGGGCCGCCGCGAGGGCCGCACGGGCCTCCTCGGAAAGCTCGACCCGGGCATCGGCCCGCGCCACGGCGAGCACGTCGGACGCGGTCACCCCGGACGTCCCCACCACCACAGTGTGCATATCCATATTCAGGAGCGTACGCAGTGAATTCAGAGATGTCACTAGTCCGCTGTCGCCTGTGGACGGCGGGCCCGCCCCTTACCGGCCGTCCGCGCCCCGGCCTCAGTGGCGGCCGCGGATACGGCGGCGCTCGCCCGCCGCGGGAGGCGGCGCGTCGGCCAGCCGTACGACCGGGTCGTCGGGCCCCTCACGGCCCGCGACCACGGGCTTCGCGGAGCGCAGCGCCTTGGCACGGTACTGCGCCGCGTCCGCGAGCCGGAACAGCCGACGGGCCGAGCGGACCGGGCCGATCGGGTCCGCCGTGCAGGCGACACCGCAGGCGACCCCGTCGCCCAGCTCCAACTCGGCGGCCCGGCGGCACACTTCGTCGGCGATCCGGACCACCTCGTCCGCCGGGGGCCCGACCGCCAGCAGACAGAACTCGTCGCCGCCGAGCCGGGCGACCAGGGCACCGGGCAGCATGGCCCCGCACAGCGAGAGCACCGACCCGAAACGCTCCAGGAGCCGGTCGCCCACGGCGTGCCCCCGGGTGTCGTTGACGCGCTTGAGCCCGTTCAGGTCGCAGATGACGAGCGAGACCGCCGACCCGTCGCCGCGGTGCCGCTCGATCGCCTCGTCCAGGCGCACATCGATCGCGCGGCGGTTGGCGAGGCCGGTCAGCGCGTCGGTGAAGGCGAGCCGGTGGGCCTCCTCCAGCCGCTCGGACTGGGCGAGGCCCGCGGCGACCACGGAGGCCAGGACCGTGGCGAAGTCGGCGTCGGCGGCGTCGAACACGGGGGCGTCGTCCCGCCGGGCGACATACAGCTCCCCCCAGGCGCGGCCGTGCAGCACCAGCGGCGCGACCACACAGCAGCCGCGCCCGCGGCGGCGCAGCGAGGCGACCCGCTGGTTGGCGTAGCCCCCGCGCTCCGCGGCCGGGTCCCGGGCGGTCTCCACCCAGGCGCTGGGGCCGCCGCCGCCCGCCCAGCGCTCATGGAGGAACTCCGTGATCTCCGGGAACTGGTGCACCGGGTACGACTCGTCCTCGGGGAACTCCTCCTCCTCGGGCGCCCGGTCCCCCACATTGACGAGGACCCGCAGCCGCCCGCCCTCGCGCTCCCACACGGAGAGCGCGGCGAAGCTCCCGGCGAGCGCCCGGCACGCGCCCGCCGCGGCGGCCCGCCAGGACTCATGCGAGGTGTGCGCCGCCGCCATGCCCTGCGCCAGCGCCACCACGGCCTTCAGCCGACTGTCCTCGACCACGACACCAGGCTAGGGACGATCAGGGGACCATGAGACATCGGTACGGCGATCAGGGGCCCGTCCCGCACCCCCGGGGCCCTCGCCCCCTCTCCCGTCCCGCACCCCCGGGCCCTCGCCCCCTCTCCCGTCCCGCACCCCCGGGCCCTCGCCCCCTCTCCCGTCCCGCACCCCCGGGCCCTCGCC
Source organism: Streptomyces sp. NPDC052040 (assembly GCF_044548405.1). Taxonomy (NCBI): domain Bacteria; kingdom Bacillati; phylum Actinomycetota; class Actinomycetes; order Kitasatosporales; family Streptomycetaceae; genus Streptomyces; species Streptomyces sp. NPDC052040. Next base: position 226,651 of record NZ_JBIUBV010000009.1, on the reverse strand, counting down.
CCTACTCCCCCGGCCACTCCGGGCTGCGCTTCTCGTTGAAGGCGGCCACTCCCTCCGCGCGGTCGCCGGAGAAGGCCACCGCGCGCCAGGCGGCGTCCTCGACCTCCAGGCCGGTCCGCAGATCGAGGCCATGGCCCAGGCGCAGGGCGCGCTTCGCGGCGCGCAGGCCCACCGGGGAGTTCGCGGCGATACGGGCCGCGAGGGCGAGCGCCTCCGGGCGGTCCCGGCCCTCCTCGACCAGCACGTCGACCAGCCCCAGCTCCCGCGCCTCGGCCGCCGGGAGCCGCCGCGCGGTGAAGATCAGCTCCGCCGCGCGGGCCGCCCCCACCCGGCGGGGCAGCAGCTGGGTCCCGCCGCCGCCCGGGATCACCCCCACGGACACCTCGGGCAGCCCGACCACCGCCGTACCGTCCGCCACGATCAGGTCGCAGGACAGCGCCAGCTCGAAGCCGCCGCCCAGGGCGAAGCCGTGCACGGCGGCGACGGTCGGCATCGGCAGCTCCAGGACCCCGGTGTAGGCGCCGCGGGAGAAAGGGCGCTGGCGCAGCAGATCCGCGTCCGTGAAGGAGTTCCGCTCCTTCAGGTCGGCGCCCACGCAGAACGCCCGCTCGTGCGTCGACGTCAGCACGGTCACCCGCACGTCCCGGTCGGCGGCCAGGTGTGCGCAGGCCGCGATGATCGAACGGGCCATCTCCGTGGACACCGCGTTCATCGCCTTGGGCCGGTCCAGCACCAGTTCCGCGACATGTCCGTGCCGCCGTACGACGACATACTCGCCGAACCGCCGCTCGTCCGTCTGCTCCGCCATGACACCCTCCCGGTTAACGCGGGTTAACACCGACCGCCCGATCATCGCAGCCGGAGCGGCCCCGGGGAAGCCGCCGTCCACACCCGCCGGGCCCCGGCCGCCATCCGGTCGCCTGACCTCTTTCGGGTGACATTCGCCTGTTCTCCGCCGCGCCTCCCGCCGGGCGGCACATAGCCTGCCCACCGCCAGGGCGCACCGGGGGCGCGCGGGCACACCGGGAGGGACGAGCATGACGACGGACACCGGCACCGGCGAGACCACGGCCATCGCGCCCGGGGCCCCGGGACCCCTCCGGTTCCGCCCCGCCGGGCGGCACCGCAAGCCGCGCCCCCGGCGGATCGCCCTCGCGGTCGGCGGGTTCGCCCTGGCCGCCGGGGTGCTGAGCCTGGTACGCCTCGCCCCGGACGCGGTGACGGGCGGCGGCGGACAGGCCGAGGCCGCGCCCCGGATCGACGCCACCGACACGGCAGCCACGCTCCGCACCGCGCCGGGCGGGGGCGCGGACGGCCCCTCCACCGCCTCCGTCCTCCGCACGGGGAGCGCCGCCTCCGCCGTACCGGAGACGGCCGGGTCGGCGGGGACGACTGGGAAGGCCGGGAAGGCCGCCATGGAGACCACCGCGGGGCCTTCCGCCCGGGCCTCCGACGGGGCCGCCGCCCCGGCGGCCGCGGAGACCGACCCGCCGACCGGTATCCCGCAGATCCCCCGGGTGCCCACCGCCTCCCGGGCGCCAGGCACCCGGGCGGCCCCGGCACCCACCGCGCCACGGGCCGCGCCCTCCACGACCGCCCCCGCCCGGACGCCCGCGCCCGCACCGCACGACCCGGGCCTGTGCGTGCCGATCATCGGGCTGTGCGTCGGCGGCCTGAGCCTGGGCGGTTGAATGCCCTACGGCCTGAGCGGACTGGAAGGACCGGAAGGACTGCACGGCCTGTGGGGGCTGCGCGGACCACGACGACTACGCGGGCTCCAAGGATTACGCGGCCCACGCGGCCCACGGGACCTACGGGGTCCCCTCCCGGCGGGTCAGCAGCCAGGGTTCGACCACGCCGAGGCCGCGCACCGGGCGCTGCCACATGGGCTGGAGCGCGAAGCGGTACACGGGCGGCTCCTCGCCCTCCTTCTCCGCCGCGGCCGCCGCCTCCGCGGCCTCCGTCTCGGAGACGGGCGCCTCCGCCGTGCGGATCAGCTCCTCCGCGAAGGCGCCGTCGACCAGGACCGCGTCCCGGGGCGCTATCGAGGTGAGCCGGCTCGCCAGATTCACCGTGGTGCCGAAGACATCGCCCATCCGGGTGGTCACCGTGCCGAAGGCGATGCCCACGCGCAGCTCCGGCATCGTCTCGTCGTTGGCCATCGTCTCGATGAGGCGCAGGGCGATCTCCGCGGCCGTACCGGCGTCGTCGGCCGCGAACAGCACCTCGTCGCCCAGCGTCTTGATGAGGCGGCCGCCGTGCGCGGCGACCAGGTCGGCCGCGGTGGTCTCGAACGCCTCGACCAGCTCGCCGAGTTCCTCCTCCTCCATGCGGCGCGTCAGGCGGGTGAAGCCGACGAGGTCGGCGAAGCCGACGGCGAGGCGCCGGTCGACCATCTCCTCGTCGTCGGCGGCCTGGACGACCCGGCCGGTGGCGGCGGCCAGCTGGCGCCGCCACACATAGATGAGGAACTCCTCCAGCTCCGGCAGCAGCAGTTCGATCAGGGGATAGGTGACCTCGGTACGGGTCATGCCGGGTTCCGGGGGCTCGGTGAGGCCCTCCAGGAAGGAGTCGATCTGCCACTCCGCCAGCCGCGCGGTGGTCTGCCCGGTGGACCGGGCCACCTGCACCGCCATCGCCTCGCTCAGCAGCCCCGCCTCGACCAGACCGGCCAGCCGCCGCAGGGCCAGCACGTCCGCCTCCGTGAGCGCCTTGGCCTGCCCTATGTCCGCGAAGCCCATCGCCCGCCAGAAACGGGACGCCAGCTCCATCGAGACGCCCGCGCTGCGCGCCGCCTGGAAGGGGGTGTACCGGCGCTGGGCCCCCAGGATGAGCTGCTCCAGACGGAGCGCGAGGGGGTCCCCCTCGGGCCCGGCATGAGCGTCCCGCCCCGGTCCACCGTCGGGGGCGGGGTCCACGCCCGTGCCCGAGCCCGTGTCGTCGACGGTCACGCGTGCTGCCCTTCCGATCTGCCGCGGTCAGGTATCGACCGCGGTCAACTCTACGGCAGGTGTGCGGTAGCTCACTCCTCCAGGAAGGGCGTCCGGCAGGGGCTCACGGATGCTCACGCGGGGCGCAGATGCACGATGTCCCCGGCGCCCACCGGCTCCTGCACGCCGTCCCCCGTCGCCAGCACCAGCCGCCCGTCGCCGTCGATGGCCACCGCCTCCCCGGTGAGGGAGCGGTCGCCGGGCAGTTCGGCGCGGACCAGGCGGCCGAGGGTGGCGCTCCCGGCCGCGTATGTCTCCTGGAGGCCGCTGGCCACCGGGTCGCCGCCCGCCGCGCGCCACCGGCCGTACCAGTCCTCCAGGGAGCGCAGCACCGCCCGCAGCAGCGGGTCCCGGTCGGTGGTGAGGGCGCCCGCGAGCGCCAGGGAGCCCGCGGTGGGCACCGGCAGTTCGTCCCGGCGCAGCGTGACATTGATGCCGATGCCGACGACGATCCCGTCCTCGCCCGCGCGCTCCGCGAGGATCCCGCCCGTCTTGCGCTCCTCGTCACCGACGGTGATCAGCACGTCGTTGGGCCACTTGAGTGCCGTGTCGACGCCCGCGGCCCGGCTGAGCGCCGTCGCGACGGCGACCCCGGCGAGCAGCGACAGCCAGCCCCAGCGGGCCACCGGCACCCCGGCGGGCCGAAGCAGCACCGAGAAGAACAGGCCGGAGCGGGCCGGGGCGCTCCAGACCCGGTCCAGCCGCCCGCGCGCCGCGTTCTGCTCCTCGGCGACCAGGACGGCCCCCTCGGCGGCCCGTCCCGCCTCGGTGAGCGCCACCAGGTCGGAGTTGGTGGACCCGGTGCGCTGCACCACCTCGATCCCGGACCACAGACCGCCCTCGCGCACCAGCGCCCGGCGCAGCGCGACGGCGTTCAGGGGCGGCCGCTCCAGGTCGGACCAGCGGCTGCCGCCGCCCGCGGAATCGTTCCCGGGGCGGTTCTCGTCTGAGGAATCCGGAGGCATCATGCAAGCCACCCTAGGGTCTTTCGTGGGGAGCAGGCCGGACCCCGCGAGCCCGGCATGATCCAGACGAGAGGCCCTGGGTGTGGTCAACGCCGCACTGCCGATCGTTGGGCACCCCACTACGCTACGGATGAGTAACCGTTCGTTCTTCTGAGCACTCTTGTTCCACCCCTCACGTCCTACCCGAGCGTCCTTACTGAGCAGGCAGGGAGCCGCATCCCGATGTCGGAGCCGGAAGAGATCGACATTCACACCACCGCGGGCAAGCTGGCGGACCTCCAGCGGCGCGTCGAGGAGGCCACGCACGCCGGATCGGAGCGCGCGGTCGAGAAGCAGCACGCCAAGGGCAAGCTGACGGCCCGTGAGCGGATCGAACTGCTGCTGGACGAGGGCTCGTTCATCGAGCTGGACGAGTTCGCCCGGCACCGCTCGACGAACTTCGGACTGGAGCAGAACCGCCCCTACGGGGACGGTGTGGTGACCGGCTACGGCACCGTGGACGGCCGTCCGGTCGCGGTGTTCTCCCAGGACTTCACGGTCTTCGGCGGGGCTCTGGGCGAGGTCTACGGCCAGAAGATCGTCAAGGTCATGGACTTCGCCCTGAAGACCGGCTGCCCGGTCATCGGGATCAACGACTCCGGCGGCGCCCGGATCCAGGAGGGCGTCGCCTCCCTCGGCGCCTACGGCGAGATCTTCCGCCGCAACACCCATGCCTCCGGGGTGATCCCGCAGATCAGCCTGGTCGTCGGCCCCTGCGCGGGCGGCGCGGTCTACTCCCCCGCGATCACCGACTTCACGGTGATGGTCGACCAGACCTCGCACATGTTCATCACGGGACCGGACGTCATCAAGACCGTGACCGGTGAGGACGTCGGTTTCGAGGAGCTGGGCGGCGCCCGCACCCACAACACCGCCTCCGGCGTGGCGCACCACATGGCCGGGGACGAGAAGGACGCGATCGACTACGTCAAGCAGCTGCTGTCGTATCTGCCGTCCAACAACCTGTCCGAGCCCCCGGTGTTCCCGGAGGAGGCGGACCTCGCGATCAGCGACGAGGACCGCGAGCTGGACGTGGTCGTGCCGGACAGCGCCAACCAGCCGTACGACATGCACACGGTGATCGAACACGTCCTGGACGACGGCGAGTTCCTGGAGACCCAGGCGCTGTTCGCGCCGAACATCGTCACCGGCTTCGGCCGGGTCGAGGGCCGTCCGGTGGGCATCGTCGCCAACCAGCCCATGCAGTTCGCCGGGTGCCTGGACATCGACGCGAGCGAGAAGGCGGCCCGCTTCGTCCGCACCTGCGACGCCTTCAACGTGCCGGTGCTCACCTTCGTCGACGTGCCCGGCTTCCTGCCCGGCGTCGACCAGGAGCACACCGGCATCATCCGCCGCGGCGCCAAGCTGATCTTCGCCTACGCCGAGGCCACCGTCCCGCTGATCACGGTGATCACCCGCAAGGCGTTCGGCGGCGCCTACGACGTCATGGGCTCCAAGCACCTGGGCGCGGACGTGAACCTGGCCTGGCCGACCGCGCAGATCGCGGTGATGGGCGCGCAGGGCGCGGTGAACATCCTGCACCGCCGCACCATCGCCGAGGCGGACGACCCGGAGGCAACCCGCGCCCGGCTGATCCAGGAGTACGAGGACACCCTGCTCAACCCCTACGTGGCCGCCGAGCGCGGCTATGTCGACGCGGTGATCCGGCCCTCCGACACCCGCCGCCATGTCGTACGGGCGCTGCGTCAGCTGCGCACCAAGCGGGAATCACTGCCTCCGAAGAAGCACGGCAACATTCCGCTGTAGACCCCCGAGCCTTGGGAGCGACGACATGACGATCAAGGTGGTACGGGGCAATCCGACCCCGGAGGAGCTGGCCGCCGCACTGGCGGTGGTGCGGGCCCGCGCCGTGGCGGCGGCCTCGGTGCCGCCCGGCGCGGCCCGGGACGAGGACTCCTGGGCCGACCCGGCCCGAGTAGCCGCCCACCGGCTGCCCCAGCCGGGCCCGGCGGCCTGGCGCCGCACCTACTGGCCCGCCTGACGGCCCGGCGCGCCGCCATCCACGGCACCGTCGTAGGCCGTCCGCCGCACCGTCGTAGGCCGTCCGCCGGTTCGCCCGGCAGCCCTCCGACCGCCCGGGCGGACCGACCGCCCGGGCGGTCTGGCGGACCGGCCTCACGGAGGGGGCGAAACCGCTGGTCGAAGTTGAGTACGTGTACTCAGGCGGCCGGACGCGCCCCGGCGCACGATCGAGGGCATGCTGTGGTCCGACCCCGAGAACGAGCCGCCGAAGGAACTGCGCGACATGCAGGAGATGTTGCGGCGGCTCGGGGTCCTGATGGCGGTGGCCAGCCTGGTGGTGCTGATCGTCATCGGCACCAGATGAGGCGCGCCGATACGCTGAGCGCATGACCGATCCCTCCCGGCGCCGTCTGGTGCTCGCATCCCAGTCCCCCGCCCGCCTCGGACTGCTCCGGCAGGCCGGGCTCGACCCCGAGGTCATCGTCAGCGGGGTCGACGAGGACGCCGTCACCGCCCCCACCCCCGCGGAACTCGCACTCGCCCTGGCCGAGGCCAAGGCCTCCGTCGTCGCGGCGCGCCCCGAGGTGAAGGGCGCCCTGGTGATCGGCTGCGACTCGGTGCTCGACCTGGACGGGCAGGCCCTCGGCAAGCCCGCGGACCCGGAGGAGGCGACGGCCCGCTGGAAGTCCATGCGCGGCCGGGCGGGCACGCTCCAGACCGGGCACTGCGTCTACGACACGGTCAGCGGCCGGTACGCGTCGGCCACCGCGTCCACCGTGGTCCGCTTCGGTGAGCCGACGGACCAGGAGATCGCCGCCTATGTGGCCTCGGGCGAGCCCCTGCATGTGGCGGGTGCGTTCACCCTGGACGGCCGTTCGGCCCCCTTCATCGACGGCATCGACGGCGACCACGGCAATGTCATCGGCATCTCGCTGCCCCTGATCCGCCGCCTGCTGGCCGAACTGGGCGTCGGGATCACCGAGTTGTGGGCGCCCCGGAAGAAGTGAGCCGACGGGGGCCGGGCTCAGGGTGTGACGGGTGCGGGGCCCTCCGGTGCCGTACGGTCCCGGTCCGTGTCCTGGCCCGGCGCGCGCCCGCCCTTGCCGGGGTCGCCGCCCGCGCCGGGCCCGGGCCGACCGTCCGGGGCCGCGCCCGGACGGTCGTACGTCATGAGGGTGAGCAGTATCAGCCCGAACACCACCATCAGGAAGACAAAGGCTCCCCAGCCGACCAGGCCGACCGTGAAGGCGGCCAGCACGGCGTGCACCACGGCCGCGCTGATCAGCACGATGCGCCAGAAGCCGACGGGGGTACGGCCGCGCAGGGCCACCAGCAGGGCGGCGAGCGAGCACAGCGCGAAGTAGAGGCCGAAGACCACCCCGCCCGCCTTCGAGGAGGTGGACATCGCCTCGGGGTCGAGCCCCGCCAGGGACATGTTCTGCCGGTCCACGACGGTGCCGAGGACCCAGTTCAGCAGGGCGATGCCGAAGGCCTCCAGCAGGAGGAGCACCGCCACGATCCATGCCACCGGTCTGCGGACCACCGGCTCCACCCACCTTCGAGCGTCCTGCGTGTTACTCCGGGTACCTTCGGGACATCGCGAACGCTACTAACGGGTAAACCCGGGGACAAGAGGTCGGTCGAGGGCAAACTTTCGTTGGGCCATTAGTAGGGACTCCACAAAGAAACACGACCGGCAGCAGGACTACCTCATAGAGACCTCGGCCACACCGGAGGGCTAGGGTTTTCCGGTGGATTCCCCTGTACGGCGGTGCGACAAGGGAATTCACAGGTTGAGTGAGCCTGGTTTCACGCTCCGTGTGGGCAAGCTCACCACTGGGGACGGGTCGAAACGTCGTGTCGGCAGTCCCTAAACTCGGCTTGTTTCAAGGAGAGGGAGCCATCGTGCGCAAGGTGTTGATCGCCAACCGTGGCGAAATCGCTGTCCGTGTCGCCAGGGCCTGCCGTGACGCCGGGATCGCGAGCGTGGCCGTGTATGCCGACCCGGACCGGGACGCCCTGCACGTCCGCGTGGCGGACGAGGCGTTCGCCCTGGGCGGTGACACCCCCGCCACCAGCTACCTGGACATCGAGAAGGTGCTCCAGGCGGCCAAGGACTCCGGAGCGGACGCCGTCCACCCCGGCTACGGCTTCCTCTCCGAGAACGCCCACTTCGCCCAGGCGGTCCTGGACGCCGGGCTGATCTGGATCGGTCCCCCGCCACAGGCCATCCGCGACCTCGGCGACAAGGTCGCGGCCCGGCACATCGCCCAGCGCGCCGGTGCCCCGCTGGTCGCCGGCACACCCGACCCGGTGTCCGGCGCGGACGAGGTCGTGGCGTTCGCCGAGGCGCACGGCCTGCCCATCGCCATCAAGGCCGCCTTCGGCGGTGGCGGACGCGGTCTGAAGGTCGCCCGCACCCTCGACGAGGTCCCCGAGCTGTACGAGTCCGCGGTGCGCGAGGCGGTCGCCGCCTTCGGCCGCGGCGAGTGCTTCGTCGAGCGCTACCTCGACCGGCCCCGCCATGTGGAGACCCAGTGCCTGGCCGACAGCCACGGCAATGTGGTGGTCGTCTCCACCCGTGACTGCTCGCTCCAGCGCCGCCACCAGAAGCTGGTGGAGGAGGCCCCGGCCCCCTTCCTGAGCCAGGCGCAGCTCGACGAGCTGTACAGCTCCTCCAAGGCCATCCTCAAGGAGGCCGGCTACGTCGGCGCGGGCACCGTGGAGTTCCTCGTCGGCAACGACGGGACGATCTCCTTCCTGGAGGTCAACACCCGGCTCCAGGTCGAGCACCCGGTCACCGAGGAGGTCGCCGGCATCGACCTGGTCCGCGAGATGTTCCGCATCGCCGACGGCGAGGAACTGGGCTACGGCGACCCCGAACTGCGCGGTCACTCCTTCGAGTTCCGTATCAACGGCGAGGACCCCGGCCGCAACTTCCTGCCCGCCCCCGGCACGGTGACGACGTTCGCGCCGCCGTCGGGCCCCGGTGTCCGGCTGGACGCGGGCGTGGAGTCGGGCAGTGTCATCGGCCCGGCGTGGGACTCGCTGCTGGCCAAGCTGATCGTCACGGGCCGCACCCGCAAGGAGGCGCTGGAGCGCGCTTCCCGTGCGCTGGAGGAGTTCCAGGTCGAGGGCATGGCGACGGCGATCCCGTTCCACCGCGCGGTGGTCAGGGACCCGGCGTTCGCGCCCGAACTGACCGGATCGGACGACCCGTTCACCGTGCACACCCGGTGGATCGAGACCGGGTTCGTCAATGAGATCAAGCCGTTCACGGCCCCCGCCGAGGCGGACGCCGAGGACGAGACGGGCCGCGAGACGGTCGTGGTGGAGGTCGGCGGCAAGCGCCTGGAGGTCTCGCTGCCCTCCTCGCTCGGCATGTCCCTGGCCCGCACGGGCCTGGCGGCGGGCGCCAAGCCCAAGCGCCGCGCGGCCAAGAAGTCCGGCCCGGCGGCCTCCGGCGACACCCTCGCCTCTCCGATGCAGGGCACGATCGTCAAGGTCGCGGTCGAGGAGGGCCAGGAGGTCAAGGAGGGCGACCTCGTGGTCGTCCTGGAGGCGATGAAGATGGAGCAGCCCCTGAACGCGCACCGCGCGGGCACCATCAAGGGCCTCACCGCCGAGGTCGGCGCGTCCATCACCTCCGGCGCCCTGATCTGCGAGATCAAGGACTGAGCCGACGTACGACACGAAGAAGCCCGGCCGACCGCTCACGGTCCGCCGGGCTTCTCGGCCTTCGGCCCACCGGGGCTCCCGGGTTCGGGCCGCGTCCGGCCTCCCGTCCTTCCCCAGACGCCCCGCCGCCCGGGTCCCGGCGGCGGCCGACTGGAATGTCCGGATGCCGACAGCGAGGCCCCTGTCGGGCGGTTCCGCGTGGGTACCCTCGGCCCTCCTCGCCGCCGCGGCCCCTAGGCCCTCTCGTTTGGATCATGCCGGGCTCGCGGGCCCTGGCACCGCGCCTCGCGGCGTTGTCGTCGGTTGCCATGGCTCCGCCATGACACGGTCCATGCCGTCCTGCTCGCCCGCGGCACCGAGGTGCTGCCGCCCGAGCAGCGCGACCGGCGCGCCGACGGTGTGATCCTGGCCTTCACTCTCGACGGCGGGGCTGGAGGAGCAGGAGAAGCGGCTGCGGGACGCCGGGGTCGGCATCACCATGCCGCTGCGCCAGGGGCCCTGGGGCGAACGCCTGTTCCAGGTTGCCGACCCCAACGGCGTGGTGGTCCAGTTCGTCGGGTGGGTCGCCCCCGAGCACGGCTGACGGGGCGTCCGCCCGTCGGGGCAGGCCCGCTCGGGGCAGGTCCACTCGACCCGGATGCCCAGGTGCCCGAGTGCCCGGGTGCAGCACCGAAGCACCCCGGTACCGCGACGGCGTACCCCACCAGGCGGCACCCCGCGGCACCCGGGTGCGGAGGCTGGAGGGGGGAGGGAGCGCAGCGCGCCCACGCCCGCCCCCGCCCCTACAGACAGGGACCGTCAGCGGCGGCGCAGGTCCGCCACGCGGGCGCGTTCCCCCGTGGGCTGTTCGCCGAGGACCGCGGCGGTGCGCAGCTGGGGGCCGCCGCCCGGGACCTGCCCGCGGCGTGGGCCCGGCAGGGACACATCACGGCGCGGGGGCCGGCCCGCCGGGGCCGGGTCGCCCCCCGGAGCACCGCCTCCCGTGGCTCCCGAGGCTCCCGAGACGGCGATCTGCACGCCCTGGTCGGCCAGGGCCTGGAGTTCGGTGGCCGCGCGGTCGTCGTGCGGGGGCGGCTCGTCCGTGACCAGCCGGGTGATCAGGTCCGTAGGAACGGTCTGGAACATCGTGTCCGTACCCAGCTTGGTGTGGTCGGCGAGGACGACGACCTCCGCCGCCGCCTGCACCAGCGCACGGTCCACGGACGCCGACAGCATGTTGGACGTGGACAGCCCGCGTTCGGCGGTGAGCCCGCTCCCGGACAGGAAGGCCTTGGAGACCCTCAGGCCCTGGAGCGACTGCTCGGCACCGCTGCCGACGAGGGCGTAGTTGGAACCGCGCAGGGTGCCGCCGGTCATCACCACCTCCACCCGGTTGGCATGGGCCAGGGCCTGGGCCACCAGCAGGGAGTTGGTGACGACGGTCAGCCCGGGGACCCGCGCGAGCCGGCGCGCCAGCTCCTGCGTGGTGGTACCCGCTCCCACCACGATGGCCTCGCCCTCCTCCACGAGGCCCGCGGCGAGGTCGGCGATGGCAGTCTTCTCGGCGGTCGCGAGGTGGGACTTCTGCGGGAAGCCGGACTCCCGCGTGAAGCCGCCCGGCAACACCGCACCGCCGTGGCGGCGGTCGAGGAGTCCTTCTGCCTCCAGCGCGCGCACGTCCCGCCGTACGGTCACTTCGGAGGTCTGGACGACGCGGGCGAGCTCACGGAGCGACACGGCACCGTTCGCTCGCACCATTTCGAGGATCAATTGGCGACGTTCTGCAGCGAACACGAAACTGACAGTAACCCCAACGACCGTCTGCTTTCAGCAGTATGCGCCGAATAACAGAAGTTGTTCGCATGGCGGGTCGGAAAGTGGTATAGGCGCCCACTTGCGGCACCCATGCCCCGACCGCCACCGGCCGCGCCCCGCGCCCGGTGGCCCTGACCTGCGGCCCCGCGCCGCGGCCGTCAGGCCTCCAGGCCCGCCTTCCGGGTGTGCAACTGCCGCGCCACCTCGGCGATGGAGCCGGACAGCGACGGGTACACGGTGAAAGCCTTCGCGATCTGCTCGACCGTCAGATTGTTGTCGACCGCGATCGAGATGGGATGGATCAGTTCGGAGGCGCGCGGTGCGACGATCACGCCGCCCACGACGATCCCGGTGCCGGGGCGGCAGAAGATCTTGACGAAGCCGTCCCGGATGCCCTGCATCTTGGCGCGGGGGTTGCGCAGCAGCGGCAGCTTGACCACCCGTGCGTCGATCTTGCCCGCGTCCACATCGGCCTGGGTGTAGCCGACGGTGGCGATCTCGGGGTCGGTGAAGACGTTCGAGGAGACGGTCTTCAGGTTGAGCGGGGCCACCGCGTCGCCGAGGAAGTGGTACATCGCGATGCGTCCCTGCATGGCGGCGACCGAGGCGAGGGCGAAGACACCGGTCACGTCACCCGCGGCGTACACGCCCGGCGCCGTCGTACGGGAGACCTTGTCGGTCCATATGTGCCCGGACTCGCGGAGCTTGACCCCGGCCTCCTCCAGGCCCATCCCACTGCTGTTGGGGATCGCGCCGACCGCCATGAGGCAGTGGGTGCCGGTGATCACGCGCCCGTCGGCGAGGGTGACCTCGACCCGGTCGCCGACCCGCTTGGCGGACTGGGCGCGCGAGCGGGCCATGACGTTCATACCGCGGCGCCGGAAGACGTCCTCCAGCACGGCCGCCGCGTCGGGGTCCTCGCCGGGCAGCACCCGGTCGCGCGAGGAGACGAGGGTGACCTTGGAGCCGAGGGCCTGGTAGGCACCGGCGAACTCGGCACCGGTGACACCGGAGCCGACCACGATGAGTTCCTCGGGCAGCTCGTCGAGGTCGTAGACCTGGGTCCAGTTGAGGATGCGCTCCCCGTCGGGCTGGGCGTCGGGCAGCTCGCGCGGGTGACCGCCGGTGGCGATGAGCACGGCGTCGGCGGTGAGGGTCTCCTCGCTGCCGTCCGCGGCCCGCACGACGACCTTGCGCGACCCGTCCAGGGACTGCATGCCCTCCAGCCGCCCGCGGCCGCGCATGACCCGGGCCCCGGCGCGCGTCACGGAGGCGGTGATGTCGTGGGACTGGGCGAGCGCGAGGCGCTTCACCCGTCGGTTGACCTTGCCGAGGTCGACCCCGACGACCTTGGCAGCCTGCTCCAGCGGCGGGGTGTCGTCCGCCACGATGATGCCCAGCTCCTCGTAGGAGGAGTCGAAGGTGGTCATCACCTCGGCCGTCGCGATGAGCGTCTTCGACGGGACGCAGTCGGTGAGTACCGACGCCCCGCCGAGTCCGTCGCAGTCGACGACGGTCACCTCCGCGCCGAGCTGTGCGGCCACCAGTGCCGCTTCATATCCGCCGGGTCCGCCACCGATGATCACGATCCGAGTCACGTACCCCATTGTCCCGCACGCCGGGGGTGCGTCTCCTCCGGGGGCGCCCGGAGGCGGATCTGTTACGGAAGTGGCCGCCGGGGCGCTGTCGTACCCTCGACCTCATGTCGCTCTACGCCGCGTACGCCGGCAACCTCGACGCGCGGCTGATGACCCGCCGCGCACCGCACTCGCCGCTGCGCGCCACCGGCTGGCTGAACGGCTGGCGGCTGACCTTCGGGGGCGAGCACATGGGCTGGGAGGGCGCCCTCGCGACACTGGTGGAGGACCCGCTGTCGCAGGTCTTCGTCGCGCTGTACGAGGTCGCCCCCATGGACGAGGAGTCCCTGGACCGCTGGGAGGGCGTGGGCCTCGACATATACCGCCGGATGCGGGTGCGGGCGCACACCCTGGACGGCGAGGAGACGGCCTGGGCCTACGTCCTGAACGGCTACGAGGGCGGCCTCCCGTCGGCCCGCTACCTGGGCGAGATCGCGGACGCGGCGGAGTCGGCCGGGGCGCCGCACGACTATGTGATGGAGCTGCGCAAGCGCCCCTGCTGAGGCGGCCGCGGCCGCCTGCCGGGTCACCCACCGGCACCGCGACACATTCCGCGGAAGCGTTCAGGGGAGTCACGCGGGGGAAACGGTCGCCGGAAACCTTCGCCGGAAGCGTTCGCCGGAAACCCACGCCGGAAGCGTTCGTCGGAAACGACAAGACAACGATCGCATTCCCGTGACCTCCGTCATCTACGCGCGTAGGCCGAGAGCGGCTACCCTCGTGCGCGTGAACGCATCTCTTCTTCCGGACGACATCCAGGGCGACCCCTACGCCGCCGCCGACACCGCCGCCGCCCGCCTGCGCGAGCTGACGGGTGCCGAGACCCACGACGTCGCCCTCGTGATGGGCTCCGGCTGGGCTCCGGCCGTCGACGCCCTCGGCGAGGCCGAGGCCGAGTTCCCGGTCACCGAGCTGCCGGGCTTCCCGCCCCCGGCCGTCGCGGGCCACGGCGGAAAGATCCGCTCCTACCGGCTCGCCGACAAGCGCGCCCTGGTCTTCCTGGGCCGCACCCACTACTACGAGGGCCGCGGAGTGGCCGCCGTCGCCCACGGTGTGCGCACCGCCGTCGCCGCGGGCGCCAAGACCGTGGTCCTCACCAACGGCTGCGGCGGCCTGCGCGAGACCATGCGTCCCGGCCAGCCGGTCCTGATCAGCGACCACATCAACCTCACGGCGACCTCGCCGATCGTCGGCGCCAACTTCGTCGACCTGACCGACCTGTACTCGCACCGCCTGCGCACTCTGTGCAAGGAGATCGACCCCTCCCTGGAGGAGGGCGTCTACGCCCAGTTCACCGGTCCGCACTACGAGACCCCGGCCGAGATCCACATGGCCCGCACCATCGGCGCGGACCTGGTCGGCATGTCCACCGTGCTGGAGGCCATCGCCGCACGCGAGGCGGGCGCCGAGGTCCTCGGCATCTCCCTGGTCACCAACCTGGCCGCCGGTATGACGGGCGAGCCGCTGAACCACGAGGAGGTCCTCCAGGCGGGCCGCGACAGCGCGCTGCACATGGGCACCCTGCTCGCCAAGGTGCTGAACCGCCTGTAGAACCCACCGGCCCCGGGACCACCCGGGGTCCCGGACGGCAAGACGATGCGGCACACCTCCCCCGCCCGATTGCCCGCCCCACCGGCGGGCAATCGGGCGGGGGAACCCGTCCCACCGGCCACCGCCGCCACGGCTCCCGCTGCGGGCCGCCGCGGGCGAGGCACCAGTGCCGCCCCACCGACACTCAACGAGAGGTTGACCCGACGTGCACGACGAACTCATCGCACGGGCCCAGGCGTGGCTGGCCGAGGACCCCGACGCGGAGACCCGTGAGGAACTCGCCAAGCTGATCGACGCCGGGGACCACGCCGAGCTCGCCGCACGCTTCGGCGGCACCCTCCAGTTCGGCACCGCGGGCCTGCGCGGCGAACTGGGCGCCGGACCCATGCGCATGAACCGCTCGGTGGTCATCCGCGCCGCCGCCGGTCTCGCCGCGTACCTGAAGGCCCGGGGCCAGGGCGACGGCCTGGTGGTCGTCGGCTACGACGCCCGCCACAAGTCCGCCGACTTCGCCCGGGACACCGCGGCCGTCATGACGGGCGCGGGCCTGCGCGCGGCCGTCCTCCCGCGCCCGCTGCCGACCCCCGTCCTCGCCTTCGCCATCCGCCACCTCGGCGCGGTGGCCGGTGTGGAGGTCACCGCCAGCCACAACCCGCCGCGCGACAACGGCTACAAGGTGTACCTCGGCGACGGCTCCCAGATCGTGCCCCCGGCCGACGCCGGGATCGCGGCCGAGATCGACGCGGTCACCACGCTTACCGCGGTCCCCCGCCCGGACTCCGGCTGGGAGATCCTGGACGAGGGTGTGCTGAACGCCTATCTCGCCCGTACGGACGCCGTTCTCTCCGTCGGTTCCCCGCGTACCGCCCGTACGGTGTACACGGCGATGCACGGTGTCGGCCGCGACGTACTCCTGGCGGCGTTCGCCCGGGCCGGTTTCCCCGCCCCCGAGCTGGTCGCCGAACAGGCCGACCCCGACCCGGACTTCCCGACCGTCGCCTTCCCCAACCCGGAAGAGCCCGGCGCCATGGACCTCGCCTTCGCGAAGGCCCGCGAGACCGAGCCCGATCTGGTGATCGCCAACGACCCCGACGCCGACCGCTGCGCCGTGGCCGTCAAGGACGGCTCCGACTGGCGCATGCTGCGCGGCGACGAGGTGGGCGCCCTGCTCGCCACCCATCTGGTCCGCCGCGGGGTCACCGGCACCTTCGCCGAGTCGATCGTCTCCTCCTCCCTCCTCGGCCGGATCGCCGAGAAGGCGGGCCTGCCCTACGAGGAGACCCTCACCGGCTTCAAGTGGATCGCCCGGGTGGACGGCCTGCGCTACGGCTACGAGGAGGCGCTCGGCTACTGCGTCGACCCCGAGGGCGTCCGCGACAAGGACGGCATCACGGCCGCGCTCCTGATCACCGAACTGGCCTCCGTGCTCAAGGCCGAGGGCCGCACCCTGCTGGACCTGCTCGACGACATCGCCGTGGAGCACGGGCTGCACGCCACGGACCAGCTCTCGGTGCGGGTCGAGGACCTCTCGGTCATCGCGGACGCGATGCGGCGCCTGCGCGAGGAGCCCCCGACCCGGCTGGCCGGTCTGCCGGTCACCCGCGCCGAGGACCTGACCCGGGGCACGGACACGCTCCCGCCCACCGACGGCCTGCGCTACACGCTCGACGGCGCCCGGGTGATCGTCCGCCCGAGCGGCACCGAGCCGAAGCTGAAGTGCTACCTGGAGGTCGTGGTCCCGGTCGCCACCCCCACCGACCTCCCGACGGCCCGCATCAGGGCCAAGGACCTCCTGGCCGCCCTCAAGCAGGACCTGTCGACCGCGGCCGGCATCTGACCGCCCCCGCACCCGGCTCCCCCACCCCCGCACCCGGCTCCCCCGGCCCGCGGCCCGACCGGCCGCGGGCCGGGGTGCGTTGAGGGGTTGCGTTCGCACCGGCCGTCCGTGCGTCTTGTCCTGGGACGATCCGCTGGGCAGACCGAGGGCCGCGCTCACCGGCCGCGAGACCACTGCAAAGCGACCGTTGGCGGGTGGCGTACCCCTGCATGGCGGCTCTGTACGGTCCTCCTAAATCAGACACAGCAGAGCGGCCCTCGCCCGCGGCTTCGAGCGAGGGTGAATCATTACCCTCTGCACGCCCCACAAGTCGATCCTCTACTCGTCATGATGACGTGAATTGGATGGAAACCTGGCTGTCGGCGGCAGCAGCTCTGCGATGCTGGAAGCCCATCGAGAGGGGCCGCAGTGATGCAGTGGAAGATCCACGGGGAACGTCCGATCTACGAGAACAGCTGGGTGAACCTCTGGCTCACGGATGTCGAGACACCGGACGGCAACCGCTGGGAGCACCACGTCGTCAAGCTCCGGCACCTGGCCGTGGCCGCCGTCGTCAACGAGCGGCGCGAGGTGCTGATGATGTGGCGGCACCGCTTCATCACGAACGCCTGGGCGTGGGAACTCCCCATGGGCCTGGTCGAGGACGGCGAATCACCCCTCGACGCGGCGGCCCGTGAGGTGCGGGAGGAGACCGGCTGGCGGACCGGCCCGCTCACACCGCTGATCTACGCCGAGCCCGCCAACGGCATCACCGACTCCCAGCACCACGTCTTCCGGGCCGACGGAGCGACGTATGAGGGACCGCCGACCGAGAAGAACGAGTCCGACCGGATCGAGTGGATCCCGTTGGCCGACGTCCGGAGCATGATCGACCGGCGCGAGATCGTCAGCAGCGGCTCTCTCGTGGGGCTGCTCTATGTGCTCATGGACGAGGCGATCCGCTGACCTGACGGGGCAGCAGCCCCCCGCTGTCCGTGAGATCTACCCCGCGGAGAAACAGGCCCTCGGCGCGCGCACCCTCACGGTCGCGTTGCTGCTCCGGTAGGCCGACAGACGGGAGCCGGGCCTCACCACACCGACAGCAGGATCGCCAGCAGGACCGCTCCGGCCGCCGCTGGGGCGATCACCTCGTAGGCCCAGCGGACCGTCGGTTCGCCCTGGGCGGTCTCGGAAGCGCCGTGGCTCTCGGCGAGTTCGCGCAGGTCGTCGATGATCCGGTCGGTCTGGGCGCGGGTGGGGCCGTTCGGTACCGGGTCGGGGGCGGGGCCGCCCGGGGCGCCGCCCAGCCGGGCGGCGAGGCCGGTGCCCCGGCGGTCACCGGCGGCCGGCTTCACCGGTTGCCGGGTCGCCTTCTTGCGGGCCCGCAGCGACACCGGCACCGCCCACAGCTGGTACTTGGTCCCGGAGGCGGCGACGGCCTCGTTGGAGTAGTGGGAGCGGAGGGAGGCGAGCGCACCCCAGGGGAGCACCACGATCCGGAAGGGGTTGCGGATGCGCAGCCGTTCCTCGTTGGCGAAGACGGCCGGGCGCAGGGTGAAGGCGACGACCAGCGGGACCATCAGGAGCATCCCGGCCAGCGCCAGCCAGGGGGTGTGGCCGTGACCCCGGACCAGTGCGTCGATGCCGAGCCAGAGGACGATGCCGAGCAGCAGCACACCGGCCGCGAGACCGGAGGGCGACCGGTAGACCCGGTCCCGGGACGCGGATGCCGAGGGGTCCGGCGCGGACGGTCGGCGATCAGGGGTCGTCATGGCCCCGATTGTGCCCGACGGGCGTACGGAAGCTCGTACGCGGTGTCGAACCGGGACCCGGGGAACCGGAAGCCCGGGGCCGGGGCCCGCGGGCGGCAGGGAGGGCATCGTGGCGGGGGTGCCGGGATCCGCGGAGGGCTCGGAGGGCGTCGCGGCAGAGGGCTTCGAGGGCGCGAGGGGCCACGGAGGGCGTGGCTGCGGCGGGTTTCGGGGGGCAGGGGGTCCCGTGAAGGGCATCCCGGCGGGGGTTCCGGAGGACCGCGGAAGGCGGCGCGTCAGGGTCCCCGGAAGGTGCCGGGGAGCCGTACGCGGTCCGGGGGGTGTACAGCCGCTACGCGCGTAGATATGCTCCTCTGGTGACCATGCCCACCCATGCCCCAGCACACTCGCTCTCAGACGTCACCGCGTCCGACAGCACGCTGCGCCGCTTCCTCCACGGGCTGCCCGGCGTCGACGCGGTCGGCCTGGAGGCGCGCGCCGCCTCGCTCGGCACCCGCTCCATCAAGACCACCGCGAAGGCGTACGCCATCGATCTGGCCATCTCGATGGTCGATCTGACGACGCTGGAAGGCGCGGACACCCCGGGCAAGGTCCGGGCGCTCGGCGCCAAGGCGGTCCACCCGGATCCCACGGACCGCACGACCCCCACGACCGCCGCCGTCTGCGTCTACCCCGACATGGTGGCCACCGCCAAGGAGGCCGTGGCGGGCTCCGGAGTGAAGGTCGCCTCCGTCGCCACCGCCTTCCCCGCGGGCCGCGCCGCGCTGGACGTGAAGCTGGCCGATGTGCGCGACGCCGTGGCCGCGGGCGCCGACGAGATCGACATGGTCATCGACCGCGGGGCGTTCCTCGCGGGCCGGTACCTGAAGGTGTACGACGAGATCGTCGCCGTGAAGGAGGCCTGCGGGACCAGCGCCCGGCTGAAGGTCATCTTCGAGACGGGCGAGCTGTCCACGTACGACAACATCCGGCGGGCCAGCTGGCTCGGCATGCTGGCGGGCGCGGACTTCATCAAGACCTCGACCGGCAAGGTCGCCGTCAATGCGACCCCGGCCAACACCCTCCTCATGCTGGAGGCCGTCCGCGACTTCCGCGCCCAGACCGGTGTGCAGATCGGCGTGAAGCCCGCCGGCGGCATCCGCACCACCAAGGACGCGATCAAGTTCCTGGTCCTCGTCAACGAGACCGCGGGCGCCGACTGGCTCGACAACCACTGGTTCCGCTTCGGCGCCTCCTCGCTGCTCAACGACCTGCTGATGCAGCGTCAGAAGCTGGCCACCGGCCGCTACTCCGGCCCCGACTACGTGACGGTGGACTGAGACCCCCATGGAAAACGTGTCATCCGTGTTCGAGTACGCACCGGCGCCCGAGTCCCGCTCGGTCGTCGACATCGCCCCTTCCTACGGCCTGTTCATCGACGGCGAGTTCGCCGAGGCGGCCGACGGCAAGGTCTTCAAGACGGTCAGCCCGTCCACCGAGGAGGTCCTCTCCGAGGTCGCCCAGGCGGGAGAGGCCGATGTCGACCGCGCGGTGAAGGCCGCCCGCAAGGCGTTCGAGAAGTGGTCGGCGCTGCCCGGCTCCGAGCGCGCCAAGTACCTGTTCCGCATCGCCCGCATCATCCAGGAGCGCAGCCGTGAGCTGGCCGTCCTGGAGACGCTGGACAACGGCAAGCCGATCAGGGAGACCCGCGACTCCGACCTCCCGCTGGTCGCCGCACACTTCTTCTACTACGCGGGCTGGGCCGACAAGCTGGAGCACGCGGGCTTCGGCCGCGCCCCCCGTCCGCTCGGCGTTGCGGGCCAGGTCATCCCCTGGAACTTCCCCCTGCTGATGCTGGCGTGGAAGATCGCCCCGGCGCTGGCGACCGGCAACACGGTCGTACTGAAGCCCGCCGAGACCACCCCCCTGTCCGCGCTGTTCTTCGCGGACATCTGCCGCCAGGCGGGCCTGCCCAAGGGTGTCGTCAACATCCTTCCGGGCTACGGCGACGCGGGCGCCGCGCTCGTCGCCCACCAGGACGTGAACAAGGTCGCCTTCACCGGTTCCACGGCCGTGGGCAAGGAGATCGCCCGCACGGTGGCGGGCACCAGCAAGAAGCTCACCCTCGAACTGGGCGGCAAGGGCGCCAACATCGTCTTCGACGACGCGCCCGTCGACCAGGCCGTCGAGGGCATCGTGAACGGCATCTTCTTCAACCAGGGCCAGGTCTGCTGCGCGGGCTCCCGGCTGCTGGTGCAGGAGTCGGTCCACGACGAGCTGCTGGACTCCCTCAAGCGCCGCCTGTCGACGCTGCGCCTCGGCGACCCGCTGGACAAGAACACCGATATCGGCGCGATCAACTCCGCCGAGCAGCTGGCCCGGATCACCGCGCTCACCGAGCAGGGCGAGGCGGAGGGCGCCGAGCGCTGGTCCCCGGCCTGCGAACTGCCCGCGTCCGGCTACTGGTTCGCCCCGACGCTCTTCACCGGTGTCACCCAGGCGCACACCATCGCCCGTGACGAGATCTTCGGCCCGGTGCTCTCGGTCCTCACCTTCCGCACCCCGGACGAGGCCGTGGCCAAGGCGAACAACACCCCGTACGGCCTGTCCGCCGGTATCTGGACGGAGAAGGGCTCCCGGATCCTGGCCATCGCGAACAAGCTGCGCGCGGGTGTCGTCTGGTCCAACACGTTCAACAAGTTCGACCCGACCTCGCCGTTCGGCGGTTACAAGGAGTCGGGCTTCGGCCGCGAGGGCGGCCGCCACGGCCTGGAGGCGTACCTCGATGTCCGATAAGACGGAGAAGACCGAGCGGTCGGAGAAGTCCGAGCAGCGGCTGTCGGTCTTCAAGACCTACAAGCTGTACGTGGGCGGGAAGTTCCCGCGTTCCGAGAGCGGCCGGGTGTACGAGGTGACGGACTCCAAGGGCAACTGGCTGGCGAACGCTCCGCAGTCCTCCCGCAAGGACGCCCGGGACGCCGTGGTCGCCGCGCGCAAGGCGTTCGGCGGCTGGTCGGGGGCGACCGCCTACAACCGCGGGCAGATCCTCTACCGCATCGCCGAGATGCTGGAGGGCCGTCGCGAGCAGTTCGTGCGCGAAGTGGCCGACGCGGAGGGCCTGTCGAAGGCGAAGGCGGCGGCCGTGGTCGACGCGGCGATCGACCGCTGGGTCTGGTACGCGGGCTGGGCCGACAAGATCGCCCAGGTGGTCGGCGGCGGGAACCCGGTCGCGGGCCCCTTCTTCAACCTGTCCTCCCCCGAGCCGACCGGCGTGGTCGCGGTGCTGGCCCCGCAGGAGTCGTCCTTCCTGGGGCTGGTGTCGGTGATCGCCCCGGTGATCGCGACCGGCAACACCGCGGTCGTGGTCGCGAGCGAGAAGGCCCCGCTTCCGGCGCTGTCGCTCGGCGAGGTGCTCGCCACCTCCGACCTGCCCGGCGGCGTCGTCAACGTCCTGTCCGGCCGTACGGCGGAGATCGCGGCCCCGCTCGCCGCGCACCAGGACGTCAACGCGATCGACCTCGCGGGCGCCGACGAGGTGCTGGCGAAGGAACTGGAGATCGCGGCGGCGGACAACCTGAAGCGCGTGCTGCGCCCCCAGGCCGTGGACCACACCGCGACCCCGGGCACCGAGCGCCTGACGGCCTTCCTGGAGACCAAGACGGTCTGGCACCCCACGGGTTCGCTGGGCGCCTCCGGCTCCTCGTACTAGGCCGGACACGGCGAGAGCCGCGCCTCCCCGCCCGGGGCAGGCGCGGCTCTCGCCGTGTCCGGGAGGCGGCCCCGCAAGGCAGTCAGTGCGTGCCGCGCAGCACCTGGCCGACGACCGGAACGCTGCCCAGCGACTGCGCCTCGGCCACCGGACGGGTCAGGCTCTGCGTGCCCAGCGGCTTGAAGTCGCCGATCCGGGTGGCAAGCCCGTTGTCCAGCGGGTCGACACCCGTGCCCGCGAGCGGGTTCGGCCTGAGGTCCGCGAGCGGCCCGGTGACCCGCCCCACGACCCCGGTCAGCTCCGGCAGCCCCTGGGCCTGGGCCTGGTCGAGCGACACGGGCCGGGTGCGCATCACACCGAGGACCGGGGCGCTGTCCGCCGACGCCGCTGCCGCTCCCGCCCCCAGCGTGGCGCCCGCGGTCGCGAGAAGAACGAGAACGCGGCGGGCGGTGGGGGACTTGGGGGAGGCGTGTCGTGCCATGGCTGCTGCCACCTTTTCACTTCGGAGCGTAATGCTGTCGACACGAAGGGTAGTTGAGGTGTGATGTGCGCTCCAACGTCGACCCGCGGGGTCGGCAGGGTGTACGGGATGCGTCAGACTGGTGACTCGTGAGTCTCCATCCTCCGGCCCCCGCCCGCGTCGTGCTCCTGTGCGGCCCCTCCGGCTCCGGCAAGTCCCTGGTGGCCGCCCTGTCCGGGCTGCCCGTGCTCCGGCTCGACGACTTCTACAAGGAGGGCGACGACCCGACCCTGCCCCTGGTGGAGGGGAGTTCGGACATCGACTGGGACCATCCGCAGTCGTGGGACGCGGAGGTCGCGCTCGCGGCCATCGGCGAACTGTGCGCGGTGGGACGGACGACGGTCCCCGTGTACGACATCGCGCGCAGCGCCCGCGCGGGTGAGGAGACCCTGGAGATCGAGCGGACGCCGGTGTTCATCGCGGAGGGCATCTTCGCCGCGGAGATCGTGGAGCGCTGCCGCGAACTGGGGCTGCTCGCCGACGCACTGTGCCTGACCCGGGGTCCGCTGACCACCTTCCGGCGGCGTTTTGTGCGCGATCTCAAGGAGGGCCGCAAGTCGGTCCCGTTCCTGCTGCGCCGCGGCTGGCGGCTGATGCGCGCGGAGCGGTCGATCGTGTCCCGGCAGACGTCGCTCGGCGCCCATGCCTGCGACCGGGACGAGGCGCTGGGGCGGCTGGCCGCGGCGGCCGCGGGGCGGCGGGCCCCGGCGAGGGCCGCGGTCTGAGCACGGTCTGAGCACGAGAAGCGGGACTGGACGGACCCCCCGGCCCTCCAGCCCCGCTCCCTTGTGGCCCCGGGTTTCCCCATGGTCCCCCGTGACCCGCGGTTCCCCCCGGTACCGCTCCCCCGTGCTTCCCCCGCGGTGACGACTCCCCCGAGTCCCCGCGGCGGCTTTCCCCCGTTTCCCCCCGTCCTTCAGGCGACGAGCTCGCCGAAGGACTCCTCCTGGTCACGGCCGAAGCTGAGGACCTCGTCCTCGCGCAGCCGGCGGAGCGACCGCCAGATGCTGGACTTCACCGTGCCGACGCTGATGTCGAGGATCTCCGCGATCTCCGGGTCCGTGCGGCCCTCGTAGTAGCGCAGGACCAGCATGGTGCGCTGGAGTTCGGGCAGCCGGGCCAGCGCCTGCCACAGGACGGCGCGCAGTTCGGTGCCGCGCATCGCGTCCGTGTCGCCCGCGGTCTCCGGCAGCTCCTCGGTCGGGTATTCGTTCAGCTTGCGGCGGCGCCACGCGCTGATGTGCAGATTGGTCATGGTGCGCCGCAGGTATCCGCCCACGGCAGCCTTGTCACTGATCCGGTCCCAGGCGCGGTAGGTCGAGAACAGCGCGCTCTGGAGCAGGTCCTCGGCCTCGAACCGGTCGCCGGTCAGGTGGTAGGCGGTGGCGTACAGGGAGGCGCGGCGCTCTTCGACGTAGGCGGTGAACTCCGCCTCCGTCACCGAACGGCGCTCCCCCGGGACCTCCCCGTACGCGGCTCCCCCGTGAGCCTCCCCCGTGTGCGCGTCAACCACCGTCATGTACGCGGTGTGCTGACGCCCGGCGCCGCGAGCGCACCCCCGCCCGCTCACAGCACCGGACCTCTCGCCGTACCGGGTCACGTCGTGGAGGCGTGTGATCACTGCGCCCGTGCTGGTGCCGTGCGGCGTGTTCATCCTGTGCCCCCCGTCGGTGCATTCCCGGTCGTTTGTGCGGCCCTGCTTGTGTCGAAAAGCCTGCCCGGGCCACTTCATGGCCGTGTCCGCCGACTGTCACAGAGCTGTCACAGGGCCCGTCCGCCCCGGTTGCGCCGGGCCGTCACGGAGCAGAGCGGTACGGTCACCCATCCGTACGGGCGCCGGGGTGCGAAGCAGCCGGGTTCGGCCGGGGCGTTCCGCGCAGTCGATAGACCACCGGGGCATGGGCCAGAATGGCCCCCGTGCCTTCCCTGTTGCTGATCGAGGACGACGACGCCATCCGAACGGCCCTGGAGCTCTCACTGACGCGCCAGGGACACCGTGTGGCCACCGCTGCCACCGGAGAGGACGGCCTGAAGCTGCTGCGCGAACAGCGGCCGGATCTGATCGTGCTGGACGTCATGCTGCCCGGCATCGACGGTTTCGAGGTGTGCCGCCGTATCCGGCGCACCGACCAGCTGCCGATCATCCTGCTGACCGCGCGCAACGACGACATCGACGTCGTGGTCGGGCTGGAGTCCGGCGCCGACGACTATGTGGTCAAGCCCGTGCAGGGCCGGGTGCTCGACGCCCGGATCCGGGCGGTGCTGCGGCGCGGCGAGCGGGAGTCCAGCGACTCGGCGGCCTTCGGCAACGTGGTCATCGACCGGTCGGCGATGACGGTCACCAAGAACGGCGAGGACCTCCAGCTCACCCCGACCGAGCTGCGGCTGCTGCTGGAGCTGAGCCGGCGGCCCGGGCAGGCGCTGTCCCGGCAGCAGTTGCTGCGGCTGGTGTGGGAGCACGACTACCTGGGCGACTCGCGGCTGGTCGACGCCTGTGTGCAGCGGCTGCGCGCCAAGGTGGAGGACGTTCCGTCGTCCCCCACGCTGATCCGTACGGTCCGTGGTGTCGGATACCGGCTGGACGCCCCTCAGTGACCGATCCGCACACCGAACCCCGCGGCTGGGCCGCCGCACGCAGGACCGTCCAGTCCCGTCTGCGCTTCACCAGCCTGCGGCTGCGCCTGGTCGTGGTCTTCGGACTCGTCGCGCTGACCGCGGCGGTGTCGGCCTCCGCGATCGCCTACTGGCTGAACCGCGAGGCCGTGCTCACCCGCACCCAGGACGCGGTGCTGCGCGACTTCCAGCAGGAGATGCAGAACCGGGCGAGCGCGCTGCCGGTCCATCCCACGCGGGACCAGTTGCAGCACACCGCCGGGCAGATGGCGAACAGCAGCCAGCGCTTCAGTGTGCTGCTCACCGCCCAGGACGAGCACGGCAGGACCGTGACCGGCAACTCCGACCTGGACACCTTCACCCTGGAGGACGTGCCCGCCGCGCTGCGCAAGGCGGTGGACAAGCAGCAGAAGTCGTCCGGCGGGGCGTCCGCCTACCACCTGTACTGGCAGCGGATCGTCGAGGACGACAAGCCGTATCTGGTGGGCGGCGCCAGGGTGACGGGCGGCGGCGCGACCGGCTACATGCTCAAGTCCCTGGAGCCGGAGGCCAAGGACCTCAACTCGCTCGCCTGGTCGCTCGGCATCGCGACCGGTCTGGCGCTGATCGGCTCGGCGCTGCTCGCCCAGGCCGCCGCCACGACCGTGCTGAAGCCGGTGCACCGCCTCGGCATCGCGGCCCGGCGTCTGGGTGAGGGCAAGCTCGACACCCGGCTGCGGGTGTCGGGCACCGACGAACTGGCCGATCTGTCCCGGACGTTCAACCGCGCCGCCGAGTCCCTGGAGAAGACGGTCGCGGACATGAGCGCCCGCGAGGAGGCCTCCCGGCGCTTCGTCGCCGACATGTCCCACGAGCTGCGGACGCCGCTGACGGCGATCACCGCGGTCACCGAGGTGCTGGAAGAGGAACTGGACGCCGAGACCGGCAGCGTCGACCCGATGATCGAACCGGCCGTACGGCTCGTGGTCAGCGAGACCCGGCGGCTGAACGACCTGGTCGAGAACCTGATGGAGGTCACCCGCTTCGACGCGGGGACGGCCCGGCTGGTCCTGGACTACGTGGACCTCGCCGACCAGATCACCGCGTGCATCGACGCCCGCGCCTGGCTGGACGCGGTCGAACTGGACGCCGAGCGCGGCCTCATGGCCCGCCTGGACCCGCGCCGCCTCGACGTCATCCTGGCGAACCTGATCGGCAACGCGCTCAAGCACGGCGGTTCGCCGGTACGGGTGTCGGTGCGCGAGGAGGGCGAGGAACTGGTCATCGCGGTACGGGACCACGGCCCCGGCATCCCCGAGGACGTCCTGCCGCATGTCTTCGACCGCTTCTACAAGGCCAGCGCCTCCAGGCCGCGCTCCGAGGGCAGCGGACTCGGCCTGTCCATCGCGATGGAGAACGCGCACATCCACGGCGGCGGCATCACCGCCGCCAACTCCCCCGAGGGCGGGGCAGTGTTCACGCTGCGGCTGCCGCGGGACGCGTCCCCGCTGGTCGAGGAGGAGCTGCGGAACGGCAACGGCAACGGCACCAGGGGGAACGCCCGATGAGCACACGAGCCGGGCGCTGCCTCGCCGCCGCCGGGGTGCTGGCGGCGCTGCTGTCCGGCTGCGGCATCCGCGCCACCCAGGTGCCGACGGACTTCGGCGCCGCGCCCTCCCGGATGCCCTGCGCGCTGTCCGGCACGGACGCCTCGGCGCAGGCGGGCCGCGGCATCCCGGTCCAGGTGTTCCTGCTGTGCGCCTCCCAACTGGTCACCGTGGACCGCTTCGTCCGCATCCCCGACGGCACCGCGGAGGCGGAGCGCCGGGTGCTGGTCGCGCAGGGGCTGCTGGACCAGCTCGCCGCGACGCCCTCGCCCGCGGAGAAGCAGGCCGGGTACACCACCGGGGTGACCGGCACGATCAAGGTCGCCGGGCCGCGTGGCAAGGACCCGGCGGACACCTTCCGGCTGAGCACCCGTCCGGAGGTGCTCGGCTCCTACGCCCTCGCCCAGATCGTGTGTACGTTCGCCGACTCGGAGGCGACCACCGCCGACGACGGCAGTGTGGTGCTCGGCGGCCCCGAGGGGCAGCCGCTGCGCCGCTACACCTGCACGAGCGAAGTGCGCTCCCGGCCGGGTTCCGTGACCCCGCCCTCGACGGAGGCCCTGGAGGACTGAGGCCGCGGGCGCGCCCCGGCGGCAGCGGAGCCCCGCCTCGTGCGGGGGACGAGGCCGACGCGGAGACCCCGGCCCGCCGAGCGGCGCCGCGGAGGCGGAGAGCCCGGCCGATACGAGCCGCGAGGCAGAGGCGGAACCGACTGCGCGGGGCGTGGCGTCTTGGGGGGCGTGCAGCGTCAAGGCTCAGACGGCGGCAGTGCCGCGTTCCGCATCCGGGTGGCCGGGAGTGTCCTCCTCGTCGCGCATCTGGCCCTCGTCGCCTGGCTCACGCTGCGCCCGCTGGACGTGCCCTGGGTCAGACCCGCCAACCTCCAGCCGCTGGCCGGGATCCGGGCCGATCTGGCCCTGGGGTGGCCCGAGGCCGCCCGACGGCTCGGCGAGGGGCTCGCGCTGCTGGCGCCGCTCGGGGTGCTGCTGCCGATGGCGGGCGGACGGCTCGACGGCTCGCCGTTCGCCTCCCTGGTCCGTACGGTCGCCACGGGCACCCTGGTCTCCCTGGGCATCGAGTTGGCCCAGACGGGGGTGCCCGGCCAGGTCGCCGACATCGACTCGGTGCTGCTGAACACCGCCGGGGTGGCGCTGGCGCATGTGCTGGTCCTGCCCGCGGCCCGGGTCCTGCTGCGCCGGTTCGTGTCCCGGCGGCGGACCGCCCACCCCCGGGAGGAGACGCCTCAGGGGCGGACCCCGACGATTCCCAGGGTCGGAATAGCTCCTTAGAGTGACGCTTCTCCCGCTTCGTCCCCGTAGCGTGGAACACGTCGGAACGGGTACCAGAGGCGGACATCGCCGAGGGCCCGGGCGCCGACCGGACTCCCGGCAGAAGCCGGGACCGCTTCCCGCCACGGTTCGCGAAGGAGCCACCATGACCGCCCTTGCCCGCCCCACCCACGGACGGATGATCGGCGGAGTGTGCGCAGCGCTGGCACGGCGCTTCGGCACCTCCGCGACCACGATGCGGGTGATCTTCCTGCTGTCCTGCCTGCTTCCGGGCCCGCAGTTCCTGCTCTACATAGCCCTGTGGATCCTGCTTCCCGCTGAGGACAAGGCGGGTGCTTCCGCGGCCTGGTGACACGGCGCGGTGACCCGGCCCGGTGACCCGGTGCGGCCCGGCCCTTGGGGCGCGGCCCCCGGACGCGGACGACGCCGTGGGGCGGCCCCGGCGAGGGGCCGCCCCACGGCGTCACGGACGGTGTGCGTCAGGCCAGCGGGATGCCGTTCAGCGGCACGTCCCGGGTGGTCGGCGACGAGCTGACGGGCAGTCCGCCGAGCAGCCGCCCGACCGGTGCGGCCGGTCCGTGGGCGGCGGCCTTCCCGACGGTCGGCACCGCGGTGCCGAGGGCGTGCTGTCCCCGGCCGAGCACCTGGCCCGCGCCGGGGACCGTTCCGGTGACCTTGCCCAACGGCACCGCGTGGGCCACGGCGTCGGGCCCGGTGATGTCCTGCACGGCGGGGGCCGCGCTCGCGACACCCGCGCCCGCGGCGGCGAAGGCGGCACCGAGGGCGGCGACCCCGAGGGTTCTGGCAGCAGACTGCTTCATGGTGAGTGCGTCCTTGGCTCGGATGACGGGGAGGGGTACGAGCGGTTCCGGAACCGTAGGCACGCGCCGACGGGCTCCGCAAACACCCCCGGACGCCATGGACGGTGGCGCCCGGCCGCCGGTCGGCGGACCCGCTCAGCCCTCGTCGGCCCTCGAAGCGCTGGTGGAAGCGGTTCCCTTGAACAGCCATTCGGACTTCAGCTCGGCGTATCCGGGCTTGATGACGTCGTTGATCATCGCCAGTCGTTCATCGAAAGGGATGAACGCCGACTTCATGGCGTTGACCGTGAACCACTGGAGATCGTCGAGTGTGTAGCCGAAGGCGTCGACCAGATGCTCGCACTCCCGGCTCATGCTCGTGCCCGACATCAGCCGGTTGTCGGTGTTCACCGTGGCCCGGAAGTGCAGCCGCCGCAGCAGCCCGATGGGGTGGTCGGCGTACGAGGTGGCGGCGCCGGTCTGGAGGTTGGAGCTGGGGCACAGCTCCAGCGGGATGCGCTTGTCGCGGACGTAGGAGGCGAGGCGGCCGAGCCTCACCGAGCCGTCGTCGAGGACCTCGATGTCGTCGATGATGCGTACCCCGTGCCCGAGCCGGTCGGCGCCGCACCACTGCAACGCCTGCCAGATGGACGGCAGTCCGAAGGCCTCCCCGGCGTGGATGGTGAAGTGGTTGTTCTCGCGCTTGAGGTACTCGAAGGCGTCCAGGTGCCGGGTGGGCGGGAAACCGGCCTCGGCGCCCGCGATGTCGAAGCCCACCACGCCCAGATCGCGGTAGCGGTTGGCCAGTTCGGCGATCTCCAGGGCCCGGGCCGCATGCCGCATGGCGGTGAGCAGGGCGCCGACCCGGATGCGGCGGCCGTCCGCGGCCGCCCGCCGTTCGCCCTCGCGGAAGCCCTCGTTGACCGCCTCGACGACCTCCTCCAGGGTGAGCCCGGCCTCCAGATGCTGTTCGGGGGCGTAGCGCACCTCGGCGTAGACGACCCCGTCCGCGGCGAGGTCCTCGGCGCACTCCGCGGCGACCCGGACCAGCGCGTCCCGGGTCTGCATCACTCCGACGGTGTGCGAGAAGGTCTCCAGATACCGCTCCAGGGAGCCGGAGTCGGCGGCCTCGCGGAACCAGAGACCGAGCTTGTCCGGTTCGGTCTCGGGCAGGTTCCCGTACCCGGTCTCCCGGGCGAGTTCGACGACGGTGGCGGGGCGCAGCCCGCCGTCGAGGTGATCGTGCAGCAGGACCTTGGGCGCCCGGCGGATCTGGTCCGGGTTCGGGGTGTTCCGGTGCTGGCTCGTCATTTCCGCACCATAGGCCCTACGCGCGTAGAGCCCGGGAAGGGCCGGGACGTCGATACGCAAAGGTGACCCACAGGACGGGTCGCGGACACCGTCGCTTCTGACACTGTTCTGTCATGGCACACCAAGCGACGCCGCTGCGCAGGGCCCGGCTGGGGCGGGTGCTCGGCCCGGAGCCGACGACGGTGAGCGGCGTGGTGCTGCTGCTCCCGGGCGGCGACGAGGTCTCCGCCCGCAGACCCTCCGCCCTGTTCGCGACCGCCTCCGTCCACGCCCTCGGCCGCCGCCTGGCCCGGGCGGGCCACGACGAGGGCCTGGTCACCCATGTCGTGCACTACCGCTACCGGGGGTGGAACGGCAGCGAGGCGCATCCCGCGCAGGACGCCGCCTGGGCCGCCGACGAGGTCGTACGACGCCATGGCGACGTTCCGGTGTGCCTGGCCGGGGTGGGCATGGGCGGCCGGGCGGCGCTGCACGCGGCCGGGCATCCGGCCGTCAGCTCGGTGCTCGCGCTGTCCCCCTGGCTGCCCGAGGAGGACATGGCCGCATCCCCCGAACCGGTGAAACAGCTCGTCGGGCGGCGGGTGCTGATCGTGCACGGCACCAACGACGAACGCACCGACCCCGAGCTGTCCTTCCGGCTGGCCGCCCGTTCGAAGAAGGCCAACCGTGACATCTGCCGCTTCGAAGTGCACTCCGACGGGCACGGGTTGCGCCAGTACCGCTCCGAAGTACAGGCGCTCGCCGAGGACTTCGTGATGGGCACGCTGTTCGGGCGGCCGCTCTCCCGGCCGGTGGAGGACGCGCTCGCTGCGCCCCCGCCCATCGGGCTGCGGATGCCGCTGGCGGCGGGCTTCGGCAGTTCGCTGCACAAGAGGTAGCGCCCCGGGGCGGCGCTCAGTCCGGCAGCAGCCGCCCCCGCCGGGACAGCAGGAACTTCTTGAAGGCGGCCACCGGGGGTGTGTCCACCTGCCCCGCCAGCCAGGCGACGCCGATCTCCCGCACCGCCCGGGGCGCCGTGACCGTCAGCTCCACGACCCCGGGCCGGGGCACCGCGGGCGGCGGCAGCAGCGCGACGCCCAGCCCCGCCGCGACCAGGCCCCGCAGGGTCTCGGCCTCCTCGCCCTCGAAGGCGATCCGCGGGGTGAACCCGGCCTCGCGGCACACGTCGTCGGTGATGCGGCGCAGCCCGTAGCCGGGCTCCAGGGTCACAAAGGTCTCCTCCGCCGCCTCGGCGAGGCGGATGCGCCGACGGCGGGCGAGCCGGTGGTCGGCGGGGACCACGAGCCGCAGCTTCTGCTCGTCCAGACGGCGGGCGACCAGGTCCGGGGCGTCCGGCACCGGGGAGGTCAGACACAGGTCGAGGTCGCCCGCGCGCAGCCGCTCCAGCATCGCCTCGCCGTAGTTCTGCACCAGGCTGAAGCGCACCTTCGGATGATCCGCGCGGAAGGCGTGCAGCAGTCCGGGCACGGTCTCGGCGCCCATCGTGTGCAGAAACCCGAAGGCGACCTTGCCGGTGGCCGGGTCGGCGTCCGCGCGGACCTCCTCGGCGGCCCGCTCGATCTCCGCGAGGGCGCGCTCCACGGACCCGAGGAAGGTCCGCCCGGCGGGGGTGAGGGCGACCGTGCGACCGCGGCGGGCGAACAACTGGACGCCCAGATCCTCTTCGAGGCGTACGAGTCCGCGGGACAGGGTGGACTGGGGGACTTTCATCTCCCGCGCGGCCCGGGTGACATGCTCGTTCCGGGCCACACCCGCGAAGTGCGCGAGGCGCGGCGCGAGCAGCGCGACGATGTCTTCTGCATCACTTGTGTCACCGGACGGTGACAGCCGTGACGCTGACCTCTGCTGATGCACCATGGGAACGATTATGGCGGTTCCATGCATTGGACGGATGAATGGCCGCGTCCGTACGGTCGACATATGCCTGCCGCCGATACCGGGGCGTCCACCATCGTGGGCGCCGACACCGTAAGCGTCCCCTCCTCCGACTCCCGTCTGACCCCCGG
Source organism: Streptomyces sp. NPDC052040 (assembly GCF_044548405.1). Taxonomy (NCBI): domain Bacteria; kingdom Bacillati; phylum Actinomycetota; class Actinomycetes; order Kitasatosporales; family Streptomycetaceae; genus Streptomyces; species Streptomyces sp. NPDC052040. The sequence continues at coordinate 194,613 of NZ_JBIUBV010000009.1, read as the reverse complement.
CGGCCCCGGCTACCGCCGGATGAGCTTCGCCCTCTTCCTCGCCGGGGTCGCGACCTTCGCCCTTCTCTACTCCACGCAGGCCCTGCTGCCCCTCGTCTCCCGCGACTTCGGGGTGACGGCGAGCGCGGCGAGCTGGACGGTGTCGGGCGCGACCGGCGGACTGGCGCTGTTCGTCCTGCCCATGAGCGCGCTCTCGGAGCGGTTCGGGCGGCGGACGCTGATGACGGCGTCGCTGGCGGTCGCGGTGACGGTGGGTCTGCTGGTGCCCTTCGCCCCCTCGATCGGCGCGCTGATCGCGCTGCGGGTGGTCCAGGGCGCGGCGCTGGCCGGGCTGCCCGCGTCGGCGACCGCGTATCTGGCCGAGGAGGTCAGCCCCAAGGCACTGATCACGGCGATCGGCCTGTTCGTGGCCGGCAACAGCGTCGGCGGGATGAGCGGCCGGATCATCACCGGCTGGGTCGCCCAGGAGTGGGGCTGGCGGGCCGCCGTCGCCACCGTCGGGGTGATCGCGGTGGCCTGCGCGGTGGCCTTCCGGCTGCTGCTTCCGGCACCGAAGCACTTCACCGCCGGGTCGCTGCGCCCGCGGGTGCTGGCCCGCTCGGTCCGCGACCATCTGGCCAATCCGCTGCTGCGCCGCCTCTACGCGATCGGCGCCCTGTTCATGGTGGTGTTCGGCGGTGTCTACACCGTGATCGGCTACCGCCTGACCGAGGAGCCGTTCGGGCTGCCGCAGGGCATCATCGGCTCGGTCTTTCTGGTGTACCTGGTCGGCACGGTCTCGGCCTCGGCGGCCGGGCGCCTGGTGAGCCGCCTGGGCCGCCGCGGGGCGCTCTACCTGGCGGGCGGCACCACCACAGCGGGCCTGCTGCTGTCCCTGGCCTCTACCCTGCCGCTGGTGCTGCTCGGCCTGGTCCTGATCACGGCCGGTTTCTTCGCGGGCCACGCGGTGGCGTCGTCGGCGGTCAGCCACACGGCACAACGGGGCCGCGCCCAGGCCTCCGCGCTGTACCAGTCCTCGTACTACATCGGCTCCAGCACGGGCAGCACGCTCGGCGCGGTGGCCTTCCACGCGGACGGCTGGGCCGGGACGGTGTGCCTCGGCGTCCTGGCGATCCTCGGCGTCGTCGCGATCACCCTCCTCGGCACCCGAGCGGCCCGGGCCGAACGCCGCCCCGCCACCGCCTGACCCACGGCAACGGGACCGGTGGAGGTCCACCGGTCCCGTTCGTCCGAGCGATGACAGCCCAGGTCAGGCGATACGCTCCAGCACCACCGGGGAGGCGGTGAAGTCCGTGCCCGGGGCTGCGACGTCGTAGGAGCCCTCGATGGCCTCAAGGGCGTACTCGAAGCGCTCGGGGGTGTCCGTGTGCAGGGTCAGCAGGGGCTGGCCCGCGGTCACGGTGTCGCCCGGCTTGGCGTGCATCTCGACGCCCGCACCGGCCTGCACCGGGTCCTCCTTGCGGGCGCGGCCCGCACCGAGACGCCAGGCGGCGACGCCGACACCGTAGGCGTCGAGGCGGGTCAGGACGCCCGAGGAGGGGGCCTTCACCACATGCTGCTCCTTCGACGTGGGCAGCACCGCGTCCGGGTCGCCGCCCTGGGCCGCGATCATCCGGCGCCAGACGTCCATCGCCGAGCCGTCGGCCAGCGCCTTCGCCGGGTCCGCGTCCTTCACACCGGCCGCGTCGAGCATCTCCCGCGCCAGGGCGACGGTGAGTTCCACGACGTCCGCCGGGCCGCCGCCCGCCAGGACCTCGACCGACTCGCGGACCTCGAGGGCGTTGCCCGCGGTCAGGCCCAGCGGGGTGGACATGTCGGTGAGCAGCGCCACCGTCTTCACCCCGTGGTCGGTGCCGAGACCCACCATGGTGGACGCCAGCTCGCGCGCGTCCTCGATGGTCTTCATGAAGGCGCCGGAGCCGACCTTCACGTCCAGGACCAGCGAGCCGGTGCCCTCGGCGATCTTCTTCGACATGATCGAGGAGGCGATCAGCGGGATCGCCTCGACCGTGCCGGTGACGTCGCGCAGCGCGTAGAGCTTCTTGTCGGCGGGGGCCAGGCCGTCGCCCGCCGCGCAGATCACCGCGCCCGTGGTGTCGAGGACGTGCAGCATCTCCTCGTTCGACAGCAGCGCGCGCCAGCCGGGGATCGACTCCAGCTTGTCCAGGGTGCCGCCGGTGTGGCCGAGGCCGCGGCCGGACAGCTGCGGGACGGCCGCGCCGCAGGCGGCGACCAGCGGTGCCAGCGGAAGGGTGATCTTGTCGCCCACGCCGCCGGTGGAGTGCTTGTCGGCCGTCGGCAGGGAGAGCGACGAGAAGTCCATCCGCTCGCCCGAGGCGATCATCGCGGCGGTCCAGCGGGCGATCTCCCGCCGGTTCATGCCGTTGAGCAGGATGGCCATCGCGAGCGCGGACATCTGCTCGTCGGCGACCGCGCCCCGCGTGTACGCGTCGATGACCCAGTCGATCTGCTCGTCGGTCAGCTCACCGCGGTCCCGCTTGGTGCGGATGACGGAGATGGCGTCCATGGCCATGGTTTCCTTCCGGAGGTACGAAGGTGTGCGGCCCCCTGAGCCAGGTCGGTCGACTCGGGGGGCCGCACGGGAGTTACTTGGTGAGATGGTCCGGGCCGAAGGCCTGGGGCAGCATCTCGGACAGCGGCAGGATGCCCGCCGGGGTTTCGAGCAGCAGATCCGGGCCGCCGAACTCGTAGAGCAGCTGGCGGCAGCGGCCGCACGGCACGAGGATGTCCCCCTTGCCGTCGACGCAGGTGAAGTGCGTCAGCCGGCCGCCCCCGGTGTTCTGCAACTGGGAGACGAGTCCGCACTCCGCGCACAGCCCGAGGCCGTAGGAGGCGTTCTCGACATTGCAGCCGGTGACGGTGCGTCCGTCGTCGACCAGGGCCGCGACACCGACCGGGTAGCCCGAGTAGGGAGCGTACGCGCGGGCCATCGCCGCGCGCGCCAGCTCCCGCAGGGCCGCCCAGTCGACCGGGGCGGGCGTGGTCACTTGCCCTGTCCCTTCCGGTACGGCATGCCGTCCGCCTTGGGCATCCTGAGGCTCTGCGCGGACAGCGAGAGCACCAGCAGGGTGACGAGGTACGGGGTGGCGGTCACCAGCTGCGCGGGGACCTCGTGGGTGGTGGCGTACCAGACGAAGAGCAGCGCGGAGGCCACGGCGGTGAGCACCGCGGGGACGTAGCGCTTCTTCCAGGCCAGGTAGGCCGCGCCGAACACCACGAGGATGCCGAGCAGCAGGATCAGGGCGTGCACGTTGGTGGTGCCGCCGCGCAGGTTCAGGCTGTCGGTGTAGCCGAACAGACCGGCGCCGAGGGCGAGTCCGCCCGGCATCCAGTTACCGAAGATCATCGCGGCGAGACCGATGTAGCCGCGGCCCGCGGTCTGGCCGTCCAGGTAGACGTTGGAGGCCACGATGGACAGGAACGCGCCGCCGAGGCCCGCGAAGCCGCCCGAGATGATCACGGCGATGTACTTGTACTTGTACACGTTGACGCCGAGGGACTCCGCCGCCACGGGGTTCTCACCGCAGGAGCGCAGCCGCAGGCCGAAGGCCGTGCGCCACAGCACCCACCAGGTGAACGGGACCAGGGCCACCGCGATCACGGTCAGCGGGGACAGGTCGGTGACCAGTCCGCCGACCAGGCCCGCGATGTCGGACACCAGGAACCAGTGCTTCTGGTTGAGCGTGTCCAGCCAGCTGGACAGTCCCGGGATGTCGAAGGTGCCGAGCGAGTCGATCGGCGGGGACTGCTTGGCGGAGCCCTGGGGCGCGTTCTCGAAGGTGAACTTCGAGAGGTAGCGGGTGGTGCCGAGGGCCAGGATGTTGATCGCCACACCGGAGACGATGTGGTTCACATTGAAGGTGACGGTGGCGATGGCGTGCAGGACGGCGCCGAGCGCGCCGCCGATGATCCCGAAGACCACACCGGTCCACGGGCCCCACTGGTAGCCGGCCCAGGCACCGAACCAGGTGCCGAGGATCATCATGCCTTCAAGGCCGATGTTGACGACGCCGGAGCGCTCGGCCCACAGGCCGCCGAGGCCCGCGAGGCCGATCGGCACGGCGAGGCGCAGCGCGGTGGACATCTGCCCGGTCGACGTGATGCCGTCCGCGCCGGTGATCAGCCGGACGATCGAGGTCAGGACCAGTACTCCGGCGACGATCAGCAGAAGTACCGGGAGCGACATACGGCGGCTGCCCCTGCCGGGCTGCTGCGCCTTCGGCTTGGCGACGGTCGCGGTGGTCATCAGGCAGCCACCTCCTTCTTGTGCGTGTTGTTGGCGGCCTGGGCGGCCAGCTCGGCGCCCACCCGCTTCTGCTGGCGGCGCAGACCCCACTGGCGTACGGCCTCGTAGGAGATGACGACCGCGAAGACGATCAGGCCCTGCATGATCGTGGCGATCTCCTTCTCGTACGCGACCGGGGTCGCGTAGTCGAGGGCGGGGGACGCCTTGTCCAGGAAGGCGATCAGCAGTGCGGCGAAGGCGATGCCGGCCGGGTTGTTGCGGCCGAGCAGGGCGATGGTGATACCGGTGAAGCCGAGGCCCGTCGGGAAGCTCAGGCTGTAGGTGTGGGCGTCGCCGAGCAGCAGCGGCAGGCCGGACAGGCCCGCGACCGCGCCGGAGATCAGCATCGCGGTGAGCACCATGCGCTTGGCGTTGACGCCGGAGGCGGCGGCCGCGGTCTCGGAGGCGCCGGTGGCGCGCAGGTCGAAGCCGAAGCGGGTGCGGTTGAGGACCAGCCAGTACAGGATGCCCGCGAGGACGGCGAGGAAGACCAGGCCGTAGATCTCGCCGACGTCGGAGCCCAGGTTGATGCCCGGGAACCAGCCGGACTTCTTCATGGTGCCGGTCGTCATGTTGTTGCCGACCTGCACACCCCACATGTTGGAGAGGGTGAGGTAGCCGATGAGGCTGGTGGCGATCGCGTTGAGCATGATCGTCGCGACGACCTCGCTCACCCCGCGGGTGGTCTTCAGGACGCCCGCGATACCGGCCCAGAAGGCGCCGGTGAGCATGGCGACCAGCATCAGCACCGGGATCTGGAGGAAGGACGGCAGCGCGAGGTGCGCGCCGACCACCGCCGTCATCATCGCGGCCAGGCGGTACTGGCCGTCGACGCCGATGTTGAACAGGTTCATACGGAAGCCGACGGCCACCGCGAGGGCCGCCAGGTAGTACATCGACGCCTGGTTGACGATCAGCACCTGGACGTCGGAGTAGCCGATCTGCTGGAGCATCAGCCGGTACGGCTCGAAGGGGTTCTTGCCGGAGGCGACCAGCACGACCGAGGTGAGCAGGATCGCCGAGACGAGCGCGATGACCGGACCGGCCACTGCGAGGAGCACCCGCTCCTTGTCGAACTTCTTCATCGGGCGTCGTCCTCCGGGCCGGCCGCTGCGTCGCCTTCTGTGGCGCTTTCTTCGTGTTCCAGGTGACCGGAGGCAGCACCGGTCATCGCCGAGCCCAGTTCCTCCGGGGTGATCGTGGCGGGGTCGGCGTCGGCGACCAGGCGGCCGTTGTAGATCACCCGCAGGGTGTCGGAGAGACCGATCAGCTCGTCCAGGTCGGCGGAGATCAGCAGCACGGCCAGGCCTTCGCGGCGGGCCGCGCGGATCTGGTCCCAGATCTGTGCCTGCGCGCCGACGTCCACACCGCGGGTGGGGTGGGCGGCGATCAGGAACTTCGGGTTGTGGCTCATCTCCCGGCCGACGATCAGCTTCTGCTGGTTGCCGCCGGACAGGGAGGCGGCGGTGACGTCGATGCCGGGCGTACGGACGTCGTACTCCTCGACGATCCGCCGGGTGTCCTCCTGGGCGCCCTTGGGGTCGAGCCAGAAGCCCTTGGCGTTGGGGCGCTCGGTGACATGGCCGAGGATGCGGTTCTCCCACAGCGGGGCTTCCAGCAGGAGGCCGTGGCGGTGGCGGTCCTCGGGGATGTAGCCGACGCCCTGCTCGCGGCGCTTGCGGGTGGCCCAGGAGGTGATGTCCTCGCCGAGGAAGGCGATGGAGCCGGAGTCGGCGTTCTTCAGGCCGATCAGTGCGTCGATCAGCTCGGTCTGGCCGTTGCCCTCGACACCGGCGATGCCCATGACCTCACCGGCGTGGATGGTGAAGGTGACGTCGTCGAGGACGCGGCGCACCGTGGCCGCGCTCTCGGCGGTCGCCTCGGTGAGCAGGCCGGTGGGGGCGGGCTCGGCGAGGTCGCCGAGGGAGGGGCCGCCGCCGGCGTGCACGGTGAGGCCCTTGACCTCGATCACCGGGCGGTCGGTCACCGTCGACTCGGCGGTCTCCGGGGTGGGCAGCTCGCTGCCGACCATCAGCTCGGCGAGCTGGCGCGGGGTCGTCTCGGAGGGCACGGCGGTACCGACCGTCGTGCCGCGCCTTATGACGGTGATGTCGTCGGCGACCGACAGGACCTCGCCCAGCTTGTGGGAGATGAAGATGACGGAGAGGCCCTCGGACTTCAGCTCGCGCAGGTTGTCGAAGAGCGCGTCGACCTCCTGCGGGACGAGCACGGCGGTCGGCTCGTCGAGGATGAGGGTCTTGGCGCCGCGGTAGAGGACCTTGAGGATCTCCACGCGCTGACGGTCGGCGACACCGAGGTCCTCGACGAGGACGTCGGGGCGTACGCCGAGGCCGTAGCGCTCGGAGATCTCCTTGATCTTCTTGCGGGCGCCGCCGCCGATGCCGTAGAGCTTCTCGCTGCCGAGCGCCACGTTCTCCAGGACCGTGAGGTTGTCGGCGAGCATGAAGTGCTGGTGGACCATGCCGATGCCGCGCTGGATGGCGTCGGCGGGGCTGTTGAAGGTCACCGGCTCGCCGTCGATGCTGATGGTCCCCTCGTCCGGCTTCTGCATGCCGTAGAGGATCTTCATCAGGGTGGACTTGCCGGCCCCGTTCTCGCCGACGAGGGCGTGCACGGTGCCCTTGCGGACCGTGAGGTGGATGTCGTGGTTGGCGACGACACCGGGGAACCGCTTGGTGATGCCCGCCAGCTCTACCGCGGTCGTCGACGGTGCGGTGAGCGGAGGGCTGCTGGACGCGTCGATGGCGCACTCTCCTTGGGAAAGGGGCCACTCTACGCGCGTAGCGCCCCTGCTTTAAATAGTGCTCGGACCTGATCGTTGCCGATCCGTTCCGAGCATTCTGCCGCGCGAACGGGGCGCGAGTCGGTCATCCTCCCCGCGCCCCGTTCCGTGACCGTAACGCTGCCATTACAGCGCTCCGTCGACCATGCTCCTGGCCGACCGCGATCGTCGGGTCAGGAGGTCTTGACCTTGATCGAGCCGTCCTTGATGCCCTGCTCGGCCTTCTTCAGGGCGGCCTGGAGGTCGGCGTTGTTCTTGAACACCGGGTTGGAGTCGGCGAGGCCGACGCCGCTGTTGGCCAGGCTGCCACGGACGTCGCCGGTCAGCGGCTTGTCGTCCTTGATAACAGACTTGGCGAGGTCGTACACCGCACCGGAGACGTTCTTCAGCGCCGAGGTGAGGATGTAGTTCTTGTACGTGGCCAGAGCGCTCTGGCTGTACTGGTCGGAGTCGACGCCGATCGCCCACACCTTGTGGGTGGCGGCGGCCTTGATGACACCCTGGCCGGAGAGGCCGGCGGCGTGGTAGATCACGTCCGCGCCCGCGTCGATCTGGCCGTTGGCGGCGTTCTCGCCCTTGTCGGGGCTGGAGAAGCCGCCCTCCTGCGCGGTCTGCGTCAGGTACTGGGTCTCGATCTTGATCTTCGGGTTGACCGACTGGGCACCCTGGACGAAACCGGCCTCGAACTTGTGGATCAGCGGAACGTCCACGCCGCCGATGAAGCCGATGTGGTTCTTCTTGGTCGTCTTGGCGGCCGCGACACCCGCGAGGTAGGAGGACTCCTCCTCGTGGAAGACCAGGTCGGCGACGTTCTTCCGCTGGACCGTGTTGTCGTCGATGATGCCGAAGGTGACCTTCGGGTACTTGCTGGCGGCCTCGTTTACGGCGGGGGCGTAGGCGAAGCCGACACCGATCACCGGGTTGTAACCGGCCTTGGCCAGCGTCTCCAGGCGCTGCACCTTGTCCGCGTCCGACTCGCCGTCCTGCGGCTCGATGTCACGTCCGCCGACACCGAAGTCCTTCTCGGCCTTCTGGAAGCCCGCGTAGGCGGCGTCGTTGAAGGACTGGTCGCCCTTGCCGCCGACGTCGTAGGCGAGGCCTATGCCCTTGCTCTTGCCGCCACCGGTGGACTCGGTGGACGAGCTGCCGCAGGCGGATACGGTGACGGCGAGGGCTGCGGTGGCAACCCCCGCGACGGCGATACGAGACACCCGGCGCATGGAACTTGACTCCTTTGTGCAAGCGCCCATACCAGGCGCTGGTTCCGCGGCAGCGTAACGCGCGTAGACCGGACGGAAAACCCCTTCTGTCCGGTCCGTTATCGAGCTGTGGCCACAGTTGGCGAACACATTACGGAGAGCGGTGCGGCGCTTGTGAAAGACGGGCGTGGGGGGCATCACAGACCAGCGTAGGGGCGCGGTGTGAACGTGCGACGAAGGCGTCAGGGAACTCGTGTGACCGGTGCCACGGACCCGGATTCCCGCCGCGGCCGACAGCTTCAGGGTAGCTCTGCGTGATGGACGGTTTGTCCGCTACGGCTGGGGGGCGCGGGTCGTGGGGGGCGCGGCTGGCGGGTGGAGGGTCGTTCGCGGGGGCGCGGCTGGTGGGGGGACGGTCGTTCGCGGGGCTGGTGGGTGGAGGGGCGTTCGCGGGGCTGGTGGGTGGAGGGGCGTTCGCGGGGGCGCGGCTTGCGGGTGGAGGGTCGTCCCGCGCCCTAGCGGGTGGGCAGCCCGTCCGCGGGGGCGCGCCTGACAGGTGGAGGGCCGGGGGCGGGGGCGCCCCGCGTGGACGGGGCGAGCGGTCCGGGGGCAGAGGAGCGGCCGGGGCCGCCGGGGCACGGGCGGGATCGGTGCCGGAGGGGGCGGGGCCGCAGGCGGGCCTGGCGCCGGGAGAGGCTGCCGGTGCACGGCGGCCGCAGGCCGGGGGCGGCCGGGCACGGGCGGGATCGGTGCCGGAGGGGGACGGACCGCAGGCGGGCCCGGCGCCGGGAGAGGCTGCCGGTGCACGGGCGGCCGCAGGCCGGGGGCGGCCGGGCACGGGCGGGATCGGTGCCGGAGGGGGACGGACCGCAGGCGGCCCCGGCGCCGGGAGAGGCTGCCGGTGCACGGCGGCCGCAGGCCGGGGGCGCTCCGCAGGCGGCGGCAAGCGGTGCACCCCTGCGGACGGCCGCAGGCGACGCTCCCCCGCGGACGGGGCGCGCGACGCAACCCCGCCGCGGACAGCCGCAAGCGACGCGCTCCTGCGGATGGCCGCAGGCAGCGCTCCGCCCCGCCGGGAGGTTCCCGGCGGGGCGGAAGGCGTGTCCGGGGCTCCGGGCCTGAGCGGCGGGGCGGCGCAGGTGTCCGGGGCTTCGGGTCGGAGGTGAGGGTTACTGCGTGGCGACGGTGACCTTGCCGGAGGTGATGTCCTGCTTGGCCTTGTCGACCGCGGCCACCACGTCCTTCATCGCCTGGTACTTGGGGTTGGAGTCGGCGAAGCCCACGCCGCCCGACGCCAGGTCGCCGCGCTGTTCGCCGCTCAGGGGCTTGCCGTCGACGACGGACTTGGTCAGGTCGTAGACCGCGCCGCCGACGTTCTTCAGGGCCGAGCCGAGGATGAAGTCCTTGTACTTGGCGAGGGCGGTCTGCCGGTACTGGTCGGAGTCGACGCCGATCGCCCACACCTTGTGCGCGGCGGCCGCCTGGATAACGCCCTGGCCCGACAGCCCGGCCGCCTGGTAGATCACATCGGCGCCCGCCTCGATCTGGCCGTTCGCCGCGTCCTTGCCCTTGTCGGGGCTGGAGAAGCCGCCCTCCTGAGCCGTCTGCGTCAGATACTGCGACTCGATCCTGATCTTCGGGTTGACGGACTTGGCGCCCTGGGCGAAGCCCGCCCCGAACTTGTGGATGAGCGGGATGTCCACGCCGCCGATGAAGCCGATGTGGTTCTTCTTGGTGGCCTTCGCGGCGGCGACCCCGGCGAGGTAGGAGGACTGCTCCTCGTGGAAGACCAGGTCGGCGACGTTGGGCGCCTTGACCGTGTCGTCGTCGATGATGCCGAAGGTGATCTTCGGGTACTTGGCCGCGACCTCCTTGACGGCAGGCGCGTAGACGAAGCCGACCCCGATGATCGGGTTGTAGCCGCCCTTGGCGAGCTGCTCCAGACGCTGCACCTTGTCCGCGTCGGACTCGCCGTCCTGCGGCTCGATGTCCCGCCCGCCGATCTTGAACTCCTGCTCGGCCTTCTGGAAACCGGCGAAGGCGGCGTCGTTGAAGGACTGGTCGCCCTTGCCGCCGATGTCGTAGGCGAGGCCGATGCCCTTGCCCGAGTAGCCCGAGGAGTTCTTGCCGCCCGAGCTTCCGGCGGAGTCGGTGCTGGACTTGCCGCACCCGGCGGCCGCGAGGGCGACCACCGCGACGGCCACCGCAGCTTGGGAGAACTTCGTCCTCCGAGAGTTCAGACGCACAGCGAGCACCCCATTCATCCCCACGGCACCGTGACCGGTCCGCTTCCCCAATGCGCCGCTACCGCAGCGATGTGCGGCGCACAGTAACGCGCGTAGAAGGGCGGGGGAACGGGGTTCCTCGCGGCCGTTATCGATTCGTGCCGCCGCCGGGGAGGGGCCCGGTCCGCCGGGCGCCCCTCCGTGCAAGGCCGCTCGGGTCAGTGGTCCGTGCCCGTGTCCAGCAGCGCGGCCGCCGTGAACAGCTCCACCCCGACGGTGATCGCGTACTCGTCCACGTCGAAGTCGCCCTGGTGGAGGTCGCGGACGGTCCGCTCGCCCGGGCGGCGGACGCCGAGGCGGGCCATGGCGCCCGGGACGCGCTCCAGATACCAGGAGAAGTCCTCGCCGCCCAGGCTCTGCTGGGTGTCCTCGACGGAGTGGACGCCGCGGCGTGCGGCCATGGCGTCGTGCAGCAGTTCGGTCACGGCCATGTCGTTGACCACCGGCGGCACGCCCCGCACATAGTTGATCTCCGACTTGGCCTTGTAGAGGTTGGCGATCTCGTCGATGGCCGCATGGACGACGTCGGGCGCGTGCCGCCAGGTCTCCAGGTCCAGGCAGCGCACGGTCCCGGCCAGCTCCGCGTGTTGCGGGATGACGTTGCAGGCGTGCCCGGACTCGATGCGCCCCCAGGTCACCGACAGCCCGCTGCGGGCGTCGACACGCCGGGCGACCAGGCCCGGTACGTCGGCCGCTACCCGGGCCACGGCCGTGACCAGATCGGTGGTCAGATGCGGGCGGGCGGTGTGGCCGCCCGCCCCGGCGAGCATGACCTCCAGCCGGTCGCAGGCGGAGGTGATGGGGCCGTGCCGCAGCCCGATGCGCCCCGCGTCGACCCGCGGGTCGCAGTGCACGGCGATGATCCGGCCGACCCCGTCGAGCGCACCGGCGGCGATCACGTCGGTGGCGCCGCCCGGCAGGACCTCCTCGGCGGGCTGGAAGATCAGCCGGACCGGCCGGGGCAGCCTGCCCTCGCGGTGCAGCTCGGCGAGGACGAGCCCGGCCCCGAGCACCACCGTGGTGTGAACGTCGTGTCCGCAGGCGTGCGCCCGGTCGGGCACGGTGGACCGGTAGGCGCAGTCGGCCTTGGTGTCGGGGATCGGCAGGGCGTCGATGTCACCGCGCAGCGCGAGGGCCGGTCGCAGGGGGTCCGGTTCGCCGATGTCGCAGATGAGCCCGGTGCCGGCCGGGAGTACGCGCGGCGCGAGTCCCGCCTGCTCCAGGCGGGCCTTGAGCGCGGCGGTCGTGCGGAACTCCTGGTTTCCGAGCTCCGGGTGCATGTGCAGGTCGCGGCGGAAGGCGACGAGTTCGGCACGCAGCAGCTCGGGGAGGGAACCGGGGAGCGTGTCCCCGGGGTGGTCGGCCTCTGACTCTCGGGACATCAATTGGTTCACCCTTTGAAGGGTAGGGCGATCGGGCGGCACCGCTCCCTGGAACGACAAAACTTCAGCCCGTCAGGGGAAGAAAAAAGTGACCGCACGCCGCATAGTCGGCTGTGACGATGGGTAAACTCGTCCACCTTTTCCGGACGATGGATCCTTGGGTAGGCCGTGAGCAGTCCGCCGGGGTGGGGGCGGTGCCGTCGCGGCGCCGCCGAAGGCGCCCGGTGGATCCCTGCCGGGACCGCCCTCGCGTCCGGGGGTCCCGACCAGTGCAACGCTCAAGGACCCCGATCCGTTCCTCTCCGCCTGGAGCGCCGCACCTCCGTCTCCTCCCTCGGACACACCGCCGACCGGCCGAACCGCCGCTGCCGCACGGGTACCCAGCCGCCCCACGGGTTACCCCGCCGGGCGACGCGCTCTCGCCCGCGCACCGGCAGCCCCTCACGGCGCCCCCTCCCGGCACCAGCCGCGCCCACGCCCCGGCCGCCTCGGCGGCGCCGGACCCGTCGCCCCCGGCGCTCCTCCGGTGCCGGACCGTCCACGCCCCGGCGGGCCCATCCGCCCCCGGCGACCGGCATGCCGCGCGGGCCCCTGGCAGGCGGTCGGAAGTACCGCCTGCCAGGGGCCCGCGCGCGTCGGGGTCCGGGGCCGGTCCGCCAATTCCGGCCCGCTGGGCGGTGCCCGCAAGCCCCGTCCACCGGGCGGCGCCCCCAAGCCCCGTCCGCTACGCCGTGCCCGCCGAGGTCGGGGATTCGGCCGGGTTCATCGCCGACAGCCGGTCCACGTCGCGGGCCGTCCCGGTCACGCCGGACAGAAAGCCCTGGGCCCGGGGCGAGGCCCGGTCCGTCAGCCAGGCCGGGTCGATGTCGCACACCGCGACCCGCACCTCGGTGCCGACCAGGGCCAGCGGGAGGGTGTGCACGACCGTGGAAGGAAAACTGAGGATCGTACGCCCGATCGGGCCACGCCGGGCGATCAGCTCCAGGGGCAGATCCGGGCGGACCACTTCGAGGCCCGCCTCGGTCGCCAGCCGGTGCAGCTTGTCGGGGCTCTCCCGGCGGTGGGCGAAGTAGCGCCGCGCGCCGTGCGCCGCGGCGAGCGCGCGGACGGCCTCCAGATAGCGTTCGCCGTCCACCACGCCCGTCTCCACCAGGGAGGTGCCCACCAGGTCCGCGCCCTTCGTCAGGCGCGGCGGCCCGAAGCGCGCCCGGGTCCAGGCGAAGTCGTTGGGGGTGACCGTGACCCCGTCCGGGACCTCTTCGATCGGCATCGAGGAGAAGACCTCCACGGCGCGCTGAACGCCCGGTCTCAGCCGTCGCCGGGCCACCGCGGACACCGGGGCGAAGAGCAGGTCGCGGGGGCGCGGGCGGCCGCCCTTGCGGTGCCAGCGCACCAGGCGTTCACCGCGGGCGAGCTGGGCGACGAACTCCATGGTGGCCGTGCCGTCGTCGACCACCACCAGCTCCTCGGCCCGGGTGATGGTCAGCAGCAGCTGTACGTAGCGGGAGAAGGGGTCCCCCATCACCACCCGGTCCGCCCGGCGCAGCAGCGGGGCGAGGCCACCGACGGTCCGGAAGGGCGCCGTGGTGCCGCCCCGGGCCTCCTCCCAGCGGACCTCGTGGCCCTCGTCGCGGGCCAGTTCGGCCATCCGGCGCAACTGGCCGCGGGTCATCGGGTCGGTGGGCGACAGCACCACCAGGGTGAGCCCGTCGGGCGCCGGTCGGAGGCCGGTCCCCCCGGGGACGGTGCCCCGCGGTCCGGCCCCGGCCGGACCGTCGGGCGCCGTGCGCCCCGCGCCGAGGACCCCCGCGCCTATCGCCGCCGTGCGCCCCGCACCGGACCACCGGGGTCCGCCCTGCGCGGGGATCGCCGCCCCGCGCTCGGCCGCACCGCTCCCCTTGGTCCGGAGCGTGTGCGCGTGCGCCCATTCCAGGACGTTCAGGAGCTGGACGGGGCTCTCCACGAAGGCGAGGGTGCGCTGGCCGGCGGATCCGGCGCGGGGGTTCATCGGCGTCAGACCGTCCCGTAAGGCGCTCAGACCGACACCGGCTCGCCGGCGGCCGCGGCGATCTCCGCCTCGGCGACCACACCGGCGACACGGCGCAGCTTCTTCATCGGGCCCAGCTCGGAGTCGTAGACCTTCTTCACGCCGTCGCCGAGGGAGGCCTCGATGGTGCGGATGTCGCGGACCAGGCGGGTGAGGCCCTGCGGCTCCACCGAGGCGGCCTGGTCGGAGCCCCACATCGCGCGGTCGAGGGTGATGTGGCGCTCGACGAAGGTGGCGCCGAGGGCGACCGCCGCGAGGGTGGTCTGGAGGCCGGTCTCGTGGCCGGAGTAGCCGATCGGGACGTTGGGGTACTCCTGCTGGAGGGTGTTGATCACGCGCAGGTTGAGCTCCTCGGCCTTGGCCGGGTAGGTCGAGGTGGCGTGGCAGAGCAGGATGTTGTCCGAGCCGAGGACCTCGACCGCGTGGCGGATCTGCTTCGGGGTCGACATGCCGGTGGACAGGATGACGGTGCGGCCGGTGGCACGCAGGGCCTTCAGCAGCTCGTCGTCGGTGAGGGAGGCGGAGGCCACCTTGTGCGCCGGGACGCCGAACTTCTCCAGGAAGGCGACGGCCTCGGTGTCCCACGGGGAGGCGAACCAGTCGATGTTCTTGGACTTGCAGTACTCGTCGATCTGGCGGTACTCGTCCTCACCGAACTCCACGCGGTGGCGGTAGTCGATGTAGGTCATCCGGCCCCAGGGGGTGTCGCGCTCGATGTCCCACTGGTCGCGCGGGGTGCAGATCTCCGGGGTGCGCTTCTGGAACTTGACCGCGTCGCAGCCGGCCTCGGCGGCCACGTCGATCAGCTTGAAGGCGTTCTCCAGCTCACCGTTGTGGTTGATGCCGATCTCGCCGCAGACGTAGACGGGCCGACCGGGACCGGCCGTGCGCGAACCGAACTGACGGAGACGGGAGTTGCTGCTCATGGCAGAGAAATTCCTTACGTGTCGAGGGAGTCGAGAGAGGGGCCGAGGATCCAGCTGGCGATCTCTCGGATCGCGCCGTCACCGCCTGGGACGGTGGTGACCGCGCGTGCGGCGCCGCGCACGACGTCGTGGGCGCTCGCGACCGCCACGGGCCAGCCCACGAGGGCGAAGCACGGGAGGTCGTTGACGTCGTTGCCGACGTAGAGCACGCGCTCAGGCGCGATGCCCTGCTCCTCGCACCACTGCTTCAGTGCGAGGTCTTTGCGGTCGATGCCGTGCAGGACCGGGATCTTGAGCTTCCGGGCCCGTGCGGCGACGACCGGGTTCTGCTCCGTGGACAGGATGAGCATCGCGAGACTGCTTCTGCGCAGCGCTGCGATGCCGAGGCCGTCCCCGCGGTGCACGGAGACGAACTCGCGTCCGTCGGAGTCGATCAGCACCCTGTCGTCGGTCTGGGTGCCGTCGAAGTCGAGTACGACCGCGTCGATGTCGTCGCGGGTCGGGAGTGCGCCGGGCCGCGCGGCGTCGAAGTGCGGTGCGAGGGCGCGGGCGCGGGCCAGGTCGTGCGGGTCGTCGATCTCCAGCACCCGGGCCGGGTCGGTGCGCACGAGTTCGGTGCGGCCGAAGAAGCGGTGCCGGTGCTCGCGCAGTCCGGCCGCGTCCATGGCGTAGGCGGCGCCGGTCTCCAGCAGGTCCTGGGGGCGGTCCTGGCGGCGCGGCCGGAAGGACTTGTCGTGGTTGACGCCGTAGCCGCCGGTGGCGTCGGCGACGCGGGTGGAGCCGGTGCCGTCCTGGGGGCGCGGTGCCGTCCAGGCAGCCTCGCCCGCCTCGCCGGTGCGCTGGGAGCCGATGGCGGGCGCGGGCTCGTCGGCGGCGTCGCGCCAGATGAAGCCGTGGAAGGGGGCGACGGTCAGCGCGGTGTCGGCGCCGTTCCGGACCACCGCGGCGGCCACCCCGTCGACGTCCTCGCGGACCAGGAAGGGGCTGGTGCACTGGACCAGCAGCACCACGTCCACGGGCGAGCCGTGCAGCGCCTCGTGGGCGTCCATGGCGTGCAGGACTGCGGCCTCGGAGGTGGCGGTGTCCCCGGCGATGGCGGCGGGCCGCAGCACGACCTCGGCGCCCGCCTCACGGGCGGCGGCGGCGATCGCCTGGTCGTCGGTGGAGACCACGACGTCGGTGACGAGCCGGGCAGCCCGGCACTCGCGCACCGCGCGGGCCACCAGCGGGATCCCGCCGACGGGGGCGAGGTTCTTCGCGGGCACGCCCTTGGAGCCGCCGCGCGCGGGGATCACCGCGAGCACGCGGCGCACCGGCGCCACCTGTCCCGCTTCCGGGTTGGACATGGGTTCAGCTCCTTGGAGTCCTTGGCGTGGGAACCGCTCGCTCACAGCTCCCCCATCCGTCGGATCACGGGCGCCACGCGCTGCACTCCGTGGCGGTAGGCACCGCGGGCGGCGCGGCGGACAATCTGGCGTACGGGGCTGGGCGCCCGGTCGGCCGCGGGCGCGCCGGGCAGCGGGCTGCCGTCCGGGGCGAGGTGGTGCCGGGCGAGGACGCCGGGCAGATAGCCGGGCGCGGTCACCGGGGTGTAGTAGGGCGCGAGGGGCGGGAGTTCACCGGCGGCGAGCAGCCCGGTAATGCGCCGGCGCGCCTCGTCGAAGGCGGTGGCGTAGGAGCCGCCCTCGGCGGCGACGCCCTGGCGGGCCACCCACTCCGGGTCCGGGGCGGGCTCGTGCCCGTCGTCGAGCTTGTCCCAGGAGGCGAGGCAGCCGGAACCCACGAAGTGGTGGTTGCCGAGCGCCTCGCGCACCCCGAGGTCGGTGAGCACGACGGTGGGGATACGGCGGTGCAGCGACTCCAGGGCGGCCGTCGAGCTGACCGTGACCAGGAGGTCGGTGCGGTCGAGGACCTCGCCCATGTTCCCGTACACCAGGCGGAAGTTGGCCGGGAGGTCCTCCTTCTGGGCCAGCTTCTGGTACGGCAGCTCCTCGATGTGGGTGGTGTGCTCGCCCGGCTTGGAGCGGAGCTTGAGGAGCACCTCGCGCTCCGGGTGCCTGCGGGCGTGGCGGACCAGCCGGTCCAGCAGGTAGGCACGGTCCTTGCGGCTCTCGGGCACGGAGGGCTGCGCGGCGAAGACGACCGTGTAGGGGTCCTTCTTCCGGTAGGCGGCGCCGCCGAGGAAGGGCAGCGCCACCTCGGTCACCGAGGAGGCGTCGGCGCCCACTCCCCCGTACACCGCGCGGAAACGCTCGGCGTCCTGGCGGGAGTTGGCGAGCACCAGGTCGGCGCCGTGCCGCAGCAGCAGGCCGTCGGCCAGCTTCTCGTAGACGACACCGACATAGCCGGTGACGACCACGGGACGCCGGGCGCGCCCCTGCCAGGCGTGGGCGAGCCCGTGCAGCATCGCCTGGACACCGCCGCCGACGAGGGCGAGTACGAGGATGTCGTAGCTCTCCTTCGTCATCTCGCGCAGGAACTCGACGGCGGTCACCTCGCGGAGGGAGTCCGCGCGGACGCCGACTTCTTCGAGCTGGCGGGCGGTGGGGGTGGCACGGCCCCTGAGCAGGAAGCCGTCAAGCCGTATGTCCGATTCACCTCTTTCGAGGGATTCGCTGGAATCGGTGAATTCCGACGGCGAGATACGGTTCGCGGTGAGCGCGCCCCATTTCCACCGGGTGTCGGAATCGGCTAGGACGGCGACCCGAAGGGACTTCGCGGTACTTGCTGGCACACCGAAGACGCTAGGAAGCGATTCCAAGGACCAGCCCAACCGAAATGCAACAAAGGGTTAACAGCACACCGCCGGACGGAGAATCGGGCCGCGAAACTCCGATGAAACTATGTGGTTCACTGTTCTGCCACGCGTCGTTCACCTGACATCCAGCCGACGGCCAAGACGAATGCCGGGCCGCCGCCTAACGTCACAGGGGTGGTCAAGCTCTCCGTCATCGTGCCGTTCTACAACGTGCAGCAATACGCGCCAGACACCCTGAAGAGCCTGCGTGCGAACGCACGTGAGGACTTCGAATTCATTCTCGTCGACGACTGCTCGCGTGACGAGACGCCGGACATCCTCGCGCGCGCCGAGCGCGAGCTGCCCGGCGCGGTGCATGTCCGCCACGAGAAGAACGGGGGGCTGGCGACCGCGCGCAACACGGGCATCGACAAGGCGCGCGGCGAGTACCTCACGTTTCTCGACGGCGACGACTGGCTCGCCCCCGACTACTACCCCCAACTGGTCTCCGCCATGGAGGAGTTGGGCTGCGACTTCATCCGCACCGACCATGTCCAGTGCACCGCGCGGGCGCGTGCCATCCACCGGGTGCCGCAGGGCCGCCGCAAGGTGGTGATGAACCCCCGCGACGCGATCCTGCCCGCCGACCGCTCCACCTCCGTCGACTACGCCTACGCCTGGGCGGGTATCTACCACCGCAGGCTCGTCGACCGGGGTCTGCTGCACTTCACCGACGGTCTGCGCACGGCCGAGGACCGGCCCTGGATCTGGAAACTCCACCGGGAGGCCGAATCCTTCGCCACGGTGGATCTGCTCGGCGTCTACTACCGGCGCGGTGTCGCCTCCTCTCTCACCCAGATCGGTGATGTGCGCCAGCTGGACTTCATTCGTGCGTTCGACCAGGTGGTGGCCGAAACTGCACAGGACCCCGACGCGGATAAACTGCTCCCCAAAGCCGTTCGCACATATTGCGCAATTATTTCTCATCATCTGGGATCCATCGAAAGGTTCGAGCCGGCGGTGGCACGGAAACTGAAGTCGATGAGTGCTGCCGCGCTTCGGCGCATGCCGCAGGACGTCCTCGACGAGGCCCTCGATTCCATGGACATCCAGCGGGCCTCCCGCCTGCGACGGCTGCGCCGCCGTCCCACCTCCTCGGGGGTGGCGGCGTGACGACGCAGATCTTCCTGGCGTCGACCCTCTACGGCACGGCGACCCTGGCCGCGGCGCTGGACAGCGACTGCTTCGCGCCCGCCGACCGGCGCATACTCCTCGTCTGCAACAACGCCGCGACGCCCGAGACGACACCCGGCCTGGACGAGATGCCCGGCTTCGAGCAGCTGCGCGACCGCTTCGACGACGTCATCTCCTGGAACGAGACCATCTCGCCCTTCCACCCGGGCGGCTGGGCCCCGCGCCCGGACGACGTCCCGCTGTGGGAGCGCCACCTCCGGCTCTCCTGGAACCTCGGCGACGACGACATCGAACTGGCCGTCGAGTCGATCCAGGTCAACCCGGCGCTCGGGGTCTGCCAGATCTTCCTGGGCGCGCCCGTCACGGTCTACGCCGACGGCCTGATGAGCTACGGCCCCACCCGCAACAAGATCGACCCGCTGGTCGGCACCCGCGTCGACCGCCTGCTCCACCTGGACCTGGTGCCCGGTCTGAGGCCGCTGCTGCTCACCGAGTTCGGGGTCGAGCCGGAACTCGTGCCGACGGACGCGTTCGCCAAGGTCCTGACCGAACTGGAGAACACCGGCGACTCGCTGCCCTCCATCGAGGCACCGGCACTGCTGCTCGGCCAGTACCTCTCCGCGCTCGGCATCCTCACCGCCGAGGAAGAGGAGGACCTCCATGTGCGGATGCTGAAGGGCGCGGTCGCGCTCGGGCACACCCGGGTGGTGTTCAAACCGCACCCGACGGCCCCGGCCCGCTGGTCGCGCATCCTGGAGAAGGAGGCGGACAGGCTCGGTGCCGATCTGACGGTGCTCGACACCCCCGTCCTCGCCGAGGTCCTCTACCAGCGCATGCGTCCGTCGCTGGTCGTGGGCTGCTTCTCCACCGCCCTGCTCACCGCCTCCGCGTTCTACGGCCTCCCGGTCGCCCGCATCGGCACCGAGGCCCTGCTGGAGCGTCTGACACCGTACGAGAACAGCAACCGCATCCCCGTCACGGTCGTGGACGCGCTGCTGCCCGAGCTGACCCACCGCAAGGCGGTCGAGAGCCGACGGCAGGGCATGGACGTCGACTCGCTCAACGCCCTGGTGCGCGCCGTGGGATTCGCGATGCAGCCGAAGATCTACCCGGGGCTGCGCGCCGAGGCCGAAGCCTATCTGGCCAAGCGTCTCGGGCCGCACACCTGGCGGTACTTCAAGCGGCGGCGGCTCACCTCGCTGGCGCTGCCCGGCGGCATCCCCGTCCAGCTGGCGTTCATCCCGCGCAACGCCACCGTCCGCAGGGTGGCCCGCCGCGCCCGCGAGCTGCGCCGGGGCGCGGGCCCCAAGCGCTGAGGCGCCCCGTGCTCCGGGCCGTCCCCGTTCCCCGGCGGGACGGGGACGCCCTACCGGCCCGCCGCACCGCAGGAACGTGTCCCCGGGCGTCACGGTCCGGAGCCCACCGGGCGGGCGCGCCACGCCCGCCCCGCACAGCATCCCGTGACAGCACCGCCCCGCATCCGCTGCCTCGCCGAGAGAGTCCGGCATGACCACATCCGAACAGTCCACGGCCCCCAGCGGCCTGAGGAATTCCATACCCGCCCGGCCCCCGGCCGCCGACGTCCCGCCCGGACCGGCCGCCCCCGCCCGGCCGCGCGGCGGCGGATCCCGGCTGCGCGCCCTCGACGGGCTGCGGCTGGTGGCCGCGCTGATGGTCGCGGGCTACCACTACGGCGGCCGCGACGGCGAGGTCTCCCAGGCCTGGGGCACCTCCCCCCGGCACCAGTTCCCCTTTCTGCACTCCTACTTCGCCTACGGCTGCCTGGGGGTGCAGATCTTCTTTGTGATCAGCGGCTTCGTCATCTGCATGAGCGGCTGGGGGCGCCCGCTGCGCTCCTTCTTCGCCTCCCGGGTCTCCCGGCTGATGCCCTCGTACTGGGCCGCGATCATCCTGGTGACGGGCGTGTTCGCCCTGCCGATGGTGGCGTACCGGGCGGTCTCGCCGAGCGACGCGCTGGTCAATCTGACCCTGTTGCAGCAGCCCCTCGGGGTGGACCGCGTCCTCGGCGTCTGCTGGACCCTGTGGGCGGAGATACGTTTCTACGCGCTGTTCGCCCTGTGCATCGTGCTGCCGGGCGCGAACCGGCGGCGGGTGGTCCTGTTCTGCGCCTGCTGGACCCTGGCGGCGGCCGTCACCCAGAGCGCCAAGCAGCCCCTCCTCGACGTCGTGCTGATGCCCGAGTACGCGCCGTTCTTCATCGGCGGCATCGGCCTGTATCTGCTGCACCGCGACCGGCGCGACCCCTACGGCTGGGGCATCACCGTGGTGAGCTGGCTCATCGGCCAGCACTACGCGGTGCGCGGGCTGTGGCACGCCGAGGGCGCGCACGGCTTCTCCTACCGCACCAGCTCCGGCATCGTCCTGGTGGTCACCCTGGGCTTCCTCGCCGTCGCGGCGATAGCGCTGGGCCGCCTCGACTGGGCCAACTGGCGCTGGCTGACGGTCGCGGGCGCGCTGACGTACCCCTTCTACCTCGTCCATGAGCATCTGGGCTGGGTCGTCATACACGCCCTGCACCAAGGCCTCGGCATACCGTCCTACGGCACCTTCCTGCTGACGGTCGCCTCGATGCTGCTGCTGGCCTGGCTGCTCAACCGGTTCGTGGAGGACCGCTTCACCCCGAGGCTCCGCAAGGCCCTGACCCGGCCACGGCTGCTGTGACCACGGCCGGGAGGGACCGCTAGGCGCTCGCCAGTGTGAGCTTCACCGCGAAGCCGAGGAAGAGGGCGCCGGCGGCCGAGGTGGCGCCCGCCGCCAGGCGCTTGCGGCGGCGGAAGGCCGTGGCCAGACGGGTGCCGCTGAATATCAGGGCGGTCAGATAGAGGAAGCTGGCGAGCTGGGCGAAGGCGCCGAGGACGACGAAGGACAGCGCCGGGTAGGCGTAGGCCGGGTCGACGAACTGGACGAAGAAGGCGACGAAGAACAGGATCGCCTTGGGGTTGAACAGGCTGACCACCAGCGCACGGCGGAAGGGCCGCTCCCCGGCGGCCGGAGCGGCGGCCGGTGCCTGCTCCTCCGCGGCCCGCTCCCGCCGGGTCCGCCACATCCCCCACGCGGCGCGCAGCATGCCGATCGCGAGCCAGGTGAGATACCCGGCCCCGGCGTACTTCACGATCCCGAACAGCAGGGCGTTCGCCTGGAGCAGGGAGGCGACCCCGGCCGCGGACAGGGTCATCAGCACGGTGTCCCCGCACCAGACTCCGGCCGCGGCCGTGTAGCCCGCGCGCACACCGCGCCGAGCCGCGACGGAGAGCACGTACAGCGAGTTGGGCCCGGGCAGGAGCACGATCAGGACGAGGCCCGCCAGATAGGTGGGGAGGTCGATGACACCGAACATGGCAAGGAGTCTCGCACGGGGGTCTGACAACGCGGCCCGGGTTTCCGGCGGGTGAGACGGCCGGGGGCGGCGGTCGGCGGGGTGGGGCGACTGGACCTGGGGCTTCCGGGACTCCGGGCTCGGTTCAGAAGGTGTCCGCGGGGGTGTAGGTGCCCCACACCTCGCGCAGGGCGTCGCAGACCTCGCCGACCGTGGCGCGGGCCCGGAGGGCGTCCTTCATCGGGGGGAGGACATTGTCCCGGCCCGCGGCGGCCCTCCGCAGGTCGGCCAGGGCGGTGGCCACGGCCCGCCGGTCGCGTTCCGCGCGGAGCACCGCCAGGCGTCCGGCCTGCCGTGCCTCGATCGCCGGGTCCACCCGCAGCGGCTCATAGGGCTCCTCCTCGTCGAGCCGGAAGCGGTTGACGCCCACCACGGTCCGCAGGCCCGCGTCGGTCTCCCGGGCGATCCGGTAGGCATTGCGCTCGATCTCCCGCTTCTGGAAACTCTGTTCGATGGCCGTGACCGCGCCGCCCAGCTCCTCGACCCGGTCCATCAGCTCCCGCGCCGCCGCCTCCACCCCGTCCGTCAGGCTCTCCACGGCGTAGGACCCCGCGAACGGGTCGACCGTCGCCGTCACATCCGTCTCATGGGCCAGCACCTGCTGGGTGCGCAGCGCGAGGCGGGCGGACTTCTCCGTCGGCAGGGCGATCGCCTCGTCGAAGGCGTTGGTGTGCAGCGACTGCGTCCCGCCCAGCACCGCGCCGAGGGCCTGCACCGCGACCCGGACGAGATTCACCTCCGGCTGCTGCGCCGTGAGCTGCACCCCCGCCGTCTGGGTGTGGAACCGCAGCATCATCGACCGCGGGTCGCGCGCCCCGAACTCCTCCCGCATCACCCGGGCCCAGAGCCGCCGTGCCGCCCGGAACTTGGCCACCTCCTCCAGGAGCGTGGTCCGCGCCACGAAGAAGAACGACAGGCGCGGCGCGAAGTCGTCCACGTCCATCCCGGCGGCGAGCGCGGTCCGTACGTAGGCGATGCCGTCCGCCAGGGTGAAGGCGATCTCCTGCGCGGGCGAGGCCCCGGCCTCGGCCATGTGGTAGCCGGAGATCGAGATGGTGTTCCAGCGGGGCATCACGGCCCGGCAGTAGCCGAAGATGTCGGCGGTCAGCCGCAGCGAGGGCCGGGGCGGGAAGATATAGGTCCCGCGGGCGATGTACTCCTTGAGTACGTCGTTCTGGACCGTGCCCGTCAGCGTCCCGGCCGGAACGCCCTGTTCCTCCGCGACGAGTTGGTACAGCAGGAGCAGCAGTGCCGCCGGGGCGTTGATCGTCATCGAGGTCGACACCCGGTCCAGCGGGATCCCCCGGAACAGCGCCCGCATGTCCTCGACCGAGTCCACGGCCACGCCCACCCGGCCGACCTCGCCGTGCGCGAGCGGGGTGTCGGAGTCGTGGCCCAGCTGCGTCGGCAGGTCGAAGGCGACCGACAGTCCCGTCGTCCCGTGCGCGATCAGCCGCCGGTAGCGCGCGTTGGACTCCTCCGCCGTGCCGAACCCCGCGTACTGGCGCATCGTCCAGGGGCGGCCGGTGTACATGGTCGGATACACGCCCCGGGTGAAGGGATAGGCGCCCGGCTCGCCCAGCTGTTCGGCCGGGTCCCAGCCTGCCAGCGCATCCGGCCCGTACACCGGTTCGACGGGCAGCCCCGACTCCGACTCGCGCGCCATGGTGTCCGCCTCCGCGTCGCCCCGCCGCCCGGCCCGGTGGCGGCCACCGGGCGGGCGCCCGCCACCACCGTGCTCCTTGCACACCACGATGCTCCTTGGTTCGGCGGCGGTCATGCGGGGGGAGCATCTCGGGGACATCGCGGCGCTACGGCACTGCGGGCGGCCGGGAGCGGTGGGCGGCGGAGGGGGCGGGGCATGCGGACCGAGCGCTGGGGTCGGTCGCTGGCGGCGGTGGGCGTGGCGGCCGCCGTGGTGGCAGCGGCGGCCGGATGTACGGCGGGGCCCCTGGACGGCGACGGCAAGCACCGTTCACCGGTGCACATCTCGCTCCCGGGGGCGTCCTCCGGCACGGGGACCCCGGGGCGTGATGCCACCCCCGCCGCCCCGGCGCGGCCGTCCACCGCCCTGTGGGCGCCCGGGGACTCGGGCGCCGGAGTACGGGAACTCCAGGCCCGGCTGCGCCAGCTCGACTGGTTGTTCGACGGGCCGACGGGGACGTACGACGATCTCACCGAGGACGCGGTACGGGGCTTCCAGGGCAAGCGGGGGCTGCCGCCGACGGGCGCGGTGGACCGGGTCACCTGGCAGCGGATGCTGGGCATGACGCACCGGCCCGGGACGTGGGAGCTGTATCTGATGGGCGGGCAGCCCGCCGCTCCACCGGACCCGCGCTGCCTGACGGGCCGGGTGCTGTGCATCAGCAAGCGGAGCCGGACCCTGCGCTGGATGATCGACGGGCGGACGCTGTCGACGATGGCGGTCCGCTTCGGCACGGAGAACTCACCGACCCGCGAGGGCGTGTTCCACGTCTACTGGAAGTCGCGCCACCATGTGTCCACGCTCTACGACGCCCCCATGCCGTACGCGATGTTCTTCAGCGGCGGCGAGGCGGTGCACTACTCCTACGACTTCGCGGCGCGCGGATACGCCGGTGGCTCCCACGGATGTGTGAACGTACGGGACGAGACCGCGATCGCGGCGCTGTTCTCGCAGGTGAGGACGGGAGACACGGTGGTCGTCAGCCGCTGAGGCGAGAAAAGTGGGGGTGTGGGGGGCGGGGGGGGGGGCCGGGGGGCGGGCGCCCCCCCCCCCCCCGGCGGCCCGCCCCGGGGGGGGGGGGGGCCCCCCCGGCGGGGGGGGGCCCCCGAACCCGG
>NZ_JBIUBV010000009.1:0-169507 GCF_044548405.1 Streptomyces sp. NPDC052040 | reverse complement strand
ATTTTTTTTCTCTTATTTTTTTTTTTATATACAAACACCCAGGCGCCGGGGGGGGGGGGGGGGGGGTGGGGGGGGGGGGTTGTTTGTGGGGGGGGGGGGGGGGGGGGGGGGGGGGGCGGGGGGCCCCCCCCCCCCCCCCGCGCCGATGTGCACGAGCCGTGGGTACGGGGGGAACCCCGGCTCTGTGCGACGGCCGATGACCAGTCGGCTCACTCAGTACTGCGCCGCGGCGGCCGGAAGTGTCACACCCGGATCGAAGAAATTTCAAAGAACAACGAAATCGCAGGTCAGCGGGGGTTCGGGGTCGCCAGCGCCGAGACCGGGGCGGCTACGGAGCCGGTCGGGTGGACGATTCCACCGAGGCCGCCGGGCCAGGCGGGGGGCTTGCCGCCACCACCGTTGCCACCGCGGGTACCGCCGAGACCGCCCCCGCCGCCGTGGCCGCCCGCGCCGCCTCCGTCGTGGCCGGATCCTTTGCCGTCGCCGCCGTCCCGGCCGTCGTTCGTGCCGTCGCCGCCGCCCAGCACGACCTTGCAGAAGGTCTTCACCCGGGCGTCGCCGCCTGCCGCGTCCCGCAGATCGCGCAGCCGGGCGTCGCCGAGCACCCGGCCGACGACCATGTCCTCGCAGGAGGAGCGCAGGGCGCTCCACCCGTTCTGGGCCCGCCCGCCGGGGTGATCGCCGGTGGGGTCCCCGGGGAGGGGGGTGGAGGTGGCACCGGCGCCCGCCTCGTCGCGCGCGGGGCCGCCCGGCGTGGACTCCTCGGAGGTGGAACCCGGTGTCGTCGGCGCCGTGGGTCCGCCGCTCGCCGTGGCCCCGGGCGTCGGGGTGCGCAGCGGCTCCTGGGACGAGGTGTCGGCCGTGACGGAGGCCGCGGGGCCCGGTTCCCGCTGGAAGGGCGTCGGCAGGACTCCGGTTCCGGCCGCGAAGGCGACCCCGCCGATCGTCCCGGCGGCCACCGCGGCGGCCAGGCCGAACCGCAGCGGGCGCCCCCAGCGGTTCCGTCCCGTGTTTGCGCCGGTGCGAGGCCCGTTTGCGGCGGGCCGGCCGAGGCGTACCAGCCCCGCGTCGGACCCGTGGTGGGCGGCATACGCGGAACCGGGTCCGGCGAGGGCCTCCCGCGCCGGGGCCGCCTCGCTGCGCGCGGCCCGGAAGGCGGCCAGCGCGGCGGCCTCACCGGACAGCTCGGCGCTGGTGGCAGAGGGTGTGACGGCGAGTGAGGCAAGGGTCTCGGCAAGCCGTGCGGCCTGCTCCCGGGCGGTGCCGTCGACGGTGTCCAGCGGCTCCCCGCGCAGCAGACGCTCCGCCGCGTCGCCGTCCAGCCACCTGTACTGCTCGTCGGCCATCACATGTCCTTCTGCGTCCGCGAACGCATATGCGTCACACCGGCGGACGTCACCGCACGTCTGCGCGCTCCCCGTTGGGGCGGCATGGCACCGAGCACTCCGGCCGACTCCGGATCCCCTTCGAGGTCGGCGGCGCCGATCAGCTCCGCGAGTTTTTTGAGGCCGCGGTGGGCCGCGGTGCGGACGGCGCCGGGGCGCTTGCCGAGGGTCTCGGCGGCCGACTTGGCGTCCAGGCCCACAACCACGCGCAGCACCACGGCCTCCGCCTGGTCCTGCGGGAGCTGGGCGATGAGGGAGAGGGTGCGGCCGGTGGCCAGGGCCTCCATGACCTCGCCCGCGGTGTCCGATTCGGCCGCTTTGCCGGTCAGTTCCGTCTCGTCGCCGCCGATCGCGGGGCGGCGGCCGCGCATCCGTATGTGGTCCAGCGCCCGGTTGCGGGCTATCCGTGCCGCCCAGCCGCGGAAGCGGTCCGCGTCACCGCTGAAGCGTTCCAGGTCACGGGCGATCTGAAGCCATGCCTCGGAGGTGACGTCCTCCGCGTCCGGGTCGCCGACGAGTGTCCGCACATATCCGAGCAGCCGCGGATGCACGGCCCGGTAGACGGTCCGGAACGCGGTCTCGTCCCCGCCCTGTGCCGCAAGCACCGCGGCCGTCAGCTCCGCGTCGTCCCCCAGCACCCGAACTGCCCCTCTGTGCACCTCGGCCCGCACATGCCCGCGGACCGGGTTCTCGCTGTCGTGATTCCTCGTCGTTCGTTGCGGTCTGCGGCCGGTCGTGATGTGCGGTGGATACTCTCACCCGATTTACTGATCATCCGTGGTCGGCGCGAAAGGAACGTTACGGCTTTAAACCGCTCCCCGTCCATGTCCGCACGCGGCGCGACCACTCCATGACACGGCGAGGTGTGACAGAAAACGCATCCCCGGCGCTGTAGGGAGTACGGGTCGCCGCGCGGCCCGTGCCGCGCGACGGCCGGGGCCTCTCCTGTGGGGGGTGGCGGCCCCGGCCGTTGCCACGGTCCCGGCACTCCGCCCCGCCACCCCGCCTTGCCGCCCGCCCTCATGGGCGCCTCTTCCCCGTCGTGGCCGGTGTTCCCGCACAGGCCGGTGGTCTACGGCAGTTCGCTCCTCGCCTCGGTGACGGGATGGCCGCATGCCGCGCCGCACAGCAGGACCGCGAGCAGGGTGGGCAGCGGGCGGCCCGCACG
Organism: Streptomyces sp. NPDC052040; assembly: GCF_044548405.1. Taxonomy (NCBI): domain Bacteria; kingdom Bacillati; phylum Actinomycetota; class Actinomycetes; order Kitasatosporales; family Streptomycetaceae; genus Streptomyces; species Streptomyces sp. NPDC052040. The sequence goes on along the minus strand of NZ_JBIUBV010000009.1, from coordinate 166,954 downwards.
GCGCCGGGCGCGTGGGCGCCAGTCGTCGCGGCGGCGGATCCGGCCCGGCCGTGGGTCCTGCGGCTGTTTGCGGGCGTCCCGGAAGGCGGTGAGGGCCCGAGCCTCCGCCTCGGGGCCGGGAAGCGAGCGGCCCAGCGCGGCGCGCAGGGCGTCGGCCGTCCGGGGCTCGGGGCCGGGGTGCCCGGAGGGACGGACGGTGCGGCCGCTGCCGTATCGCTCACCCATGGCCGTGTCCGCTCCCCTTCCGCACCGCACGCGCGCTCACTCCGACTCCCCCAGCGTCCCGGTGCCGCCTTCCGTCACAGCGGTGCCGCCTTCCGTCACAGCGGTGTCGGCGAGTTCGCGCGCGAGTCGCTTCAGACCCCGGTGGGCGGCGGTGCGGACGGCGCCGGGCCTCTTGCCCAGGACCCGGGCGGCGGACGGTGCGTCGAGGCCGACGACCACGCGCAGCAGCACGGCCTCCGCCTGGTCGCGCGGCAGCCGGGAGATCAGCTCCAGGGCGCGCACGGTGGACAGGGACTCCAACGCCTGGTCGTGGGTGTCATGGCGGCCGGGGAGTTGGAGCGCGTCCCCGTCCAGGGCCGCGGCGCGGGGGCGGACCCGCTGGCGGCGCAGATGGTCGAAGGCGCGGTGCCGGGCTATGGTCGCGGTCCAGCCGCGGAAGCCCGCGCCGTCGCCTCGGAACCGGCCCAGGTCGCGGGCGATCTCCAGCCAGGCGTCGGACGCCACGTCCTCCGCGTCGTCGCCGACCAGCCCGCGCAGATAGCCGAGCAGCCCCGGCTGCACGATCCGGTAGGCCACCGCGAAGGCGGCCTCGTCCCCCTGCTGGGCCCGCGCGACGGCCGCGCCCAGCTCCCCGTCGTGCGCCTGCACGCGGCGGGGTTCCCCTCCCTGGCCCAACGCTGTCCTCGTTCGCCTGCGAGTGGTCTCGCGTCCCCGGGGCGGGACACTCCGGTCGTGCCCTACGCCCCCAAGGTCATCAGCGTCCGCCGCCACAGAAACGTCACTGGCCGTCAGACGCCCCTGGAGTCCCACCCGTCGGGGGCGGCCGCGCGGGGCGGGGGTCCCGTGTCGGCTGCGGGTGCTTTGGCCGCCGGGGTCCCGGCGTCAGCCGTGTGTGCCCCGGCCGCCCGGCAGGCCCGTCGCGTCCCGGCACAGGAGTCGGAGGGAGCCGTCGCTCTGGTAGCAGCGGCGGGCCTCGTCGATGGGGTCCCACAGCCGTCCGTCGGGGGTGCGTATCCAGTGGTCGCCGCCGGTCGCCCACCACTCCCCGCCGGTCAGCCGGACCACCACCTCGCCCGCGTAGGCCCCCAGGCCGCGCAGGGCGGTCTGCACGGCGGCGTAGGGCACCCCCTGACCGCGTATCTCCTCGATCGTCCGGTCCACCCGCCACAGACTCTGCGCCGAGTAGTCGAGCCGCATCCGGGCGCCCTCGCGCAGGGCCGCGACGGCGTCCGCAGCCCAGCGCACTGGCTTGGCGGCGGCATGGGGCCTGGTCACCTCAGTTGCGTTCACACCCGGAAGAGCGCCCCGCCGCCGGTCGGTGTCACGCCCCTCGGAGTGGCTCCCCGACACCGGCGCAGGACCGCCCCGCCGCCGCACACGACAGTCACAGGATCCTTGCAGCGAAGGGGTTTGAGCCGGTGGGGCGTGGGGTGGCTAAGCGCGGCCGCGGGCGCGGCGGGAGACGACCGCCTGGAGCACGCGGCGCCCCTCGGTCGAGATGTCACGGGCCTGCCGCAGTCCGGTGGCGCCGTGGTCGCCGACCAGTTCCAGGACCGTGATCTGGCGCCGGAGTTCGGCGGCGACCAGCGGCGGCACGGCGTCCGTACGACCCTCGCGGTGGGCCGCCACGGCGGACTCGCCGTCGTCGTCGGCGGGGTCGAGCAACTGGTGGATGCACAGCGCGGCGACCGAGCAGTCGTCGGCCCACCGGCGCAGGGCGTCGGCGGACTGCTCGGCGGGGGCCGCCACCAGCATCCGGCGGGCGAGCCGCGCGGCCTCGGCCTCGAGGGCGCACTCCGCGGCGGCGTCCGCCACCAGCGCCTCCGCCTCCAGCGCGACCCGTGCCTTCGCGAGCCGCTCCTCCCACTCCCGGCCCTCGGCCAGGCTCGCCCACAGCGGGCGCAGGACGTCGTCGTCGCCACCGAGGAGGGGCACGCACCGATCCAAACAAGCCAGTCCGCTTGCCGCGAGCGCCCGTTCGTCCGCCTTCGCGATCAGGTCCACCAGGCTCATGACGCCTCCTCGAAACCCTCGACGGGGCGCCTCATCTCTACGGAGCCCGCACTTCCCCTTACTGCGTGCGACGGACCGGGAGTGTCACTGGAACATTCCCCGCCGCACCGGCCGGACCGACCCGCCCTCCGAGGGGGTGTTTTCGGCCAAGCATGCCCCCGGCTTGCCGCCAAGGTACCGAATAGACCACAACGAAACCGGTCGCGCGCCCGGAATGCAGAATTCCGCAATGCAGAGTTCCGCCGGCCGAATCCGCCGGCCGCAAGCCCGCAACCACTGCCCCCGCCCCCGCGGCCACGGCCACGGCCGGTGCCGAGCACGAAGCCGGAGCCGGGGACACAGCCGGGGACGAAGCCGGAGCCGGGGACGAAGCCCCGGCTCCAGGTCCAGCCCCCCCCTCAGCGCCCCCTCAGCGGCCCCCTCAGTGCCCCCCTCAGCGGCCCCGCCCCGTCACCCCACCCGCCCCGCCAACTGCTGGAACTGTGCCCAGGACAGTGAGGGGGTGCGGGAGTCCCACAGTTTCTGGGACGTCGCCCGCAGGGGCATCCGGATTCCGGCGGCCACCTGGTCCTGGGTCTGGGCGTTCGGGTGGTCGCCCCAGACCGCGAACACCCCGCCGAGGATCTGCCCGTCGTACTGCGCGGGCACCGGCTTGGTGCCCCGGACCACCCGGGGGGTCCACTGCTCGTAGATCCGCTGGCCGGTGGGGTAGACAAAGGTCTGCGGCTGGCCGAGCACGTAGTACAGGAACTCGTCGTTGTAGTTGATCAGCTTCCGGCCCGAGCCCAGATAGTCCGTCGGCTGCCGGGCGCCGATCTCCTTGCCGGTCCAGTAGGCGACCTGGAGGTCCTTGGCCGGCTGCACCACGCTCGTCGGGTAGAAGCCGTCGTTCCAGGCCCGCATGGTCCGGTTGTGGCTGCGCACCACGTTCGCCCGGTCGTTGAGCCAGCCCGTCGCGAGGTCCGCCACCCCTGCCCGCGGGCCGTACTTGGCCCGGGCGGCCGCGGCGAGCTGCGGGAAGGAGGCGGCCGGGTTCTTCACCATCAGCGCCTGGTACTCGTCGCCGCCCAGATGCCACTGGTTGCCCGGGAACACGCCCGCGTACTCGTTCAGCAGGTCGTCCACGATCTTGGCGGCGGCGGGCTTGGAGATGTCGACCGCACCGCGCACGGCGGTACCGGAGGCGTTGCGCAACTGGAGGTCGGGGTGGGCGGCGATCACGGCGCCCAGATGTCCGGGCGAGTCGATCTCGGGGACGACGGTGATGTGGCGGCTCGTGGCGAGGTCCACGATCGCCTTCACGTCGGCCTTGCTGAGGTGCTGGGGCGAGACGATCTCCGGGTGCGAGGAGGACTCGATGCGGAAGGCCTGGTCGTCCGAGAAGTGCAGCCCGATCTCGTTGTACTTCAGATCGCCCAGCTCACGGATGCGGTCCTCGATCCAGCCGACCGAGTAGAACTTGCGCGCGATGTCGAGCATCAGACCGCGCCGCGGCTTGGCGGGGCTGTCCCGGACGACGCCCTCGGGCGCGGCGCCTCCGCCGTGCACCTCCTGCTTGAGGGTGCGGGTGCCGTAGAAGACCCCCGCCTCGGCCGGGCCGGTGATCTTCACCTGTCCGTTCTGGACGGTCAGGACGTACGACTCCTGGTCGCCGCTGCCGGATATGGCCAGTTCCACGTCCCCGGCCCGTGCTCCCGTCCGGCCCGCGTACGCCATCTTCAGCTCACCGGCGAGCAGCTTCCCCTCGTCGGCGAGGGAGTCGTCGTCCACCACCACCCGGCTCCCCGAGGCGGGCCGCCAGCCCGGGCCGCGGGCCGCGGTGAACTCACGGACCGCCGGTATGGTCCCGGGCGCCCGGGACAGGGGGTAGCTCGCGGAGGGGGTGCCGCCGGTGATCCTGGACCCGGACGATCCGCCGCCCGAGGGCCACAGCGCCACGGCCGCGGCGACCGCACCGGCGGTGACTATTGCGGCACCCAGCAGCAACCTGTTGCGCCGCTGGTGCGTCTTGCCCTCGGGGGCCTGCCGTCCTCGGCCGGTCACCACGCCGCTCCCCGCACCGCGCCCGCGCCTGGACGCACCGTGCCCGGGGGCTGCTGCTCCGCGCCGGGCGCGGCACCCTCTCGTATTCGCTCGACTATCGACCGCACACTACCCACCTCCGCGCTTCTGCCCCCTTTGTCCCTTCCGAACCTACGGCCTCAACGCGACACGATCGTCCACAAGACGCCCTGAACCTCTCCCGTTCGGGTGAAATCCGGGCAGGTGCTGGACGTCTGCCCGATTGCCGTCGATAACGTGACGGCGCGTCTCCCCCCACCCTCCCTGCCGACCCGCATGTGACGTCTCCCCCGACGCCACGCCGCCATCCGCCGAGGACTCACGCTGCCCGCGCACCGCCTCCCCCGTCTCCCCGGTCACACCGCTCTGCCGGGCCAACAGCGCACCGCGGCCCACACCGGCCTGGAGCGGTTCAACTCCGCACCCGCCCCCGAGGCCCGGCACGCCCTCCTGGCCTGCTGCCGCAGCCTGCGCTGGGTGCACCGGGTCGCCGAGCACCGCCCCTATCCGGATGTGGAATCCCTGCTCGCCGCGGCCGACGAGGCGGCGTACGACCTGTCACCCTCGGATCTCGCCGAGGCCCTGGCGGGCGAGACGCTCACCCTGCTGCCCGACGGCGCCTACTCCGCGGCCCACACCGCCCTGAGCGCCGCGCACGCGGCCTACGAGAGCCGGTTCGGACATGTGTTCGTCATCTGCCTGGACGATGTGACCCCGGACGAGTCCGCCGATCTGATGCTGGCCGCCATCCGGTCACGATTGGCGAACGATCCCGAGGAGGAACGCCTCCTCGCGGCCGAGGAATTGCGCCGCCTGGCGAAGGGCAGGCTGACGCGCCTGGTCCGGGACACCTCGGGCCGCACGGTGGCGGGCCACGCCGCCCCATAGCCCTGGCCGTCGGCCCCCGCCCGATAGCCCGTCCGTGCTCGTTTGATTGCCGGTTTGATCACATCGGCAGGGGCGCCGTAAGCGTTCCGACAACACGTCGCTACGATGCTGGGGGCCGGTGGACCGTACCCGGCCGGGCCCGACCGACACAGAAGCCGGCGCGGCCCTAGTCCCCGCTCCCGGAGGGTTCTTCCGTGCCGGCTGGAACGCTGTACCGCGGCCGGGAAGGAATGTGGTCCTGGGTGGCTCACCGAGTCACCGGCGTCCTCATCTTCTTCTTCCTGTTCGTACATGTGCTGGACACCGCTCTCGTCCGTGTCTCCCCCGAGGCCTACGACAAGGTCGTGGCCACGTACAAGACGCCGATCGTCGCCGTGCTGGAGTACGGCCTGGTCGCCGCCATCCTCTTCCACGCACTGAACGGCCTGCGCGTCATCGCCGTCGACTTCTGGTCGAGGGGCCCGCGCTACCAGAAGCAGATGCTCTGGACCGTCGTCGGCCTCTGGCTCGTGCTGATGCTCGGGGCGATCTACCCCGTCCTCGGCCACGCCGCTCGTGAACTGTTCGGGAGCTGACGCGCATGTCCACGACTGAAACCACCGCCTCCGGGATCGGTCCCGTCGAGGGTGCCCCGCTCTACGACGCCGACAACCCGGCGCCGGTCATCGAGCCGCCGCGCAAGCGGACCAAGAAGACCCCCAAGTCGACCCGCGGCAACTTCGAGATGTACGGCTGGCTGTTCATGCGCCTGTCCGGCATCGTGCTGGTCGTCCTGGTCCTCGGCCACCTGCTGATCCAGCTGGTGCTGGACGGCGGCGTGTCCAAGATCGGCTTCGCCTTCGTGGCCGGCCGCTGGGCCTCCCCGTGGTGGCAGGTCTGGGACCTCGCCATGCTGTGGCTCGCGATGCTGCACGGCGCCAACGGCCTGCGTACCGTCATCAACGACTACGCCGAGCGGGCGAACACCCGCCTGTGGCTCAAGGGCCTGCTCTACACCGCCACGGTGTTCACCATCCTGCTGGGCACGCTGGTGATCTTCACCTTCGACCCGAACATCCGCTAGGCACGGGGCTGCGAGAATCATGAAGATCCACAAGTACGACACCGTCATCGTCGGCGCCGGCGGCGCCGGCATGCGCGCCGCGATCGAGGCGACGAAGCGCAGCCGTACCGCCGTGCTGACGAAGCTGTACCCGACCCGCTCCCACACGGGCGCCGCGCAGGGCGGCATGGCCGCCGCGCTGGCCAACGTGGAGGAGGACAACTGGGAGTGGCACACCTTCGACACGATCAAGGGCGGTGACTACCTGGTCGACCAGGACGCCGCCGAGATCCTGGCGAAGGAGGCCATCGACTCCGTCCTCGACCTGGAGAAGATGGGCCTGCCGTTCAACCGGACGCCCGAGGGCCGGATCGACCAGCGCCGCTTCGGCGGCCACTCCCGCAACCACGGTGAGGCGCCGGTCCGCCGCTCCTGCTACGCGGCCGACCGCACCGGCCACATGATCCTCCAGACGCTGTACCAGAACTGCGTCAAGGAGGGCGTGGAGTTCTTCAACGAGTTCTACGTCCTGGACCAGCTGATCACCGAGGTCGACGGCGTCAAGAAGTCGGCCGGTGTGGTGGCCTACGAGCTGGCGACCGGCGAGATCCACATCTTCCAGGCGAAGGCCGTGATCTACGCCTCCGGCGGCACCGGCAAGTTCTTCAAGGTGACGTCGAACGCGCACACCCTGACCGGTGACGGCCAGGCCGCGGTCTACCGCCGGGGCCTGCCGCTGGAGGACATGGAGTTCTTCCAGTTCCATCCGACCGGCATCTGGCGCATGGGCATCCTCCTGACCGAGGGCGCGCGCGGCGAGGGCGGCATCCTCCGCAACAAGGACGGCGAGCGCTTCATGGAGAAGTACGCGCCCGTCATGAAGGACCTGGCGTCGCGTGACGTCGTGTCCCGCTCCATCTACACGGAGATCCGCGAGGGCCGGGGCTGCGGTCCCGAGGGCGACCACGTCTACCTGGACCTCACCCACCTCCCGCCGGAGCAGCTGGACGCCAAGCTGCCCGACATCACGGAGTTCGCGCGCACCTACCTCGGTATCGAGCCCTACACGGACCCGATCCCGATCCAGCCGACCGCGCACTACGCCATGGGCGGCATCCCGACCAACGTGGAGGGTGAGGTCCTGGCGGACAACACCACGGTGGTCCCGGGCCTGTTCGCGGCGGGCGAGGTCGCCTGTGTGTCCGTGCACGGCGCCAACCGCCTGGGCACCAACTCGCTGCTCGACATCAACGTCTTCGGGCGCCGTGCCGGTATCGCCGCCGCGGAGTACTCGCAGAAGGCGGAGTTCGTCGAACTGCCCGAGGACCCGGCGGAGCTGGTGACCACGCAGATCGAGCGGCTGCGCTCGTCGACGGGCACCGAGCGGGTGGCGGAGCTGCGGCGCGAGCTCCAGGAGACCATGGACGCGAACGTCATGGTGTTCCGCACCGAGCAGACGATCAAGACGGCCGTCGAGAAGATCGCCGAGCTGCGCGAGCGCTACCGGAACGTGGCGATCCAGGACAAGGGCAAGCGGTACAACACGGACCTGCTGGAGGCCGTCGAGCTGGGCAACCTGCTCGACCTGGCCGAGGTCATGGCCGTGTCGGCGCTGGCCCGCAAGGAGTCCCGCGGCGGCCACTACCGCGAGGACTACCCGAACCGCGACGACGTCAACTTCATGCGCCACACCATGGCGTACCGCGAGGTGGGCGACGACGGCGCCGAGTCCATCCGTCTCGACTACAAGCCGGTCGTCCAGACCCGCTACCAGCCGATGGAGCGTAAGTACTGATGGCTACCCCTGTTCTGGACAAGGCGGACGAGGCCGGCCGGCCCGAGCCCGGTTTCGCCGACTCCCCCTACATCACCGTCACCTTCCGGATCCGCCGGTTCAACCCGGAGGTCTCGGCGGAGGCGACCTGGGAAGACTTCCAGCTGGAGATCGACCCCAAGGAGCGCGTCCTCGACGGTCTGCACAAGATCAAGTGGGACGTCGACGGCACGCTGACGTTCCGCCGCTCCTGCGCGCACGGCATCTGCGGCTCGGACGCCATGCGGATCAACGGCAAGAACCGCCTTGCCTGCAAGACGCTGATCAAGGACATCAACCCCGACAAGCCCATCACGGTCGAGCCCATCAAGGGCCTCACGGTCCTCAAGGACCTGGTCGTGGACATGGAGCCGTTCTTCCAGGCGTACCGGGACGTGATGCCCTTCCTGATCACGAAGGACACCAACGAGCCGACCCGCGAGCGGCTCCAGTCGGCCGAGGACCGCGAGCGCTTCGACGACACCACGAAGTGCATCCTGTGCGCCGCCTGCACCTCCTCGTGCCCGGTGTTCTGGAACGACGGCCAGTACTTCGGCCCGGCCGCCATCGTCAACGCGCACCGCTTCATCTTCGACTCGCGCGACGAGGCCGGTGAGCAGCGTCTGGAGATCCTCAACGACAAGGACGGCGTGTGGCGCTGCCGCACCACGTTCAACTGCACGGACGCCTGCCCGCGCGGTATCGAGGTGACCAAGGCGATCCAGGAGGTGAAGCGAGCGCTGATCACGCGCCGCTTCTGATTCCTTCAGGAGCCCGTCGAGGGCCCCGTTCTCCCTGGAGGACGGGGCCCTCGCGCGTGCGTGCGCCACCTTCGGGTGACCCCCCGCACAGGGGACATGTGATCGTCGACCGACGGCACCAGCGCCTCCATCTCCTCACCGATCCGGGTGAGGGAGGCTACGCCACCCACCGCGTCCACGCCCCCGGCGATCTCGTCACCCTCCCGGACTCCCTCGGTGCCAAGGTGACCCTGGACGCTGCGGAGATCCTGGAAGCAGGGCGCCGCGGGCAGGGGAGTTAGGCTCTGAGGTTGTGTCCTCCAAGTCCGAGCAGACCCGTGCGCTGATCATCGAGACCGCGATGCGGCTGTTCCGGGAGCGGGGGTACGACGGGACGACCATGCGGGCCATCGCCCAGGAGGCCGGGGTCTCGGTCGGGAACGCGTACTACTACTTCGCCGGCAAGGAACACCTGATCCAGGGGTTCTACGACCGTATCGCCGCCGAGCACCGGGCGGCCGTACGGGACGTCCTGGACCAGGAGGGCGAGTTGGAGGCCCGGCTCGCCGGGGTGCTCACGGCGTGGCTGGACGTGGCCACCCCGTACCACGAGTTCGCGGTGCAGTTCTTCCGGAACGCCGCCGACCCGGACAGCCCGCTCAGCCCGTTCTCCCAGGAGTCGGAACATGCGCGCGCGGACGCCATCGGTGTCCACCGGGAGGTGCTGCACGGGGCGAAGACCAAGGTGCCCGGCGAACTGCGGGACGTACTGCCCGAGTTGATGTGGCTCGCCCAGATGGGGCTCGTGCTGTACTGGATCTTCGACCGGACGCCGGGGCGCGAGCGCAGCTACCGGCTGGCCGAGCGCGGCGCCCGGCTCACCGCGCGGGGCATCTCGCTGGCCCGGTTCCGGGTGCTGCGCCCCCTGGTCCACGAGGTGCACGCGCTTTTCACGGACTTCCTGCCGGGGATGACGAAGGCGCTCCCGGACCCCGCCCGCCGCGCCGGGGCGCCCTCCGAGGAGCGCCCCTGAGCGTCGGCCCGGGGCCGGGGCGGGGCGTCAGATCCAGCCCAGCCGCCACAGCCGGAAGACACCGGTGCCGTCCGACAGATACTGCCCGCCGCCGACGTCCTCGCTGCTGACCACGTACTCCTTGCGCTGCCACAGCGGGATCAGCGGCACGTCCCGGGCCACGATCTTCTGCATCTGCTGGAAGTCGTCGGCGGTGCGGCTGCGGTCCGAGTAGCGCTGGCTGTCCAGGATCAGACGGTCCACGTCCTTGCTGCTGTAGCCGTTCTTCATGCTGCTGCCGGTGCCGACGAGCGGTGCGCCGAAGGTGTCCGGGTCGGGGAAGTCGGCGACCCAGCCGATCGCGTACGCGTCGAGCCTGCCGCTCGCGTACCGCTTCTGGAAGTCGGTCCACTCGTAGCCCTTGATGTCCACCTTGAACAGCCCGCTCGCCTCCAGCTGCCGCTTGAGTTCGGCGGCCTCCGCGGCGGCGGCTCCGCTGCCCTCGGCATAGCCGTAGCTGAAGCGCACCGGCGCCTGGACGCCCGCCGCGGTCAGCAGGGCGCGGGCCCGGTGCGGGTCGGGCTTGGGGTAGGTGTCGAAGAAGGAGGTGGTGTGGCCGGTGATGCCCGCCGGGATCAGCGAGTACAGCGGATCGGTGGTGCCCTCGTACACCGTGCCGACCAGTTCCTCGCGGTTGACCAGCAGGGCGAGGGCCTGGCGGACACGGCGGTCGTGCAGCGGTGATCCGGCGGCGGTGTTCAGCACCAGGTTGCGGATCTCGGCGCTGTCGGTCTCGCTGACGCGCTCGTTCGGGTCGCTGGGCGACAGCCCGGCCAGCACGGACGGCGGCAGCTGGCGCGTGGCGACGTCGATCAGTCTGGCCTTCCAGGCCTTCTCCAGGGCGGCTGGGTCGGCGTAGTAGCGCAGCACGACCGGCCGGCCGGTGCTGCCCACATCGCCCCGGTAGTGGCCGTTGGGCGCGAGGACAGCCTCCTTGTCCCTGGTGTACGAGGTCAGGGTGTACGGCCCGGTCCCGTCGACGCCGCTGTCCTTGCGCAGCCTGTCGGCGGGGTATTTGGTGCGGTCGACGATCGACCCGGCGCCGGTGGCCACCTTGAACGGGAAGGTCGCGTCGGGCGAGGACAGATGGAAGGTGACCGTGAGCCCGGCGGCGTCGACCGAGCGGAGCGTCTCCAGCAGGCTCGCGGGCCCGACGTCGGAGTTGATCCGCTTGACCCGGTCGAAGGAGTACTTGACGTCCGCGGCGGTCATGGCGTGCCCGTCGGGGAACGTCAGGCCCTTGCGCAGGGTGCAGCGGTAGGTGGTGAGGTCCGTCCCCTCGAAGCCGCAGCTCCGGGCGGCGTCCGGCACCGGTGCGACGCCGTCCGGCTCGAAGGTCAGCAGCGACTGGAAGACATTGCTGTACAGCGCCCAGGACCCGGCGTCGTAGGCGCCCGCCGGATCCAGTGACGTGACGGCGTCCGCCGTGCCGACCGTGATCGTCCTGTTGGTGTTCTCCTTGGCCGGCAGCAACTCCCAGCCGCCCACCCCCACGCCCGCCAGTACCAGCACGGTCGCGAGAATCCGCATGCGAACCGATCGCATCGGCGCCCCTCCCCAGGCCCTCAGCGCACACCACTCCCCTGTGGCGCAGATCACCTAATCACAGCGTTTCGCCTGGGGGAAGGGGGATCTGTTGAGATGAGAAAGAACTTACCGAGGGGGTGTTTCAGGCCGGTTTCACGGGCCTGAAGGGCATCCGCGGGGCCCGCCTCGCGCTATGGCGTCCGTCGCAAAGCGCGCAGTCCACGCAACCCGAGGACGCCGATCGCTGTCCCCAAGAGAAAGGAGACGACGGCGAGCGTCAGATGGACCCAGAAGTACGCCGTCGGATTCCCCGCGTCGTCGAACGCCAGTCCGCTGCCGTCCTGCCACAGGTTTTTTACGAAAGTGATCCAGATGACCCAGCTCCACACCCCGAAGGCGAGCAGGAACCAGGAGACGGGGCGGCTGAGTTTCACCAGAGCGGGCCTTTCCTCGCTGCGCCGGGTGCCCGGGGCCGGGCCGGCCGGCCGGGGGTCCGGGGGGCCTTCCCCGGACGAGCGCAGCATGGACCCAGTATCGCCGCCGTCCTCCGGCGGCCCGTCCGGGGGTGACGGGTACCGGAGGGGACCGGCCGGGGCCCCCGGCGGCGCACTCGGTACGTTCGCCTCCGTGTCCGCCCCCAGGAAGATCACCGGCCGCCGCCTGGCGCTGGCCTCCGCGACCGTGCTGTCCCTCTCGCTGGCCGCACCCGCGACCGCGGTGGCGGTCCCGCACAGCCCCACCGCGCCCCCCACGGCCACGCCCCCGGCGGCAATGTCCACGGTCGGCGGGGAACTGCTGGGCAGGCCCGGCACCCAGGTGAATCTGGGCCCGGGTGTCCCCGTGCTCCCCAAGGACGTCACGGCGCGCTCCTGGATCGTCGCGGACGCCGAGTCGGGCGACATCCTGGCGGCCCACAACGCGCACTGGCGGCTGCCCCCGGCGAGCACCCTGAAGATGCTCTTCGCCGACACCGTGCTGCCCCGCTTCCCGCGGACCGAGACGCACACGGTGGTCCCCGCCGACCTGGCCGGGATGGGCGCCGGGTCCAGCCTGGTCGGGATCAAGGAGGGCGAGAGCTACACGGTCCACGACCTGTGGCTGGGTGTCTTCCTGCGCTCCGGCAACGACGCCGTACATGTGCTGTCCGCGATGAACCACGGGGTGGACCGGACCGTGCGGGACATGCAGGCGCACGCCGAGGAGCTCCAGGCCCTGGACACGCATGTGGTCAGCCCGGACGGCTATGACGCCCCCGGACAGGTCTCCTCGGCGTACGACCTGACGCTGTTCGCCCGGTCGGGGCTCCAGAAGAAGGACTTCCGGGAGTACTGCGCGACGGTGCGGGCCAAGTTCCCGGGCGAGACGGTCAAGAAGGGCGGCCGCACGACCCGCGGGTCCTTCGAGATACAGAACACCGACCGGCTGCTCGCCGGGGACTACGACATCACCCCCTACCCCGGCATCGCGGGCGTGAAGAACGGCAACACCACCCACGCGGGCGCCACCTACACCGGAGTCGCCGAACGCAACGGCAGGGTGCTGCTGGTGACCGTGATGAACCCGGAGAAGAAGGTGCACAACCAGGTCTACCGGGAGAGCGCCCAGCTGCTCGACTGGGGCTTCGGCGCGGCCGGGAAGGTGAAGCCGGTGGGCGAGCTGGTCGCCCCCCGCAGCGCGGGCAAGGGGCCCCAGGGCGGCGGCGCGCCCAGCGCGGGCACGGGCACGGGCACGAGCTCGGCCTCGGCGAAGAGCGGCGGCTCCGGCGGGGCCGGGGTGGCGCTCGCGATCATCGGCGGGGTGCTCGCCCTGCTCGCCGCGGGTGCCTTCCTGGTCAACCGCCGCTGGCCGCTGCCCGATCTGGTACGCCGCCGGACGCGTCCCTGACGTCGTCGGCCGCGTCCTCGCCGCCGCTGTGCGTCGCCGTCCAGGCGGCGCAGAACAGCACCAGCTTCGACGTGAAGTTGATCCACAGCAGCAGGGCGACCGGGACTCCGAAGGCGCCGTACATGCTCTTCGAGGCGACTCCCTGGATATAGCCGCTGAGCAGCAGCTTCAGCAGTTCGAAGCCGAACGCGCCGATCCCGGCGGCGGTCAGCAGCCGCCGCCGCGGGGGCTCGACCCCGGGCAGCAGGGTGAGGACGTAGAGCAGGACCAGGAAGTCGGCGAGGACGGCGACGACGAAGGCGGCGATCCGCAGCAGTACGGTGCCCCAGCCGCCCTGGTCCAGGCCCAGGTCCCCGGCCAGATGGCCGACCAGGGCGTTGGCGACGGCGGAGACGCCGAGGGTCACCAGGACCGCGCCGCCCAGGCCGATGAGCACCACGCCGTCCTTGACCTTGGCCAGCACCGGGTTCTCGTCGCCGTCGGGCAGCTCCCACACCGCGCGCAGGCAGTCCCGCACCTGTCCGACCCAGCCGATGCCGACGAAGAACAGGGTGGCACCGGCGATCACGCCGACGGTCCCGGCGCTCTGCACCAGGCCGTGGATGTCGAGCTGGTCGGAGATGCCGGGGAACTGCTCCGCGACCTTGCTCTGGAGCTTGTCCTGCCGGGCCGTGCTGAGGGTCGCGGCGGCGATCGCGGCGGCCACGGTGAGCAGCGGGAAGAGCGTCACAAAGCTCACGAAGGTCATGGCGGCGGCGAGCCGGGTCCACTTCACCCGGTCGAGGCGCTCGTAGGCGTGCCAGGCGTGGGTGGCCATCAGCCGGGCCACCAGCGGCCCGATCCCGGGGAGTTTCCTCAGCCAGTCCATGATCCGAACGCTCTCCTCGTGCCTGTCGCCGTGTCCCGGCGCAGTCCGGCTTCCCCGGATCACCCATTTCAGTGAGCAGCGACACCGGGTGGGCACATTGAGAGGGTATGCCCCTTCTGCGCCGCTACGGTCACGGTCATGCCTGCCCTCAAGGACGCCTCCGGAACTCCCCGCTCCCTGCTGATCCTCGGCGGCACCTCCGAGATCGCGCTGGCCACCGCCCGCCGTCTGATCACCCGGGGCGCACGGACCGTCCGGCTGGCCGGCCGCCCCTCCCCCGGGCTGGAGGCGGCCGCCGCGCAGCTCCGGGGGCTCGGCGTGGAGGCCTCCACCGTCCCCTTCGACGCGCTCGACCCCGAGTCCCACGAGAGCGCGCTCGGCAAGGTGTTCGCGGAGGGGGCCGTCGATCTGGTGCTGTTCGCCTTCGGGGTGCTCGGCGACCAGGCGCGCGACGAGCGGGATCCGGTGGCCGCGGCCCGGGTCGCGGCCACCAACTACACGGGCGCGGTCTCGGCGGGGCTGGTGTGCGGCCGGGCGCTCCAGAGCCAGGGCCATGGCGCGCTGGTGGTGCTGTCCTCGGTGAGCGGCGAGCGCGCCCGCCGCTCGGACTTCATCTACGGCTCCAGCAAGGCGGGCCTCGACACCTTCGTGCAGGGCCTCGGGGACGCCCTGCACGGCACCGGGGTGCGTGTCATGACCGTCCGCCCGGCCGCACTCCGCAGGCCCGGCCCGGCCGGGCCCGACCAGGGGCCGCTGACCACGACCCCGGAGCGGGTCGCCGCGGCCATCGAACTGGGGCTGCGGAGGCGGTCGGAGGCGGTGTGGGTGCCGGGATCCCTGCGCCCGGTGATGGCGGTCCTGCGGCATCTGCCCAGGGCCGTGTACCGGCGTCTGCCGGTCTAGGGTCCGGGGCCGCTTTTCCGGGGGTGCGGTGCCGTTGGCAGGAGAGGGGCCCCGGCCCGGGATCAGCCCGGGATCAGCCCCTGGGGGCCGGAAGGGGCGCGTCCTCGGTCGGGGCGGTGGCCTGCGGTGGTACCACCGCGCTCCCGAAAGGGAAGTCCCGCAGTCTGCGCCAGACACCGTCCGGGCCCTGCTCGTAGAGGGCGAAGCCGGTGCACGGCCACGCGGCCCCGTAGTCGGACAGTTCCTCGAACGCCCGGTCCATGGACGCCTCGTCGATCCCGTGCGCCACCGTGACATGCGGGTGGTACGGGAAGAGCAGCTCGCGCGGCACCGGTCCGGAGGCCTCCCGGATCCGCTGCTGGAGCCGGGTGCACTGCTCCGCGCCCTCGACGACCCGGACGTAGACCACCGGCGACAGGGGGCGGAAGGTGCCCGTGCCGGACAGCCGCATCGGGAAGGGCCGGCCGCCCGCCGCGACCCGTGCGAGGTGCGCCTCGATCACGGGCAGCGCGGCGGCGTCGACCTCCGTCGGCGGCAGCAGGGTGACATGCGAGGGAATGCCGTACGCCGCGGCGTCGCCGAAACCCGCGCGCAGCTTCTGGAGCAGGCTGCCGTGAGGCTCCGGGACCGCGATCGACACACCGATCGTTACGGTCCCCACGTCGTCTCCTGTCGTCGTGTTGGTGTGCGTGGCCGGGGCAGTGCGGGCTGCCGCTACGGTGTTCGCTTTACGACTGTACGACCACGCACTGCCGTCGGGCAGGCACAGTCGGAGTGGAGTGCAGCACTCCGGGGCGCGTCGGGGCACGACGCGGGTCAGTGCTTGGCAGGCAGGAAGCCCACCCTCTCGTAGGCCTGGCTGAGCGTCTCGGCCGCGACCGCGCGCGCCTTCTCCGCGCCCTTGGCCAGCACCGAGTCCAGCGTCTCGGGGTCGTCCAGGTACTGCTGGGTGCGCTCCCGGAACGGCGTCACGAAGTCGACCATGATCTCGGCGAGGTCCGTCTTGAGCGCGCCGTAGCCCTTGCCGGCGTAGTGCTGCTCCAGATCGGCGACGGGGGTGCCGGTGAGGGTCGAGTGGATGGTCAGCAGATTGCTGACGCCCGGCTTCTCCTCCCGGTCGAAACGGATCACGGTGTCGGTGTCCGTGACCGCGCTCTTGACCTTCTTGGCCGTGGTCTTCGGCTCGTCGAGCAGGTTGACCAGGCCCTTGGGCGTGGAGGCCGACTTGCTCATCTTGACCGACGGGTCCTGGAGGTCGTAGATCTTCGCCGTCTCCTTGAGGATGTACGGCCGCGGGACCGTGAAGGTCTCGCCGAAGCGGCCGTTGAAGCGCTCGGCGAGGTCGCGGGTCAGCTCGATGTGCTGACGCTGGTCCTCGCCGACCGGCACCTCGTTCGCCTGGTACAGCAGGATGTCGGCGACCTGGAGGATCGGGTAGGTGAACAGGCCCACGCTGGCCCGGTCGGCGCCCTGCTTGGCGGACTTGTCCTTGAACTGGGTCATCCGGCTGGCCTCGCCGAAGCCGGTCAGGCAGTTCATGATCCAGGCGAGCTGGGCGTGCTCGGGGACATGGCTCTGGACGAAGAGCGTGCAGCGCTCGGGGTCCAGTCCGGCGGCGAGCAGCTGGGCGGCGGCCAGACGGGTGTTGGCGCGCAGCTCCGCGGGGTCCTGCGGGACCGTGATCGCGTGCAGGTCGACGACCATGTAGAACGCGTCGTGGGTCTCCTGGAGGGCGACCCACTGGCGGACGGCGCCGAGGTAGTTGCCGAGGTGGAACGAGCCGGCGGTGGGCTGGATCCCGGAGAGCACGCGGGGACTGTCTGAGGCCATGTTCACCATTCTCTCAGGTCCCGCGGACCGCTCGGGAAGCAGCGCGCTCCGCGCTGTGCCGGAGGCCGTGGCACGACGGCGCGGCGGACGGTGTAACAAGGGGGCATGAGGAGCGAGGGGACGGGTGTGCGCGGGCGGCGTGGATCGGTGGCGGCGCTGGTGGCGGCGGCCGTGGTGCTGGTGGGGGCGGCGGCCCCGGCGCGGGCGATGAGCAGTGACATCCCCGATCTGGCGCTGGTCACGGCCAATGGCTCGGGCCGTACGACGGCACTGCGGTCCGGGGACCGGGACTTCGCCCTGCTGTGGCAGTTGCTGTCGCCGACGGAGACCTCCACCGAGCCGGTGCCGGACGGCTGGCGGCGGGGGCACCTGCCGCAGGTGCGGGCGAGTGTGGTGTGGGCGCTGACCGGGATCGGCGGGTGGCCGTACACCCGCCGGGCGCCGGGCGGCGATGTGGCCGTGGAGCGGCGGGACGAGGTGTTCCTGGCGGCGGACGGAACACCGTGGGTGCGGTCCGCTCCGGCACCGGACTTCTCCGGCGCGGGCGTCCGCTGGCACCGGGGGCCGCGGCCGGTCTTCGACCGGCTGGAGAAGGAGGGGCTGCTCGGCGGTCCGGCCGCCCCGGCCGGGGACGGCTCCTCCGGCGGTCTGCGCTGGGGGGCCGCCGGACTCGCGGCCGGGCTCGCACTGGGTGTCGGCGGCAGCTGGGCCGGACGCCGGGCCGCGGCCCGGAGGCAGGGAGAGCCTCGCGAGCCGCGGCACGAGCTGATCGATCTGTAGACGGGGGCCGGGTCAGCCGGATCAGCCGGACCGGCGGGGCCGGGTCAGCCGAGGTCGATCTCCGGGTAGAGCGGGAAGCCCTGGAGCAGGTCGGCCGCCCGGTGGGCGATCTCGTCGGCGATCTTCGACTCAAGGACGTGCTGGGCCTTGGAGGGGGCGCCCTTGGCGGTGGTGCCCGGCTCGGTCGTGGTGAGGACGCGGTCGATCAGGGCGGCGATCTCGTCCATCTCCGCCGTGCCGAGGCCCCGGGTGGTGAGCGCGGGGGTGCCGACGCGGATGCCGGAGGTGTACCAGGCGCCGTTGGGGTCGGCCGGGATGGCGTTGCGGTTGGTGACGATGCCCGAGTCCAGCAGGGCGGCCTCGGCCTGGCGGCCGGTGAGGCCGTAGGAGGAGGCCACGTCGATCAGGTTCAGATGGTTGTCCGTGCCGCCGGTGACCAGGGTGGCGCCGCGGCGGGTCAGCCCCTCGGCCAGGGCGCGGGAGTTGTCCACGATCCGCTGGGCGTAGTCGCGGAAGGAGTCCTGCCGGGCCTCCGCCAGGGCCACCGCCTTCGCGGCCATCACATGCGGCAGCGGGCCGCCGAGCACCATCGGGCAGCCGCGGTCGACCTGGTCCTTCAGGGAGTCGTCGCACAGGACCATGCCGCCGCGGGGGCCGCGCAGCGACTTGTGGGTGGTGGTGGTGACGATCTGCGCGTGCGGGACGGGGTCGAAGTCCCCGGTGAGGACCTTGCCCGCGACCAGACCCGCGAAGTGGGCCATGTCGACCATCAGGGTGGCGCCGACCTCGTCGGCGATCTCGCGCATGGTCCGGAAGTTCACCAGGCGGGGGTAGGCCGAGTAGCCCGCGACGATGATCAGCGGCTTGAACTCGCGGGCGGACGCGCGCAGGGCGTCGTAGTCGATCAGGCCGGTGGCCGGGTCGGTGCCGTAGGAGCGCTGGTCGAACATCTTGCCGGAGATGTTGGGGCGGAAGCCGTGGGTGAGGTGGCCGCCCGCGTCCAGGGACATGCCGAGCATGCGCTGGTTGCCGAAGGCGCGGCGCAGCTCGGCCCAGTCCTGCTCGGAGAGGTCGTTGACCTGGCGGACGCCCGCCTTCTCCAGTGCGGGGGCCTCGACGCGCTGGGCGAGGACGGCCCAGAAGGCGACGAGGTTGGCGTCGATCCCGGAGTGCGGCTGGACGTAGGCGTGGCGGGCGCCGAACAGCTCCTTGGCGTGCTCGGCGGCGAGCGACTCGACGGTGTCGACATTGCGGCAGCCTGCGTAGAAGCGGCGGCCGATGGTGCCCTCGGCGTACTTGTCGCTGAACCAGTTGCCCATGGCGAGCAGGGTGGCCGGGGAGGCGTAGTTCTCCGAGGCGATCAGCTTGAGCATCTCGCGCTGGTCGGCGACCTCCTGGCCGATGGCGTCGGCGACGCGGGGCTCGACGGCGCGGATCACGTCGAGGGCGGCGCGGAAGGCGGTGGACTCGGTGGAGAGGGGCTGCTGCTCCGGCATGTCGGCCTCCGGGTGGCGTGGCTTGAAGCGGTCACGGTGCACGGTCGGCCCAGGCGCACGGCACTCGGTCTCACCAGGGCCGCTCCCCGATGGTCGGTCCCATCCCAGCGCGCCAGTCACGGCCCGCGGCCAGCCTACCGGGCCGGTCGGACGGCGGGGGGCAGCCGTCCACCATGCGGGCCACGGCGTCGGGCAGTGGGACGGGCCGGACGGGCGTCAGGGGGTCGCGCGGCCGGAAGGGGGTCGCGCGGCCGGAAGGGGGTCGCGCGGCCGGAAGGGGGTCGCGCGGCCGGAAGGGGGTCGCGCGGCCGGAAGGGGGTCGCGCGGCCGGGTGTCAGAGGATCACATGCGGCAGGAACCGCGCGTACGCGTCGGTGACCAGGCCGGACGACTCGCGGATGCCGAGTCCGGCCGACTCGTCCCCCACGACCCAGGCGCCGAGGACGACATGGTTGCCGTCGAAGGACGGCAGGGGTGCCAGCTCCTGGTAGCAGCAGGGCTCTTCGGGGACGGCGGGGGCGGCGCCCGGCTCGTGGACCGTGACCCCCTCACCCTCGCGGCCCAGCAGCGGCTTGGCGACATAGCCGGTGGTGTCCGCCAGGTCCCGGGGGCCGTCGAGATGGGCCGGGAGCAGGTTCGGATGGCCCGGGTACAGCTCCCAGAGGACGGCGAGCAGTGCCTTGTTGCTGAGCAGCATCTTCCAGGCGGGCTCGATCCAGAGGGTGCTTCCGGTGCCGCCGCCGTTGTCGAGGGTGTCCAGGACATGGCCGCCGAAGCGGTCGTCGAGGAGCCACTCCCAGGGGTAGAGCTTGAAGCAACTGCGGATGAAGCGGAGCCGGTTGTCGACGAAGCGCCCGGAGAGGGCGTCCCAGCCGATCTCCTCCATGGAGATCCAGTCGGTGTCGAGCCCGGCCTGCTCGGCGGTCTCCTTCAGATAGGCGACCGTCATCAGGTCCTCGCCCAGCTCGTCCACGGAGGAGTGGGCGAAGTACAGCGGGCTGCCGGGCGGGAGCAGCCCGGACTGCTTCTCCCAGACGGCCACCAGGCGTTCGTGGAGCGAGTTCCACTGGTCGGCGCCCGGGAAGCGGTCCTGCATCCAGAACCACTGCGGGGAGGCCGCCTCGACCAGGGAGGTGGGCGTGTCCGCGTTGTACTCCAGGAGCTTGGCCGGGCCGGTGCCGTCGTAGCGCAGGTCGAACCGGCCGTAGACGGAGGGGAGTTCGGCGCGGCGGTGCCAGGCCTCGGCGACCGCGCGGGCGATCCTGGGATCGGTGATGCCGAGGTCCGCGAAGCGGTCCTGCTCGACGATGTGCGCGGCCGCCGCCAGGCACATGCGGTGCAGTTCCTCGACGGTCTCCTCCAGCGCCTCCACCTCGTCCAGGCTGAAGACGTAGTACGCGCTCTCGTCCCAGTAGGGGCGCAGGGAGCCGTCCGGGTGGCGGGTGAGGGGGTAGACGAGCCCCTGGGCCTCGACGGTCCGCTGCCAGTCGGGGCGGGGCTCGGTCCTGCGGCGTTCCACGGCTCTCAGCCGCCGGACTTGCCGTGGCCGCCGAAGCCGCCGCGGTCGACACCGCCGTGGCTTCCGCCGGACCCCTTGGACTTGGTGAAGGAGCCGCTCGTCACAAAGCCGCTCTTCTTCCTGCCGCCGTAGTACCAGACACCGTGCGAGGAGGTGCGCGAGGTGCAGTTCTTGTCGGCCACGACCTTGTAGCCCTGGCCGAGGGTGTAGCTGTCGCGGTCGACGCAGCGCCGGTCCGGGTCCGAGGAGCAGGCGGTGAGGGCGGCCGCGAGCAGCCCCATACCGCCGAGGACGACCGTGCCCGAGCGCAGTTGACGGCGTGTGTCCGCCATGTCCGTTTCCCCCGTCGAGTGAGTTTTTGTTGAGACCCCGGTGAGAGTCTCCGGCCCCAGACTAGAGAGCGGCCTTCCCCCGTTCGAGTGGACCCCTGCCCCCCGGCGGTCGCCTAGAGTCGCTTTGTGTTCTTTGGAATGGTGTGCGCGCTCGGCGCGGCGGTCTGCTTCGGTATGGCGACGGTGTTGCAGGCGGTCGCGGCCCGCGCGGCGGGGCCGGGCGCGGGCGGGGAGGCGGCGCTGCTGCTGCGGGCCCTCAGGCAATGGCGGTATCTGGCGGGGCTCGCGCTGGACGGTCTCGGCTTTCTGTTGCAGATCGCGGCGCTGCGGTCGCTTCCCATCTACGCGGTGGGCGCGGCGCTCGCGTCCAGCCTGGCGGTGACGGCGGTGGCGGGGGCGCGGCTGCTGGGGGTGCGGCTGACCGGGAACGAGTGGGCCGCGGTGGGAACGGTGTGCGCGGGGCTCGCCATGCTGGGCCTGGCCTCCGGGAGCGAGGGCGGCCGGGCCGGGTCCATGGAGCTGAAGTACGCGATGCTGGCGACCGCCGTGGCCGTGCTGGTGCTGGGCACGGCCGGGGGGCGGCTGCCCGGGCGGGCGCGGTCCCTGGTGCTGGGGCTGGGCGCCGGGTTCGGGTTCGGCGTGGTGGAGGTGTCGGTCCGGCTGATCGACCGGCTCGCGCCGTCCGCCCTGCTCGCCAACCCCGCGGTCTACGCGCTGCTGCTGGGCGGTGGCGCGGCCTTTCTGCTGCTGACCACGGCTCTGGAGCGCGGCTCGGTGACGGTGGCGACGGCGGGCATGGTCCTGGGCGAGACCGTGGGTCCGGCGGCGGTCGGGGTGGTGTGGCTGGGCGACCGGACCCGCGAGGGCCTGACCTGGCTGGCGGTGCTCGGCTTCGCCGTCGCCGTGGCGGGCGCCCTGCTGCTGGCCC
This sequence comes from Streptomyces sp. NPDC052040, assembly GCF_044548405.1. Taxonomy (NCBI): domain Bacteria; kingdom Bacillati; phylum Actinomycetota; class Actinomycetes; order Kitasatosporales; family Streptomycetaceae; genus Streptomyces; species Streptomyces sp. NPDC052040. Next base: position 145,033 of record NZ_JBIUBV010000009.1, on the reverse strand, counting down.
GCTTCGGCGAGGCACCGGCGGCGGAGACACCTGCGGCGAAGGAACCGGCGGGACGGGCCTGACGGCCCTTCTGTCCCAGCCCCCCGCGGTCGCCGTCCCGCCGTTCACCGTGCCGCGGTCAGCGGCCCGTGGTCACGGCAGCACCCGGCACAGGGCCTGGAGTGCCGCCGTCCAGGCGTGGTCGGGTGGGGTGCCGTAGCCCACGACCAGGGCGTCCAGGGGTTCGGTGGACGCGTCGGGGTGGCGGAAGCGGGAGAGGCCGTGCACGGCCAGCCCCTGCCAGGTGGCGGCCCGGACCACCGAGGCCTCGGTGCCCGGCGGCAATTCGAGTACGGCGTGCAGACCGGCCGCGATGCCCCTGACCCGCACCCCGGGGGCATGCGCGGCGACCGCCTCGACCAGGGCGTCACGGCGGCGCCGGTAGCGCAGCCGGGCGGCGCGGACATGGCGGTCGTAGGCGCCCGAGACGATGAACTCGGCCAGGGTCAGCTGGTCCAGGGCGCTCCCGGCCCAGCCGCCGCCCTCCCGCACCGCGACCACCTCCGGCACCAGGGACGGGGGCAGCACCAGCCAGCCCAGGCGCAGCCCGGGGGCCAGTGCCTTGCTCGCGGTGCCCAGGTACACCACATGGTCAGGGTCGAGGTCCTGGAGGGCGCCGACCTGCTGGCGGTCGTAGCGGAACTCGCCGTCGTAGTCGTCCTCCAGGACCAGGCCGCCGCCGCGGCGGGCCCAGTCCACCAGGGCCGCCCGGCGCCCGGGCCCCAGCACCCCGCCCATCGGGAACTGGTGCGCCGGGTTCAGCAGCAGCGCCGAGGGTTTTTCCGGCACCTCCGCGCGGGTCCCGAGGGCGTCGAAGGGGAGCGGGACCGTGCGCAGCCCCGCCCGCTCCACGATGGACCGGTGAATGTCCAGGCCGTACGACTCCACGGCCAGGGAGTCCGCACCGCGGCCGCGCAGCAGGTCGCCGAGCAGCTTCAGCCCCTGGGCGAACCCGGCGCAGACCACGATCCGTTCGGGGTCGGCGCGGACGCCCCGGACGCGGGAGAGATAACCGGCGAGCGCGGTCCGCAGTTCGGGGCGGCCCCGCGGATCGCCGTAGCCGAAGGCGTCGTTGGGCGCCGCGAGTAGGGCGCGGCGGGCGGCCTTGAGCCATTGCGCGCGGGGGAAGGAGGCGAGGTCCGGGGTGCCCGGCACCAGGTTGTACGGGAGGCGTCCGGGGTCGCGCGGCCGGGGCGCCGCCGGGTCCGGCGGACCGGGCGCGGCGCGCTCCGCCACCCGGGTGCCCGAGCCCTGGCGCGCGGTGAGCCAGCCCTCGGCCACCAGATCGGCGTAGGCCTCGGCGACCGTGTTCCGCGCGATGCCCAGGTCGGCCGCGAGCGCCCGGGAGGAGGGCAGCCGGGTGCCGGGGGCGAGACGGCCGGTGCGCACGGCCTCGCGCAGGGCGTCGGTGAGGCCTCGGCGCAGGCCCGGGCCGCTCGGCTTCAGATAGAGGTCGGCGCCCAGAGTGGCCCAAGGATTCCCCATGGAAATGGACCATACTCCTGGGCTGCTTCGCTTCTAGGGTCGAAAGCATGACGACGAACCACAGCACCGCCACGCAGAACAGCGCCACCACCGCCGGGGCCCCCGCGACGGACGCGCCCTACGCGCCCGAGCACACCCCCCGGCTGAACTGGGCCCAGCACGCCCCCGAGGTCTACCGGGCCATGGTCCGGCTCGACGCGGCCGCCGGGAAGGGCCTCGAACCGAAGCTGCGCGAGCTGGTGAAGATCCGCGCCTCCCAGCTCAACCACTGCGCCTTCTGCCTCGACATGCACACCAAGGACGCCCTCGCCGCGGGCGAGAGCGTCGAGCGGATCGTGCAGCTCAGCGCCTGGGAGGAGTCGCGCCACTTCTACACCGAGCAGGAGGTCGCGGCGCTGGAGCTGACGGAGGCCGTCACGGTCCTGACCGACGGTTTCGTGCCGGACGAGGTGTACGAGCGGGCCGCCCGCCACTTCGACGAGGCGGCGCTGTCCCAGCTGATCGCCGCGATCGCGGTGATCAACGCCTGGAACCGGTTCGGGGTGACGACCCGCGCCGTGCCGGGCCGCTACACGCCGGGGCAGTTCGCGTGAGTCCGCGCGGGATCGCACGATCCCGCCTGACGGCCGCGTGGGACGCCCGGCGCTGAGAGCCGGGTCCCGCCGGCCCGCAGCTGCCGCGAACCGGGGCTCGCGGCAGCTGCGGGGGGGGGGACGGTCAGGACAGCCAGGCCTTCCAGGTGGCGGGGTGGCTGTCCACCCACTTCTTGGCGGCCTCGTCCGGGCTCAGCTTCTGATCGGCGATCATCAGCGAGACCTCGTTCTGGTCCTCGGTGGTCCAGTGGAACTTCTTCAGGAAGGTCGCCGCCTTGCCGCCCTTCTTGGCGAAGTCCGTGTTCAGGAACTTCTGGAGCGGTGTCTGCGGGTAGGCGCAGGTGATCTTCGCCGCGTCCTGGTCGCAGCCCTCCTTGTACGCCGGCAGCTTCACCTCGGTCATCGGGACCTTCTTGAACAGCCACTGCGGCGTGTACCAGTACGTCAGGAAGGGCTTGTGCTCCTTGGCGAACTGCCTCATCTGGGTGATCTGCGCGGCCTCGGAACCGGCGAACACCACCTGGTAGTTCAGCTTCAGGTTGTTCACCAGCGCCTTGTCGTTGGTGACATAGGACGGCGAGCCGTCCATCAGCTGGCCCTTGCCGCCGCTCTCCGCGGTGCGGAAGAGGGAGGCGTACTTGTTGAGGTTGCGCCAGTCCGTGATGTCCGGGTGCTGCTTGGCGAGGTAGGTCGGAACGAACCAGCCGATGTGGCCGGTGACTCCGAGACTGCCGCCGGGGGTGATGGTCTTCTTGTCCTCGACGTACCGCTTCTCCTGGTCCGGGTGGCCCCAGTCCTCCAGGATGGCGTCGACGCGGCCCTGGCTGAGGGCGTCCCAGGCGGGGATCTCGTCGACCTGGACGGTGTCGACCCGGTAGCCGAGCTTGTGCTCCAGGATGTACTGGGCCACGGCCACGTTCGACTGCGCGCCCACCCAGGACTGCACCGACAGGGTCAGCGACTTGGAGCCCTGGGCGTTCGCGAACGGCGAGGCCTGCTTGGTCATGTCGGCCGCGCCGCAGCCGGTGGTCAGCGCCAGCACGGCGACGGCGGCGGTCAGCATCTTCGTACGCGTACGAGCCATGTCACGCTCCCTTCTTCGCGCGGCGCTCGGTCGGCTGCGTCACCCGGTCCAGCATCAGGCCCAGGCAGACGATGGCCGCACCGGCCACCAGACCGGTCGCGAGGTCACCCCGGGCGAGGCCGAAGATGACGTTGTAACCGAGCGCGCCACCACCGACCAGACCGCCGATGATGACCACGGCCAGGACCAGGACCACGCCCTGGTTGAGCGCGAGCAGCAGCGCCGGGCGGGCGAGCGGAAGCTGCACCTGGCGGAGCTGCTGGGCGCTGGTCGCGCCGAGCGAACGCGCCGACTCCAGGGCGGCCGGGTCGACCTGGCGCAGGCCCTGGGTGGTGATCCGGACGACGGCGGGCAGCGCGTAGACGATCGCCGCCACGACGGCGGGCGCGCGGCCGACGCCGAACAGCGCGACCACCGGGATCAGGTACACGAACTGCGGCATGGTCTGGAAGACGTCCAGGACCGGGCGCAGCAGCCGTTCGAAACGGCCGCTGCGGGCGGCCGCGATGCCGATGCCGAAACCGAGGACGAGGGTCACGGCGACGGCCGCGAGCACCTGGGACAGCGTGTCCAGGGACGGGCTCCACACCCCGAGCACCCCGGTCCCGGCCATCGCGAGGACGGCGGTGAGCGCGGTGCGCCAGGTGCCGATCAGCCAGGCCAGCGCGGCGACGATGAGCAGCACCGACCACCAGGGCAGCCCCTGGAGCCCGGAGCGCACCGGGTCCAGGATCCAGGTGGTGAAGTGGGCCGCCCAGTCGGCGGTGCCGCCGATGTAGGGGACGCCCGAGTAGAGGTGGGCGGTCATCCAGTCGACGACCCGGTTGACCGGCTCGGCGATCTTCAGGGTCAGGCCGTCGGGCCAGTCGAGCTGTCCGGCGAAGCGCGCGGCCAGGGCGGCGGCGACGGTCGCGACGGCGGCGTAGGCCCATCCGGCGCGGCCGCGGGGCTGCTCGGCCTCGGTGCCCGCGGCGCCGGTGACCCGGTCCAGGACGACGGCGAGCAGCACGATCGGGATGCCCGCGGCGAGCGCGGCGCCCACGTCGACGGAGGCGAGCGCCTGGTAGACGCGGTCACCGAGACCGCCGGCCCCGATCACGGAGGCGATGACCGCCATGGACAGCGCCATCATGATCGTCTGGTTGAGGCCGAGCAGCAGTTCCTTGCGGGCCAGCGGCAGCCGGGCGGTGAACAGGCGCTGGCGCGGGGTGGTGCCGAGCGACTCGACGGCCTCCAGGACCTCCTTGTCGGCTCCGCGCAGGCCCAGCGCGGTGAGCCGGGCCATCGGCGGGGCCGCGTACACGACGGTGGCGAGCACGGCCGCGGGCACACCGATGCCGAAGACCAGGACGACGGGCAGCAGATACGCGAAGGCGGGCAGCACCTGCATGGTGTCGAGGACCGGGCGCAGCGCGCGGAACGTACGGTCCGACAGTCCGGCGGCGAGGCCCAGCAGCGCGCCGAGCAGCACCGAGACGAGGACCGCGACCACCATCAGCGCGAGGGTCTGCATGGTGGGCTCCCACATCCCGAGCACACCGCAGGCGAGGAACGCCGCGGCCGTGCCGAGAGCCAGCCGGACGCCCGCTGCGCGCCAGGCCAGCAGCCCGGCGGCGGCCGTCACACCCGCCCAGCCCGCGGCGAGCAGCACCAGGTAGACGGCGCGCACGGACAGGACCACGGCGTTGCTGATGTAGCCGAAGAAGTACAGGAAGAGGGGGTGGCTGTCCCGGTTGTTGATGATCCAGTCGCTGGCCGAGGACAGCGGCTTGGAGAGGTCGACGGTCAGGGCGTGCGGCCAGGTGCCGCTCGCCCAGTGGGCGTTGGCCAGCGGGACGAGGACCGCGGCCACGACCGCGAGCAGCAGCAGCTTGCCGACAGCCCGGTGCCTGAGCAGGCCGGGGGTCGCGGACTTCGGAGCGGTGGCGGTGAGAGTGGCCATTACGCCACCTCCTCGGCCTGCTCCGTTCCGGTCACGGTGCCCCGCCCCGTCCCGCGCGCGGCGCCCTCGTCGGTTGCGGCTGCGGCCGCGGTGCTCTTGGCCTTGGCGTCCGCGTTCGCGGCGCCTTCGGTCTTGGTGGTCACGTCCGCGGCACTCTCGTCGGCGCCGGGCAGCGTGCCCTCCGTGCCGGCCACGACGCCCAGCAGGCGTTCGTGGTCGACGACGCCGACGCAGCGGCCGTGGTCCATGACACGGGCGGGGGCACCACTGCGGGCCACCGCCTCGATGGCCTCCGAGACCGTCGCGTCCGGCGACACCGCCGGGCCGCCGCCGGCTTCCTGGGCGGACGCGGCGCGCATGGCCGAGCGGACGGTCAGGACCTGCTCCCGCGGTACGTCACGGACGAACTCGCGGACGTAGTCGTCGGCCGGGGAGCCCACGATCTCCTCGGGGGTGCCCAGCTGCACGATCCGGCCGTCGCGCATCAGGGCGATGCGGTCGCCCAGCTTGAGGGCCTCGCTCAGGTCGTGCGTGATGAAGACCATCGTGCGGCCCTCCTCGCGGTGCAGCCGCACGACCTCCTCCTGCATGTCGCGCCGGATCAGCGGGTCCAGCGCGCTGAACGGCTCGTCGAAGAGCAGCACCTCGGGGTCGACGGCGAGGGCGCGGGCAAGTCCCACACGCTGCCGCTGACCGCCGGAGAGCTGGCTGGGGCGCCGCTGTTCCATGCCCTCCAGGCCGACCTTGGCGACGAATTCGGCGGCGCGCTCGCGGCGTTCGGCCCGTCCGACGCCCTGGATCTCCAGGCCGTAGGCGATGTTGTCGAGGACCGTGCGGTGCGGCAGCAGACCGAAGTGCTGGAAGACCATCGCGGCGCGGTGGCGGCGCAGCTCGCGCAGCCGGGTCTTGTCCATGGCGCGGACGTCCTCGCCGTCGATGGCGATGGTGCCCGAGGTCGGCTCGATCAGCCGGGTCAGACAGCGCACGAGGGTCGACTTGCCGGAGCCGGACAGGCCCATGACCACGAAGACCTCGCCCTTGCGGACGTCGAAGGAGACATCGCGGACGGCGGCCGTGCAGCCGGTGCGTTCGCGCAGCTCGGCGACCGGCAGCGCGGCCAGTTCGGGGTCCTCGGGTATCCGGGCGGCCTTGGGTCCGAAGACCTTCCAGAGGCCGTCGACGGAGAAGACCGGGGCGTCGGATTCGTCGGTGGGCGGCTTACGGGTGGGAACTGTGAGTGCCATCAGGCCTCACCTCCGAGGAGATCGGCGGCCTTCTCCCCGACCATGAGTACCCCGATCATCGGGTTCACGGCGGGAATGGTGGGGAAGACGGACGCGTCGGCGATGCGGATACCGTCCAGGCCGCGGATCCGCAACTGAGGATCGACCACGGCGAGTTCGTCGTTGGCGGCGCCCATACGGCAGGTGCCGGCCGGGTGGTACACGGTGTGGGCCACCTTGCGTGCGTAGGCGCTGAGCTCCTCGTCTCCGGTGATCTCCGGGCCGGGGCACACCTCCCGCTTCAGCCAGCCGGCGAGCGGCTGGGTCTTGGCGATCTCGCGGGCGATGCGGATGCCGTCGACGAGGGTGCGGCCGTCGTAGTCGTCCTCGTCGGTGAAGTAGCGGAAGTCGAGCGCGGGCTTCTCGGCCGGGTCGGCGCTGGTGAGGTAGAGGCGGCCGCGGCTCTTCGGCTTGGGGATGTTCGGGGTCATCGAGACGCCGAACTCCGGCCGCTCGTAGCCCAGTCGCTCCGGGTTGTCCGTGAACGGGATCTGGTAGAAGTGGAACATCAGGTCCGGGCCCGGGCTCTCGGGGTCGCGGCGCACGAACAGTCCGGCGTCGCTGTCCATCGCGGAGTTCTCCGGGATCGGTCCGTGCGTCTCCCACACGATCACCGACTCGGGGTGGTCGAGCAGGTTCTCGCCGACGCCCGGCAGGTCGAGGACGACCGGGATGCCGAGCTTCTCCAGGTCCGCCTTGGGACCGATGCCCGAGTGCAGCAGCAGCCGCGGGGAGTCGACGGCACCGGCGCAGAGCACGACCTCGCGCCGGGCGCGTACGAGGATCTCCTCGCCGTCCTTGGTGCGCACGTGGACGCCCTGCGCGCGGGTGCCGTCCAGCTCCAGCTTGTGGGCCCAGCTCTCCAGCAGGATGGTGAGGTTGGGGCGCTGGTCCATCACCGGGTGCAGATACGCGACCGAGGCGCTGGAGCGCTTGTTGTTCTCGGGGTGGTAGGCGAGGTCGAAGAAGCCGGTGCCCTCGGTGAACGGCTTCTTGTTGAAGCCCTCCACGCGCGGCACGCCGAGGGCCGACTGGGCGGCGTCCACGAAGTCGCGGGCGATGGCGTTCCGGTCCTTCTCGTCGACCGGGACGATGTTGTTGAGGAGCCGGGCGTAGTACGCCTCCATCGGGACGGCGCCCCAGCCCTCGGCCCCGTTCGTCTCCCACTCGTCCCAGTCGGACGGCAGCGGCTTGAAGGCGATCAGGGTGTTGTGCGAGGAGCAGCCGCCGAGCACCCGGGCGCGGCTGTGCCGGATGTGGGAGTTGCCGCGGGGCTGTTCGGTGGTCGGGTAGTCGTAGTCCAGTTCACCGCCCAGCAGGCCCATCCAGCGGCGCAGGGTGAGGACGTCGTCGCGGTCCACGTCGCTGGGGCCGCCCTCGATGACGGCGACGGTGACATCCGGGTTCTCGGTGAGCCGGGAGGCGATCACGGAACCCGCGGTGCCGCCGCCGATGACGACGTAGTCGTACTCGTGCGTGGTCGGGTGCATGGGGAACTGCTCCAAAAGTGCTGTGCGGTGGGGGGAGGGGAGGGCGCGCGGCCGGGGTCAGCCCGCGAACCAGCGGACCGGCTTGGGGGCGAGGTTCTGGTAGACGTGCTTGGCCTCCCGGTACTCGGCGAGGCCCGCGGGCCCGAGTTCGCGGCCGACACCGCTCTTGCCGAAGCCGCCCCATTCCGCCTGCGGGAGGTAGGGGTGGAAGTCGTTGATCCAGACGGTGCCGTGGCGCAGCCGTCCGGCGACGCGGCGGGCGCGGCCCGCGTCGGAGGTCCAGACGCCGCCGGCGAGGCCGTACTCGGTGTCGTTGGCGAGCGCGACCGCCTCGTCCTCGGTGCGGAAGGTCTCCACGGTCAGGACGGGTCCGAAGACCTCCTCGCGGACGACCTTCATCTCCCGGTGGCACGCGTCGAGCACGGTGGGCTCGTAGAAATAGCCGCCGGCCGGGCGGGTCTCGTCGGGCTGGGGGCGCTTGCCGCCGCAGCGCAGCACGGCGCCCTCGGTGAGGGCGGAGGCGACGTAGGACTCGGTCCTGGCGCGCTGCTGGGCGGAGACCATCGGGCCGCACTCGACGCCCTTCTCGGTGCCGCGGCCCAGGCGTATCAGCTCCGCGCGGCGGACGAGTTCGGTGACGAAGCGCTCACGGACGGACTCCTCGATGATCAGCCGGGATCCTGCCGAGCAGACCTGGCCGCTGTGGATGAAGGCGGCGTTGAGGGCCTGGTCGACGGCGGTGTCGAAGCCCTCGTCGGTGGCGCAGGCGTCGGCGAAGACCACGTTGGGGTTCTTGCCGCCGAGTTCGAGGGCGACCTTCTTCACGCCGACGGCCGCGGCCTGGGCGACCTTGGTGCCGCTGACGAGTCCGCCGGTGAAGGAGACCAGGTCGACGTCGGGGTGCTCGGCGAGGCGGGCGCCGACCGAGTGGCCGGGGCCGGTGACGATGTTGGCGACCCCGGCGGGCAGCCCGGCCTCGGCCAGCAGGTCGATCAGGGCGATGGTGGTCATGGGGGTGATCTCGCTGGGCTTGATCACAAAGGTGTTGCCCGCGGCGAGCGCGGGAGCGATCTTCCAACTCGCCTGGAGCAGCGGGTAGTTCCAGGGGGTGATCATGGCGCACACGCCGACCGGCTCATGGACGACGACGCTGTGGACATCGGGCGAACCGGCGTCGACGACGCGGCCCGCGCTCTCCCCGGCGACCAGGCCCGCGAAGTAGCGGAAGGCGTCGGCGACGCAGTCGATGTCGACGCGCCCCTCCTCCACGGTCTTGCCCGCGTCCCGGCTCTCCAGCAGGCCCAGCTCTTCGCGGTCGCGTACGAGGAGATCGGCGACGCGGTTCAGCAGCGCGGCGCGCTCCGCGACGGGGGTGTGCGGCCAGGGGCCCTCGTCGAAGGCGCGGCGGGCGGCCGCGACGGCCACATCGGTGTCCCGCTCGTCACCCTCCGCGACCAGGGCGAGCAGCGCGGCGTCGGCGGGGTCGAGGATCTCGCGCGTGGCGCCCGAGAGCGCCGCGCGCCACTCGCCCGCCGCGTGAATGGTCTGTACTGCCTGCCGTGCCTGCTGTCCGGCCATGATCGGTATTGCCTTCCGTTCCTGTTCGGTCGCCCGGTGTGACCCGTGGGCCACCCCCCACTGGGCGGCGTGCGCCTGCCCCTCGAACGGGAATGCATGCATCCGGGTGACCGAAAGTGCTCCGCGTCACTGAAAATGCGGTCGAAAAGGGTGAAAAGTACGCTGAGCCTGAGCTACTGCTGGAGGTGACGCGATGTTCCGGACGCAAGGCTTCACGATCGCGACGCGTGCGACGGTGACGGCCGCGACGATGGGTCTGCTGTTCTCCCCGGTCCTGGGCGGCGTGTCGTCCGCCCGGACCGGCGGCGACCAGAGCCCACAGCAGCTGGCCGCACAGGCGCAGGGCGCGCTACGGAAGGCGACATCGGTCCGGATCCACTACGAAGACCGCAGCGCCGCCGCGGCGAGCAGCATCACGGTGCCCTCGGCGATGAACCTGGCGCTGGACCGCAGCGGCAACTGCGCCGGCACTCTGAGCCTAGGACGCCAGGGCGGCATGGTCCAGATCGTCAAGCGGGGCACCGATGTGTGGCTGAAGCCGAACACGGCGTTCTGGACGGCGGAACTGCCGGGCGACCGGGGCGCCGCCGCGGCCCGGGAGTTCAAGAACCACTACATCCACGGCTCCACGACCAACATGGTCTTCAGCGGTGTGGTCAACGCGTGCAGCCTCCAGGATCTCCAGGCGGCCGCGACGGCGACACCGCCCGCCACCCTGAAGGAGGGCCTCGCGACGACCGTGAACGGCACCCGGGTGGTCCCGCTGTCCTTCCGGACCAACGGGACGACCTCGACGCTCTACGTCACCACGGGCGCCCCGCACCGGCTCTACCGCGCGGCCCAGAAGGGCCCCGGCACGGACCTGACCCTGACCTTCACGGACTACAACGTGCCGGTCCCGGCCAAGGTCCCGCCCGCGAGCCAGTCACTGGACGTCTCCCGGCTCCAGGGCCTGCTGAACACGGCCTGACCCGGTACACGGCCTGGCCCGGTACACGGCCTGGCCCGGTACACGGCCTGGCCCGGTACACGGCCCGCCTTCCGGCCGGGGGGAGCCCCGGTCAGAAGGTGGGCCACTCGGCCGCCAGGCGGCGGACGCAGTCGCGCAGCCAGGCGTGCGCCGGGTCGGCGTCGTGGCGCGGATGCCAGGCGAGAGCCAGGTGCAGCGGCGGCAGCTCCAGCGGCACCTCGAAGACGGCAAGGCCCAGCTCCGCCGCGAGCGGCAGCCCCCAGGAGCCGATCAGACCCACCAGATCGGTGTCGCGGAGGACGAAGAGCGAGGCCGGATAGGTGCCGACGGTGCCCACCACCCGGCGCTCCAGACCCAGGTCGGCGAGGGCGGCGTCCACCGGGCCGTGCAGGCGGCCGCGGCGGGAGACGATCAGATGGTCGGCCTCCGTGGCGAACCGCGCGGCCGTCAGCTCCCCGTCGAGCAGCGGATGCCCCGCCCGTACGACGCCCAGCATGCGGTCTTCGAACAGAGGTTCCACCAGCACCTCGGGCTCCTGCGCGTCCACCACCCCCACCTCCAGGTCGGCGGTGCCCCGGCGCAGCAACGGGACGTCCACATGGCTCTCGCCCAGGAAGCGGATGCGGATGCCCGGAGCCTCCTCGGCGGCGCGGGCGAACAGGGGCGCGCCCAGGGAGGCGGCGATCGCGTCGTGCCCGAGGATGGTGAAGGTCCGGCTGACGGTTCCGAGGTCGGCGTCGCGGCCGGGCACGAACAGCGCCCGGGCCCGTTCCACCACCGCGCTCACCTCGGCGCGTACGGCCAGCGCGTGCGGGGTGGGCACCATTCCGCGCCCGGCGCGCACCAGGATCGGGTCGCCCAGCGCCTTGCGGATCCGGCCGAGGGTGCGGCTCATGGCCGGTTCGGACAGATGGAGCCGCCGGGCGGCGCCCTGGACGCTCTGCTCCTCCAGGAGGACCTCCAGGGCCGCCAGCAGATTGAGGTCGAGGTCCGAGGCCGATTGCGTCATACGCATCCATTCATTGCAAAGGTTGCACTGGAAAGCAGGTCGGCACCGAGCCTACGGTGACCGGGCAATCCCCCACCACACCGAAGCTCCCGGGAGGAGCCTTGCCCCCGCACGCCCTGAAACGGTCCGCCCTGCTGACCCTGTGCGCCTGCGTCCTGGTCGCGCAGAGCATGGTGGCGGCCATCAACCTGCTGATACCGCAGCTGAGTTCGTCGCCCCTGCATCTCTCGCACAGCGAGATCCTGTGGACGGTGGACGCGTATGTCATCGTCTTCGCCGGGCTGCTGATCCCGGCGGGGGCGCTCGGCGACCGGCACGGCCGCAAGGGTGCCCTGCTCGCCGGGCTCGCCCTCTTCGCGGCGGGCGCCGCCACCAGCGCCTGCGCGACCGTGCCCGCCGTCCTGATCGCGGGCCGCGGCCTGTCCGGCGCGGGTGCCGCCCTGATCACCCCGGCGACCCTGTCGATCCTGATCCATCTCGCGGCCCCGGAGCACCGGCCCCGGGCCATGGCCTCCTGGACCCTCGCCATCGGACTCGGCGGCCTGGCCGGGAATCTCGGCGGCGGTCTGGTGGGCCAGTTCCTGTCCTGGCGCGCCCTGTTCGCGGTGATGGTCCCGCTGGCCGCGCTGCTGGCCCTCACCGTCACGCTCGCCGTCCCGCGCACCGACCGCTCGACGCGGAGCAACCCCGATCCCGGCGGCACCCTGCTGCTGACCGCCGGTCTGGTCGCCGTCCTCTTCGGCATCATCGAGGGCCCCTCCTACGGCTGGGCCTCGCCCCGCATCCTGGGCGCGTTCATCGCGGGGGCCCTGCTGGTCGCCCTGTTCACCACGCACGCGCTCCGCTCGCGCACCCCGCTGTTCGACCCCCGGGTCTTCGCCTCGCGGACCCTGCGCGCGGCCACCCTCGGCACCGCCACCGGCTTCTTCGGCCTGTTCTCCCTCTTCTACGTCAACTCGCAGTACCTGCAAGAGGTCAAGGGCTACGGCGCCGCCCTCACCGGATGCGCGATCACCCCGCTGACCATCGGCATGGCGCTGATGCCGCGGTTCGCCGCCCGCTGGGGGCACCGTCCCCGGGCGGTCATCGGCGGCGGTCTGGCGCTCATCGGCCTCGGCCTGCTCGGCGCGTCCACCGCGGACGCGGCCACCCCCTACTGGGCGTACGCCTGCTGGCTGCTCGTCATCTCGGCGGGAACCGGACTGTCCATGCCCGCGCTGACCTTCGGCGTGGTCACCTCGCTCCCGCCGCACCAGGCCGGTCTGGGGTCCGGACTCGGCACCTCCGCCCGGGAGATCGGCGCGGCCCTCGGGGTCGCGGTCACCGGCACGGTGCTGGCGGGCCGTCCCGACCTCGCGCACGGCATGGGCCCGGCGCTGCGGACGGTCGCCCTGGCGGTGCTGGCCGCGACGGCGCTGGTGGTGGCGGGCTACGGCACCCGCAGCCGCGGCCCTGCGACCGCGGGGCCGGTGCCGTCGCCGTCGCCGTCGCCGTCGGTGCGCTCGTGACGCGGAGCCCGGATGCGGTCGTGTTCCGCGGCCTGGGGCGGCGGTCGGCCGCCCCCGGCCGGGCGGCCGACCGCCGCGGAAAGACGGCAGGCCCCGTCCCGGAAGAGAACCGGGGCGGGGCCTGTCGTGCGGTCGCCGGGCGAGCCGGGCGGACCGGAAGGGATCAGAGGAGGCCGAGCGAACGGACCGCGTCGCGCTCCTCCGCCAGCTCCTGCACCGAGGCGTCGATGCGGGCGCGGGAGAACTCGTTGATGTCCAGGCCCTGGACGATCTCGTAGCGGCCGTCCTTGGTGGTGACCGGGAAGGAGGAGATCAGGCCCTCCGGGACGCCGTAGGAGCCGTCCGACGGGATGGCCATGGAGGTCCAGTCGCCCTCGGCCGTGCCGTTGACCCAGGTGTGCACGTGGTCGATGGCGGCGTTGGCGGCGGAGGCGGCCGAAGAGGCGCCGCGGGCCTCGATGATGGCGGCACCGCGCTTGGCGACGGTCGGGATGAAGTCCTCGGCCAGCCACTTCTCGTCGTTGACGACCTCGGCGGCGTTCTTCCCGGCGATCGTGGCGTGGAAGATGTCCGGGTACTGGGTGGCGGAGTGGTTGCCCCAGATCGTCAGGCGCTTGATGTCGGCGACCGTGGAGCCCGTCTTCTTCGCGAGCTGGGTCAGCGCGCGGTTGTGGTCGAGGCGGGTCATCGCGGTGAAGCGCTCGGCCGGTACGTCCGGGGCGGCGGCCTGGGCGATCAGCGCGTTGGTGTTGGCCGGGTTGCCCACGACCAGGACCTTGACGTCGTCCGCGGCGTGGTCGTTGATGGCCTTGCCCTGCGGCTTGAAGATGCCGCCGTTGGCCTCCAGCAGGTCACCGCGCTCCATGCCCTTGGTGCGGGGGCGGGCGCCGACGAGGAGGGCGACGTTGGTGCCGTCGAAGGCGACGTTCGGGTCGTCGCTGATCTCGATGCCCTGAAGGAGCGGGAACGCGCAGTCGTCGAGCTCCATGGCCGTGCCCTCGGCGGCCTTCAGCGCGGGGGTGATCTCCAGGAGGCGCAGCTTGACCGGCACGTCCGCGCCGAGCAGCTGGCCGGAGGCGATGCGGAAGAGCAGTGCGTAGCCGATCTGGCCGGCCGCGCCGGTGACGGTGACGTTCACGGGAGTGCGGGTCATGGCGTTCTCCGTAGGACAGCTGGCGGTGGGGCGTCGTCGCCCCGGGGTGCGGGATCCCCGCCGCCGGCTCGTGACCGGCGCCCGCCGCGATGATCGATCAAGGGTAGGGGCGACCGATCTCTTGGCGTCAAGAGAGATCCGCCCGTCAGGCTATCGCGCCTGTGTGACCCCGGGTTGCCGGGCCGGTGTGGCCCGCCCCACAACCGGCCATCGACAGGCGGTCGCCCCCTTCGGCGGATTCACCGGTTTCCCGGGGCGAAGGGGGCGGCGGCCGTCCGCTCCGTAGAGGGGGGACGGGCGGCGGCCGCCGCGGGGGGACGTCCAAGCCGGAAGAGACGGGCCCTTCCGGCGCGACCGGACTCCCGTGGGGGTACCGTCCGCTTGCCCCACGACGGCGGACTCATGCACGGCGGCGGCGAATCTTTTCGAGGGAGGGCGCGCGGGCCCAATCCGCACGCCTCGGAAGTCCGGGCCGTGAGCCTCCGTACGCGGGGGCGCCTCCGGCACCCGTCCGTGCCGGAGGCGGCAGCGGCCGCGCCCCGCCCGCTACCTGGTGCACCCCGTGCGCCCCGAGACCAGCGTCGCGCATGCCCGCGCGGCGGCCGGGTCCCGCACGGACAGCATGGGGGTGTAGGCATCCGTGTCCGCCGCCTCGTCGACCGTCCCGCTCTCCCGGCCGGACCCGCCCGCGGACACCTCGACCCGGTCGCCCCGCACCGCCCGGCTGATCCGCGCCCACACGGCCCCGCAGGTCCTGCTGTACCGGACCTCGACCAGGGCCGGGCCCACGAGGGCACTGCCGGTGCTCCGGGCCGAGGCACCCCCGCAGCCCATCGCCTCCGGGTCCTTCCCGGTGCAGCCCGCTCCGGCGCACCCGACCCCCGGGGGCAGCCGCGAGTGGGCGCTCGCCGAGGCCGCGGACGGCCCCAACGCCCCGGTGGACCCCCTGCCGTTGCCGCCGGTGGCCAGGAAGACGGCACCAATCACCACGAGCGCCGCGACCATCCCCGCAAGGAACATCACGGGCCGCCCGCGCCAGGCGCCTCGGCTCCCGGGCGGCGGCCCGGGGGCTTGGGCCTCGTGCGGTGGCCCGGCGGCCCGGGTCTCGTGGGGCGGCCCGGCGGCCTCGGCCCCGTACGGCAGCCCGGCGGCCCAGGTCCCGGGCGGCGGCCCGGCAGCCTCAGCCTCGTACGGCTGCCCGGCGGCCTGGGTCCCGCGCGGCGGTCCGGCTGCCTCGGTTCCGTACGGCGGCCCGGCGGCCCGGGTCCCGGGCGGCGGCGGCCCGGCGTCCGGGGCGGTCCGGGCGGAGGGCCCGGACTCTGTGTCGGGGCGCGTCTGCGAGCGTTTCCAGGCGTGTTCGGCCCTCTCCCACAGGAGGACCAGCGGGGCGGGGTCGGTGCCGGTCGCCTCGGCAAGGGCCAGGACGGCCCCCTTCGGCGCGAGCAGCCGCGCGCCCAGGTAGCGGTCCCAGGACGGCTTGTCGTAGCCCGTGCGGTCGGCCAGCGCGAAGAGGCCGAAACCGCCGTGGTCCACGAGCCGCCGCAGCTGCTCCGTGAATTCCCTTGTCCGTGGATCGAGTTCCTCGGGCAGAGCCTTCCAACGAGGCATCGCTTCCCCCTCAACTCCCCTGGGGCGAGGGCGCGCGGTCCGTCCCCGGTCCTCCCCGGAAGTCACGTTAGCCCCGCCCCGGCACCCATTCGGCGCCGTCCGCGAACTTGTCCGCGTATCGACGCCACGGGCAACCGCCGGGGCGCAGCGGCCTCACCCCAGGGCGACGACGCCGGCCAGGGCGACGACCAACAGGGCCAGCAGGGCCAGGAGCGCGACGAGCAGCAGCCGCCGCCCGGGGGCGGGCCGGGGCGCGGACACCTCCGCGGGCCGCTCCCACCACGGAACCGTCGGATCGTCCTCGTACCCCCCCGGCACCGGATCCGGCACGGACCCCGGCACGAAGTCGGGCACGGGCCCCGGCATGGACCCCGGCCCTGCTCCCGGCATGGGACCCAGCCCAGGCCCCGGCACGGCCCCCAGCCCGGGTCCCCGCCCGGGAGCGGCCGCAGGACCGGCAACAGGTGCAGCCACGGGAGCGGGCTGGCGGGGCCAGGCGTGCACGGCCAGTTCCCAGCGCACCCCGAAGCGTTCGGCCTCCTCGTCCGGGATCCCCGCGACCCGGCACAGCGCGGCGACCGCGTGCCGGGGCGGCGGCTGGACCGCGTTGAGATAGCGCTGCCAGGACGACTTGCTGTACGCGGTGCGCGCGCCGAGGGCGACGAGGCTGAGCCCGGTGCGGTCCTTCAGCAGCCTTAACTGCTCCACGAAGTGCCGTACCTCCGACGGCAGACCGTCCGGCAGGGGCTGCCAGGCGCTCATCGCTCTCTCCTCCGCTCACCCGCCCGAAGGCGTCCACCCGCTCGATTGACGGCGCCAGGGCCCCAGTCGGTTCCGATCCGGGCCGGTCGGGGCCGGTCCGAGCCGGTCCGAGCGGGTCCGCGCGGGTCCCGGGCGGGTGGCGGAGGGGTGCACGGCGAACGCAAGACAGCGGAATGGTCACCTCCATGCCACAGCGGGCGGCCGGGTGTTGAACGGTCCGCGCATCTGCACAAGGGTGGTGTGCCGGGCGCCCGGCCTCCCACGGGGGAAGAGGCCGTGCGCCCCTCCGGGTCCCCGCCCGCGCGGGCCCGGACACGACGACGGCGGGCCGCCCCTCCCCCAGGAGGAACGGCCCGCCGTGCTGTCCGTGCGGGGCCCGGGGCCCGGTCCGCGGTCTCAGGCGCGGACCGTGAAGTGCAGGGTGTCGTCCAGGAACGGTATCTCCAGCCAGGGATCGGGCTGGGCCATCATCGCGAGCAGCACGATGGCGAGGCCCAGCACCCCGTAGGTCACCATGTCGGTGAAGCGGGACCGCACCGCGAGCATGCCCACATCGGGCAGCGTCCAGCGCATCACGGCACCGCCCAGCAGCGCGAGGCCGATCAGGATGGTGCCGAAGCGGAACGCGTCCAGCGCGGTCACCAGCAGCCCGATTCCCACCAGGGACAGCACCGCGAGGATCGGCCACTGCCGGGCGGGCGCGGGCGCGCCCTTGGGCGCGGCCCGGCCGCCGCCCTCGGGCCGCGCGGTGTCCCGGGTGATGCGCGGGAACCGCCGGGTGGTCCGCACCGGACGCCCGGAGGCGTCGGGGGCGCTGACCGCGTCCCGCACCTCGGGCTCCGTACCGGCCGCGGGCCGCTCCTCGGTGTCCTTCTCCCGGGTGCCCCGGGGCTCGCCGTCAGCCGACACTGCGCTCCGCCGCCTCGACCACGTTGACGAGCAGCTGGGCACGGGTCATCGGGCCCACACCGCCGGGGTTCGGGGAGATCCAGCCCGCCACCTCGGCCACGCCCGGGTGGACGTCGCCCACGATCTTGCCCTCGGCGCTGCGGGAGACACCGACGTCGAGGACTGCGGCGCCCGGCTTCACGTCCTCGGGCCGGATCAGATGGGCGGAGCCCGCCGCCGCGACGATGATGTCGGCCCGGCGCAGATGCGCCGAGAGGTCACGGGTGCCGGTGTGGCACTGGGTGACCGTGGCATTCTCGCTGCGCCGGGTGAGCAGCAGCGGCATCGGGCGGCCGATGGTCACGCCCCGGCCGACCACCACGACCTCGGCGCCCTTGATCTCCACGCCGTAGCGGCGCAGCAGGGTGAGCACGCCGTTGGGGGTGCAGGGCAGCGGCGCCGGCTCGTTCAGCACCAGGCGGCCGAGGTTCATCGGGTGCAGCCCGTCGGCGTCCTTCTCCGGGTCCATCAGCTCCAGGATCCGGTTCTCGTCGATGCCCTTGGGCAGCGGCAGCTGCACGATGTAGCCGGTGCAGTCCGGGTCCTCGTTCAGCTCGCGGACGGCGGCCTCGATCTCCTCCTGGGTGGCCGTGGCGGGCAGCTCGCGCTGGATGGACGCGATGCCGACCTCGGCGCAGTCGCGGTGCTTGCCCGCGACGTACTTCCGGCTGCCGGGGTCGTCCCCGACCAGGATCGTGCCGAGCCCGGGCGTGACCCCCTTCTCCTTCAGCGCCGCCACGCGGGCGGTCAGATCGGACTTGATCGCGGCTGCGGTGGCCTTGCCATCGAGAATCTGGGCGGTCATGGCTCCCATCCTCCCGGATGACCCGCCCCGGGTTCCAATCCGGTGCGCAACCCGCCGCAACCCCGGCCCTCCCGGCCCTTCCCACCCGTGATCACGGAGGTTGCGCTTGCACAACACCTGTGAAAAGCCGCTGGACAAAGGGACGAGCGGTTGAGAACGATGAAGGGCGGTGCCGCGGGCAGTATCCGGGGGGACGGACCGCAGCTGTAGAACATTCCTCCGACCCCTGCCGCGCTCGTCCCGCAGTTGAGCAGACGGAGGAAAAGACCGCACATGAGTTTCGGCGAACCGAACAGCCCCTACGGCCCCCCGCCCCCGGGCCAGCAGCCGGACTACGGCTACCCGCAGGGCCAGCAGGGGTACGGCCACCCCCAGGGCCAGCAGCCCGGCTACGGCTATCCCCAGGCCCCGCCCGTCCACGGGGGCTACGGCCAGCCGCCCTTCCCGACGGCCATGCCCAGCACGGTCTCGACCGCCCGGGTGCTGCTGTGGGTCATCGTCGGCCTCCAGCTGATCGGTGCGGCCCTCTTCGCGGTGGCGGCGGCCAGTGTGCACGCCGCCAAGAACGACGCGCAGCTGAAGGACAACACCAACTTCCAGCACCTCGCCGACTACTCGACCGGCTGGCTGTGGGCGGCCACGGTGTTCGCCCTGGCCTGGGCGGTCTTCGCGATCGTGCTGGCGGTGAAGTTCAACACCGGCGGCAACGGGCTCCGGGTCGCCGTTCTGGTCTTCGCGATCATCACCGCGATCCTCGGCATCTACCCGTTCATCGTGGTGGGCCTGCTCCACACGGTGCTCGCCATCCTCATCGCCGTCTTCGTCGGCAACACGGGCGGCGCCTCCTGGTTCAACCGCCCCAGGCAGCCGTCGTACTGACCCGGGACCTGCGCACTGCGGCCTCCGGCTCCCCCGAGGGGAGGGCCGGAGGCCGCAGTGGTGTCCGGGCCCGTGCGGAACGGGCCTCGGACCGGTGGGACCGGTGGGACTGGCGGCGATCGGCGCGATCAGCGGCGGTCAGTGCGATCGGCGGCGATCAGCGGCGATCGGTGCGATCAGTGGAAGAAGTGGCGCGTGCCCGTGAAGTACATGGTCACGCCCGCCTTCTGCGCGGCCTCCACGACCTGCTCGTCCCGGATCGAACCGCCCGGCTGGACGATGGCCTTCACGCCCGCCGCGATCAGGATCTCCGGCCCGTCGGGGAACGGGAAGAAGGCGTCCGAGGCGGCGTAGGAACCGCGCGCCCGCTCCTCGCCCGCCCGCTCGACGGCCAGCTTGCAGGAGTCCACCCGGTTGACCTGGCCCATGCCGACACCGACCGAGGCGCCGTCCTTGGCGAGCAGGATGGCATTGGACTTGACGGCCCGGCAGGCCCGCCAGGCGAAGGCCAGCTGCTCCAGCTCCCCGGGGGAGAGCGCCTCGCCGGACGCCAGGGTCCAGCGGGCCGGGTCGTCGCCGTCGGCCTGGAGGCGGTCGGTGACCTGGAAGAGGACACCGCCGTCGATCTGCCGGGCCTCCACCTGGCCGCCGGGGGCCTGCGGAGCCCTCAGCACCCGGATGTTCTTCTTCCGGGTGAGGGCCTCCAGCGCGCCGTCCTCGTAGCCGGGCGCCACGATGACCTCGGTGAAGATCTCGGCGACCTGCTCGGCCAGCTCCCGGCTCACCGGCCGGTTGACGGCGATGACGCCGCCGAACGCGGAGAGCGGGTCGCAGGCGTGCGCCTTGCGGTGGGCCTCGGCGACATCCGCGCCGACCGCGATACCGCAGGGGTTGGCGTGCTTGATGATCGCCACACACGGCTCGTCGTGGTCGTACGCGGCACGGCGCGCGGCGTCCGTGTCCGTGTAGTTGTTGTACGACATCTCCTTGCCGTGCAGCTGCTCGGCCTCCGCGAGGCCGCCGCCGGTGCCGTCGACGTAGAGCGCGGCGGGCTGGTGCGGGTTCTCGCCGTAGCGCAGGGTGTTCTTGCGCTCGTAGGCGGCGCCCACGAAGTCCGGGAAGGCTCCCGCGGCGGGGCCACCCTCGGCCTGGGCGTCGGAGGGGGCGTACTCGGAGGCGAACCAGGAGGCCACCGCCACGTCGTACGAGGCCGTGTGCCGGAAGGCCTCCGCGGCGAGCCGCTTGCGGGCGGCGAGGTCGAAGCCCGCGTCACGGACCGCGGCGAGCACGTCGGCGTACCGCTCCGGGCTGGTGACCACGGCCACGGAGGGGTGGTTCTTGGCGGCGGCACGGACCATGGAGGGGCCGCCGATGTCGATCTGCTCGACGCACTCGTCGGGGGACGCCCCGGAGGCGACGGTCTCCCGGAAGGGGTAGAGGTTCACCACCACGAGGTCGAAGGGCTCGACGCCCAGCTCGGCGAGCTGGGCGCGGTGGCCCTCCAGGCGCAGGTCCGCGAGGATGCCCGCGTGGACCTTGGGGTGCAGCGTCTTGACCCGGCCGTCCAGGCACTCGGGGAAGCCGGTCAGCTCCTCCACCTTGGTGACGGGAACGCCCGCGGCGGCGATCCTCGACGCGGTGGACCCGGTGGAGACGAGCTCGACACCGGCCTCGTGCAGGCCCTGGGCCAGCTCTTCGAGCCCGGTCTTGTCGTAGACGCTGACGAGCGCGCGCCGGATGGGCCGCTTGGTGCTCTCGGCGGTCACTGGATAACTACCTTTCGTCCCTCAATGCGATAGCCGTTGCGGGCGAGCCGCCCCACGACCTCGACGAGCAGCCTTCGCTCGACTTCCTTGATGCGCTCGTGCAGAGCGCTCTCGTCGTCCTCGTCCCGGACCTCGACCACGCCCTGGGCGATGATCGGACCGGTGTCGACCCCGTCGTCGACGAAGTGGACGGTGCAGCCGGTGACCCTGACGCCGTACGCGAGCGCGTCACGCACCCCGTGGGCGCCGGGGAAGCTGGGCAGGAGGGCGGGGTGGGTGTTGACGAACCGCCCGCCGAACCGCGCGAGGAACTCCTTGCCCACGATCCGCATGAAGCCCGCGGAGACGACCAGGTCGGGATCATGGGCGGCGACCGCCTCGGTCAGGGCGGCGTCCCACGCCTCGCGGCTCTCGTGGTCCTTGACCCGGCACACGAAGGTGGGCAGCCCGGCGCGCTCGGCCCGGGCGAGGCCCTCGATGCCGTCGCGGTCGGCGCCCACGGCGACGATCCGGGCCCCGTAGGCGGGCCCGGCCCCGTCGATGCCGTCGAGCAGCGCCTGAAGGTTGGTGCCGGACCCGGAGACCAGGACGACCAGGCGCTTGGCCGCGGACTCGGACTCGGACTCGAAGGCGGTCTCGGCCACGGGCTCGGCCACGTCGGGGCCCTTTCTCGGGGGAGCGTGCGTGCGGGTCGCCCGGCGGGCGGGAGACCCGGGAGCGCGTTTGTATGGTCGTACGAATGCTTCGCACACTCGAATACGGGGAAGTCTACGAAGCGGACGACCGGCAGCAACGATACCGGCACACCCGACGGCCCCCACGGGACGGGGGGACGGGCGGGAGGTAGCGTCTGCGGAGGAACCGCCCGGGGAAGCGGATCGGCACGGGGGAACGCCGCGCACCTGCGGGACGTTGATCCGGGCGAGGACGCCCGCCGGGCATCCCGCCTCGTGGCAGGCCCCGCCGACCAGCCGCCCGCCAGAACCACCAAGGGGAAGACGCACACCTGATGCCGGACCGCAGTCTCCGACTCCCGCTGCCGCTGCTGCGCGAGCGGCACCCTTCGCCCGTGCCGCCGCGGGAGAGCGACGAGACCCCGGGAGGCGGATCCGCGGGCGACGGGCAGGGCGCGGGAGGCCCCGCGGACGACAACCCCTTCGCGCCCCCGCCGGAGGGCACCCCGGACCGGCCCTGGCGGCCGCGCCACCCGGAGTCAGGCCGGGACGGCTCCGAGGAGGACGGCGGGCAGCCCGTGTGGGGCAGCCAGTGGAGCGACCGGCAGCCCGGCCCCGCGTCCGGCGGCCGCTTCGGCGACCGGCCGGGCAGCCCCGGCGGACAGGGCGGGCAGGGCGGCCCCGAGGGGCCCGGCGCCCAGGGCCCCAACCTGCGCTGGGACCCCACGGACCCCGCCCAGCGCCGTGCGCGCTACGCACTCCTGTCCGGCATGTGGGCCTTCTTCTTCGCCCTCTTCAGCTGGCCGTACGTGGCCCTGCTGCTGGGCGCGCTGGCGGTGTACTGGAGCATCAGCGCGCTGCGCGCCAAGCCCCGCACCCCCGAGCCGAAGAACCCGGCGCCCCAGGCCCGCCCCCAGACCACGGCGGCGGTCAGCGGCCTGGTCACGGCGTCCCTGGCGATCACCATGGTGGCGGCCACCTTCACGGCCCAACTGGTCTACCGCGACTACTACACCTGTGTGAACGACTCCCTGACCACGGCGGCGAAGCACTCGTGCAACGACCTGCTGCCGAAGGATCTACGGGGCGTGCTGGGCACCCAGGAGTAAGACCGGGACCGGTCCGCCGGGGGTGAGCGGAGCGGGGGGAGGCCGCAGCTGGCGGCCGCGGGTGGTCCCGCGGCCGGGTGCGGTCTCAGGGCCGTTCAGGGCCGTCTCCGGTCTCAGGGATGCGGATGCGGGCCTGGAGCCTGCGGAGGGTCGTTCTTCGCCGGGCCCTGGTCCGGGGCCGGGTCCGTGTCCCGGTCCGTGCGGGACAGGTCCGGTTCCGGGGCCGTGAGGAACGGGTCCATCTCCCTCGACAGCACCTCGTACGGCCGTAGATCGGGGTCCTCCCAGGGCGCCCCGCCCCTCGCGCGCGGCCCGGCCGGTTCCGGGAGCGGCGGGGTGGGCGGCGAGGGCGCGGGCACCGCGGGCGCTTCCCGTGCCACCCTGGGCCAGCGCATCCGCGGCACCCGTGGAACCCCTGGAACCCGCAGCACCCGCGGCGCGCTTCGCTTCGCCTTCCCGCTCCCGCGCAGCCGCCAGCCCCGTACGGCCAGCGCCACCGGCAGCCCCAGCGCCGCCGTCCAGCCGGTCGCGGCGCCTCCCACCTGCCAGCCCACCGGCCCGAAGTGCGCCAGCGCGGCCACCCCCAGCGGGCCGCCCGCCGCCTGGGCGAGCCCGCCGAGCAAGGCCCCGCACAGCAGCGCCGCCACCCCGGCCGCCCCCGCCGTCCGGGCCGCCGACCACGCCCCCCGCCGGTCCCGCCGCACCCCCCGGCTCCCGCACGCGGCCCCCGCCACCAGCCACCCGGTGACCGCCCCCGCCGCCACCGGAACCGCCCCGACCGCCCAGTACAGCGGACCGCCCCCCGCGGCGGGCACCGCGGCCAGCAGGGGAAACGGCGGCAGCAGCGCCGGGGGCCGTCCCCCGGACAGCGGCGCGATCACATGCCCCGCCCCGAGCACAAAGCCGGGCCCCAGCCCGTAGGCCGCGCCCCAGACTGCCGCGTTCGGCACCAGCGTCAGCGCCAGCAGCAGCACCGCGCACCGCCCCGGCCACCCCTGGGCGAGCTGGAGGAACGACATCCGCGCGGCCCCGCCGTGCCACCCCAGCGACGCGCCCATGAGCAGCGCGCCCCCGCCGAGGAGCACGGCCGTACCGGCCAGGGCGGCGCGCAGGGAGACCGCCGGCCACGGCCGCCCCTCGGGGTCCCGGGGCCCGTCGCCCCCGGACCGCCTCGCCCCCGGGTGCGGCCCTGCGGCCGTCCCGCGCGACCACGCCGGTCCGCCCGGCCGCCCGTGCGCCGTCCACACCCCCGCTCCCGCCGTCACCGCGGTGACCAGGGGCAGGCAGACCGCGGTCCAGGTCCACGACGGCCTCAGCGATCCGCCGGAGGCGAAGAGCGCGGCCGCCGTTCCGACGGCGAGATAGGCCGCCACCACCCCGGACCATGCCGTGCGCGCGGGGACAAGCGGCGCCTCGTCCTCAGCCCCCGCCGTCCCCGCAGCCCCTTCGGCTCCGGGGTCCTCCGCGTCCTCGCCGATCACCGCGTCCCGCCCGGCCCGGTACAGCAGCCACACCGGCCCCGCGGCCAGCAGCAGGGGCGTCACCCCGACGGGCGCGGGCAGCCCGGAGAGCGTGTCGGTGCGGACGAGGACGACTCCATGGGCCAGCAGCCAGAGCGAGGCCGCGAGGCGCAACGCACCGCCGGGGCCGTTGTCGGGGAAGGGCGAGCTGATCCACATCAGGATCACCAGCAGGGCGAGCGCGCCGAGCCCCAGCCCGGCGGCGACGGCACCTGCCAGCAGGCTTCCGCCCAGGCCGGGCCACCGGGTGCGCGCTGTGTGCGTGGGGCCCGATGTGCGCGATGTGCGCGACCGGGAGAGCGGGGGCGACGGCGGGGTTCGGCGGTCGGTCCAAGGGATCACGCCCGCCATGCTCCCAACGACACGCGCTTTTCGGGCGTAACGGAGGAACCACCGATGTGTCGCTCAATATATTCTTATGTACTTTTTCGTACGGAGGGTCGCCCCATGAACCGGACTCCCGCCGCCCCGCAACCGCCGGACGCGGGGCCCGCCATGACGCCCCAGCAGGCCTTCGACGCCCTGTACGAGTCCTGTGTGGCCGCCCTCGTACGCCAGACCTATCTGCTCACCGGCCGCCGGCAACTGGCCCGCGCGTCGGTCGAACGGGCCTTCCAGGAGGCGTGGGAGCACTGGCCGGAGGTGGCCGGGGACCCCGATCCGGGAGGCTGGGTGAGGGCCGCCGCACACGAACGGGCCCTCTCCCCCTGGCACCGCTTCCGCCCGGGCCACCGGCAGGCCGAGCCACTCCCCGAGGAACCGTCCGACCGCGCGCTGCTGCACGCACTGCTGGCGCTGCCGCCCCGCCACCGCCGCACCCTGCTGCTCCACGACGGTGTCGGCCTCGGTCTGGCGGAGACGGCGGCGGAGACACAGGCGAGCACTCCGGCCACGGCGGGGCGGCTGCTGCACGCCCGGGAGGCGCTCGCCGAACTGGTCCCGGCCCAGGCCGCACCGGAGGTGCTGGGCCGCAGGCTGAGCGAACTGGCGTCGGCCCAGCCGCTCCGTGCCGCCAGGCCGCCGCGGGTCCGGGACGGGAGCGAACGGCGCGTGCGGCGGTGGACCACCGCCTCACTGGCCTGCACGACCGCGGTCGTCGCGGCGACGGCGCTGACCCTGCACATCGCCCAGGACCACTACGAACCCCCGGTGGCCCGGGGCACGGCGATCCGCGACCTGCCGCCGCCAGGGGCCGCGGGCCCGCTGTCCGAGGAGCAGCTGCGGACCCGCGCCCTGCTCGCCTCCCAGGCGCTCCGCGGCCCGAACCGCCTGGCCCCGGACCCCCGCTGACCCCGCCCCGCGGGGTTCTCCGCACCGGACACGACAGTGGGCCCACGCCCCCTGGAAAGGGAGCACGGGCCCACCCGGCGTTCAGCCTGCCGACCGCTCGGGGCCGGTACTACGAGGGGAGACTCAGCCGGCGAGGATCTCGCGCGCCAGCTTGGCGGTCTCGGTCGGCGTCTTGCCGACCTTGACACCGGCGGCCTCCAGGGCCTCCTTCTTCGCCTGGGCGGTGCCCGACGAACCGGAGACGATGGCCCCCGCGTGGCCCATGGTCTTGCCCTCGGGCGCGGTGAAGCCCGCGACGTAGCCGACGACCGGCTTGGTCACGTTCTCCTTGATGAAGGCCGCGGCCCGCTCCTCGGCGTCGCCGCCGATCTCACCGATCATGACGATCAGGTCGGTGTCGGGGTCGTCCTGGAACGCCTTGAGGGCGTCGATGTGGGTGGTGCCGATGATCGGGTCACCGCCGATGCCCACGCAGGTCGAGAAGCCGAGGTCACGCAGCTCGTACATCATCTGGTACGTCAGCGTGCCGGACTTCGAGACCAGACCGATGCGGCCCGGCTTGGTGATGTCGGCCGGGATGATGCCGGCGTTCGACTGACCGGGGGTGATCAGGCCGGGGCAGTTCGGACCGATGATGCGGGTCTTGTTGCCCTTCTTGCCCGCGTACGCCCAGAAGGCGGCGGAGTCGTGGACCGCGATGCCCTCGGTGATGACGACCGCGAGGGGGATCTCGGCGTCGATCGCCTCGATGACCGCGTCCTTGGTGAACTTCTCCGGGACGAAGATGACCGTGACATCGGCGCCGGTCTTCTCGACGGCCTCCTGGACGGAACCGAAGACCGGGATCTCCGTGCCGTCGAAGTCCACGGACTGACCCGCCTTGCGGGGGTTCACGCCGCCGACGATGTTGGTGCCGGAGGCCAGCATGCGCTTGGTGTGCTTCTGGCCCTCGGAGCCGGTCATGCCCTGGACGATGACCTTGGATTCCTTGGTGAGGAAAATAGCCATGGTTGTCTGTGACCTCGTCCCTTACTTCGCGGCAGCAGCCAGCTCGGCGGCCTTGTCGGCCGCGCCGTCCATGGTGTCCACGCGCTGCACCAGCGGGTGGTTGCGGTCGTCCAGGATCTGGCGACCCAACTCGGCGTTGTTGCCGTCGAGACGCACGACGAGCGGCTTGTTGACCTCTTCGCCCTTGGACTCGAGGAGCTCCAGGGCCTGCACGATGCCGTTGGCGACGGCGTCGCAGGCGGTGATGCCGCCGAAGACGTTGACGAAGACGGACTTGACGTCCGGGTCGCCGAGGATGATCTCCAGGCCGTTGGCCATGACCTCGGCGGAGGCGCCGCCACCGATGTCGAGGAAGTTGGCGGGCTTGACGCCCTTGTGGTTCTCACCGGCGTACGCGACGACGTCCAGGGTCGACATGACCAGACCCGCGCCGTTGCCGATGATGCCGACCTCGCCGTCGAGCTTGACGTAGTTGAGGTTCTTCTCCTTGGCGGCCGCCTCGAGCGGGTTGGCGGCGGCCTTGTCGTGGAGTTCCTCGAAGTCGGGGTGGCGGAACTCGGCGTTGTCGTCGAGGGACACCTTGCCGTCGAGGGCAATGACCTGGCCGGAGGCGACCTTGGCGAGGGGGTTGACCTCGACCAGGAGGGCGTCCTCCTTGACGAAGACCTCCCACAGGCCGACGAGGACGTCGGCGATCTGGTCGGCGACCTCGGCCGGGAACTTCGCCGCGGCGACGATCTCCTGGGCCTTCGCCTTGTCGACACCGTCGATGGCGTTCACCGGGATCTGGGCGACGGCCTCGGGGCGGGTGGCCGCCACCTCCTCGATCTCCATGCCGCCCTCGACGGAGGCGATGGAGAGGAAGGTGCGGTTGGCACGGTCGAGGAGGAAGGAGACGTAGTACTCCTCGATGATCTCCGGAGCGGTCTCGGCGATCATCACCTTGTGGACCGTGTGGCCCTTGATGTCCATGCCGAGGATGTCCGTCGCACGCGCGACCGCCTCGTCCGGGGTGGCCGCCAGCTTCACGCCACCGGCCTTGCCACGGCCACCGACCTTCACCTGCGCCTTGACGACCGACTTGCCGCCCAGCCGCTCGGTGATCTCGCGCGCCGCCTCAGGCGTGTCGATGACTTCACCGGCCAGCACCGGTACACCGTGCTTGGCGAAGAGGTCCCTCGCCTGGTACTCGAACAGGTCCACGCGCTTCCGTCCCTATCAGTGATCTCGCGGTTCGTTGGATGCGTGGGCGTGCCGCGAAGGGCAACGTGACGTCCGCTGTCACAAGGGAGGCGCACACGGTGTCCGAGCGCGCGGCATGTCCGTCTCGCAGGTTATCGCCGCATGCGGTGGGGCTCTAAATCGCAGATCCCACCTGAGCGGTGATACCTGTCACATGCGCACGTGGCAGTGGGGGTCCCACCGGGTTGGGGCGGGCCCGGCGGGACCCTTGCGCCGCCCCGGGAGGTACACGGAGCGAGCGGGCCCCCACCCCAAGGGGGCCGCCCACCCGGTCCACGGGGTTCCGGCGGGACCGGCCGACGGATTCCGACCGCCCCGGAGCCTCTTTCCCCGCAATCACGGGGAAAGGCGCCCCGGAGCCGCCCGCCCCGGGATTCCGGCCGCCACCCATCCATCAGGCGCTACGCCGAACGGGTGACGCTCTCCCGCACGCGGCCCGGGAGCTCCCGCACGCGGCCCGGGCAGCCGGGTGCGGGGCGCGGCCAGGGCCGGGTGCGCAGCCAGGTCCGGACGGCCCCGCCAGGTCCGGACGGCCCCGCCGGGTACGCCGCCGCCCGGCGGCGCCCCGGTCAGGCCGTCTCCGGGACGGGCAGTGCCCGCTTCTCCAACGCCGCCGCCATCACCTCCGGGAACAGATCCGGTGTGCACGCGAACGCCGGGGCCCCCAGCGCCGCCAGCCCCGCGGCATGCTCCCGGTCGTAGGCGGGCGCCCCTTCGTCGGAGAGCGCGAGCAGCGCCACGAACTGCACCCCCGACGCCTTCATCGCCGCCACCCGCTTGAGCATCTCGTCCCGTATGCCCCCTTCATATAGGTCGCTGATGAGGACCACGACCGTGTCCGCGGGCCGGGTGATCCGGGACTGGCAGTACGCCAGAGCCCGGTTGATGTCCGTACCGCCGCCGAGCCGGGTGCCGAAGAGGAGGTCGACCGGGTCGTCGAGCTGGTCGGTGAGGTCCACGACGGCGGTGTCGAAGACGACGAGCCGGGTCGCCAGGGAGCGCATGGACGCGAGCACGGCTCCGAACACCGACGCGTACACCACCGACGCCGCCATCGATCCCGACTGGTCGATACAGAGGACGACCTCCTTCTGCACCGAGCGGGACGCCCGCCCGTATCCGATCAGCCGCTCGGGCACCACCGTGCGGTGCTCCGGCAAGTAGTGCTTGAGGTTGGCGGCGATCGTGCGGTTCCAGTCGATGTCGTGGTGGCGGGGGCGGTGGACCCGTGCGCTGCGGTCGAGGGCGCCGGTGAGCGCGGTCCGGGTGCGGGCGGCAAGCCGCTTCTCGAGGTCCTCGACGACCTTGCGCACCACCGCCCGCGCCGTCTCCCGGGTCGTCTCGGGCATCGCCTTGTTCAGCGAGAGCAGCGTGCCGACCAGGTGCACATCCGCCTCGACGGCTTCGAGCATCTCCGGTTCGAGCAGCAGCGCGGACAGACCGAGCCGGTCCATGGCGTCCCGCTGCATGACCTGGACGACGGACGCCGGGAAGTACGTACGGATGTCCCCGAGCCAGCGCGCCACGGACGGCGCCGAGGCCCCCAGCCCGGCCCGGCCCGCCGTGTCCCCCTTTCCGTGCGGCTTTCCGTACAACGCGGTCAGCGCCCCGTCCATCGCCGCGTCCCGCCCGGTCAGCCCGTACCCGGTCCCGTCCGCCGCGTCCGACCCCAGCACAAGCCGCCAGCGCCGCAGCCGCTCGTCCGCCCGCGCCGGGCCGCCGGACGGCTCCATGGCCTGACCCCCGGACAGCGCGGTCGCCTCGGTGCCCGTCCCGTCCCTGTTCACCACGTCATTCACCACGTCGCTCCCACCAGATCAACACCGCCCACCCCACCCGAACCGCTGCTGTCGGCCCCACCCGAGTTGCTGCCGCCCACCCCACCCGAGCCGCTGCTGTCGGCCCCCTCTCTCCCGGCAGCCGCAGCCCGCCCCCGGCCCTCGCCGACGCATCCCTCCGGGCCGCTGCCCCGCGTCCCGCCCCGGCCGCCGCCGACGCGCACCTCCGGCGCGCCGTCGCAGGGGTCGGCCAGGCCCAGCAGCAGCCGCACCACCGGGACCGCCTGGTTCGCCCGCCGGGCATCCAGGCCGGACGCGAACCCGGGGCCGCCACCGCCGACGGCACCCACCACGCCCCGTGCTTTCGGGCCGCGCCGTATCAACTCGCCGAGTGTGCGTCTGACTCCCGGCTCGTACGCGGAGAACGTGCGCCGCAGCAGGGGCAGTACGCCCGTGAAGGCCTCCCCCGGCACCGCTGTCAGCCACGCGTCCACGAGCCCGAACAGCCGCTCGTCGTGGACCAGCAGCAGGCCCCCGCCGACGCCGCCTCCGACGAACCCCTCGATCCACGCGGCCGCGTCCGCCGGTGCCGCCCCCGGTGACAGCGCGAGGCCCATGAGCCGCGCGGCCCCGTCCGGCGTCAGCTCCCCGTCGTCCAGCAGAAGCCGTACGGCACGTCCGCGGACGACGCCCACGACGGTGTCCCGGTCGGCCAGCGTCCGCAGCACGGCACGCCAGCGCCCGCGTATCCCCCCGTCCGCGGCGGCCGCCCCCTCCGCCAGCAGTCCCACCGCCGTGTGCATGGCGTCCACATGGCGGCGCATCTCCTCGGCCGCCTCCGCGTCGAGCGCGGTGCACGCCGGTGGCAGTCCGACGAACACCCGCTCCGCCAGCCCCGCCGCCACCTCGGCCAGTGCCCGGGTGTCCGTGCCGCGCACATCCCCGTACCGCAGGGACCGGACCAGGGCGGGCAGCGCCTGCGCGAGGTGGCCGACATCGGCGTCGAGGGCCGCCCGGTCGGCGAGGGCCCGCATCACCACCGGCAGCGCGTCCGGCAGTTCCGCCAGGAGGCACCGCTCCGCGAGGGCTGTGACATCGGCCAGCGACCGCGCGGCGACCGCGTCCGCCTCGGCCCTGGCGGTTGCCGCGGCGAGCACGGTCGTCCCCCACACCCCGGCCTCCGCGACCCGCACCGCCAACTCGGGCTCCCAGCACAGCCGCCAGGTCTCCCGGAAGGTGCCCGTGCTGCCGCGCGAGACCGCGGGCCCGCCCCAGCCGATGCCGAGGAGGCACAGCCGGTGCAGCAGTCGGCTGCGTCCGGCGTCGGTGTCCTGGCGCAGGTCCAGCTCCAGCTCCCGTTCCTGCGGCTCCGGCTTCAGCCGCAGCCGCTTCTGGATCCGCGCGAGGTCCCGCTGCAACGGCACCGCGGGGGCCGACGACGGCACCTCCCCCAGGACATCGCCCACCACCAGGCGGTCGCGCACCAGCGCCAGCGGCACGTCCGAGCCCTCGCACATCACCGCCCGGACCGCGTCGGTCGTCTCGGACAGACCCGGCAGCGGGCGGCCGCGCAGGGCCGCGAGCGTGTCCGCGAGCCGCACCGCCTCGATGACATGCGCGGGCGACACGGTCCGGTCCTCCTCCCGGAGCAGCCCGGCGACCTTGGTCAGCCATCGTTCGACCGGACGGTCGGGCACGGTGAACAGATGGGCGTACCAGCCGGGTGAGTCGATCCCCGCCCCGTACCCTCCCGCCCGGGACAGCCTGCGGTGGGTCCAGGGCACCCAGGTCATGTCCGTCTTCACCTTGGGCAGACCCTTCAGCAGGGTGCGGTCGGCCGCGACGGCGGCCCTGTGCCGCAGCGCGGGCACATGCCAGGCCCCGCACACCACCGCCACCCGCGGCCCGAACTCCCTTACGGAAGCTCGCACTTGGAGCCGCATATACGCCTCCCGCACGAGGTCACGCCGATGGCCTGCGGTGCCGTACTCCTCCCGCAGCGCCGTCATCGCCTCCTCCAGGGCCGTGAAGGGCGCGAGCGGATCCGCACCGTCCGGGCCCCGGTGCTCCACGACGTCCTCCCACCACCGCTCGGGATCGTCGTACCCGGCGGCCCCGGCGAGCACGGCCAGGGGATCGATACGGACGGCTTCGCCGGAGCCCG
This sequence comes from Streptomyces sp. NPDC052040, assembly GCF_044548405.1. NCBI lineage: Bacteria > Bacillati > Actinomycetota > Actinomycetes > Kitasatosporales > Streptomycetaceae > Streptomyces > Streptomyces sp. NPDC052040. The sequence continues at coordinate 113,346 of NZ_JBIUBV010000009.1, read as the reverse complement.
GATCCGACGCCCCCTGTTCACCGGGGCGTTCACCGGGTCCGGATCCGGGGCCCTCCGGCCCGGGTCGTTCACCGGGTCCGGATCCGGCACCCTCCGGCCCGGGTGGTCCGGCGTCCCCGGACGCCCTGTCCCAGGCCAGGGTGTGGGCCGCGGGCAGATCGATGAAGCGGGCCGGGACGCCGTGCTCCAGGGACCAGCGGAGCGCCACCCACTCCGGGGAGAACTCGGCGAGCGGCCAGAACGACGACCGTCCGGGCTCGTCCACGGCATGGGCGAGCAAGGCCACCGGCGGCCGCATCCCCTCGTCCGCCGCCAGCGGGATCAGGGTGTCCGCCTCGGGGGGCCCCTCGATCAGCACGGCTCCCGGCCGGGCCGCCTCCAGCGCGGCCCGCACGGCGCGGGCGGAGCCGGGGCCGTGGTGCCGCACCCCGAGCAGCAGCGGCCCCCGGCCGGGCGAGCCGGTCATGCGCTCACCTCCCTGCACGCCCGGTAGAAGTCCGTCCAGCCCGCGCGCTCCCGGACCACCGCTTCCAGGTACTCCTGCCAGACGACCCGGTCGGCCGCCGGATCGCGGACGACGGCACCGAGGATGCCCGCGGCCACGTCCCCGGCACGCAGCACCCCGTCACCGAAGTGCGCGGCCAGCGCCAGCCCGCCGGTGATCACGGAGATGGCCTCGGCGGTGGACAGCGTCCCGCTGGGCGACTTCAGCTTCGTCCGGCCGTCCGCGGTGACCCCGGCGCGCAGTTCGCGGAAGACCGTGACGACGCGACGGATCTCGTCCATGCCCTCGGGCACGGTCGGCAGATCGAGCGAGCGGCCGATCTGCGCAACCCGGCGGGAGACGATGTCCACCTCGGCGTCGGCGCTCTCCGGAAGCGGCAGCACCACCGTGTTGAAACGGCGGCGCAGGGCGCTGGACAGCTCGCTGACCCCGCGGTCGCGGTCGTTGGCCGTGGCGATCAGGCTGAAGCCGCGGACGGCCTGCACCTCCTGCCCCAGCTCCGGTATCGGCAGGGTCTTCTCCGACAGGATCGTGATCAGGGTGTCCTGCACATCGGCGGGGATCCGGGTCAGCTCCTCGACCCGCGCGATGCCCCCCTCGGCCATGGCCCGCATGACGGGGCTCGGCACCAGTGCGTCACGGCTGGGGCCGTGGGCGAGCAGCCGCGCGTAGTTCCAGCCGTAGCGGATCGCCTCCTCCGGTGTTCCGGCCGTGCCCTGGACGAGCAGGGTCGAGTCGCCGCTGATGGCGGCCGCCAGATGCTCGGACACCCAGGTCTTGGCCGTGCCGGGCACACCGAGCAGCAGCAGCGCCCGGTCGGTGGCCAGGGTGGTGACGGCGACCTCGACGATGCGGCGCGGCCCGACGTACTTGGGGGTGATCACCGTGCCGTCCGGCAGGGTGCTGCCCAGCAGATAGGTGGCCACGGCCCAGGGCGACAGCCGCCAGCGGGCCGGGCGGGGGCGGTCGTCCTGCGCGGCCAGCGCGGCGAGTTCGGCGGCGAAGGCGTTCTCGGCGTGCGGCCGCAGCGGCTCCCCCGCCGCCCCGGCCGCCGTCTCCCGCGCGGCCGGGTGCACGGGGCCGGGCGTTCCCCCGTGGGCGTCGGCGCCCCCAGCCCCCGCCACGGGCGCGGACGTGCCCCGGTTCGGTTCCACGGACGTCGGATCAACGGACACACGCATGGCCACATCCCCCTCGGCTCGGCCGGTTCCCAGCTGCCGACAACCGTGCACCACCCCACTGACAATGCGTGGTGACCTGCGCAGATGCCCGGGGACCGGTGATTGTCAGTGGCGGGACCTACCGTCGAGACATGACTGAGCAGGGGGTGCGACCGACCACGGAACAGGTGCTGGCACTGGCGCCTGACGCTGCGTCACGCGCGGCGGGAAGCAGGCTCGGCACGGCCGGGCCGTGGTCGGAGACGGGGAGCAGCGAGGAGGGGGCGGTGTGGGGGGTGTGCAAGGGCAGCGGCGGGAGCGCGTACCGGACGGTCGTCGATCTCGCGGACGCGGCCGGTCCGGCGTACACGTGCAGTTGCCCGAGCCGGAAGGTGCCCTGCAAGCACGCGCTGGGGCTGCTGCTGTTCCGGGCGGGCGGGGACGGGGCGGTGCCGCGGGGGCGGATGCCGGACTGGGCGGAGCGGTGGATCGGGGGACGGCGGGGGCGAGCACAGGGGGAACGGCCGTCCAGTGGGGCGGACTTTGCGGGGACCGCCGATCCGGAAGCGGCCCGGCGCAGGGCGGAGCGGCGGGCCGAGCGGATCACCGCGGGGGCGACCGAGCTGGAGCAGCGGCTCGCGGACCTGCTGCGCGGAGGCCTCGCCACGGCCGACAGGACCGGATACGGGACATGGGAGGAGACGGCGGCCCGCATGGTCGACGCCCAGACTCCGGGACTGGCGGCACGCGCACGGGAGTTGGGGGCGATCCCGGCGTCGGGTGCGGACTGGCCGACGCGCCTGCTGGAGGAGTGCGCCCTGCTGCACCTGCTGGACCAGGGCTGGCTGCGCCGGGAGCGGCTGCCCGACGGCCTGGCGGCGACGGTCCGGGCCCGGGTGGGCCTGCCGGGCTCACCCGAGGGGCCACCCGTCCGCGACCACTGGCTGGTGCTGGCCCAGTACGACACCTTCGACGGCCGTCTGACGACCCGCCGCATCTGGCTGCACGGCACTGACTCGGGCCGTACGGCGCTGCTCCTCGCCTACGGGGCGGCCGGACGCGCACCCGAGCTGACGCTCCCGGTGGGCCTGGCGCTGGAGGCGGAGGTGTCCGCGTATCCGGGGGCGGGGCAGCTGCGGGCGGCACTGGGCGAGCAGTTCGCACCCGCGGCCCCGGCGGGGATACGGCCGCCGGGGGTGACCACGTCCCGGGCGCTGGAGCGCTACGGGCGGGCACTGCGCGAGGACCCGTGGCTGGACTCTTATCCAGTGACCCTGGGGCAGGTGGTGCCGACGCCCTGCGAGGACTCCTGGCAGTTGGCGGACGCGGACCGCGGCACGGCCCTGCCGCTCACCGGGCAGGCGGGCACCCGTCCGGGCCTGTGGCGGCTGGTCGCCCTGTCGGGCGGTGCTCCCGTCACGGTCTTCGGCGAGTGCGGCCACCGCGGTTTCACTCCGCTGACCGTCTGGCCGGAGGGTGCCGGAGAGGCGGTCCCGCTGTGCTGACTCCACCGCAACGGCTCATGACCGACCGGGAAGAGACCGATATGGGTACGACCGCCACGCCGGACACACCTCCCGCCGTGCCCTGGGAGGAGCTGGTGACCGTGGCACTGCTGGGCACCGACCGGCGTACGCCGCCCTGGGCGCCCGGCGGCCGGGAGGCGCCGACGGCCCTGCTGGACCTGGCCGCCGTGGAGACCGTGCGGCGCCGCGCCGGGCTGCGCCCGGCACCGGCCGGGACCAGGCCGGAGCCCGCGGCTCCGGACCCCCGTCCACTGCTGCCGCCCGCGGCGGCCCGCCGGCTCACCCTGCTGCTGTCCGACCGGCCCGGCACGCCCTCGGGCGGCCGCCGGGGTGCGGCCCCCGACCTCATGGAACTGCTGCCCCAGTGGCTGGCCCTGGCCAACGCCCGCGGTTTCGCACCACCCCCTCAGGCCCTGCCCGCACTCCTGGACGCGGCCCGCGGCCGGACCGATCTGCGCCCCGCCGTGCTGGCCTTCGCGGGCCCGCGTGCCCTGTGGCTGGCCCGCCTCAACCCGGACTGGCGGTTCGCACTGCGCTCGGCGCCCGGCGACGGCACCATGCATCCGTCGCAAGAGCCGGAGGAGATACAACGCCTCTGGCAGGAAGGCCTGTTCGCCGAGCGGGTGGCGCTCCTCGGCGTCCTCCGCGCGCAGCGACCGTCCGCCGGGCGGGAGCTGCTGACCGGCACCTGGGGGACCGAGCGCGCCGAGGACCGCCTGATGTTCCTCGACTCGCTCCGTACGGGCCTGGAGCCCGCGGACGAACCCTTCCTGGAAAAAGCCCTGTCCGACCGCAGCCGCAACGTCCGGGCGACCGCCGCGGAACTGCTGTCCGCGCTGCCGGATTCGGCCCTGGCCGCACGGATGGCGGCACGGGCGGCGGCCTGTGTGGCGCTCGACCGTACGGCAGCAGAGCCGACGCTCGTGGTCGAGGCACCGCACGCCTGCGATGCGGGCATGGAGCACGACGGGGTGCAGCCGAATCCGCCGACCGGGCGCGGTGAACGGTCGTGGTGGACGGGCCAGTTGGTGGAGGCGGCGCCGCTCGGCACCTGGACCGCACACCTCGGCGGACGTACACCTCAGGAGATCGTCGCGCTGCCGGTGGCGGACGACTGGCGGGACGAACTGCACGCGGCCTGGTGCCGGGCGGCGGCCCGCCAGCGCGACTCCGGCTGGTCCCGGGCGCTGCTCGGAGCGCCCTCGGTGCCCGAGGCCGGCGGCCCGGGTGCAGTGTCCCTGGCCGAGCGGGCGAAACTGCTGTCGGCCCTGGGCGCCGCCGAACGGGCCGAGTGGGTGGCCGGGTTCATCGCCGCACACGGACTGTCGGAGGCGTTCCAGCTGCTCGGCGTGTGCGCGGTCCCCTGGGCGGGGGTGCTGGGCCGGGCGGTGGTGGATTCACTCAACATCGCTCGGGACGCGGGAAGTTACCCGTGGAGCTTCAGCGGGGTGATGGGCCTTGCGGAACGCTGCCTGGACCCCGCGGAGGCGACCCGCCTCGCCACGCTGACCGCGATACCCGACGAGCAGGAGAACGCCTCACCGGGAGCGGGCGGCTACTGGGCCGAGGCCTTCCAGCGCCTGGCCACGACCCTGCGTCTGCGCGCGACGATGCGGGAGGAACTGGGAGGGCAGTAAAAGAGGGCAGTAGAAGCGGAGTGCAGGACGGGCACCTCACGCCCCGGCAGGCTGCCGCACGTTCGCCCGGACCCAGTCCACGATCGACGCCGTCGTCGCGCCGGGGGTGAAGATCGCCGCGACGCCCTTCTCCTTGAGCGGCGGGATGTCCGCCTCCGGGATGATCCCACCGCCGAAGACCAGGATGTCCGCGGCGTCGCGCTCCTTCAGCAGGTCGATCACCGCGGCGAACAGGGTGTTGTGCGCGCCGGACAGGATGGACAGCCCGATCGCGTCGGCGTCCTCCTGGATCGCCGTGTCCACGATCTGCTCGGGCGTCTGGTGCAGCCCGGTGTAGACGACCTCCATGCCCGCGTCGCGCAGCGCCCGGGCGATCACCTTCGCCCCGCGGTCATGGCCGTCGAGCCCCGGCTTGGCCACCACCACGCGGATCGGCCCGACTGCGACACCCATCACTGCCTCCACGACTCCAGCGACCTCCGTGGCCTGCGAGACCTCCACGACCCCCGCGACCTCCGTGAAAGCCATCTCCTTCCATCGTGTACCCGAGGAACGGCCCCGCCGCCACGCCACCGCCCGCCCGGGCACCCATCCGGGGCTCGTCCGGGTCCCGTCCGGGGCTCGACCAGAGCCCGGCCGAGCCCCGATCAGGGGCCGGACCAGGCCCTGGACCAGGGGCTTCCCGCCCCGCGCCGGGCCGCGCGGCACACGGACGTCGTCACCGGCATCCGGCAACGGGCAGTTTCGCGACGGTGACGGAGGGGGAAATCACACAATGGGACACGTTCGCCGCGCAGGGCCCCCCTCCCCGCGGCACACGCGCCGCAGCATCGGCGGCTCGCGCGCCGTGGTCCGTGGGGACCGTGCGCACGGAGAGCCGCTTCAAGGCGGTCACGCCACCACCGGCCCGGGCGCCGGGGGGCGGGGACCGTCGGCGTAGGAATTGCCAGGGCACGACGACAGCGGGAGCCGCACCCGTTACAAGGAGGACGGGAACCGCATCACGCGGACGGCGGGCACATCTTTCGTCACTGCGACGAAAAGAGGGCCGCCGCACCCCCGGCTCAGCGCCGCATCCGCGGTACGGCCGTATCCACGGCGCCCGCCCCGCAAACCACCGCCACCACGGCTTTCCACAAGGGCACACGGGGGACGCAGGCGTCCCCGCGTGCGCCGACGGGAGGTCGGCCATGATGGTCACGCGGGCAGTGCAGCCCTTCCTACCTCTGTGCCAGCGCATGTTTCCGAGCAGGCTGGCCGGTCTCTCCATGGCTCTGCTGAAGGCGACCGCCCTGGAGCTCGCGATACTCGCCGGCCATCTGCTCCTCTACCCGTCGGGGATGATCCAGGAGCGCCATGCCCAGCCGCTCCCCCTCCCCCCGGACGCCACGACGCTGCCGACCGAGGCCCGGCCCCCGGTCATCCTGGTCCACGGCTTCATCGACAACCGCTCGGTCTTCGTCCTGCTGCGCCGCAATCTGGCCCAGCACGGCCGCCAGCACATCGAGTCGCTGAACTACTCGCCCCTGACCTGCGACATCCGTACCGCGGCAAAACTGCTCGGCCGCCACATAGAAGAACTGTGCGAACGCACCGGGCAGGGCCGGGTGGACGTCGTCGGCCACAGCCTGGGCGGGCTGATCGCGCGGTACTACGTGCAGCGGCTCGGCGGCGACCGCCATGTCCGTACGCTCGTGACGCTGGGCACGCCCCACTCCGGCACCCGGGTCGCCCCGCTGGCCAACGCGCACCCGATCGTCCGCCAGATGCGCCCGAACTCCGAGCTGATCCAGGAGTTGCGCGAGCCCGCGCCCGGATGCCGTACGCATTTCGTGAGCTTCTGGAGCGATCTGGACCCGCTGATGGATCCGCTGGAGACGGCCTGTGTCGACCACCCCGATCTGCTGTCGCACAACATCCGGGTGAGCGGCATCGGCCATCTGGCCCTGCCGGTCCACCCCACGGTCGCGACCGGGATACGGCAGGCACTGGATCTCGTGCACCCGACGTCCCCCGCCGACGCTCCCACCGGTGGGCTGACGGTGGCGTGACGGCTGCCCCGAACGGCCCCCGACACCTCACGGCCACCCCCTGACTCTCGAACATTCACCGAACGCAGCGCCAAGGCCTTACCGGGGAACGCCGAAACACGGCCGATTGCCCGTTTCCTGCCCGCGGGAAACCTGCGGAAGATTGTCGCGCCCGCGCACCGCCGGGTACAGTCGCCGCACTGCTCTGCCAGCCCCTGTTGTCGGCGAAAGAGACGTTGGTGAACGACCGTCACCCGTCGGGGACCGCAACTCCCCCGGCTCCGGGCCCCGATGCCGCCCCGGCGCACTACGCGTCGTACGGCGGGCAGGACGCCCACTACGGTGGCTTCGCCTCGTACACCGACCCCTCCGCGACCACGGCCTTCCCCGCCGACCCCCTCTTCGGGGACCTGTCGGGCCATGGGGCGACCGGCTCCTACGACACCTCCGCCTGGGCCACCGGCACCCACCCGGCTCCCGGGGCCGACGCCCCTCTGCCCGGCACCGGTACGCACGAGGCGCTCCCGTACGACATGTACGCCGCCCAGCACCATGCCGCGTTCGACACCGGCACCTACGACACCTCCGCCTGGGCCACGGACTACCAGCAGTTCACCGGCATCCCCGCGCAGGCCGGGTCCTGCGACGGCACCGGCCAGTGGGACGCGCGGGCCTGGACCGAGGCGGGCCGGTCCGCCGACGGCACCCAGCAGTGGGAGTGGGGCACCCAGGGGTTCGACACGGGGGCGTACGACGCCACCCAGTGGAACTCGGGCGGCGCCGCCGAACCCGGGGAGCACGACGGGCACACCGCGGCGGCGACGGCGGCCACGGGCACCTTCGCGCACGCCGAGCCGTTCGGGCACGCCGCGTCCTACGACCACACCGACACCCTCGGGCACGCCCATTCCCTCGGGCACGCCGAGGCCTTCGGGCACGCCGAAAGCTTCGGTCATCCGGAGACGCAGGTCATCGACTCCGCGGAAGGCTTCGACCACGGAGCCACCGCCGCTTTCGAGCAGCTCCCGTACGAGCGGCACCCCGCCGACGACGAGCCGGATCACCCCGGTGAGCCGTCCACCGAGACGACGCTGCTCGAGGGCCAGGAGGACATCCCCCCCGCCCCGGCTCCCCGCGCCGCGTCCCGCACGGCCGGCCGGTCCCGGCGCCGTACCCCGCCGAGGCGCTCCGCGCTGCTGACCATCGCCGTGCCGTCGGCCTGTGTCATGGGAGTCGCCGGGATCGCCGCCGCCGCGACCGTCGGAGTGGGCGGAAGCGACGGCAACGAGACCACGGCAAGCGCGTCCGACGCGGTGCCGGTGAAGCCGTCCACCGCCAACAACAAGCTGGACTCCCAGCTCCGAGGCCTCTCGGCGGGCGCGAACGACTTCGCGGACCGGGCAAGCCGTACGCAGGAACGTATCGACCTCAAGGCCCAGCAGGCGGCCGAGAAGAAGAAGGCGGCGGCCGAGGCGGCCCTCAAGGAGCGGATGCGCCCGAAGTTCGTGCTGCCGGTCACCCAGAAGGGGCTCAGCGCCTACTTCGGCCAGGCCGGTGTCAACTGGATGTCCGTGCACACCGGCATCGACTTCCCCGTCTCCTACGGCACCACGGTCATGGCCGCGACCGACGGCACCGTCCGCACCCAGTGGAACAGCGCCTACGGCAACATGCTGATCCTGACGGCGAAGGACGGCACCGAGACGTGGTACTGCCACCTCTCCCGCTACCAGGTGGCCACGGGGGCGAGCGTGAAGGCCGGCGAGCCCATCGCCTTCTCCGGCAACTCGGGCAACTCCACAGGCCCGCACCTGCACTTCGAGGTCCGGCCGAACGGCGGTGCCGCGGTGGACCCGCTGCCGTGGCTGCGCAGCCACGGCCTCGACCCCACCTGAGTGAGACCTCGGGCCGCACAACCCGGCCCGATCACATCCTTTGGGCAGGGCCTCCGTCGTACGGCGGGGCCCTGCCCGTTCGGTCGACTACAGCTTCTCCACCGGCGCGTAGCGCAGCAGCAGCCGCTTCGGCTTGGTGTCCCCGAAGTCGACCGTGGCCTCCGTGTTGGCGCCCGTGCCCTTCACTCCGACCACGGTGCCCAGACCGAACTGATCGTGAGTGACACGGTCGCCGATGGCCAGGGCCACCACCGGCTTCTCCGTCGCGCCGCCCCTGCGGGTGGCGAAACCGGACGCGCCCGCGGCCGAGGACCGCGACCGGGCCGACGACAGGGACGACGACAGAGATGCCGCGACCCCCGACACCGGCCGCGAGGAGCCGGGCGCGGCGGAGCCACCCGTGCGCTTCCACTCCACATGCTGGTCCGGGATTTCCTCAAGGAAGCGCGAGGGCGGGTTGTACGAGGGCTGGCCCCAGGCGCTGCGCATGGCCGACCGGGTGAGGTAGAGCCGCTCCCGGGCGCGCGTGATGCCGACATAGGCCAGGCGCCGTTCCTCCTCCAGCTCCTTGGTCTGGCCGAGCGCGCGCATGTGCGGGAAGACGCCGTCCTCCATGCCGGTCAGGAAGACCACCGGGAACTCCAGGCCCTTCGCGGTGTGGAGGGTCATCAGCGTGATGACGCCGCCGCCGTCCTCCTCGTCGGGGATCTGGTCGGAGTCGGCGACCAGGGCGACCTGCTCCAGGAAGTCGGCCAGCGTGCCGCCCGCCGCCGCGGCCCCGGGCTCCGCCGCGCCCTCACCGCGCTCCTGCTCGAACTCCAGGGCGACGGCCGCGAGTTCCTGGAGGTTCTCGATCCGGGTCTCGTCCTGGGGGTCGGTCGAGGCCTGGAGTTCGGCCAGATAGCCGGTGCGTTCCAGGACGGCTTCCAGGACCGTGGCCGGGCCCGCGCCCGACTCCGCGATGGTCCGCAGTTCCTCCATCAGGACGTTGAACCGCTTGACCGCGTTGGTCGAGCGGGCCGCCATGCCGTAGGCCTCGTCCACCCGGCGCAGCGCCGCCGAGAAGCTGATCTTCTCCCGCTGGGCCAGGGCGTCGATCATCGCTTCGGCGCGGTCGCCGATGCCCCGCTTGGGCACATTCAGGATGCGCCGCATCGGAACGGAGTCCTCCGGGTTCGCCAGGACCCGCAGATAGGCCAGGACGTCCCGGACCTCCTTGCGCTCGTAGAAGCGGACACCGCCCACGACCTTGTACGGCAGGCCGACCCGGATGAAGATCTCTTCGAAGACACGGGACTGGGCGTTGGTGCGGTAGAAGACGGCGACATCGCCCGCCTTGGCCTCGCCCCGGTCGGTGAGGCGGTCTATCTCCTCGGCGACGAACTGCGCCTCGTCGTGCTCCGTGTCGGCGACATAGCCGGTGATCCGCGCGCCCGAGCCCGCGTTGGTCCACAGGTTCTTGGGGCGGCGCGACTCGTTGCGCTCGATGACCGCGTTGGCGGCGCTCAGGATCGTCTGCGTGGAACGGTAGTTCTGCTCCAGCAGGATCGTGGTGGCGTCCGGGTAGTCCTCCTCGAACTGGAGGATGTTGCGGATGGTGGCGCCGCGGAAGGCGTAGATCGACTGGTCGGCGTCACCGACCACGCACAGCTCGGCGGGCGGGAGGTCGCCCTCCCCGGACGCGCCCGGCTCCCCGGGCGGCACGTCCACGGGGGGCTCCTGGGTGCCGACCAGCTCGCGGACCAGGGCGTACTGGGCGTGGTTGGTGTCCTGGTACTCGTCGACGAGGACATGCCGGAAGCGGCGGCGGTAGTGCTCGGCGACGTCCGGGAAGGCGCGCAGCAGATTGACCGTCGTCATGATCAGGTCGTCGAAGTCGAGGGCGTTCGCCTCGCGCAGCCGCGACTGGTAGAGCGCGTACGCCTGGGCGAGGGTCTTCTCGAAACCTCCCCCGGACTCCGTCTGGGAGGTGCCCCCAGCGACCTGGGCGGCGAAGTCCTCCTCGTCGATCAGCTCGTTCTTCAGATTGGAGATCTTGGCGCTGAACGACTTGGGCGGGAACCGCTTGGGGTCGAGGTCCAGGTCGCGGCAGACGAGCGCCATCAGACGCTTGCTGTCGGCGGCGTCGTAGATCGAGAAGGAGGAGGTGAAGCCGAGCTTCTTGCTCTCCCGGCGCAGGATGCGGACACACGCGCTGTGGAAGGTCATCACCCACATCGCATGGGCGCGCGGGCCGACGAGCTGCTCGACGCGCTCCTTCATCTCGCCCGCGGCCTTGTTGGTGAAGGTGATCGCGAGGATCTGCCCGGGGTGCACACCCCGGTCGGCCAGCAGATGGGCGATGCGGTGGGTCAGCACCCGGGTCTTGCCGGAACCGGCGCCCGCGACGATGAGCAGGGGGGAACCGGCGTGCACGACCGCCGCGCGCTGGTTCTCGTTCAGCCCTTCGAGCAGGGTGCGGGGGTCGAGGGCCGGGCGGGGAGCGCCGTCGCGGTAGTAGGCGTCCCGGTCCGGTGGCAGGTCGAACCGCCCGCCGAACAGATCGTCCGGAACCGGCTCCGGAGCATGATCGTCCTCGGGTGGCGGGGGCTCCTCCTCATGGGCCGAGGTGGCCTGGAGGTTCGCCAGGAAGCTGTCGTCAAAGAGGCTGCTCATCGCTCTACGAGTCTAGGGCGCCCCACCGACAACCGGTCGCCGTCCCCGGAACTCCGCCCGGAACCCATCGCTCCCCGGTCTCGGCCCCCGCTTCCCGGCGCCGCACGGCGCCCCCTCCCCGGGGCCGTCCGCACGCGTCCGGCACCCCGGGGGCGCACTCCGCGCCCGGCTCTGCGGCGACCTCTCGGACCTGCCGCCGATCAACCCGGTCGGCCGCCACGGGAGTTGACGGGCCCCCTCGGACGTGCGGCACGCACCCACCGGCGGTGGCCCCGCGGGGTACACCTGCGGCGGCTTCGGACGGGTGCAGTGGTGGCGCCCCGCACGATGCGGTGGCGGACGACCTCGACCCGGCGCGCGCGGGGGTGTTTTCGACCGCACGCGCGCGCCCCGCACGCAAGCCGTGCGCGCGTCCCTAGCATCGGGCGTATGTCCGGTTCCTCCGCACTCCGTACCTGGTGGGCGCAGCGTCCGCCCGCCACCGGGTCCGCCGTGCTGGCGACCGGTGTCCTGTCGGTGGGGCTGCACCAGACCGGGTACGAGGTCCTGTCCCGTGTCGCCCTGGCGCTGGCGGGCGCCGCCTGGCTGGCGCTGATCGCCGCCGTCACCGTGGGGCTGCTGTGGGGGCACCCGGGGTGGCCGGCCGGTTCCCCGGACGCGTTCGCGGCGGTTCCGGCCACCACGGTGCTGGGAACCCGGGTCTCCGCCCTGGACCGGCATCAGTTCGCCGAGGCGCTCCTCGCGCTGGCCTGTGTGCTGTGGGCGGTCCTGGTGCTCCTGGCCGTACGGAACTGGGAGCGCGGCATGCCGGGGGCGGTGTTCCTCGGCTGTGCGGCGACGGAGGGCATCGCGGTGCTGGGGGCCGCGCTGGCGGTGGTCCTGGGAGTGGCCTGGCTCGCCCATGCCGCGATGGTGTTCTTCTGGCTCGGGCTGGCGTTCTATCTGGTGGGGCTCCGGTGCTTCGACCTCCGGCAGGTGGTCGCGGGCGCCGGGGACCAGTGGGTGGCGGCCGGTGCGCCCGCGCTCGCCGCGATGGCCGGATCCCGGCTGGCCCACATCGGCCGTTCGGGTCCGTATCTGTGGAACTACGACGACGAGGACGTCCTGCGGAGCGTCACCATCGCCCTGCTGGTCATCGCCTTCGTCTGGTACTGCGTCCTGGCGGTGACCGAGCTGCGCCGCCCGCGCCCCGGCTACGACGTACGCCGGTGGTCGACCGCCTTTTCGGCGGGGGCGACGGCCGTGGCGGCGCTGTCCGTGGCCGTCGGCCTCAGGGCGTCATGGCTGCGCGGCCCCGGTCAGGTACTGCTGTGGATCGCGGTGGCGCTCTGGTGCGCGGTCCTCGCGGGGGCCGTCGGACACCTGGGCGGAAGCATCAGGTCCACAGCACGGCGATGAAGATGTTCACCGTGGTCAGCGCGCCGACCAGGGCGAACAGGGGCTTCTCCACCTTCTCCTCGTCGCGCTTCACATAGACCAGGCCGAGGATCACGATGAGCAGGGCCAGCTTGATGCCGATCTTGACGGTGTTGAGCTGGTGGTGCTGCGCCTGGTTGAGGCCGACCAGGGCCACACCGGTGACCAGCATGGTCAGCGCGCCGTGCAGCATGCCGGGCACAAAACGGGCCGTGCCGCGGCCCATCGCCTTCATCTGGGTCAGGAATCCGCCGAGGAGGGCGGCGATACCGATGATGTGCAGGCCGACGAAGAGATGGATGAGTACGTCCATGGATCCGGAGCCTAGTGAGGGCCTCCGGGGGCTCCGACACCGGGCTGCGGAGTGGGACGGCGGTCACAGCGGGGACACCGGGCGCACACATCGACGGCCTCCGCGCTCCCCGCGCATATGCGCCCCATGGCCCTCTGTGACCTCACCCGACCTCATCCGCGGCACCGAACACACAATGACCATCGACCGGTGCGAAGCCGAAGGCCAGAGGGCCACATAGTGGTCACATACGGTCACCGCCGATCCGGTCGCGCCACTTCCGCACTTTGCGTCACGGCGAGGTCACGGTCCGGCATAGCGTCCTCCCCCAGGTGACCGGCTCCCCACCGCCGTCCGCGCCCGGACGGCCGCCGGACACCACCGCCGAGAAGGTCCGGCGGCGGCCTGCTCCCCCTGTGCGGGCCGCCGCCGGACGCATGACCCGGCCTCGGCGGTCGTACGAAAGGACGTGACGGTCAGGTGGCAGCGCACCGCAAGCCCAGGCAGCGTTCGCTCGGCGGGGCCACGGCCCGGACCGCCGTCACGCTCGCCCTCGCGGGAGCGGCCTCCGCGACCGGCTTCACCGGGACCGGGTACGCCGCCGGGCCACCGCTCTCCCCGGACCGGGCCAGAGCCGAGGTGGACCGGCTGTACCGGGAGGCCGAGGTCGCCACCGAGAAGTACGACGGGGCGAAGGAACAGGCGGACCGGGCCACACAGCGGCTCAACGCGCTCCGGGACGAGACCGCCCGTCGCACCGACCGGCTGAACTCGGCGCGCGAGGCGCTGGGTGCCGCCGCCGCGGCGCAGTACCGCAAGGGCGGTATCGCACCCTCGGTGCAGCTGCTGCTCTCCTCGGACCCCGGGCGCTATCTGGACGACGCCGCGTTCGCCGAGCGGGTCGACGGACGGCAGGCGGCGGCCGTGGCGGCCGTGCGCGCACAGCTGGCGGAGATCGGACGGCTGCGCGGAGCCGCCCGCGTGGAGCTGGCCACCCTGACGTCGCGGCAGGCGGAACTCCGGCGGCAGAAGCAGACGGTCACCGAGAAGCTGGGCGAGGCCCGGCGGCTGCTGTCCCGGCTGACGGAGAGCCAGCGCCAGGAGCTCGCGGGGGGCGGCGGGGCGGGGGCCGCGTCCCGGTCGGCGGGGCGCGACCTCCTCGGTGCGGTGTCGGCGGCGCAGGCCGCCGCGCAGGCACCCGACGCCCGCGCGGCGGCCGCGGTGGCCTACGCCTACGGCAAGCTCGGCAGCCCCTACGTCTGGGGCGCCACCGGCCCCAGCGCCTTCGACTGCTCGGGGCTGGTGCAGGCCGCGTACCACTCGGCGGGCGTCTCGCTGCCCCGGACGACCTACGCCCAGATCGGCGCGGGCCAGCGGGTCCCGCGCTCCGCCCTCCGCCCCGGCGACCTCGTCTTCTTCTACTCCGGGGTCAGCCATGTAGGGATCTATGTGGGCCACGGCCAGATGATCCACGCGCCGAACCCCTCGGCGCCGGTACGGCTGGCACCGATCGACCAGATGCCGTTCGCCGGGGCCACCCGGGTGGTGTGAGCCACGGGCGCCGGGCGCGACCCCGGCTGCCCGAGGAGGCGCCCGGAACCGGGCCGTCAGACCAGTCGGCGTGCCGTGGCCCAGCGGGTCAGTTCATGACGGTTGGACAGCTGGAGCTTGCGCAGGACCGCCGAGACATGGGACTCGACCGTCTTCACCGAGATGAAGAGCTGCTTGGCGATCTCCTTGTAGGCATAGCCGCGGGCGATGAGGCGCAGCACCTCGCGCTCGCGCTGGGTGAGCCGGTCGAGGTCCTCGTCGACCGGCGGGGCGTCGGTGGAGGCGAACGCGTCGAGCACGAACCCGGCCAGCCGCGGCGAGAACACGGCATCGCCCTCCTGGACACGGAAGATCGAGTCGACGAGGTCCGAGCCGGTGATCGTCTTGGTCACATAGCCGCGGGCACCGCCCCGGATCACTCCGATCACGTCCTCCGCCGCGTCCGACACGGACAGCGCGAGGAACCGGACCGGCTGCTCCGCGTCCGCCGTCAACGCGGCGCAGCGGCGCAGCACTTCGACGCCTCCGCCGCCCGGGAGATGGACGTCGAGGAGCACCACCTCGGGCCGGGTGTCGGTGATCACCGACACCGCCTGGTCGACATCCGCGGCCTCTCCCACGACCTCGACCCCGGTCCGCTCGGTCTGCCCGATCTCCGCCCGGACCCCGGTGCGGAACATGCGGTGGTCGTCGACGAGCACGACCCTGACGCGCCGCTCCCCCGCGTCCCCCTCCGCGCCCTCCGGCTCCGCCGGACCGGCCGCCTCGTTCGCGTCGCTCATGTCGTGCTCTCCGCCCTCTCCATCTCCAACTCGACCTCCGTGCCCCCGCCGGGCACCGCGCGCAGCCGTGCGCTGCCCCCGTGGCGCTCCATGCGGCCGATGATCGATTCTCTGACACCCATGCGGTCCGCGGGTATCGCGTCGAGGTCGAATCCGGGGCCGCGGTCACGGACCGACACGAACACGGTCCGTCCCTCGACCTCGGCGTAGACCTGGACGGCGCCGCCCTCGCCACCGTACTTGGCGGCGTTCACCATTGCTTCGCGCGCGGCCTGCATCTGTGCGGCCGTCCGCTCGTCGAGGGGGCAGTCGCCGACCACGACGACCTCTATCGGGACGCCGTGCTTGTCCTCCACCTCCGCCGCGTTGCGCCGGACCGCCTCCGCCAGGGTGCGGGGCTCCTCGTTCTCGTCCTTGCCGGTCCCCTCCGGTTTGTAGAGCCAGGCGCGGAGGTCGCGCTCCTGGGCGCGGGCGAGGCGGCGCACCTCGCCCGCGTTCTCCGCGTTGCGCTGGATCAGGGTGAGGGTGTGCAGCACCGAGTCGTGGACATGGGCGGCGACCTCCGCGCGCTCCTGGGCCCGGATGCGCATCAGACGCTCCTCGGACAGGTCCTGGGACATGCGCACGAGGTACGGCCCGGCGAGCAGCGCTATACCGACGAGGACCGCGAGCGCCGCCTGGAGGACGGAGCCGAGATGGGCGGCCGAGCCCTGGATCAGGAAGATGGCGGTGACACCGGCGGTGACGAGCAGGACACCGGCCGCGGCGCGCAGCAGGGTGAGGGTGCGCCGACGGCTGCCGACCTCCATCCAGCGGGCCCGCCGGGCGTTGTCGGCCTGCCGCCAGACCAGGGCGACGCCCGCCGCGACCAGGACGGCCGGGATGAGATATCCCTTGGCGGCGCCGCCGAGATTGACACTGTGGACGAAGGTCAGCGCCACCACGACCATGAGGAGCAGGGCGACGATCTGGCCCCGGTCGGGTCGGCGGGCGACCAGTCGGCGGCGGCCGTCGGGCGAGGTCTCCGTGCCGACCAGCGAGGGCGGGCGGCGCTCGTCGACGCCGCCGACGCCGAGCGGCACGAAGAACCAGAACGCGGCATACAGCAGGGCGCCGAGACCGTCCGCCATCATCAGACCCGCGAACACCAGCCGGACCCAGATCACAGGCAGCCCGAGATGTCCGGCGAGCCCCCGCGCCACTCCCCCGAGCCAGCGTCCGTCACTGCTGCGGTAGAGCTTGCGCGGCGGCCGCGGGTCGGCGTGGGGTGCTGCTGCGGCGTCCGGCATGCCATTGATGGTCACATGGGCGGTGGGCGCGGACATCAGGGTGGACCCCCGAGACTCCCCTGATCTTCGAATCCCGCTGATCGAACGCTTCCCTTGGCGGCGCTCGGGGCGGATTTCAGGGTTCTGCCAGGGTCGTCCCGACTGCCGCGAGACGTCCGCGGCAGCGACCATGGACCCATGACGGATCAGCGGCAGACAGCAGCGGGGCGGAGTCCCGGCACGGGGCACGCCCCCGACGCCGGGACGCCAGCGGCTGCCCCGGCTGCCCGGGGAGAGGAGCCGCGCGCGCAGGAGGAGACATCCGTACGGCAGGATGCCGCCGTGCGGGAGAACGGAGCCGGGTACGGCAGGGCGGCCGACGGCGTGCGCGAGGACGGGCGGGCCGAGGCGGACGGCGGTGCGCCGCCCGGGGGCACGCCCGGCACGGACGGGGCCTCCGGCCACTTCCGGCGCGACCGGCGGTTCAAGATGCTGGCCGGTGTCTGCTCCGGGCTCGGACGGCAGTGCGAGATGGACCCGGTGATCTTCAGGATCGGGCTGGCGGTGCTCTCCGCGGCGGGCGGTCTCGGCCTTGTCTTCTACGGCTTCTGCTGGCTCTTCGTGCCCTACGAGGACGAGGAGGAGAACGAGGTCCGCAAACTGCTGACCGGCCGGGTCGACGGACAGGGGCTGGCCGCGGTCCTCTTCGCGCTGGTGGGCTGCGGGGTCTTTCTGTCGATGATCAGAAATGGCGGGGTGCTGACCTTCGCCGTCGTGCTGTCACTGCTCCTCGCGGGCGCGGGGTACTGGTCGCGGCAGCGTGGCGCCCCCGATCCGGACCCACTGGCCGCCCAGGCGGTGGCCGATGCGCCCCCGGAGGCGACGGCACCGCCCGCCCCGGCCGGTCACCCCTCCTGGTGGCGCGACCCCATCGTCAAGGACGGCACGCATGTGGGCGGTACGGGCTATCTGTGGGGCCCGAGCGACACCCCCGGCCGCGACGGCCGGGACGGGCGCGATGTGGCGGCGGCGGTCACCATCGCCCGGGGCGGCTCGGACAGAGAGCGGATACGCACCCCGTCCCGCCCCGCCGCGCCGCCGGGGCCGCGCTGGATCGGCGGCCGGGTGTTCCTTCTCGCCCTGCTCGCGGGAGGCCTCGGCTCCGGCCTGACCTGGGACGACCGGGCCCTCGGCACCAGCTTGCAGACTGGCCTGGCGTGCGCCCTCGTCGTCCTCGGCGCGGGCATCGCCGTCAGCTCTCTCCTGGGGCGCACGGGAGCGGGCTCGGTCCTTCTGGCGCTGGTCACGGCGGCGCTGCTCGCCGGGTCGGCCGCGCTGCCGAAGGACGTGGGCACCCATGGGACGCACACGACGTGGGCGCCGTCCTCGGCGGCCGCGGTCCACAGCAGATATGAGCTGGGGGCCGGCGTGGGCACCCTGGATCTCAGCCGTGTGCGGCAGACGGGAGGCGGGAGCGTGACGAGCCGGGCCGAGGTGGGCGTGGGCCGACTGAAGGTGGTGGTGCCCAAGGACGCCACGGTGAGGCTGAGGCTCGAAGCGGGGGTGGGCGACATCCGGCTGCCGGGCGACTCCCGGAAGGTGGAGGTGGAGGCGGGCAGGCACAAGCAGGTGACGCTCTCCCCGGCGGCGGGCACCAGGAGCGTCGCCACGCTGGACCTCAGCCTCGAAGTCGGTGTGGGCCAGCTGGAGGTGTCCCGTGCTGCGTCATGAGTTCCAGCCCGGCAGGCTGTTCACCGGTGCCCCCCTCGCCGCCGCGGGTGTCCTCTTCGCCGGTGACGCCGCGGGTGCCTGGACGACACCGTGGTGGGTGATCGTCCCGATCGTCGGCGGCGGTCTCTGCCTCGGGGCCGTGACCGGTCTGCTGGCCAGCGTGGCCCGCGCGATACGCAGCCGCCGTGCGGCCCACAGGGGGCCGCACGGCGGACAGGACGGAGTGACGGCGCCTCAGCCCCGCGGGGCGGGGTAGCCCCGCAGGGCCGAGAGGTCGGTGTGCTGGTGTGGCCGTCGTCGGTCGCGGAGTACGGAGTCCAGGGAGAGAACAGGGGCACCGGCGAGGACCAGGGGGGTCCAGGCCATCAGATAGGCGAGGTCGTTGCCGTAGTAGTAGGGGGTGGAGGCCCAGCTCACCGTCAGCCACAGGCTCAGGGAGATGAGCGCACCGCCGAGCGCGGCGACCCGGGACAGAAGACCGGCCAGGGTGCCCAGGCCGACGGCCAGTTCACCGAGGGCCATGGCCCAGCCGAAGCCGGAGGGGCTCTTCAGCGCGAGGTCGACCAGCGCCGGGATCGCGGAGGAGTCCCGTACGGCGTGCATCAGGTCGCCGATCGAGCCGGGCCCCGAGTCGCGCAGGAAGGTGCTGCTGAAGAGCTTGTCCAGGCCCGCGTAGATGAAGGTGATACCGAGGAAGACCCGCAGAGGAAGGAGGGCGTACCGGGTGGCGGTGTCCCGCCAGGAACGCACCTCCTCGACATATGAAGTGTGCGACTCCGTACGCATGCTTTGAGCCATCGTGACGCCGCCTCTCGCCTACCAGTCGTTGACCCCTCAACAGACCATACGTACGAAAGGGGACGACCGCTCAACCGGTATGCGCCGACATTCCGGCTTTCTGCGCCCGGAGGACGTCACCCCCGGACCCTTGCCGGCGCGAACGGTCCCGGTCCCGGGCCCGCGTTGCTGCTTCCTCCAGCGTTCCACCGGGGCGGGGCTGCGTCGCCCGGAGGGGGGCCGAAAGGCGGAAGGCGGCCGCCGTCACCCGTCACTCCGTCACATCGATGGTCACCCGGTTGGTCTCCAGTCCGGCGGCCGTGACCACCTGGACGTCGACGCGTCCGGGTTCCACATCGGCGGGCACCGGGACGGTCAGCAGGGTGTCCGTCGGGTTGCTGAAGCCGCCGGGGACCGGGACCAGAGGCACATGGACGTGGACCGCCCCGATGCGGACCGCCATCCGGGACAGCCTGCCCGGGGACTCGGCGCCGGGCGGCACAAAACCGGCGCCGCGGATCTCGATGTCGTCACCCGTGCGGATCGGCGCGTCCAGATCGCCCGCCTCCCGCGCCCGCACCACCGAGAGCACGACCGGGCGGCCGCCCTCGGCGTACTTCCCGGCGAGATAGGTCCCCGCGGAGACCAGGACCAGTACGGCGAGACCCCAGGGCAGATCGGGAAGCTGGTCGGGACGGCGGGCGAGCCGTACCACCGCGAAGACCAGGGCGACCGCGCTGACCACCACATACTGGGTGTCCGCGAAGCTGCCCCGGCCGGAGTCGTCCGTGAGCAGATCCGCCGCCCGCGGCCGGTCGGCGGGGACCTTCTGGAGCCGCTGCCCGATGACCCGGAGTCCGACCACCCTCCGCACCAGGACCGCGATCCCGCACACCACGGCGACCACGGTCACCGCGCCCGCCCCGCGGGCGAGGCCGAGCCCGGCGATCAACGCGTCGCGGCGTCCGTGCGCGGAGGCCACCGCCAGCTCGACGATCAGCACCAGCAGCGCGTAGACGACGAACAGCACCCAGCAGGCCGCCACCGCACGGGAGGTCGACAGGCGGTTGTCCTCCCCGACGACCGGCGCGAGCGCCCCGCCGCGGGCCCGGTGCAGATGCCCGGCGGCGGTCAGCGCGGCACCCGCCAGCACGGCGGCGACCAGTCCGGCGGTCCGCGCGGCGGTCCACCCCGCGCCGATCGCCGTCAGCGCCTGGGCCAGCAGCAGGACCGTGACCGTGCCCCAGACCACGACCGCCGTGCGCCGCCACAGCCGGGACAGCCAGGCGTCGCCGTCGGCGCGGCTCCGCTCGGCGACCAGGTCCGCGGACTGGGTGAGTTCGTCGGACACCCACTGGCGGGACGCGGACGCGGAGTACGCGACCGCCGGGGGCAGCCCCCGGCCGGAGGCGAACTCGTCCCGTTTCGCCAGGAATTCGGCCACCGCGCGCCGATGTCCCTCACGCGCGCCGTGCGGGCAGTCCCCGCAGGTGCAGCCACCTTCATGGGCTCCCGGACCACTTCCATGCCCGGCACCCTGCCTCGCCTCCTGCACCGCCACGACCACTGCCGCCTTCCCGCGCCAGATCCCAAGTCGCACCCGCCACCGCAACTGGCATGCGACGACAGCGAATTGTGCCGTACGGAACACGCTTCGCGTTCGCCGTGCCGGTCAGAGCGGGTGAAAGAACACACTCTCGATTGACACGCACCGCCTGCTGCCCCCGACGCGCCGCACTCCGCGGCATACACAGCGCCCGTCGGCAGGACGTCAGGTCAGCAGGTCGGGCTCGCTGCGGCTGATGTCCTGCCACAGCGGCTGGTAGTTGATCCAGGCCACCAGGTCCCCGCCGAGCTGCTCGCGGGTCGCCGCCGCCTGCCGGTGGTCTATCAGAACGGGCCGTCCCGCGGCCCGGGCGGTCAGTTGGACCTGGCAGGAGCGTTCCATGGACAGAAACCACCAGGCCGCCGCGTCCACCGAGTCGCCGACGGTCAGCAGCCCGTGGTTGCGCAGCACCAGCGCCTTGCGGCTGGCGAGGGCGGCCGCGATCCGGCGGCCCTCCTCGGCGTCCACGGTGACCCCGGTGTAGGCCTCGTAGACGGCGTGGTCCTCGTAGAAGGCGCAGGACTCCTGGGTGATCGGGTCCAGCAGATCACCGAGGGCCGCGAGGGCGCGCCCGTGCACCGAGTGGCAGTGGGCGACGGCGACGACATCGGGGCGGGCCGCGTGGACCTGGGCATGCACGGTGAACGCGGCCTGGTTCACGTGGTAGCGGCCCTCGACCACCTGTCCGTCCTGGTTGGCGAGGACCAGATCGCTCACGGTGACATGCCGGAACGGCATTCCGAAGGGGTTGACCCAGAAGCAGTCGCTGAACTCCGGGTCGCGGGCGGTGATGTGCCCGGAGACGCCTTCCTCGAAGCCGAGCCGTCCGAAGATCCGCAGGGCGCCCGCGAGCCGCTCCTTGCGGTGCGCCCGTTCGTCCTCGGCCGACTCGTGCCTCGGCGGCATGGCGAACGTCAGCCGGTCGGTGGGCAGGGGCGGGGGCGGAGTGGGGCCGTGCATGGATCCTCCGGCACTGGATTGCTTGTCGGGCCGGAAGTTACCCCCGGTCGGGCCCGGATGACAGCGCGGGTTTGTAAAGATGGCGCACACCCGACGCGCCCGCCCGAAATCCGCACGACAATGTCCGGATTCGGCGGCAGACTCGCCCTCATGACCACGACTCGCCCCACGGCAGCGAACTGGGGGTCCTTCGCCGCGGCGGAACCCGGCCTGGCCGGCACCGTCCAGGCGCGCTTCGAGGCGTTCACCCACCATGTCCTCGCGACGCTGCGCAAGGACGGTTCGCCGCGCACCACCGGCCTGGAGGTGCGTTTTCTGGACGGCGAGCTGTGGTTCGGCATGATGCCCGACTCGCTCAAGGCGCTCGACCTGCGCCGCGACCCGCGCTTCGTGCTCCAGGCGAACCCGGGACCGGGCACCGGGATGGGCGGCGGGGACGTGCGGATCGGCGGGCGGGCAATCGAGGTCGACGACCCCGCGGTCAAGGGCGCATACGGCGAAGAGGCGGAACCGCCGGAGCCGTTCCACCTCTTCCGCACCGAGTTGACCGAGGTCGTACGGACCAGGGTCGAGGACGAGACCTGTCTGGTCGTCGAGACCTGGAAGCCCGGAGAGCCGGTGCGCACGCTCAGACGGACCTGATCCGGAGGGGTCCGGCCGGTCAGAGCCGGACCCCCGGGATCACTACTCCCACTCGATGGTGCCCGGCGGCTTCGAGGTCACGTCGACGACGACCCGGTTGACGTCGCGGACCTCGTTGGTGATGCGGGTCGAGATCCGGGCGAGGACGTCGTAGGGCAGGCGCGACCAGTCGGCGGTCATGGCGTCCTCGGACGAGACCGGGCGCAGCACGATCGGGTGGCCGTAGGTCCGGCCGTCGCCCTGGACGCCGACGCTGCGGACATCGGCGAGCAGGACCACCGGGCACTGCCAGATCTCGCGGTCCAGACCGGCCGCCGTCAGCTCCTCGCGGGCGATCGCGTCGGCCTCGCGGAGCAGGTCGAGCCGCTCCTTGGTGACCTCGCCGACGATGCGGATGCCGAGGCCCGGGCCCGGGAAGGGCTGGCGGTGGACGATCTCCTCCGGCAGGCCCAGCTCCTGGCCGACCATGCGGACCTCGTCCTTGAAGAGCTTGCGCAGCGGCTCGATCAGCTGGAACTCGAGGTCCTCGGGGAGGCCGCCCACATTGTGGTGGGACTTGATGTTGGCCGTGCCGGTGCCGCCGCCGGACTCGACGACGTCCGGGTAGAGGGTGCCCTGGACCAGGAACTCCACGGCCGGCCCCGCGTCGGCGATGATCTCGGCCTGGGCCTGCTCGAAGACCCGGATGAACTCCCGGCCGATGATCTTCCGCTTCTCCTCGGGGTCGGAGACGCCCTTGAGCGCGGTGAGGAACCTCTCCTCCGCGTCGACGACCTTCAGCTGGACGCCGGTGGCCGCGACGAAGTCCTTCTCGACCTGCTCGGTCTCGCCCTTGCGCATCAGCCCGTGGTCGACGTAGACGCAGGTCAGCTGGGCGCCGATGGCCTTCTGGACGAGGGCCGCGGCGACGGCGGAGTCCACACCGCCGGACAGACCGCAGATGGCGCGCCGGTTGCCGACCTGCTCGCGGATCGCCTCGACCTGCTCCTCGATCACGTTGCCCGTGGTCCAGGTCGGGGAGAGGCCCGCACCGCGGTACAGGAAGTGCTCCAGCACCTGCTGGCCGTGCGTGGAGTGCATGACCTCGGGGTGGTACTGGACGCCGTAGAGCCGCTTCTCGTCGTTCTCGAAGGCGGCGACCGGGACCACGTCCGTGGACGCGGAGACGGTGAAGCCCTCGGGGGCGGCGGAGCAGGCGTCGCCGTGCGACATCCACACGTGCTGCTCGGCCGGGGTGCCCTCGAAGAGGGTGGAGGAGGCCTTGGAGACGTGCAGGTCGGTGCGGCCGTACTCGCGCGCGCCGGTGTTGTCGACCGTGCCGCCGAGGACCTGGGCCATCAGCTGGAAGCCGTAGCACATGCCGAAGACGGGGACGCCGGCCTCGAACAGCGCGGGGTCGAGGCGGGGGGCGCCCTCCTCGTAGACCGACGAGGGGCCGCCGGAGAGGATGATCGCTGCCGGGTTCTTGGCGAGCATCTCCTGGACCGGCATGGTGCTCGGCACGATCTCGCTGTAGACCCGGGCCTCGCGGACGCGACGGGCGATGAGCTGGGCGTACTGCGCGCCGAAGTCGACGACCAGGACGGTGTCGGGGGCGGCGGCAGCGGGGGTCGCTGATGACACGGGGTGCCTTCCGGCGGTCGGGCGGGGGGTCTGTGCCATCGATTCTAACGGGGTGGCCGCGGGGCCCCTCCCGTGTGCGGAGGCGGCCGCCGCCGTCTCACCATGCGAACCCGGTTGGACGCGGGACGTGACCACGGCATACTGGGTCCATGCTTGCGCACACGACGTTCGTCTTTACCTATGGCACCGGGCCCGCCGGATGCCATGGTCGTGCTGCTTGAGCCACTGACAAGCGACTTCCCAGGCGCCCCGGGCCGATTTCGGTCCGGGGCGCCTGGCGTATACGGACCGTGTCACTCCGGGCCCCGGCCGGCCACCGACTCCGAGGAGCCCACGACATGACCGCCACCACCACCGAGCAGACCGCCGTCACCACGACCATCACTGCCACCGCCACGCAGCAGGCCGCCGCCTCTCAGAGGAAGACGGCCGCGGAGAACAGCACGACCGCCGAGAGGACCGGAGCCCGTACGCCCGAGGCCGTCGATGCCATCGCCGGGGCGCGTGAACGGATCGACGCGCTGGACGACCGCATCATCGGCCTGGTCCAGGAGCGCATGGCGGTCTCGGCCGGGATCCAGCAGGCCCGCATCGCCTCCGGCGGCCGCCGGGTGAACCTCTCCCGCGAGATGGAGATCCTCGGCCACTACCGGGAGGCCCTGGGCAAGCCCGGCACGGCCCTCGCGATGACCCTGCTGGAGCTGTGCCGGGGCCGCGTCTGAGCACTCCGTACGGCATCGGGTCCCGGGGCGTACGAATCCCCGTACGGCGGGACGGACGTTCCCCCATCGCCTCACCCGTACGGCGCGTGACCGGGTCCCCGGGGCGTCGTTGGTACCGGTGTCCGCGCCAGCCAGGGGCGGAACCGGAAGAACCACGCGTGGCTCCGCTGGGGCGATGAGGCGCGGGCGTCATGCCGAGCGCCGTGGGACCTCGCTCCAGGAAGGTGACCGGACGGCAGGGGACAGCAGCCCGGTCAGCAGTGAACGGCCGGCTCCGGGGACGCCCGGGGCCGGCCGGCGGAATCCGCTCCGGGCCGGCCGGCCCCCCGTCGACCGAGTGGTCGGCCTCCTTGGTCGGACGGTCGACCTCGTCGATCGAACGGTCGGCCTCGTCGGTCGGACAGACGGCCGGCCCCGGCGGTACCCAGCACACGGACAGGCGGCGCGACCCCCCGGCGCCGCTCCCGGGCACCGGCGCGCCCTGCCGCCGTTGTCGACGAGGGAAGGGCCCCGCGGCCGAGCCGCGGGGCCCTTCGCCCTGACACTCGTATGCCCTCACGGACACGCGTATGCCCTCACGCCCAGGCCGGGGACATGCGCCCTCACACCCGGGCCGGGGATCTCACTCGCTCCTGGGCGGCACCGCGGGGATCCCCAGGAACGGCAGCCGCAGCGCTCCGAACGCCTTTTCGGGCACTGCCGGCTGCCGGGGCTCCACCGGCTTGAGGCGCTCATAGGCCTGTCCCTGCGCCGGGCGCGGGTCCTCCTCGCCCTTGTTCGGCCAGTACGACATCGCCCGCTCGGCCTGCGCGGTGATTGTCAGCGACGGGTTGACGCCCAGGTTGGCGGAGACCGCCGCTCCGTCCACCACTGAGATCCCGGGGTGGCCGTACACCCGGTGGTACGGGTCGATCACACCCGTCTCGGGCGAGGCCCCGATGGCGCAGCCGCCGAGGAAGTGCGCGGTCAGCGGGGTGCCCATCAGTTCGCCGACGTTGCTGCCCGCGAAACCGTTGATCTCGACGGCGAGCGCGTCCGCCGTCGCCGTGCCCGACTTGATCTGGGTGGGGTTGGGCGTGCCATGCCCCTGGCGGGCCGTCAGCAGCCCCCGGCCCAGGCCCTTCGGCTTCAGATAGGTGGTCAGGGAGTTGTCCAGCGACTGCATCACCAGCGCGATGAGGGTCCGCTCCGACCAGCGCCGGTAGGAGAGGGAACGGGCCATCTGCCACGGGTGCCGGGCGACGTTCGCCAGCCAGGCCAGGGCACGGGAGGAGCCCTCCGCGTAGGGGACCTGAAGGGTCGACAGGGCGCCCATGGCGTTGGAGCCCTTGCCGTAGCGGACCGGCTCGATATGGGTGTTCTCGTCCGGGTGGATGGAGGAGGTGATCGCCACCCCGCGGGTGAAGTCGACCCGGTCCGTGCCGTGCGCCGCGCGGTAGCGGCGGTCGTCGGTACGGGCGCCCACCACCGCCTCGGAGTTGGTACGGGTCATCTCGCCCAGCCGGTCGGAGAGCCGGGGCAGCCTGCCGTGCGCCTTCATCCGGTGCAGCAGCGTCTGGGTGCCGTAGGTGCCCGCCGCGAGAACGATCCGGCGGGCCGTGAAGAACCGCTCCTTGCCGCGGCGTTTGGCGTCGGTCGGCAGAGTGGCGACGGTGTAGCCGCCCCGGGCGTCCTCGGTGAACGAGACGACCGTGGTCATGGGGTGCACGGTCGCGCCCGCCCGCTCGGCGAGATACAGGTAGTTCTCGTTGAGGGTGTTCTTCGCGCCGTGGCGGCAGCCCGTCATGCACTCGCCGCACTCGGTGCACGCCCGGCGGGCGGGTCCGGCGCCGCCGAAGTACGGGTCGGGGACCTCCGTGCCCGGCTCGGCCCTGCCGGTCCCGTCGGCGTCGTCGCCGTCGCCGAAGAAGACACCGACGGGCGCCATGTGGAAGGTGTCCCCCACGCCGATGCGTTCGGCGGCGGCCTTCAGATGGACGTCCACGGAGGTCATGGTGCGGTTGAGCCGGGCGCCGAGCATGCGCTGCGCCTGGTCGTAGTACGGCGCCAGCTCCTCCTGCCAGTCGGTGATGCCCTTCCACTGCGGGTCGTCGAAGAAGGGCTTCGGCGGTACGTAGAGGGTGTTGGCGTAGTTGAGGGAGCCGCCGCCGACCCCGGCACCCGCGAGCACCATCACGTTGCCGAGCAGATGGATGCGCTGGATGCCGTACAGGCCGAGGGCGGGTGCCCACAGATAGTTCTTCAGGTCCCAGGAGTTCTTCGGGAGCGACGCGCGGGTGAAGCGGCGGCCCGCCTCCAGGACTCCCACGCGGTAGCCCTTCTCGGTCAGCCGCAGGGCGGTGACGGAGCCGCCGAACCCCGACCCCACGACGATGACGTCGTAGTCGTACCCGTCCTCGCCCCCGTCCCGGGTGGGAACGGAGTCCGGGGTGCGGTCGGAGTCCGGGGTGCGGTCGGAGTCCGGGGTGCGGTCGGAGTCCCGGGTGCGGTCGGAGTCCGGGGTGTGGACGGACTTCTCCTGCGACACATGCTCTCCTCGTTGAGAACGGCTCGTGGGGCGGACAGCGGGGGCCGGGCGGCTAGCGGATGCGGAAGGTCTTCATCAGACGCAGGCCCCGGCTGATGAGCGCCGCGTACTGCTCGTCGTCCAGGCCGAGCGACGGCGCCATCGGCAGCAGCCGCTGGTGTGCGACGGTCTGGGCCTCGGTGAACTTGAGGATGCCCTCGGAGCCATGGCGGCGGCCGAGGCCGGAGTCCCCCATGCCGCCCATCGGGGACTGGGCGCTGCCGTAGGCGGGCGCATAGCCGTCGTTGACGTTGACCGTGCCGGTGCGCAGCCGGGCGGCGAGGGCACGGCCGCGTCGGCCGTCCTTGGTCCAGACGGAGGAGTTGAGGCCGTAGGGCGTGGAGTTGGCGCGGTCGACGGCCTCGTCCTCCGAGGTGAAGCGGTAGACCGACACGACCGGTCCGAAGGTCTCCTCCGCGCACACCGCCATCGGGGCCTGCACCCCGTCGAGGATGGTGGGTTCGTAGAAGTACGGGCCGACGTCCGGCCGGGCCGCCCCGCCCGCCAGCACCCGCGCGCCCTTGGCCACGGCCTCCTCGACATGCCGGGACACCGTGTGCAGTTGCCTCTCGCCGACCAGCGAGCCCATGTCGGCCCCGTAGGCGAGGGACGTGCCGAGCCGTATGGCCCTGGTGCGGGCCACGAAGCGTTCCAGGAAGGCGTCCGCGACCGACTCGTGGACATAGAGCCGCTCGATGGAGATGCAGAGCTGGCCCGCGGAGGAGAAGCAGGCGCGGACGGCGCCCGCGGCGGCCTTGTCGAGGTCGGCGTCCTCCAGGACCAGCATGGCGTTCTTGCCGCCGAGTTCGAGCGAGGCGCCGATCAGCCGGGCGGCGGCGCCCTGGGCGACCTCGCGCCCGGTGCGGGTGGAGCCGGTGAAGGAGACATAGTCGGCGTGCCGGACGATCTCGGGGCCGACGACCGGGCCCTCGCCGATGACGATCTGGAGGACCTCGGGCGGCAGCCCGGCCTCGATCAGCAGATCGCGCGCCCACAGCGCGGTCAGACAGGTCTCGGTGTCGGGCTTCATCACGACCGCGTTGCCCGCGGCGAAGGCGGGGAGTGCGTCGCCGACCGACAGCTCGAAGGGGTAGTTCCAGGGGGCGATCTGACCGACGACGCCGCGCGGGTGGCGCAGTTCGGTGACCCTGGTCAGGGTGGGGATCGCGCCGGTGTGCCGCTTGGGCCTCAGATACGCGGGGGCCCGGCGGCCGTAGTGGCGGGCCGCGATGGTGACGGCCTGCACCTCTTCGTGGGCGTGGAGACGGGCCTTGCCGGTCTCCAGCTGGATCAGGTCGAGGACCTCGGCCTGGCGGGCGAGCACCAGGTCGTGGAAGCGGAGCAGGACGGCGGCGCGCTCCCGAACGGGGGTGGCGGCCCAGGCGGGCTGAGCGACGCGGGCCCGTTCGAAGGCGACCGCCACGTCCTCGGGGGTGGACTCCGGCAGATCGGCCAGCTTCTCTCCGGTGAAGGGAGTGTGGTTGGCGGTCCGGCCGGAGCCGACGACACCCTTGGTGAGCTGGGCGACCAGCTCCGGGGTGACCACGTCGGCGGCGGTGCGGGCGCCGACGGGGGCGGGGGCGAGCGGGTTGGTACCGGCCGCGCCCGCAAGGGTCTTGTCGGTGGCCTTCTCCGGGGCCTGCGAGTCCGTCATGGGGCGCAGCGTATGCCGGGGTGAAGCGTTTGGGTACCCGTCGGTAACGGGGTTTCACCGGGTGTCCACACCGCGCCAGTGAGGGCTGGCAGCGTGCCGGTCACCAGGGTCGTGCCGGTCGCCCGGTTCACCCCGGCGTGAACGTGCCGACCGCCACGTCGAAGTACTCCTTCGCCTTCGCCACCTTTCCGACGGGCGCCGACAGCCACACCTCGTACAGCCGGCCGCCCTCCTGCCAGCACAGGTCGTAGGTGTGCCGGGGGCCCTCCGCCGTGGTGAAGCCCCGTCGGCTGAACTCCCAGAGGGCGGCCGGGTATCCCCGGTGCGAGGTCCCGGTGACGGTGCCGTCGCGGTAGCCCGGGTTGGTGGAGGGCCCCTCGGCGGCGGAGCGGCGCAGCACGGCGAGCGGGCCGCCGGGGTCGGGGTCCGCCAGCCTGATGCCGAGGCGGAAGGTCTGGTCCGGGTCCGGGGACAGATAGAAGATCCGCTCCCCCTGCGGGCTGCGGGTGAAGTCCGCGGGGACGGCGAGGGAGAAGCCCTGGGGATCCCGCACCGTCCGGTAGCCCGCGGGTGCCGTGCGTCCGGCGGGCGGGGCGGAGGGCGCCGTGCGGGTGACCGTCACCGTGGGGCCGGGCCGGGAGCCCGGGGTCGACGGGCCCGGCGTCCCGGATCCGGCCGAGGGGTGGGGTGGTGCGGTGGTCGCGGGCGCGACCCCGCCGTCGCCGTGCCGCATCAGCAGTGCGGCCGCCGAGACGCCCGCCCCCGCCATCGCCGCGACCAGGGCGGCCGCGACCACGGCGCCGCGGCCCGGCCTGCGGACCGGCCATCCGGCGGCGTCCCGGGCCGCCGCCGTCCCGGGACCGGTCCGTAACGGCAGTGACAGGGCGCGCCGGGGCAGGTCCCGCTGGGTCGGCGGGTGGACCGCCGGTACCCGCGGGGTCCGCCCGGTCTCCAGGAACTCCCGCAGCAGCCGCTCCGCCTCGGCCGCGTCCAGGCGCCGCTGCGGGTCGCGTTCCAGCAGTCCCCGTACGACGGGCAGGATCGGCCCGGCCTGGGCGGGCGGCCGGATCTCGTCGACGACCACCGCGTGCAGGATGCCGCCGAGCGAGTCGCGGCGGAAGGGCGACTTGCCGCTCAGCACCGCGCACAGCAGCGCGCCGAGGGACCACAGATCGGACTCGGGTCCGGTCCGGACGCCGGACATCCGCTCGGGGGCGGTGTATTCGGGGGAGCCCACGAAGGAGCCGTTCTCGGTGAGCGTGGTGGCGCCCGCGACCTGGGCGATGCCGAAGTCGGTGAGGACGACGCGGTCGGTGCCCGACTCGATCAGGACATTCGCCGGTTTCAGATCGCGGTGCAGCACCCCGGCGTCGTGCGCGCGGCGCAGGGCGCCCAGCAGTCCGATGCCGATCCGGGCGGCCTCGCGGGCGTCGACCGGGCCCCGGTCCGCAACCCGGTCGGCGAGTGAGCCGCCGTCGATCAGCTCCATCACGATGTACGGGCGCTCGTCGTGCACCACGACGTCATGGACGACGACGATGTGCGGATGGTGCAACCGCGCCACCGCGCGCGCCTCGCGCAGGGTGCGCTCGCGCTGGTTCCGGGCCTCGTCGGCGGAGAGGGAGGGGTCCAGGGTGAGTTCCTTGACCGCCACCTGACGGCCGAGCAGTTCGTCGGTCGCCCGCCAGACGACACCCATGCCGCCGCGGCCGATGCGCTCATGAAGCCGGTAGCGACCCGCTATGACACGGACGTTCTCCCCCTCGGTCCCCATGCGCCCCATCATGCCGCACCGGACGAAAACCCTCCGTGACGCTGTCGTGACGGTGGCCGACAAGCGACGTACAAGGGCGCACGGACGGGGTGAGCAGGGCGCCCGAGGGGCGCGGACGGGGTGCGCCTACGGGGGCGCAGGCGCCGTGAAGTGACGCGCGGTCAGGGGACCCGGGCGCCAGGAGACGACGTGCCGTCAGGGGCACCGGGGCGGTGCGGGCGCCGGGGGCAGGGATGCGGCAAGGGCGCTGGGGCGCCCGGGCACCGGGAGGAGAAAGCAGCAAGGGGCGCGCGGGCGCCGTAAGGCGGAGCGCTCCCTCGCGCCCCCTCACCCCTCCGGCTGGCGCCAGCCCCGCAGTACGGCGTTGAACTGCTGCTGTGTCGTCTCCCAGTCCGAAGCCGGACCGGACATGTAGATGGCGTACTCCACACCGTTGCGGGCGAAGTACGTCTCCTCCACGGCATGGCGCGGTCCCGGGAACGGCGTGTCCTTCGACAGCGCCGTCCAGGTGTACTCCCACAGGGAGCCGGGGCAGTCGCGGTAGATGTTCTTGTGCAGGGTCACCCGCCGGTAGTCGACGAGCCGTTGCAGCTGCTGCTCAAGGTCCAGCTGGTGCTGGTAGCCGTCGTCGAAGTCCGGTGAACTGTCCACCGCGATACGGATGAAGTGCTTGCCGCCGTCGGGCGAGTAGTCGGTCTGGAACGCGTCGAACCGCTGCCGCTTCCACTCGTTGGACGGCAGGGCCAGGCTGAAGCCCGCGGGGTCCTTCTTGCGCACCCAGCCCGCCGGGTCGGGACCGCCCGACTGCTGGGGGCTCGTGGAGGGCGAGGGGTCGGGCGTTTCGGCGTTGGCGGTGGTGCCGCTGCCGTGGTTGCCGAAGGTGTCCAGGGCCACCGCGCCCGCCGCGCCGAGGACCGCGGCCACCGCGAGGACCAGCGCGACCATACGGCCGCGGCGGCGCTTGGGGGCGGCGGGCACGGCCGTCGGGGTGGGCTGGTTCAGGGTGCTGCCGGTCGTATGGGAACCGCGGGAGTCCCGGTGGCCGGGCACGGACACGGTGGGGTCACCGGCCTGGCTCATCCCGACGTTCTGGGTCGCCACATACTCCTGTGCCGCCTTGGGCCGCCGCCCCTCCGCGGCCTCGGCCAGCATGTGTTCGAGCTGTTCCGCGTCGGGCCGCTCGGCCGGATCCTTGCGCAGCAGCGCCGCGATCACGGGCTCCAGCGCATCGGCGTTGGCGGGCTGCGCGGGCTGCTCGTCCACGACGGCCTGCATGGTGGTCAGCGGCGAGGTCCGCCGGAACGGCGACCTGCCCTCCACCGCCGTATACAGGGTGGCGCCGAGCGCCCACAGGTCGGAGGAGGGGCCCGGGTCGTGGCCGCGGACGCGCTCGGGCGCCAGATAGTCCACGGACCCGACGATCTCCCCCGTACGGGTGATGGTGGTGTCGCCCTCGACCTGGGCGATGCCGAAGTCGGTGAGCAGGACCCGCCCGTCGGAGGCGAGCAGGACGTTGCCGGGTTTCACATCGCGGTGGAGCACGCCCGCCGAGTGCGCGGCGCGCAGCGCCCGCAAGACCCACAGCCCGATGCGCGCGGCCTCGGCGGCCTCCACGCGGCCGCGCTCCTTGACCGCGTCGGCCAGCGAGCCGCCCTCGACCAGCTCCATCACGATCCAGGGCCGGTTGTCGTGCTCCAGCACGTCGTGGACGGTGACGACGGCCGAGTGGTTGATCCGTGCGGCGGCCCGGGCCTCGGCATGAGTCCGGGCGAGAAGGACCGGTCGGTCACTCTCCGTGACATACAGAGCGGCCGTCAACTCCTTGATGGCGACAGCCCGGTGCAGCACCTCGTCGTGGGCGCGCCACACCCGGCCCATACCTCCGCTGCCGATGGAGTCGACGAGTCGGTATCGGCCCGCGAGGAGCAGGCCCTGCATCTGATTCACGTTTCCCCGCAATGGTCTTGACGAGGCCAGACTAAAGAGCACCCCTCACAGTGGGAACGGGTGGGGTCGCAACGGAGACCGCACTGTGACGGTTCTCGCCCCCCTTCCCGGGACGGAAACCACCGCACTCTCAGCTCAATCGGACCTCGTGCGCGAGGTCCGGGGCCTCAGCCGGTCGGCTGGTATGTCTGCTCCGCCTGCTCGAACAGCCGTGTCACCTCGTCCACTTCGGCGTCCGGGCCGCGGACCTGGACCACGTGGTAGCGGCCGCCGACGACCAGGGCCAGATTGCGTACGAACACTTCGCGGCCGTCCCCGCCCGTCCAGGTGAACTGCCCTTCCGCCATGGTGCGTCCGCCGACGTCGATACGTCTCATCCCGCTGGAGGTGGCCCAGGTCGAGTCGCGGAACGGCTGAAGTTCGGGCTCGGACTCCCGTTGGTACGTCAGCGGATCGGTGCCGTAGCGACTGGTGGTGTCCCGTCCGGGGACGACGATGAGCTGGAAGTCGCCCTGTGAATACACGATCTGATCCCCACTGTTCTTCGGCGCCCGGCTCCAGCCGTTCGCCACGGAGACACGGAAGCCCTCCGGGTCCGTGCGCAGCGTGAAGCCCGGTGCGACCCGGGGGCTGCCCGTCTGCGTCTGGGTGTCCGAGGAACCGGCCGACGGGGAGGCGCTGCTGACGCCTCCGCTGCCCGGCTGCGGTGCGCCGGTGGCGGACCGGCCGGGCGCCGGGCCGATGTCCCCGGCGGCGCCGGTGCGCCGTCCCGTGCCGGAACCGGCGTCATGACCGGCCTTCGGCATGAAGGCCATCGCATACGCGACCACCGCGGCCAGCGCGAGCAGGATCAGCACCAGCAGGGTGCGGCCCAGCCTGCGCGGCTTGTGCGGGCGCTCGTCCCGGGCGCGCCGGTGGCGGGCCCCGGTGGTCGCGGGCAGCCGGGCGCGGCGCCTGCGGACCAGCTCGCCGCGGCGCCGCACGATCGGCAGCCGGTCGGGGTCGACGGGCGGGGCGGCGATCACATACGTCCCCGCCTCGGGCTCGGGGGCGGAACGGACCAGGGAGCGCAGCCAGCCGCGCAGTTCCTCGACGTCCAGCCGCTCGGTGGGGTCCTGACGGAGCAGCGACTCCACGACCGGACGCAGCGGGCCGCACTCCTCGGCGAAGGCGGGCGGCTCGGAGCAGACGAGCTGGACCAGTTCGGCGGTGTTCTCCTCGGGATACGGTGCGTGCCCCTGCACGGCCCGGAACAGCAGCGCGCCGAGCGCCCAGAGGTCGGTGGCGGGACCGATCGGCGGGGCCAGCCGCCAGTTCTCGTGCACGGGCCCGGCCTGTTCGGGCGCCCACCGCTCGGTGACGGGCCCGACCACGGCCATCCGCGCCTGCCGCGCCCGCTCGGCGGCGAGAGCGGTGGCGGGGCCGCGGTGGCCCCAGGGCGCGTCCACGGCGGAGGGCCCCCCACCGCCCACGAGCGGCTGCGCACCACCGCTGCGCGCCTGCCCACGGTTCCCCCCGGGGGCCGTGCCGGGGGCCGTGCCGGGGGTCGTACCGGGCGCCTGCTCCGGGATACCGCGAGCCACGGACGCGCCCCCTGGCAGCGCCGGGGTGCGGGAGCCCTCGCCGTCGGCGGGTGCGGCAGGGCGCGGTACCGCACCATGCCAGGACGTCCTACGGCCCACCCCGTACGGATCGGCGATCTGCCCCGACGGAGTACCGGCCCGACGCCCCTCGTCGGCCCCGGAGCCCGGCGCGGACGAAACGCCAGGATGGTGCTCCCCACCCGGTCCGGGACCCGGTCCGAGACGGCGCTCCCCGTCCAGTCCCGCCCCCGGTGCAAGACGGCGCTCCCCGTCCGCCCCCGACCCCGGTCCGAGACGGCGCTCCCCGTCCGGTCCGGCCTCGTCCGGGCGAGGGCTCGGCTGCGGACCCGCGGCCCCGGGGTCGGCCTGGCGGGGTGCGGGCAACGCCGCCCGGCCGCCGCGCTGTTCCTCCTGCACCCGGGCCGCGGCCCGGGCCCCGGCGCGGTACGCCGCGATCGCCCCGGCCCGCGCGGCCCGTACGTCCTCCGCGGACTCCAGCGCCCGGGGCACGGAAGTCCCGGCGGCGGGCGCCGTCCCGCCGGAGGCCGCGCCGTTCGCCCTCGCCTCGATCGCGGCCCGCCGCGCGGCCTCGGGGTCCGTGCCCGGGCCGGGCGCGGGCACGCCGGAGGCCCCGAGGGAGCCGCCGCCCGTCGCGCGCCCTCCCGGGGCTCCGGAAGCCACGCCACCGGAGCGCCCCCCGGACCCCGGGCCGGGAGGTCCGTCACTCCCCGTGCGTCCACCGGCGTCACCGGCCGGGTGGGATGTTCCGGTGTCGTCCTCCTGCGGCGGCACCGGGTCGTACCCGCACAGGGCCTCCTCCGCAGCCCCGGCCGCGAGGCCGCTCAGCATCACCCGGCCGTCGTCGCAGACCAGCACCGTGCGTGCCGTGATGTTCCGGTGCACCCAGCCATGGCCGTGCAGCACCCGCAGGGCCATGAGAACGTCGGAGGCGACCTCCGCCGCCCGATAGGGCGTCAGCGGGGTCTCGTCGAGCAGGGCCGCCAGCGTCCGCGCGGGCACCAGTTCGCTGACGATCCACAGCGAACCGCCCTCGGCGAACACGTCGAAGACCTGGTCGAGCCGGGGGTGGTCGGGTATCCGGGCCGCGGCCTGCACGGCCTCGATCGCGCGGCGTACGGCGGGATCGGCGGGCCTACGGGTGGCCGTGCCGCCACCGGCCCCGGCGCGGCCCCCGGCGTCCCGGCCCCCGCCGTCCCGGGCCACGAATCCCTCGGGGAGCCCGTCCGCGCCGAGCACCTCCGCCTCGACCACCTCGGGCAGGGGCACCTGACGGACCAGCACTTCCTGGCCGCTATAGGTGTCGAAGGCCCGCGACTCGGCGAGTTCGTACTCGCCCGCGGGTGGCAGCGGCAGGCGATAGCGGTCGGCGAGCACCCGTCCCGCATAGTCGTCCACGTTGCCTCCCCCGGCCGCCCGGCTGGTCAGTTCCGTTCGCCTTGTGCCCCGTTCCGGCTGCGTTCGCTCCTTGATTCCTCACGATACGTGCCGGAGGCAACGTGCAACCCGGGGATGCCATATCTCCCCACGACACGACCCCGCGGAACGTCACATCGGCACGTGGTACGTCACGACTTCGGCCGGAAGGTGTCGGTCAGCGTCTTCCAGGTGCTGGTACGCAGATCACCGTCCCAGTCGTCGGACTTCGCCGTGTACATGAGCCCGTACCCCAGATGCGAGTTGACGACCAGTCCACGGTCGATCACCCGGTTCTTGGTACCGCCGTCGACGTAGGTGAACTCCCAGTCGGCCGTGTTCCAGCCCTTGTAGTCCACCTTCTCGATGCTGACCCGCTGGTACTGGGGACGCGTCATGTAGTGCTCCTGGTCCCTCCAGTCCGCGACCGGGTCGCCCTTGGGCGTGGAGGTCCAGGCGACGAGCAGCCGCTGCCCGTCGGGCCCGGCGAAACGGTCGCCCGCCGAGTCCGACGACTTGTACGACCAGCCCTTGGGCAGCCCGATGGAGTACCCCTGGCCGCCCTTGTACGTCGTCACCGAACTGTCGCCGCCGCCCGCGGAGCCGGCGGAGGAGCCGTCGCCGCTCCCGCCGGAGCCCGGCGTGCTGTCCGAGGTGTTCTGCGTGTTGGACCCGCCCGGGGCGGAACCGCCGGAACTGCCGCTGTCCGTGTGGGTGCTGCCACCGCTCTTGGCGCCGCTTCCGCCCGGTGCCGTCGCACCGGCGGTCACGGGGGTCCGGGCGCCGCCCTTCTTGCCGTCCTGTGCGTCGCCGCCCCCGTCGTGGAGGACGACGGCGAGCACCACTCCCAGCACGGCCAGCACCAGGACGACCGCCACGATGACCAGCGTCCGCTTGGGCACCACATCGGTGATCGGCGCCCTCGGGGGCGGCGTCGGGCGCGCGGGCCGGTCCGGGTCCGGCAGTATGGGCCAGCCCGAACTCGGCTTCGAGGCGCCGGAGTCCGACGCGGTGGCGGCGCTCCCGCCCCGCTCGCCCTTGGACGCCGCCCCGGGCCCGGCGGAACCCGTGGAACCGGATGAGCCCGAGGAACCCTTGGCGCCCGTGGAACCGGAAGCGCCGGAAGCACCCGCCGCAGCGGCGGCACCGGCGGAAGCGCCAGAAGCGGCGGAGCCGACGGAACCGGCAGCGGCTCCCGGTTTGGCGGCCCCTCCGGCGGCGCTCCCGCCCTTGGTGCTCCCGCCCTTGGCACCCGCGCCCTTGGAGTCGGCGCGCTTGGAGCCGGCTCCCTTCGCAGCCGCACCCTTGCCGCCCGCGTCCTTCGCGCCCGAGCCCGCGTCCTCGGACGCCGTCTCCGCGCCGTCCCCGGAGGGCTTGGTGCGCGCGGCGGTCGCGGCGGCCGTGGCCGCACCGAGGGACGCCGCGGACTTGCGTACGGACCGCAGGGCCCCGCGCAGCCGGTCGGCGGCTTCCTCGCCCCGCTTGCCCCCGGCGGCCGGGGTGCTGCCGGAAGCGTTCTCCTCGGGCACCGGAGGAAGCGCCACAACCCGGGTGGCGTCCGCCGGAACCTCCTGCTTCGGGTCGGGCGCGTGGATGACCTCGTTGAGCATCTTCCGGGCGCCGCCGTCGTCGAGGCGCTGCTGCGGGTCCTTGGCGAGCAGGCCGTAGATGACGTTCTTCAGCGGGCCCGCGTTCTTCGGCTCCCCGAGGGGCTCGGTCATCACCGCGGTCAGGGTGGCGATCGCCGACCCCTTGTCGTACGGCGGAACGCCCTCGACCGCCGCGTACAGCAGTCCGCCGAGCGACCACAGGTCCGCGGCCGGGCCGGGCTTGTGCCCGCGCGCCCGCTCCGGGGAGATGTAGGAGGGGGCGCCGACCAGCATGCCGGTGGAGGTGACGGAGGGGTCGCCCTCGACCTGCGCGATGCCGAAGTCCGTGAGCACGACCCGGCCGTCCTCGGAGATCAGCACGTTCGACGGCTTCACATCGCGGTGCAGGATGCCCTCGCGGTGCGCGGCGCGCAGCACGTCGAGGACCACGAGTCCGACCTCGGCGGCACGCCTGGGCTCCAGCAGGCCGTCCTCGCGGATGACCTCGGCGAGCGACTTGCCCT
Source organism: Streptomyces sp. NPDC052040 (assembly GCF_044548405.1). Classification (NCBI taxonomy): domain Bacteria; kingdom Bacillati; phylum Actinomycetota; class Actinomycetes; order Kitasatosporales; family Streptomycetaceae; genus Streptomyces; species Streptomyces sp. NPDC052040. Next base: position 75,497 of record NZ_JBIUBV010000009.1, on the reverse strand, counting down.
CGATCAGCTCCATCACGATCCAGGGCCGGTCGTCCTCATGGACCACGTCGAAGACCGTCACGGCACCGTTGTTGCGGATCCGGGCGATCGCCTTGGCCTCCCGCAGCGTGCGCGTGATCAGCCGGCGTTTCTCGTCCTCGTCGATGCTCGACGGGAACCGCAGCTCCTTGACGGCGACCGTACGACCGAGGGTTTCGTCCTCGGCCCGCCACACCGTGCCCATGCCGCCGCGGCCGAGTACGTCTCCCAGCCGGTAGCGCCCGGCGAGGAGACGTTCGCTCTTGTCCTGACGGGATGTCCCCGCCCGCTCCGCCTCCGACATGCGTCCCCTCATGCAACCCGCCCTGACAGAGCCTCCATTGTCCCTCACCCGCGGACCGGCCCACGCCCAGGGTGCCCCTGGTTCGGCGGGTCGCCCCGTGTCGGAGGGCGCCTCGGGACGGCCACCGAAGCACAAGTGGCATCCGCGCGGCGCCCAAGAGCCCGGTGTGCGCCCCTAAGGCCCGTTGTGCACCCCGGGCGCCGCCCCTGTTCCACCGCCGGAACGGGCCGCAGAGGCGCCCCGGCCGTCCGTGTCACAGGTTGGTCACCCATCATGAGCCGCGACAAGGAGGGATCGCGATGCCGCCGCGCCGGACACCACGGACCCTGCTGGCCGTGCCCGTGTGTCTGGCTCTGCTCGGCCTCGCCCCGGGCGGTCCCGGCCGTCCCGCGGACCGGGCCGACGCCGTGCTCCCGCTGCTGGTCGCCCGGGACCGGGTCCCCGCCGCCGCACTGCTGGACCGCGCGCGGACGGGAACGCACTTCGCCCGGGCCGGACGGGGCATCAGCCCGGCCGACCACTTCCGCGCGGGCAGTGTCACCAAGAGCTTCATCGCGACGGTGGTACTGCAACTGGCGCAGGAGCACCGGCTCTCCCTGACGGACACGGTGGAGGGCCATCTGCCCGGGCTGGTGCGCGGCGCGGGCAACGACGGCCGTGCACTGACCCTCCGTTCCCTGCTCACCCACACCAGCGGTCTGGCCGACTTCACCGCGGACACCGGGGGCGTCGTCCCCCTGACCCCGCTTCAGGCCGTACACATCGCGCTCACCCACCCTCCGGCCGCCCGCGGCCGCTTCCGGTACTCCAACACCAACTACGTCCTGCTCGGCATGGTGATCCAGCAGGTCACCGGGCATTCCTACGCCGTCGAGGCCGAGCGCCGCATCATCACTCCCCTTCATCTGACGGGCACTTCCTTCCCGGGTGCCCGCACCACGCTTCCCTCACCCCACGGCCGCGCCTGGACCGCGCGCGGCACCGACGTCACCAGGCTGGACCCGCGCGTGGCCGGCGCGGCGGGTGAGCTGGTGACGACGCTCGCCGATCTGGACCGCTTCTACGCGGCGCTGCTCGGCGGGCGGCTGCTGCCCCCGGGCCCGCTGCGCGAGATGCTCGACACCCGGGCCGCACAGGGGGCGTACGGCATGGGTCTCTTTCCGGTGCGGCTGCCGTGCGGCACCACGGTGTGGGGGCACGACGGCCGGATACCCGGCAGCTATGTCCGCACCGCGGCCACCGCCGACGGCCGTCGGGTCCTCACCTTCCGGGTGAACACGGACGGGTTCCGGGATCCCGGCCTGGAGCGGGCCCTGCTCACGGCCGAGTTCTGCCCCCGCACCCCGTCCAACGACCCGGCACCGAACAGAGATCCCGGATCCAGCCACCCGTTCGAGTGAACCCGAGGAGGCGTCCGGGGATCCTGGACCCGAGTGCCGAGTGCCGAGTGCCGAGTGCCGGCCCCGGGGCACCGGCGCCTACAGCGGCACTATGTCCGGCGCCCCCAGTCTCGCCGCATCCGCCGTCAGGTCGTCGGGCTGGAGCTGCGACTCCCGCTCCGCCTCCACCCGCTTCTCGTAGTGCTCCACCTCGCGGTCGATCTGGTCCAGGTCCCAGCCGAGCACCGGCGCCAAGAGTTCGGCGGCCTCCCGGGCGCTGCGTGTCCCGCGGTCGAAGGTCTCGATCGAGATGCGTGTCCGCCGGGTCAGCACATCGTCCAGATGGCGGGCGCCCTCGTGGGAGGCGGCGTACACGATCTCGGCGCGCAGGTAGTCGTCGGCGGCCTGGAGCGGTTCGCCGAGCGAGGGGTCGGCCGCGATCAGGTCGAGCACCTCCTCGGCCAGCGAGCCGTAGCGGTTCAGCAGGTGTTCGACGCGGACCACGTGCAGTCCGGTGCGCTCGGCGGTGCGCGCCCGCGCGTTCCACATCGCCCGGTACCCCTCGGCGCCCACCAGCGGGACGTCCTCGGTGACACAGTCGGCCACCCGCCGGTCGAGGCCGTGCACCGCCTCGTCGACGGCGTCCTTGGCCATCACCCGGTAGGTCGTGTACTTGCCGCCCGCCACGACCACGAGACCGGGCGCCGGATGGGCCACGGTGTGCTCGCGGGACAGCTTGCTGGTGGCGTCGGACTCGCCCGCGAGCAGGGGTCGGAGGCCCGCGTACACCCCCTCGACGTCGTCGCGGGTGAGCGGCACCGCGAGGACCGAGTTCACATGCTCCAGCAGATAGTCGATGTCGGCGCTGGAGGCCGCGGGGTGCGCCTTGTCCAGGCTCCAGTCGGTGTCGGTGGTGCCGATGATCCAGTGCCGTCCCCAGGGGATGACGAAGAGGACGGACTTCTCGGTGCGCAGGATCAGCCCGCTGGTCGAGTGCACCCGGTCCTTGGGGACGACCAGATGGATGCCCTTGGACGCCCGGACGTGGAACTGTCCGCGCTCGCCCACCATCGCCTGGGTGTCGTCGGTCCACACGCCCGTCGCGTTGACCACCTGCTGGGCGCGGACCTCGTACTCCCCTCCCCCCTCCACATCCTGGATCCGGGCGCCGACGACCCGCTCGCCCTCGCGCAGGAAGCCGACCACCCGGGTGCGGTTGGCGGCCTTCGCGCCGTACCACACGGCCGTGCGCACCAGGTTCGCCACGAAGCGCGCGTCGTCCATCTGGGCGTCGTAGTACTGCAACGCGCCGACCAGGGCATCGTGCTTCAAGCAGGGGGCAACCCGCAGGGCGTGACGGCGACTCAAGTGACGGTGGACCGGCAGGCCCCGGCCGTGGCCGCGCGCCATCGACATGGCGTCGTAGAGCGCGACGCCCGAGCCCGCGTAAAGCCGCTCCCAGCCCCTGTGCTGGAGGGGGTAGAGAAAGGGGACGGGCTTGACGAGATGGGGCGCCAGGCGTTCAAGCAGCAGTCCGCGCTCCTTGAGCGCCTCGCGGACGAGCGCGAAGTCCAGCATCTCCAGATAGCGCAGACCGCCGTGTATCAGCTTGCTGGATCTGCTGGAGGTGCCCGACGCCCAGTCACGTGCCTCGACCAGGCCCGTGGACAGGCCGCGGGTGGCGGCGTCCAGCGCCGTGCCCGCGCCGACCACTCCCCCGCCCACGACCAGCACGTCCAGCTCGCGCCCGGCCATACCGGTCAGTGCCTCGGCTCGCTGCGCCGGCCCCAGTGTCGCTGTCCTCACCGCTGCCTCCCGCCATGTCGCGCCGGCCACACCCGTCAAACGAATCCCGGCTCGTCTCTCCTCATGCCCAAAGTCTGACCGTGATGCCCGGCTTCGGCCACCACGCGCCGATACCTGTGGACAAACAGCCCAGGAAACGCGCCCAGTCAATCCCGCAAATCGGTCATATTTACTCCTAGTGTGACATTGCGCTTCCCTCGTTGTGTCCACAGCGGTTGCGCGCCTCTCCCGCTTCGGCTACTGGGAAGGACCGTCCACCTCATGCCCGCAGATCTCGCCGTCATCGGACTCGGTCATCTCGGCCTGCCCCTGGCCCAGGCCGCCGTCGCGGCCGGCATCCCGACGCTCGGCTACCGGACGGGTCCCGAGGCGGGCTCCCTCACCCCCGCCGAACTGCGCCGCATGCTCGCCCGGGGCTTCCGGCCCACCTCCAGCCCGGCCGAACTCGGCCGCGTCCGCACCGCCGTCATCTGCGCCCCGGTCCCCCGTGCCGTGGACGGGGCCCCCGACCTCACCCAGGTGAAGGCCGCCGCGGGCACCCTCGCCGGACGGCTGCGCCCGCACACCACCGTCATCCTGGAATCGCCGGTTCCGCCCGGCACCACGGAGGAGTTCCTGCGCCCGCTCCTCGAACAGGGATCCGGACTGCGCGCGGGCCGCGACTTCCATCTCGCCTGCTCCCCGAGCCGGGTCGACCCCGGCAACCACGACTACCGGACGGCGAACTCACCCAAGGTCATCGGCGGCCTCACCCCCGCCTGCACGGAGTCCGCCGCCACCTTCTACGGGCGTCTGACCGACAAGGTGGTACGCGCGCGCGGGCCGCGCGAGGCCGAGACCGTGCAGGTGCTGGAGACGAACTACCGGCAGGTCAACATCGCGCTCGTCAACGAGATGGCGGTGCTCTGCCACGACCTGGGCGTCGACCTCTGGGACGTCATCCGCTGCGCGGAGACCAAACCCTTCGGCTTCCACGCCTTCCGCCCCGGCCCAGGCGTCGGCGGCCATGCCGTCCCCCAGGACCTGGCGGGCCCCGGGGGCCGCGGCCTGCGCATGGTCGAACTGGCGCAGCAGGTCAACAGCCGGATGCCCCAGTACGTCGTGCAGCGCGCCGCGGCCCTGCTGAACGAGCACGGCAAGTCCGCCCGGGGCGCCCGGGTCCTGCTGCTCGGGGTGACCTACAAGCCGGACCTCGCCGACCTCCAGGGCACCCCCGCCCATGAGATCGCCCTGCGCCTGATGGAGTTGGGCGCCTCCGTCAGCTACCACGACCCGCACGTCCCCGCCTGGAGCGTGCTCGACCGCCCCCTCCCGCGCGCGGACACCCTCTACGAGGCGGCGGCCGACGCGGACCTGACGATCCTGCTCCAGCAGCACCGCACCTACGACCTCCAGGGCCTGTCGGTGAAGGCCCAGCTGCTCCTGGACACCCGGGGGGCCACACCCACCGGGGCAGCGCATCGGCTGTGAAAGGGGGCGCGCACGAGGCCCGGGCCCCCGGAACCATGGGCACGCGGCCCGACGCCGCCGCTACGGTACGCAGACGGAGCCCACCGCAGAGGGCACTGCGGGCTCCTGATGGTGCACGGAATGTCCACCCGGCATACGAAAAGGCCCGGTCCATCCCAGGGATGGACCGGGCCTCCGTGCGCTCGGGCCGGGCGCGGTGTCAGGTCATCGCCGGTGCTGCGAGTCCGCCACGGTCACCTCGACCCGCTGGAACTCCTTCAGCTCGCTGTAGCCGGTGGTGGCCATGGCGCGGCGCAGGGCGCCGAAGAAGTTCATCGAGCCGTCGGGGGTGTGCGAGGGGCCGGTGAGGACCTCCTCCAGCGTGCCGACCGTGCCGAGGTCGACCTTCATGCCGCGCGGCAGCTCCTCGTTGACGGCCTCCATGCCCCAGTGGTGGCCCCGGCCCGGCGCGTCCGTGGCGCGGGCCAGCGGGGAGCCCATCATGACGGAGTCGGCGCCGCAGGCGATCGCCTTCGGCAGGTCGCCGGACCAGCCGACCCCGCCGTCCGCGATCACATGGACATACCGGCCGCCGGACTCGTCCATGTAGTCACGGCGGGCCGCCGCCACATCCGCGACCGCCGTGGCCATCGGGACCTGGATGCCGAGCACATTGCGCGTGGTGTGGGCGGCGCCGCCGCCGAAGCCGACGAGGACACCGGCCGCGCCGGTGCGCATCAGGTGCAGGGCGGCGGTGTAGGTGGCGCAGCCGCCGACGATCACCGGGACGTCGAGTTCGTAGATGAACTGCTTCAGGTTCAGCGGCTCGTGCGAGTGGGAGACGTGCTCCGCCGACACCGTGGTGCCGCGGATGACGAAGATGTCCACGCCCGCGTCCACCACGGCCTTGGAGAACTGGGCCGTGCGCTGCGGGGAGAGCGCGGCGGCGGTGACCACGCCCGAGTCGCGCACCTCCTTGATGCGCTGCCCGATCAGCTCCTCCTTGATGGGGGCCGCGTAGATCTCCTGGAGGCGGCGGGTGGCGGCCTCGACCGGCAGCCCCACGATCTCGTCGAGCAGCGGCTGCGGGTCCTCGTGCCGCGTCCACAGGCCCTCGAGGTTCAGTACGCCGAGGCCGCCCAGCTCGCCGATGCGGATCGCGGTGGCCGGGGAGACGACCGAGTCCATGGGGGCGGCCAGGAAGGGCAGCTCGAAGCGGTAGGCGTCGATCTGCCAGGCGATCGAGACCTCCTTCGGGTCCCGCGTACGGCGGCTGGGGACGACGGCGATGTCGTCGAAGGCGTACGCCCGGCGGCCGCGCTTGCCGCGCCCGATCTCGATCTCAGTCACGTCTGTGGCCTTTCCCTGATGCATTGCAGCGTCTTCCAGTATCGCCGACGGCCGCCTCCGGGGCCGCCCCGGACCGGCGAGGGGGCGGCCGGGACGCGGCGGGGGAGCGCTCCGGGCGCACGGCCAGGGGCGGTCCGGAAGCTTCCGGACCGCCCCTGGCCAGGCCGTCGCGCGCGCATGGGCGCGTACGTCACTTCCTGCTGTAGTTCGGCGCCTCGACCGTCATCTGGATGTCGTGCGGGTGGCTCTCCTTGAGGCCCGCAGAGGTGATCCGGACGAACCGGCCGTTGGTCTGGAGGTCGGGGACCGTCTTGCCGCCGACGTAGAACATCGACTGGCGCAGACCGCCCACCAGCTGGCGGACGACCGAGGAGAGGGGGCCTCGGTAGGGGACCTGGCCCTCGATGCCCTCGGGGATCAGCTCGTCGTCGGAGGCGATGCGCTCCTGGAAGTAGCGGTCCTTGGAGAAGGACTTGCGGTCGCCGCGGGACTGCATGGCGCCCAGGGACCCCATGCCGCGGTACGACTTGAACTGCTTGCCGTTGATGAAGAGCAGCTCGCCCGGCGACTCCTCGCAACCGGCCAGCAGGGATCCCAGCATCACCGTGTCGGCGCCCGCGACCAGGGCCTTGGCGATGTCGCCGGAGTACTGGAGGCCGCCGTCGCCGATGACCGGGACACCGGCCTCCCGGGCCGCGAGCGAGGCCTCGTAGATCGCGGTGACCTGGGGCACGCCGATACCGGCGACCACGCGCGTGGTGCAGATGGAGCCCGGCCCGACGCCGACCTTGATGCCGTCCACACCGGCGTCGATCAGGGCCTGGGCGCCCGCGCGGGTGGCGATGTTGCCGCCGATGACGTCGACGCCGGACGAGTTCGACTTGATCTTGGCGACCATGTCGCCGACCAGCCGGGAGTGGCCGTGCGCGGTGTCGACGACGATGAAGTCGACGCCCGCCTCGATCAGGGCCTGGGCGCGCTCGAAGGCGTCGCCCGCCACGCCGACCGCGGCACCGACGAGCAGACGGCCCTCGGCGTCCTTGGCGGCGTTCGGGTACTGCTCGGCCTTGACGAAGTCCTTGACCGTGATCAGGCCCTTGAGGACGCCCTCGGCGTCGACCAGCGGAAGCTTCTCGATCTTGTGGCGGCGCAGCAGCTCCATGGCTTCTTCGCCGGAGATGCCGACCTTGCCGGTGACCAGCGGCATCGGGGTCATGACCTCGCGCACCCGGCGGGAGCGGTCGCTCTCGAAGGCCATGTCCCGGTTGGTGACGATGCCGAGCAGCTTGCCGGCGGGGTCGGTGACGGGCACACCGCTGATCCGGAACCGGCCGCACAGGGCGTCGGCCTCGGCGAGGGTGGCGTCCGGGTGGATGGTGATGGGGTTGGCCACCATGCCGGACTCGGAGCGCTTGACCAGGTCGACCTGGTTGGCCTGGTCCTCGATGGACAGGTTGCGGTGCAGTACGCCGACGCCGCCCTGGCGGGCCATCGCGATCGCCATGCGCGACTCGGTGACCTTGTCCATGGCGGCGGACAGCAGCGGGATGTTGACCCGGACGTTCTTGGAGACGTACGAGGCGGTGTCGATCTCGTCGGGCGCCATGTCCGACGCGCCCGGCAGCAGCAGCACGTCGTCGTAGGTCAGCCCGAGTGTCGCGAATTTGTCGGGCACTCCGTCGACGTTGGCAGTCATGACACCTTCCCCAAATGGCCTTGATCGGTGCGGATGTCCATGCTAACGGGAAGCGGGGGCGTCCCATTCCACGATCGAAGGAGACGGTCAGCTTCGTGCGTTAGTACGAAACCAAGGGTCCGGCGTGCCGGACCGGGACCGCGGGGCGCGGCCGGGCGGACCTCCGCGCCTGCTCGCACTCCGCCGTCTTGGCTGGTCGCCGTTGCGCGTGCGAAGAAAAGCGGCCGCGGACGGACACCGCGGCACATGGGGACGAGGACCGGACCCGCTACTGCTCGGCGAGCGCGCGGAGCCTGCTCAACGCCCTGTGCTGGGCCACCCTCACCGCTCCCGGTGACATTCCCAACATCTGACCTGTCTCCTCTGCGGTCAAGCCCACCGCGATGCGCAGCAGCAGCAGCTCGCGCTGGTTCTCGGGGAGGTTGGCCAGGAGTTTCTTGGCCCACTCGGCGTCGCTGCTCAGCAGCGCCCGCTCCTCGGGGCCGAGGGAGTCGTCCGGGCGCTCCGGCATCTCGTCCGAGGGGACGGCCGTGGAGCCGGGGTGGCGCATCGCCGCGCGCTGGAGGTCGGCCACCTTGTGCGCGGCGATCGCGAAGACGAACGCCTCGAAGGGGCGTCCGGTGTCCTTGTAGCGGGGCAGCGCGAGCAGCACGGCCACGCAGACCTCCTGCGCCAGGTCCTCGACGAAGTGCCGGGCGTCGCCGGGCAGCCGGGACAGCCGCGTACGGCAGTAGCGCAGGGCCAGTGGGTGAACGCGGGCGAGCAGGTCATGGGTCGCCTGCTCGTCGCCGTCGACGGCGCGGTGGACGAGCGCACCGATCACCGTTGTCCCGTCGTCGCGCATCGGTCCATGGTGCCTTGGCGCCGTACGGTCCGTGGCACCGCGTCCGTAGTTGTGCACCGAAGCGTTATGAGCAGGTGCGCCGGAACCCATCGCCAACGCCCTCCCCTCCCGCTCGACCGAATCGTCCCCGAGGAACTCCACACCTCAAGGATGCGGCATCCGCGGCGAAACGAGCGACGGGCACCCGGCGGGCCCCGTTGCGGGCCCCGCCCACCGTGCGGTAGGCGGGGATCTGCACACCCCCGCGGTGGTCCACTTAGCGGACCAGGCCCCAGCGGAAACCGAGCGCCACGGCGTGCGCCCGGTCCGAGGCGCCGAGCTTCTTGAACAGCCGGCGCGCGTGCGTTTTCACCGTGTCCTCGGAGAGGAACAGCTCACGGCCGATCTCCGCGTTCGAGCGGCCGTGACTCATTCCTTCGAGGACCTGGATCTCGCGCGCGGTGAGCGTGGGCGCGGCGCCCATCTCGGCCGAGCGCAGCCGCCGGGGGGCGAGCCGCCAGGTCGGGTCGGCGAGCGCCTGCGTGACGGTCGCCCGCAGTTCCGCGCGCGAGGCGTCCTTGTGCAGATAGCCGCGCGCGCCGGCGGCGACCGCGAGCGCCACCCCGTCCAGGTCCTCCGCGACGGTGAGCATGATGATGCGCGCACCGGGGTCGGCGGACAGCAACCGCCGCACGGTCTCGACGCCGCCCAGACCGGGCATGCGTACGTCCATCAGAATCAGGTCCGAACGGTCGGCCCCCCAACGGCGGAGGACTTCCTCGCCGTTGGCCGCCGTCGTCACGCGCTCGACACCGGGCACGGTCGCCACCGCGCGGCGGAGCGCCTCTCGGGCAAGCGGGGAGTCGTCGCAGACGAGGACGGATGTCATGACCGCCCTCCGCAGCTGATGCGCGTCACCTTGAGCCTCCAGGCTGGTACGAATCGTCACCTGAGCGGTCGACACCCTCGGACGCCTGCCCGAGCGCTTGTGTTTTCAACCGCCTCCGCACTCTCAACGATGGTCACTCGAAAGAGTTACGGTGCAGCAAGCCGTCTTCGGCACTGTACGTGAGGGCGCGGACACGGTGCATACATGCGCGGCGGACCCTCGAACTTTCATCACAACCTATGCCCCATTTAGCCGCTTTTCTTCCCGTTCGCTGGTGTCTAGGGCTAGATTCGCAATGAGTCATATTTTCATATCCTTAGATCGTAGATGTACGGTCAGGGGCAGGTATCCGCCCAGAACGGCAACAAGGGGACACGCAATGGCAGATTTCTCCCGCCTTCCCGGTCCGAACGCGGATCTGTGGGACTGGCAGCTCCATGCGGCCTGCCGTGGGGTCGACAGTTCGCTGTTCTTCCATCCGGAGGGCGAACGGGGGGCGGCCCGGAGCGCTCGTGAGAACTCGGCCAAAGAGGTCTGCATGAGGTGCCCCGTACGCGCCGAATGTGCGGCCCACGCACTGGCGGTGCGTGAACCGTACGGCGTATGGGGCGGGCTGACCGAGGACGAGCGCGAGGAGCTGATGGGACGGGCGAGGAACCGGCTGGTTCCGGCCTCCACCTCCAGCGGAGGCTCCGCCGCCTCGAACAACTGAAGGAACGTTTCAGCACGACGGGCACGCATGAGCGTGCCCATTTTTGGGGTACCGCCGTACTTTCTCGGCGTACCGCCGGGCCGCATCCAGGACGGCCCCCGCCGCGGACCGGGCTAGCGCACGGCAGCCCGCGCCAGTTCCCCCAGCGTCGCCGCCACCGCCGGCACCTGCGATAGATCCGGCAGCGTCAGGGCGACGATCTCCCGCCGTACCGCGGGCTCCAGCGCCACCGGGCGCGCATCCCTCGGCCGTACCGACTCGATCGCGAGCTGCGGCAGCACGGCCACTCCGAGCCCGGCGCCCACCAGTCCGACCACCGCCGGATAGTCGTCGGTCGCGAAGTCGATACGGGGCGCGAAACCGGCGCTCTCGCACACCTCTACGAGCTGTCCCCGGCAGCGCGGGCAGCCCGCGATCCACGGTTCCCCGGCGAGGTCGCCGATGGCGACCGACTCCGCGCGCCCCAGCCGGTGCCCCTCGGGCACCAGGGCGACCAGCCGGTCGGTGAGCAGGGGGCGTACAAAGAGGTCGTCCCACTCCTCCGCGCCCGCGGCGCCCTCGTAGCGGAAGGCGAGCGCCACATCGCAGTCGCCCGCCCGCAGCTTCTCGACGGACTGCGGGGGCTCGGACTCCTCCAGGGACACCCGGGTTCCGGGGTGGGCGGCGCGCAGCGCGGCGAGCGCGGTCGGGACGAGCGTGGAACTGCCGCTGGGGAAGGAGACGAGCCGGACCCGGCCCGCCCGCAGCCCCGCGATGGCTGCCACCTCCTCCTCGGCGGCTGTCAGCCCGGCGAGGATGCCCGACGCGTGCCGCACCAGCGCCTCCCCGGCCTGGGTCAGGCGCATCTCACGGCCGGTGCGGACCAGCAGCGGCGTGCCGACGGACGTCTCCAGCGCCTTCATCTGCTGGCTGACGGCGGGCTGGGTGCAGCCCAGCTCGCGGCCCGCCGCCGAGAAGGACCCGGTGGCGGCCACGGCGCGCAGCACTCGGAGATGGCGGGCCTCGATCACACCCCGAGCATAAGCGCATCTTGGGTACGACGGCACATTCCTCTTCGACGCTTTGACCCCGATCGCCTACCGTGCGGGCATGAAGCTTCTCTCTGTGAACGTGGGCCGCGCCCGGGCCGTCCCCCATACGGACCAGTCGGCGGGCCTGACCGGCATCGACAAGCGGCCCGTGGACGGACCGGTGCGGGTGGCCGCGCCGGGGCCCCGGGGGACCGGCGCGAGCGGGGTGGCCGGTGACGCGGTGTGCGATCTGCGCTTCCACGGCGGTGACGACCAGGCCGTGTACGCCTTCGCCCGCGAGGACCTGGACGCCTGGGAGCGGGAGCTGGGCCGGGAGCTGCCGAGCGGCTGCTTCGGCGAGAACCTCACCACGGAGGGGCTCGACGTGTCCGGCGCGCGGATCGGCGAGCGCTGGCGGGTGGGGCCCGAGGTGGTCCTCGAGGTGACCTCGGCGCGGATACCGTGCCGCACCTTCCAGGAGCATCTGGGCGAGCGCGGCTGGGTCAGGCGGTTCACCCGGCAGGGCTCTCCCGGCGCGTATCTGCGGGTGATCGAGCCGGGCGAGATCAGGGTGGGCGACGCCGTGGAGGTCGTGCACCGGCCCGGCCACGACATCACGGTCGCCCTCCAGTTCCGGGCCTCGACCACGGAACGGCGGCTGTTGCCCGCCCTGTTGGCCGCGGGCGACGCGCTGCACGCGGGGGTCGCCGAGTCGGCCCGGGAGTACGCCCGCCAGCAGGCCCCGGGGAACTGACCGGGCCCGTGCGGAGGTTGGCCGAACGGTAGGTGAAGTCCCCGGTCCGGCAGGCGGACCCGGCCGCTCCGGGTCACTATCGTTGGCGCATGACAACGGCTCTGATTACGGGATCGACCGCGGGCATCGGCGCCGCGTTCGCACGGCGGCTCGCCGCCGACGGCCATGACCTCGTGCTGGTGGCGCGGGACACCAAGCGGCTGCGCGAGCAGGCGACGGAACTGCACGACCGCCATGGCGTCGAGGCGGAGGTGCTGGCCGCGGACCTGGCCTCGGACGAGGGCATCGAGGCGGTGGCCGCGCGTCTGTCCGACCTCAGAAACCCGGTCGACCTGCTGGTCAACAACGCGGGCTTCGGGAACAAGGGCCGTTATCTCGACGTGCCGATGGCCGATGAGCTGCGGATGCTGAAGGTGCACTGCGAGGCCGTGCTGCGGCTGACCGGCGCGGCCGCCGAGGCCATGCGCACCCGGGGCCGCGGCGGCATCGTGAACGTGGCCTCGGTCGCGGCCTTCGTCCCGCGCGGCACCTACGGCGCGTCCAAGGCGTGGGTCGTGCAGTTCACCCAGGGCGCGGCCCGGGACCTGGCCGGGTCGGGCGTACGGCTGATGGCGCTGGCGCCGGGCTTCGTCCGCACCGAGTTCCACCAGCGCGCCGGGATGGGCACGGACAACATCCCGGGCTGGATGTGGCTGGACGCCGACAAGCTGGTGGCCTCGGCGCTCGCGGACCTGGCGCGCGGCAAAACGCTGTCCATTCCGGACCCCCGGTACAAGGCACTGATGGGCGTGGTGAAGGTGACGCCGCGCGCACTGCTGGGCGGCCTCACCTCCCGGACGGGGCGCAAGTACGGGCCGCAGTGACGGGCGGCGGTGACGTCGCCTCCCGGGTGGGGCGACGTGCCCGGCCGCTCGGCCTCCCGGGTGGGGCGATGTGCCCGGCCGCTCGGCCGCTTCATGTCCTGCCGTCGGCCCGGCGGGACGCGCCGAGGCCCGGCGCCCCCTCGGGGAGGGAGTGCCGGGCCTCGGTTCGCAGAGGTGTCCGCCGTCAGTGGGCGTGGCCGTGGCCGTGACCAGCGGCGGCCGGCTCCTCCTCTTCCTTCTTCTCGACGACCAGGGTCTCGGTCGTGAGCAGCAGGGAGGCGATGGAGGCGGCGTTCTCCAGGGCGGAGCGGGTGACCTTGACCGGGTCGATGACGCCGGCCTTGATCAGGTCGCCGTACTCACCGGTGGCCGCGTTGTAGCCCTGGCCCTTGTCCAGCTCGGCGACCTTGGAGGCGATGACATAGCCCTCGAGGCCCGCGTTCTCGGCGATCCAGCGCAGCGGCTCGACGACCGCGCGGCGGACGATGGCGACACCGGTCGCCTCGTCGCCCTGCTTGCCGAGGCCGCCCTCGAGCACCTTGGAGGCGTGCACCAGAGCGGAACCGCCACCGGAGACGATGCCCTCCTCGACCGCGGCGCGGGTCGCGGAGATGGCGTCCTCCAGACGGTGCTTCTTCTCCTTCAGCTCCACCTCGGTGGCGGCGCCGACCTTGATCACACACACGCCGCCGGCCAGCTTGGCGAGGCGCTCCTGGAGCTTCTCGCGGTCCCAGTCGGAGTCGGTGGTCTCGATCTCGGCCTTGATCTGGGCCACGCGACCCGCGACGTCCTCGGACCGGCCGCCGCCGTCGACGATGGTCGTGTCGTCCTTGGTGACCGTCACGCGGCGGGCGGAACCCAGCACGTCCAGGCCGACCTGGTCGACCTTGAGACCGACCTCCTCGGCGACAACGGTCGCGCCGGTGAGGACCGCCATGTCCTGGAGCATCGCCTTGCGGCGGTCGCCGAAGCCGGGGGCCTTCACGGCGACGGCGTTGAAGGTGCCGCGGATCTTGTTGACGACGAGGGTCGACAGGGCCTCGCCCTCGACGTCCTCGGCGATGATCAGCAGCGGCTTGGAGGCACCCGCCTGGATGACCTTCTCCAGCAGCGGCAGCAGGTCCGCGATGGAGCCGATCTTGCCCTGGTGGATCAGGATGTACGGGTCGTCGAGGACGGCCTCCATGCGCTCCTGGTCCGTCACGAAGTACGGCGACAGGTAGCCCTTGTCGAAGGCCATGCCCTCGGTGAAGTCCAGCTCGAGACCGAAGGTGTTGGACTCCTCGACGGTGATGACACCGTCCTTGCCGACCTTGTCCATCGCCTCGGCGATCAGCTCGCCGACCTGCTGGTCCTGGGCGGACAGCCCGGCCACGGCGGCGATGTCGGACTTCTCGTCGATGGGGCGGGCCGTGGCGAGCAGGTCGTCGGAGACGGCCTTGACCGCGGCGTCGATGCCCTTCTTCAGGGCGGCCGGGGACGCGCCCGCGGCGACGTTCCGCAGGCCCTCGCGCACCAGCGCCTGGGCGAGCACGGTGGCGGTGGTGGTGCCGTCACCAGCGATGTCGTTGGTCTTGGTCGCCACCTCCTTCACCAGCTGGGCACCGAGGTTCTCGTAGGGGTCCTCGACCTCGACCTCACGGGCGATGGTGACACCGTCGTTGGTGATGGTCGGGGCGCCGAACTTCTTGTCGATGACGACATTGCGGCCCTTGGGGCCGATCGTCACCTTGACCGTGTCGGCAAGCTTGTTGACGCCGCGCTCGAGGGCGCGACGGGCGTCCTCGTCGAACTTCAGGATCTTCGCCATGGAGCGTTTCAGTCCTCTCGTTGCGGTGCCCGGCCGCCCTCCCGGTGCGGCCGTCACCACGGTGAAGAACGAACCGCGCCCCCGGCGCCCGGCTGTTGAAGGCTCGCGGGACCAGGGGCGCAGCTCAAAGCAGTGTGCTTCGGTGAATTACTTCTCGATGATCGCGAGCACGTCGCGGGCCGAGAGAACGAGGTACTCCTCGTTGTTGTACTTCACCTCGGTGCCGCCGTACTTGCTGTAGAGCACGACGTCGCCGACCTTGACGTCGAGCTCGACGCGCTTGCCGTCCTCGATACGGCCCGGGCCCACGGCGAGGACGACGCCCTCCTGGGGCTTCTCCTTCGCGGTGTCCGGGATGACCAGGCCAGAGGCCGTGGTCTGCTCGGCGTCCAGCGGCTGGACCACAATGCGGTCCTCGAGCGGCTTGATGGCAACCTTGGTGCTGGCGGTCGTCACGATCCGACCTCCCCCTTCGGAGATCTCACGGGGTTAACTGTCTGAGGTGGCGACCAGGTGGATCCGTCGTCGCGGGTGCCGGACCTGCCCGTCGCTGTGTTGGCACTCTCCAACGGTGAGTGCCAGAGCCGAGACTATGACCGCGATTAGCACTCGGTCAAGCGGAGTGCCAATTGACGCTTGCGCGGCGCGGATGCGAGGGGCTCCGCGGGGGCCCGCAGAGCACCCGGGGAGCCCGCAGCGGCGGCGCCCACAAGAGGTCCGGGTCCTCCCTGGAGGCGGTCCTCCCTAGAGGTAGTCCTCCAGCCGGCCGACCGCGAAACCTCTTGCCTGGATACGGCGCAGCAGGCGGGTCGTCTCGACGGTCGGCGAGGAGAATGCGCGGCCCGTGTCGTGGGCCAGCACGATGTCACCCGCGCGGGGCCCCGCCGCTCCCCCGCCGCGGCGGCCGGTGCGGACGCCCGGGGCGGGGCGCCACAGGATCAGCGCCTTGATGCCACAGGCCGCCGCCGCCCGAAGCGTCGTACGGTCGTACCGGCCGCCCGGCGGACGCAGCAGCCGGGGCAGCACGCCCAGCCGCGCCCTCAGCCGGTCGCGCTGGCCGCAGATCTCCGCGCGCTGCTCGCGGTAGGGGCGGCCGCGCAGCGCGGCGCGGTCCAGGGTCTGGTTCTGGATGGCCGCGCCCGCGGCCCGCAGCCGCGCCACGCGGGCCCGGCGGGGGCCCGCGGCGCGGCCGGTGAGGAACACGCTGACCGGCAGCCGCAGTTCGCGGATCATCGCGGCGAACCGGGGGTCGTCCTCGGGCCCGTCGCCGTAGACCAGGAAGACCACCCGGTCGCGGGTGGGGACACGGTCGAGCACCCGGGGGAGGCGCCCGTCCGCCCGTCCCGGCGCGCGGTACGGGCGCGGCGCGGGCGCGAGCGGGGCGGGCAGGCCCCAGTGCCGGTAGGCGTGTTCCCGGGGTGCTCGGCTCTGCTGGACCCCCTGGGCCGCCTTCCTGCCGAGCCGTTCGATGGGGTCGACGGACTGGGCGCAGCCGGACAGCAGCACCGCGGCGAGCACTCCGGCGGCCGTCGCGCGCAGCCTGCGCCGCTCTCTCGGCCGACGGTTCCCCGGGTGGGCGGGCCCGTACGGCGCCCGGAGGGCGCCGGGGCGGCGGCCCGACGGGCGGGCCGCCCCCGCGCGAGGGGCGAGCGCGTCCCGCGCCTCGGCGCCGGTGCAGCCGGGGACGAGCACGACGGGCCCCTCCAGGGCATCCACACCCTTTCGGTCATTTCGTCGTACGAGCTGCATGATCTCGGATCCTTCCAGCCACCGGCGGCCGCGGAGGGCCGACACCGCGGCCGGGCGCACGCCGTCCACCGACTGGCCGACAATGGCCCCGTGAACGACCTCCCCCTCGACTCCCTGCGCGGCCCCGAGGGCCGCGCCCTCCTCGACCAGGTGCGCGGCACCGCCCCGGCCGACGAACTGGCCGTGGCCACCCGGCTGCGCCGCGCGTATCCTGCCCCGCTGGTCTCGGCGGCCCTGGCCCAGGCGCGGCTGCGCGAGCGGGCGGCGGCGAAGTTCGGGGCCGAGGACGCCGGGCGGATGTTCTTCACCCCGAACGGTGTGGAGCAGTCGACGAGGACGGCGGTGGCCGTCCATCGCGCGCAGCGGCTGCGGGCCCTCGGCGTGACCTCGGTCGCCGATCTGTGCTCCGGGATCGGCGGCGACGCGATCGCGCTGGCCCGCGCCGGGATCCGGGTCCTGGCCGTGGACCGGGACCCGGGGACCGCCGCGGTGGCGCGGGCCAACGCCGAGGAACTCGGCCTGTCCGGGCTGATCGAGGTGCGCGAGGCGGATGTCACGGAGGTGGACGTCTCCGCGTACGACGCCGTCTTCGTGGACCCGGCCCGGCGCGGCGGCCGCGGCCGCATCTTCGACCCGGAGGCGTACTCGCCCCCGCTGTCCTGGGCCGTCGCCGCGGCCCTGAAGGCACCGCGGGCCGCGCTGAAGGTCGCCCCCGGCATCCCGCACGAGGCGGTGCCCGCCGAGGCGGAGGCCGAGTGGATCTCGGACGGCGGGGACGTGAAGGAGGCGGTGCTGTGGTTCGGCACCGAGCCCGGTCTCGTCCGGGCCACCCTGCTGCCCGGCCCCCGCGAACTGCGCGGCCGCGGCCTGCCCGACCCGCCGGTGCGCCCCCTCGGCCGCTTCCTCTACGAGCCCGACGGCGCCGTGATCCGCGCGCATCTGGTGGCGGAGGCGGCCGAGGAACTGGACGGCGGGCTGCTCGACGCGACGATCGCCTACATCACCGCGGACGAGCACCGCGACTCCTCCTGGGCCACCGCCTACGAGATCACCGACCGGCTGCCCTTCAACGTGAAGAAGCTGAAGGCGCTGCTGCGGGAGCGCGAGGTCGGGGTGCTGACCGTGAAGAAGCGCGGCTCGGCCGTCGAACCGGAGGAACTGCGCCGCAAGGTCCTGCCCAAGCCGTACGGCTCCCGTGCGGTGACGGTGTTCCTGACCCGGGTGGCAGGGGCGCCGACGATGCTGCTGGGGCACCCGGTCTGAGAGCGGGCGCCCCGGCGGCGGCCGAACGGCCCGCGGCCCTGCGGCCCTGCGGCCCGGTCAGCCGCCGTCCACCGCTTCGAAGCGCCAGCGGTGCACCGCCCGGGTCACCAGACCCCCGTCCGGCTCGGGGAGTTCGGGCAGCTCGTCGGCGAGGTCCGCGTCCCACCAGGTGATGACGAGGACCCGGTCCTGAGGGGCCCGGAAGGTCTCACGGCGCAGCGGAGGCGGCGTCAGTTCCCGCGCCAGCGCCCAGTCCAGCAGCTCCTCGCCCCGTCCGGCCGCGGCCCGGGCCTCCCACATCAGCGCGACCGTCACGAGTACAGGTTCTCCTTGCTGACCTCGTGCACATGGTCGTGATGGGCGTGCCCCTGACCGGGCACATGGGGGTCGGTCACCGGCAGCGACGAGTCCGCCGACAGGTCCCAGTCGGAGGCGGCCCGCCCGCGGGCCACCATCTCCGCGCCCAGCGCCGCGACCATCGCGCCGTTGTCGGTGCACAGCTTGGGGCGGGGCACCCGCAGCCGGATCCCGGCCCGCTCGCAGCGCTCCCGGGCCAGGGCGCGCAGCCGGGAGTTGGCCGCCACTCCCCCGCCGATCATCAGATGGCCGACACCCTCGTCCTTGCAGGCCCGCACCGCCTTGCGGGTCAGCACATCGACCACCGCCTCCTGGAAGGAGGCCGCCACATCGCGCACCGGGATGTCCTCGCCCGCCGCGCGCTTCGCCTCGATCCAGCGGGCCACGGCCGTCTTCAGACCGGAGAAGGAGAAGTCGTAGGCGGCGTCGCGCGGACCGGTCAGCCCCCGCGGGAACGCGATCGCCTCCGGGTCGCCCTCCTGTGCGTACCGGTCGATGACCGGGCCGCCGGGGAAGCCGAGATCCAGCACACGGGCGATCTTGTCGAAGGCCTCGCCCGCCGCGTCGTCGATGGTCGCGCCCATCGGCCGTACGTCGGCGGTGATGTCGGTGGACAGCAGCAGCGAGGAGTGGCCGCCGCTCACCAGCAGCGCCATCGTCGGCTCGGGCAGTGCGCCGTGCTCCAGCTGGTCCACACAGATGTGGGAGGCCAGATGGTTCACCCCGTAGAGCGGCTTGCCCAGCGCATACGCGTAGGCCTTCGCGGCCGAGACGCCGACCAGCAGCGCACCGGCGAGCCCGGGGCCCGCGGTGACGGCGATGCCGTCCAGGTCCCTGGCGCTCACCCCCGCCTCCTTCAGCGCCCGGTCGATGGTCGGGACCATCGCCTCCAGATGTGCGCGGGAGGCGACCTCCGGGACCACACCGCCGTAGCGCGCGTGCTCCTCGACGCTGGAGGCGACGGCGTCCGCGAGCAGCGTGGTGCCGCGGACGATGCCGACGCCGGTCTCGTCGCAGGAGGTCTCAATCCCCAGGACCAGGGGTTCGTCAGCCATTGTTCTCGGTCTCCCGTACGGAAGGGGGGCCCGCGGCGAAGCCGCCGTCGGGTGCGGTCGTGAGACGCATGACCAGGGCGTCCACATTGCCCGGCTGGTAGTAACCGCGCCGGAATCCGATGGGCTCGAAGCCGTAGCGCTCGTACAGCTTCTGCGCCCGCACGTTGTCGACCCTGCATTCGAGCATCACCTGGGCGCACTCGAAGTCCGTGGCGGCCCGCAGCAGCTCGGTCAGCAGCCGCCCGCCGAGTCCCGTGCCCCACAGGGCGCCGGACACGGCGATGGTCTGGATGTCCGCCAGGTCGCCCTGGGCGGCCAGCCCCGCGTAGCCGACGATCCGCTCGCCGCCCACCGCCACGACATAGCGCCGGGTCGCCTCCGGGCCGCGGGCGTGCGCCAGCTCGGACCAGAACATGCCCCGCGACCAGGCGTCCTCGGGGAACAGCTCCTTCTCCAGCTCCAGGACCTGGTCGATGTCCCACCAGCGCATCTCGCGCAGCACGGGTGTCACGGGGCCGGTCACTTGGGGGTGACCACCTTGTAGTTCTTGGGCACCTGCGCGTCGGGGCGGCGCAGATAGAGCGGGCGGGGCGCGGGCAGTTCCTCGCCCGCGGCCAGCCGCTCGGCCGCGAGGGACGCGAGGGCGGCCGCCGAGACATGCTCGGGCTCATGGGCCTTCGGGAAGGTGTCCGGGTAGAGCAGCGCGCCCGCGCCGACCGCGGGCAGCCCCGCGACCTGCTCCGCGATGTCCGCGGGCCGGTCCACGGCGGGTCCGGTGACCCGGGTCCTGGCGTTGTCGTAGCGCGCCCAGTAGACCTCCTTGCGCCGGGCGTCGGTGGCGACCACGAAGGGCACCTCGAGACCGGAGGCGTAGGCGAGGCCGTCGAGGGTGCACACACCGTGCACGGGCACCCCGAGCGCGAGGCCGAAGGTGTCGGCGGTCATCAGGCCGACGCGCAGCCCGGTGTAGGGGCCGGGACCCACACCCACGACGACTCCGGTGACGGCGTCGAGCCGGGTGTCCGCCTCGGCGAGGATCCGGTCGACGGCGGGCAGCAGCAGTTCCCCGTGCCGCCGCGCGTCGACCTGGCTGGACGAGGCGATGACGGAGGTCCCGTCGTGCAGGGCAACGGTGACGGCGGGGGTGGCGGTATCAAGAGCGAGCAAGAGCACGCAAACAGCGTACGGCGCCCGCGCCCGACGCACGGCCGGGCCGGTGCGGCGCACGCCTGCTGCTACCGTCACAGCGAAGAAGTACGACGGTATCGATCAGCAGACCGGTGCCGTCCCGCGAGAGGTATCCGGGCGACGCACTGCTTCCGCGTGCGGGGTCGAGAGGTGGACACAGGTGGCAAGGAGCAGCTCGGGATTTGCGGCCGGGCTCACCGTGGCGGCGATCGCCGTGGTCGGTTTCCTCGCCTACCAGGCGTCGGCGAACGTCCCCGCGGACCTGGGAAAGCCGAAGGTGAAGGCCTCGGGCTCCACCCCGTCCGCATCGGCCCGGCCCAGGAACCACCCGGCGGCGCTGCCCGGCTCCTCCGGCAGCGGCGAGCGGGTGGTGTACGCGCTCGGCGACGACCGCGTGTGGCTGGTCGGCGCGGACAACAAGGTGCAGCGGACCTTCGCGGTCACACCGGGGACGGTGGACCCGCTGCCGGGCACCTACAAGGTGACCTCCCGCACCGGGGCCGCCCTCGGCTCGGACGGTACGGCGGTGGAGCACATCGTGCGGTTCGCCATGAACCAGGGCGTGGTGATCGGCTTCAGCGCGGCCACGGACGGCTCGACGCCCAGGCCGGACGCCTCCAGGAAGCTGGGCGGGATCCGCGAGTCCCGCGCGGACGGCACGGCGCTGTGGGAGTTCGCGACGACCGACGAGAAGGTCGTCGTCGTCCCCTGAGGCGTCGGCCCGGCTTACCGGGCTGTGGTGGAGGCGCGGCGGGCCCGCGGGAGCCCCGCACAGAGTCCTGCGAGACCGGTCACGCGGCCCGGGCGGCCCTGGGCCGCTCCTCGCCCGCCGCCGTCGCCGTCCCGGAGGGCGCCTGGGGCGCCTGCGGGGCGGGGGCCCGTGGCGGGGTCGAGACGGCTCGTGCGGCGGCGCACGAGGCCAGCAGGTCGCGCATCGACACTCCGGCCGTGGCGGCCGCCACGCGCGGCGGCGCCTTGTCGCGTTCTGAAGCCGGCATGGACGCCTCCTGGCTCGCGGGGGCGGGCATGGTTAGGCAGACCTAACCACGGACTGATATCCATGTCACCACGCCCGGCACCTGCGGCGCAACACCTTGCCGACGACATGTCGGCATGTTCGACCGAAGAGAAGGCACCGAGGAACCGCGGAGAAGGCACCGGGGAGAAGGCGTCACGGCCGTGTGCCGCCGCGGAGAAAGCACGGGGCCGCCCGCGGGGCCGCCCCGGTGACAGCGGTCCTCAGGCCGACAGCGCGGGCAGGTCCGCCGCCGACCAGCGGTGTCCGATGCCGGTGAGGGTGACATGGCGGACCTCGTCCGTGGTGTCCCCCACCGCGCGGTGGATGACCACGTGCAGCCGGTCGTCCGTCAGCTCCTCGACCTTGCCCTCGCCCCACTCCACGACGACCACGGAGTCCGGCAGCGAGACGTCGAGGTCCAGGTCCTCCATCTCGTCCAGGCCACCGCCCAGCCGGTACGCGTCCACGTGGACCAGCGCGGGACCGCCCCCGAGGGGCGGGTGCACCCGGGCGATCACAAAGGTCGGAGAGGTGACCGCACCGCGCACTCCGAGCCCCTCGCCGAGACCGCGGGTCAGTGTGGTCTTGCCCGCGCCCAGCTCGCCGTTCAGCATCACCAGGTCGCCTGCGCGCAGCAGCTTGGCCAGGCGGCGCCCCAGCTCCTGCATCTGTTCGGGGGAGGTGACGGTGAGCTCGACGATGACGCCCGGCAGCGGGGACTCAGCCGGGCTGTGCGGTGCTGGTGCTTCCATAGCCCCCCACGGTAGCTCCTGCGGGAACCGCTCCCGAGCGCATGAGGAGGTCGGCGAGACGGTCGGTGACCACCTCGGGGTGCTCCAGCATCACCAGATGCCCGGCGTCCGGCACGAGCACCAGCTCGGCGTCGGGCAGCAGACCGGCGATCGCCTCGCTGTGCTCGCTGGGGGTCACCAGGTCCTGGACCCCGGCCAGCACCAGCACGGGGAGGCCCGCGAAACGGGTCAGCGCCGCGGTCTTGTCGTGGTCGGTGAAGGCCGGATAGAACTCGGCGACCACGTCGATCGGTGTGGCCTCGATCATCCGTTCGGCGAACCGGGTGACGGCCGGATCCACATCGCGGGTGGCGAACGAGTACCGCTTGATGATCCCGGCGAACAGGTCGGCGGTGGCCCGGCGCCCCCGCTCCACCAGCTCGGCCTGCTGTCCCAGGGCCTTGAGCACCCCGGGAAGGACCCGGCGTATCGCGTTGACACCCGCCACGGGCAGTCCGAAGTTGACCTCGCCGAGCCGCCCGGAGGAGGTTCCCACCAGGGCCACGCCGACCACCCGGTCCCGGATCAGCTCCGGGAACTGGTCGGCGAGGGCCATCACCGTCATACCGCCCATGGAGTGCCCGACGAGGACGACCGGCCCCTCGGGCACGGCGGCGTCCAGCACGGCCTTCAGATCGCGCCCCAGCTGGTCGATGGAGACCGGCGTGCCGTCGGCCTGGGCGATCCCCCGCCCCGAGCGGCCGTGGCTGCGCTGGTCCCAGTGCACGGTGCGCACGACACCGCGCAGGGCCGCCCGCTGGAAGTGCCAGGAGTCCTGGCTGAGGCAGTAGCCGTGACTGAAGACGACGGTGACCGGGGCCGGGGCCTTGCGTCCGAAGAGCCGCCGTCGGCGGGGCGCGGGGCCGCCCTCCGGTTCCACGTCGTCGACCTCGTAGTACAGCTCGGTGCCGTCGTCCGCACGGGCCCTGCCGGGGGTGCCGCGGAGGGTGCCGTAGGGGCCGGCCGAGTCGAGGGCGAGCCGTGCCTTGCGCCGTATGCCGCGGCCCACCGTCATCCGTTCCAGGGCGACCCCGGCCGCGGCGCCCGCCGCGACCACGCCTATCGCGGCACCGGCGAACCCGGCGAGGCGCCAGTTCCCGGTGGTGATGGCGGTCGCTCCCGCGACAGCCCGCACGCCCTCGGCGCTCGTCTCGCTCACGTCCCCCTCCTCGCCGGATGCTCCGCCTGTCCCGCTCTGCGCGGATGCTCCGTTCGTCCTGCCGTACACCTGCCCAGGTTCACCCGTGTGGGTTACCCATCTTGTTCTGCCTTCACATTTACGTAGACGCGGGGCACACGGGTTCCGATCCGGGTCACGATTTCGTAAGCGATGGTCCCGGCGGCCTGCGCCCAGTCCTCGGCGGTGGGCTCCCCCCGGTCGCCGGGGCCGAAGAGCACGGCCTCCGTGCCGGGCCCGGGCTCGTCGCCCCCGAGGTCCACCACGAACTGGTCCATGGCGATCCGGCCCGCGACCGTACGGAGCTTGCCGCCGACCAGGACCGGTCCGGAACCGGAGGCGTGCCGCGGAATGCCGTCCGCGTAGCCGACCGGGACCAGGCCGAGGGTGGTGGTGCCGGGGGTGGTGTACAGGTGGCCGTAGCTCACGCCATGGCCGCCGGGGACCTGCTTCACCAGGGCCAGCGAGGCCTTCAGGCTCATCACCGGCCGCAGTCCGAAGTCGGCCGGGGTGCCGAGTTCGGGGCTGGGCGACAGGCCGTAGACCGCGATGCCCGTCCGGACGAGGTCGAAGTGGGCCTCGGGCAGGGTCAGCGTGGCGGGCGAGTTGGCGATGTGCCGCACCTCGGGGCGTACGCCCTGCTCCTCGGCGTACGCCACCATCTCCCGGAAGCAGTCCAGTTGGGCCCGGATGGAGGGGTGGCCGGGCTCGTCGGCGCAGGCGAAGTGCGACCACAGGCCCACCACCTGGACCAGGCCGTCCGCCTGCGCGGCAAGGGCCTCGGCGACGAGTTCGGGCCAGTCCTCGGGCTGGCAGCCGTTGCGTCCGAGTCCCGTGTCGGCCTTGAGGTGGACCCGGGCGGGCCTGCCTGCGGCGGCCGCCGCCGACCGCACCTCTTCCAGCGCCCACAGCCCGCTCACGGAGACGTCGATGTCGGCCTCGACCGCCTGCCGCCAGGGGCCGCCGGGGGTCCAGAGCCAGCAGAGCACGCGCCCGGTCAGACCGGCCTCGCGCAGGGCGAGGGCCTCCTCGGGAGTGGCCGTACCGAGCCAGTCGGCGCCGGCCTCCCGGGCCGCGCGGGCACAGGGAACCGCCCCATGGCCGTACGCATCCGACTTCACGACGGCCATCAGGGCCGCGCCGGGCGCGAGGGCACGCAGGGCACGTACGTTCGCCCGCAGAGCAGCCAGATCGATCTCGGCACGGGCACGCAGGGATGCTGTCTCAGTACTCGTCATCGCGCCACCAGTGTCTCAGAGCCCCCCGCCGCCATCCCGGCACCCGGCCCCGGGGCAAAGGACACCGGGCCGAACGGCCCCGGGTACGGGCGGCCGCAGGGACCCTTGCCACCCGCACACGTCCGGCCCCGCCACCGGCGTCACGCACGGGGAGACCGGAGGAGAGCGGGCAGCCGAACGGCCCGGCGTACGGGCGCCGGAGGCCCATTCAGCCGCGCACGTCCCGCCACACCACCGGCATCACGCACGGGAAGACCGGCGGCGCGCAGGCCGTACGACCGGCCCGGTGTGCGGGCCGCCGAGGGCAGCCCTTTCAGTCACGCACGTCCCGCCAGGCCTCCGGGATCGCCTCGGCCACGTCATGGGCTCCGGCGGGGGCGCCGTCGGCCGCGTAACGGCCCGCGAGACCGTGCAGATAGGCCGCCACGCTGCCGGCGTCACGTGCCGGGAGACCGGCGGCGAGCAGCGAGCCGGACAGTCCGGACAGCACGTCCCCGCTGCCCGCGGTCGCCAGCCAGGGCGTGCCCGTGGCGTTCACCCGCACCGGGCCGCCCCCGGGGTCCGCGACCAGCGTGGTGGAGCCCTTGAGCAGTACGGTCGCCCGGTAGCGGTCCGCCAGTTCCCGTGCCGCCGAGAGCCGGGCGCCCTCCACCTCCTCGCGCGACACCCCGAGCAGCGCGGCCGCCTCCCCGGCGTGCGGGGTCATCAGGGTCGGTGCGCTGCGGGCGCGTACGGCGTCCCGGTCGGCCAGCCGCAGCCCGTCCGCGTCGACGAGCACCGGCACATCCGCCTCCAGGACCTCCGCCACGGTCGCCGCGTCGTCCCCGGCGCCGGGACCCACCACCCAGGCCTGCACCCGCCCGGCCTTCGCGGGTCCCGTGTCGGACACCAGCGTCTCCGGGAAGCGGGAGATCACCGCGCTCCCGGCGGGGCCGACATACCGCACGGCCCCGGCACCGCCCCGCAGCGCGCCCGACACGGCCAGCACGGCCGCCCCGGGGTAGCGCGCCGAACCCGCGGCGATGCCGACCACCCCGCGCCGGTACTTGTCGCTCTCCGCCTGCGGCATCGGCAGCAGCGCCGCCACATCGGCATGCTGCAACGCCTCCAGCTCGGCCTGCTCCGGCAGGTCCAGCCCGATGTCGACCAGGCGTACGGAACCGGCGTACTCCCGCGCGGGATCGATCAGCAGGGCCGGCTTGTGGGTGCCGAAGGTCACGGTGAGGTCCGCGCGGACGGCCTCGCCCCGCACCTCCCCACTGTCGGCCTCGACCCCGCTCGGCAGGTCGACCGCGACGACGGCCGCGCGCGACCGTTCCACGAGTGCGGCGAGCGCGGCGGCTTCCGGCCGCAGTCCGCCCGTACCGCCGATGCCGACGATTCCGTCGAGGACGAGATCGGCCCGCCGGACCGGATCCTCGGCGGCCTCCGAGACCTCCAGGGCCGAACCGCCCGCCCTCCGCAGGGCGGTGAGCCCGCCCTCGTGGGTGCGCCCGGGCGACAGCAGCACCGCGGTGACACCCGCGCCGCGCCGGGCGAGCCGGGCCCCCGCGTACAGGGCGTCACCGCCGTTGTCCCCGCTGCCGACCAGCAGCACCACCCGACTGCCGTAGACCCGCCCGAGCAGGTCCGCGCAGGCCGCGGCCAGTCCGGCGGCGGCGCGCTGCATCAGCGCGCCTTCCGGAAGCCGTGCCATGAGGGAACGCTCGGCAGCCCTCACCGTCTCCACGCTGTACGCACTCCGCATACCGTCGAGTCTCCCCCACGCATGCCGTACGCCGTCGGAGGCGGTCCCCGCTGGCACGGCCGCCGCTACCCCTCGGCCACCACCACCGCCGAGGCCACACCGGCATCATGACTGAGCGACACATGCCAGGACTGCACCCCGAGTTCGGCGGCGCGGGCGGCGACCGTGCCCGTCACCCGGAGCCGGGGCTGCCCGCTGTCCTCCACGTAGACCTCGGCGTCGGTCCAGTGCAGCCCGGCGGGCGCGCCCAGGGCCTTGGCCACCGCCTCCTTGGCGGCGAACCGCGCGGCCAGCGAGGCGATGCCACGCCGCTCACCGTTCGGGAGCAGCAACTCCTGTGGCAGGAACACCCGCCGGGCAAGCCCGGGCGTACGGTCCAGCGACGCCCGGAACCGATCGATCTCGGCGACGTCGATCCCCACTCCGATGATGCTCACCCCTGCACTCTACGACCCGGCCACAGCCCCCGGCCCCGGCTCTCCGACGAACAGATCCTCGGCCTTCGCGGCAGTCAGGGACCGGTCGAACCAGACGGCCAGAGTGTCGAGATCGGTGCACGAGAGGATGCGTTCCCGGATCTCCTCGGGGACGGCAACCTTGCGCTTCTCCAGAACCCGCAGGATCGGCGAGACACGGCCCTCGGCCTTACCCTCGGCTCTGCCTTCTACCTTGCCTTCGGCCTTGCCCTCCAGGTAAGCGGTCTCACGGACCGTGCCCCGGCCAGGGAAGTAGCTGACAAACGACATGATTTCCCTTCCGTCACGTCCGTGGTGACCGCGTCCACGGTCGCCTTCTCGGACAACGGGACGCCCAGCACCCCGAATACGGGGGCCAGAATCTCGGGCCGCTCCTGGAAGATGCGGTGCATGCCCTCGTGAGCTGATGTGACCATGTGCGCAAACTAGGTGGATCACAAGACGAACTGCCCGGGCGGTAAAAGACGTTCACCCTTTCGAGCGGCGAAAAAACGATCAATCCGACCGCGTCGGGCAGTTCACCTCGGCCTTCCCCACCGTCGTCGACGCCCCGAGGGGTCACTCCACCGTGACCGACTTCGCCAGGTTCCGCGGCTGGTCCACCTCGTTGCCGCGGGCCGTGGCCAGTTCGCAGGCGAACACCTGCAACGGGACCGTCGCCACCAGCGGCTGAAGGAGTGTCGGGGTCACCGGGATGCTGATCAGGTGGTCGGCGTACGGGACCACCGCCTCGTCGCCCTCCTCCGCGATCACGATCGTGCGCGCACCCCTCGCCCGGATCTCCTGGATGTTCGACACGATCTTGTCGTGCAGGACCGAGCGGCTGCGCGGCGACGGCACCACGACCACCACGGGCAGGTCCTCCTCGATCAGCGCGATCGGCCCGTGCTTCAGCTCGCCCGCCGCGAAGCCCTCGGCGTGCATGTACGCCAGTTCCTTCAGCTTGAGCGCGCCTTCGAGGGCCACCGGATAGCCGACATGCCGTCCCAGGAACAGCACCGTGTCCTTCGCGGAGAGCGACCGTGCCAGCTCGCGGACCGGTTCCATGGTCCGCAGGACCCGTTCGACCGACTGGGAGATCTTCGACAGATCGCGGATCACGGCCCGGATCTCGTCGCCCCACTGGGTGCCGCGCACCTGGCCCAGGTACAGGGCGACCAGGTAGCAGGCGACGAGCTGGGTCAGGAACGCCTTGGTGGACGCCACCGCGACCTCCGGACCCGCGTGCGTGTACAGCACCGCGTCCGACTCGCGCGGGATCGTCGAACCGTTGGTGTTGCAGATCGCCAGCACCTTGGACCCCTGCTCACGCGCGTGCCGCAGCGCCATCAGCGTGTCCATGGTCTCCCCGGACTGGGAGATGGCGACGACCAGGGTGCGCGGGTCGAGGATCGGGTCCCGGTAGCGGAACTCGCTGGCCAGCTCCACCTCGCACGGGATGCGCGTCCAGTGTTCGATGGCGTACTTGGCGATGAGCCCGGCATGGAACGCGGTTCCGCAGGCCACGATCACGACCTTGTCGGTCTCGCGCAGTTCGGCGGCCGAGATCCGCAGCTCGTCCAGGGTCAGCGAACCGGCCCGGTCGATCCGGCCGAGCAGGGTGTCGGCGACCGCCTTGGGCTGCTCGGCGATCTCCTTGAGCATGAAGTAGTCGTAGCCGCCCTTCTCGGCGGCCGAGGCGTCCCAGTCGACGTGGTACGAGCGGACCTCGGCGGGGCGGCCGTCGAATCCGGTGACCGTCACCCCGTCCCGGCGCAGCTCGACCACCTGGTCCTGGCCCAGTTCGACGGCGGAGCGGGTGTGGGCGATGAAGGCGGCCACGTCCGAGGCGAGGAAGGCTTCGCCCTCGCCGACGCCCACCACGAGCGGGGAGTTCCGCCGGGCGCCAACGACGACGTCCGGTTCGTCGGCGTGCACCGCGACCAGGGTGAACGCCCCCTCCAGACGGCGGCACACCAGCCGCATCGCCTCCGCGAGGTCCGCGGTGGCCGAGAACTCCTCGGCGAGCAGATGCGCCACGGCCTCGGTGTCCGTCTCGGAGACCAGGTCGTGCCCCCGCTCCGCCAGCTCGGCCCGCAGCGCCGCGAAGTTCTCGATGATGCCGTTGTGGACGACGGCGACCCGTCCGGCGTTGTCGAGGTGGGGGTGCGCGTTGGCGTCGGTGGGGCCGCCATGAGTGGCCCAACGGGTGTGCCCGATCCCGGTGGTGCCGTCCGGCAGCGGCCGTTCGACCAACGCCTTCTCCAGATTGACCAGCTTCCCCGCCTTCTTCGCGGCGGCCAGACCGCCGTCCGCCAGCACGGCGACGCCCGCCGAGTCGTAACCCCGGTACTCCAGCCGCTTCAGTCCGGCCACGACCACATCGAGCGCCGACTGCGGCCCTACGTATCCCACGATTCCGCACATGTGCGGCAGCCTACGATCGAAAACGCTCCCCGACCTCTTGAATCCTGCCCGAAATCGGAAATTCCCACGGGCATACGAACGCCCCGCGCCCACCGACCGGACCGCACCGCCCGTTCCGGCGTGACGCACCCCACCCCGCAGCTCGTTCAAACTCCGTTAACAATGGACTGTGATCTCTCCGGTCTCCTCGATGCCCCGGAGCGCCCACCGGCCCAAGCCGGAGGCGACTCCCTACGTCGACCTCACCCGCGCCGAGTGGAGCGCGCTGCGCGACAAGACGCCGCTCCCGCTGACCGCCGAGGAGGTGGAGAAGCTCCGCGGCCTCGGTGACGTCATCGACCTCGACGAGGTGCGGGACATCTACCTCCCGCTGTCCCGGCTGCTCAATCTCTATGTCGGCGCCACGGACGGGCTGCGCGGTGCCCTGAACACCTTCCTCGGTGAGCAGGGCTCCCAGTCCGGCACGCCCTTCGTGATAGGCGTGGCGGGCTCCGTCGCGGTCGGCAAGTCGACCGTGGCCCGTCTGCTCCAGGCCCTGCTGTCCCGCTGGCCCGAGCATCCGCGGGTGGAGCTGGTGACCACCGACGGCTTTCTGCTGCCGACCAAGGAGCTCCAGGCCCGCGGGCTGATGTCCCGCAAGGGCTTCCCCGAGTCGTACGACCGCCGTGCGCTCACCCGGTTCGTCGCCGACATCAAAGCGGGCAAGGACGAGGTGACGGCCCCCGTCTACTCGCACCTGATCTACGACATCGTCCCCGGCCAAAAGCTCACCGTCCGCCGCCCGGACATCCTCATCGTCGAGGGCCTGAACGTGCTTCAGCCCGCCCTGCCCGGCAAGGACGGCCGCACCCGGGTCGGCCTCGCGGACTACTTCGACTTCAGCGTGTACGTCGACGCCCGGCCCGAGGACATCGAACGCTGGTACCTCAACCGGTTCACCAAGCTCCGGCAGACCGCCTTCCAGGACCCGTCCTCGTACTTCCTCAAGTACACCCAGGTCTCCGAGGAGGAGGCCCTCGACTACGCCCGGACGACCTGGCGCACCATCAACAAGCCGAATCTGCTGGAGAACGTCGCCCCCACCCGCGGGCGGGCCGCCCTGGTGGTCCGCAAGGGCCCCGACCACAAGGTGCAGAAGCTGAGCCTGCGCAAGCTCTGAACAGCCGTTCGACGGGACCTGTTAGAAAGGCGTCATGCTGCATCTGCGTCTGATCACCCCGGCCGAGCTGACGGACGAGGTGGTGCGTCTGATCCGGGGGACGGTCGGCACCGCGCATCTCGTCGTCATACCGGGGGCCGCCCGCCATCCCGCCGGTGATGTCGTGATGTGCGACGTCGCACGGGAGGCGGGCGACGAACTCCTCGCCCGGCTCAAGGAGACGGGCCTGGAGGAGACCGGTTCGATCGCGGTCGAGAACATCGACCTGTCGCTGTCCCGGCGCGCCGACGAGGCCGCGGAACAGGCGCCCGGCGAGGGCGCGGACGCGGTGCTGTGGGAGCACCTGGAGGACGCGACGCACGAGGAGTCGACGCTGTCGGTCTCCTACGTCGCCTTCCTCACCCTTGCCACGATGATCGCGGCCTGCGGTGTCGTCCTGGACAACGCGATCCTGATCGTGGGGGCCATGGCGGTGGGCCCGGAGTTCGGCCCGCTCGCCGGGCTGAGCACCGCGCTGGTGCAGCGGGCGCCCCGGCTGGCGCTGCGCTCGCTGACCGCGCTGCTGGTGGGCTTCGCGGTGGCCCTGCTGGTGGCGGTCGGCTTCACGTACTTCATGGACGCCATCGGCCTGTTCAGCCGGGTCAAGCTGGACGCCGAGCGGCCCAACACCAACTTCATCTACCGGCCGGACGCCTTCTCGTTCGTCGTCGCGGTCCTCGCGGGCATCGCCGGGACGCTCTCCCTGACCTCCGCGAAGTCGGGTGCGCTGATCGGCGTGGCGATCTCGGTCACCACGGTCCCGGCCGCGGCGAACGCGGCCGTGGCCTTCGGCTACGACGGGTACCGGCAGGCCGTGGGGTCCACGGAGCAGCTGCTGCTGAACCTGCTGGGCATCGTCCTGGCGGGCACGCTGACCCTGCTGGCCCAGAAGTGGTTCTGGGCCGGACAGCGCGCCCGCGCCGGTGCGACGCAAAAGACCTAGCCGAGCGCCGACTTCACCGCGTCCGCGAGCCGGCCGGCGACCGAGCGGGCCTGGTCGATGTCGGCGGCCTCGACCATGACCCGCACCAGCGGCTCGGTGCCCGAGGGGCGCAGCAGCACCCGGCCGGTGGTGCCCAGTTCGCGCTCGGCCTCCGTGACGGCGGTGGCCAGCTCGGCGGAGGTGCCGACCCGGGACCTGTCGACGTCGGGGACGTTCACCAGGACCTGCGGCAGCCGCTCCATCACCGACACCAGGTCCCGCAGCGGCCGTCCGGTCTCGGCGATCCGGGCGGCCAGCATCAGGCCGGTGAGGGTGCCGTCGCCGGTGGTGGCGTGGTCGAGGATGATGACGTGGCCGGACTGCTCGCCGCCCAGGGCGTAGCCCTTGTCCTTCATCTCCTCCAGCACATAGCGGTCGCCGACCGCGGTCTGCACCAGCTCGATGCCCTCGCGCTCCATGGCCAGCTTGAAGCCCAGGTTCGACATGACCGTGGCGACGACGGTGTCGGAGCGCAGCGCGGACCGTTCCCGCATCGCCAGCGCCAGCACCGCGAGGATCTGGTCGCCGTCCACTTCCGCACCGGTGTGGTCGACGGCGAGGCAGCGGTCGGCGTCACCGTCGTGGGCGATGCCGACGTCGGCGCCGTGCTCGACCACGGCCGCCTTCAGCTTGTCCAGGTGGGTGGAGCCGCAGCCGTCGTTGATGTTGAGCCCATCCGGCTCGGTGCCGATCGTGATGATCTCGGCGCCCGCCCGGCTGAACGCCTCGGGCGAGACCCGGGCGGCGGCGCCGTGCGCCTCGTCCAGGACGATCTTCAGCCCGTCGAGCCGGTTCGGGAGGACCCCGATGAGATGGGCGACGTACTGGTCGAAGCCCTCGTCGTACGCCTTCACCCGGCCGACGCCGGAGCCGGTGGGCCGGTCCCAGGGAGCGCCGGTGCGGTGCTCCTCGTAGACGGCCTCGATCCGGTCCTCCAGGTCGTCGGCCAGCTTGTGGCCGCCGCGGGCGAAGAACTTGACGCCGTTGTCGGGCATGGCGTTGTGGCTGGCGGAGAGCATCACACCGAGGTCGGCGCCGAGCGCCCCGGTCAGATACGCCACGGCGGGGGTGGGCAGCACGCCGACGCGCAGCACGTCCACGCCCGCGCTGGCGAGACCGGCGACCACGGCGGCCTCCAGGAACTCCCCGGACGCCCGCGGATCGCGTCCGACGACCGCCGTCGCCCGGTGGCCCTCGAAGGTGCCCGCCTCGGCCAGTACGTGCGCCGCCGCGACGGACAGGCCGAGTGCCATCTCGGCCGTGAGATCCGCGTTGGCGACACCGCGCACGCCGTCCGTGCCGAAGAGTCGTCCCACTGTGGTGTCCTCCGAACTTGCTGCAACTATGCGGCCCGTGCCGAGTGTCCAGACCGGCGCGGGATACGTACATCCCCGAGGCCCCTCTTGAGGCTTATCCCATGCAGCCGCCCCGCGCCTGTCGGGATTGCTCCATAAGCCCCATTGAGCCGGTGGTAAACCGGCGATAAGCATCTGCCCGCCTAAACGAACCGCCCCGGCGGCACAGAGCGTGCTGCCGGGGCGATTCGTGCGCGCTGCGGGCCACGAGGGCCCGTGCGACCAGCGGACGCGATTTAGCGCTTGCTGTACTGCGGCGCCTTACGGGCCTTCTTGAGACCGGCCTTCTTGCGCTCGACCGCACGGTCGTCGCGGCGGAGGAATCCGGCCTTCTTGAGGGCGCCGCGGTTGTTGTCCACGTCGGCCTCGTTCAGGGCGCGGGCGACACCGAGACGGAGCGCACCGGCCTGACCCGAGACGCCGCCACCCGCGATGCGGGCGATGACGTCGTAGCGGCCCTCGAGCTCGAGCACCTTGAAGGGCTCGTTGACTTCCTGCTGGTGCACCTTGTTCGGGAAGTAGTCCTCGAGGGTGCGACCGTTGATCTTCCACTTGCCGGTGCCCGGGACGATCCGGACGCGGGCGATGGCGTTCTTGCGGCGGCCCAGGCCGGCGGCCGGCTGGGGCTCACCGAAGCGCGAGGCCATGGACTCGGAGGTGTACTCACCCTCGAGCGGAACCTCGGACTCGGTGGTGTAGCTGTCGATGTCAAGCTCTTCGAGCGGCTGCTCGGCAGTGGTCTCGGCCACGATTCTCCTCAGATTCTCTTCAGCTTTGGGGGTGTGGCCGGACTTACTGCGCGACCTGGGTGATCTCGAACGGCACCGGCTGCTGGGCAGCGTGCGGGTGCTGGTCACCCTTGTAGACCTTCAGCTTCGAGAGCATCTGACGGCCCAGGGAGTTCTTGGGGAGCATGCCCTTGACGGCCTTCTCCACGGCCTTCTCCGGGTTCTTCTCCAGCAGCTCGTCGTAGCGGACCGAGCGCAGACCGCCCGGGTAGCCCGAGTGGCGGTAGGCCATCTTCTGGGTCCGCTTGTTGCCGGACAGGTGCACCTTGTCCGCGTTGATGATGATGACGAAGTCGCCGGCGTCCACGTGGGGCGCATAGATCGGCTTGTGCTTGCCGCGCAGAAGGGTGGCGGCAGTGGTGGCCAGACGACCCAGGACGACGTCCTGGGCGTCGATGACGTGCCACTGACGCGTCACATCGCCGGGCTTGGGGCTGTACGTACGCACGGTTCGTAGCCTTCGCTTCTTCAGTGAGGATCCTGACAAGGTCACCGAAGACGATCACGACAGCCCAGACCGCACCACGGTGACGCAAACCGCGTGCTGGTCGCTGGTCATCGGCCCGGCGGACCGGTGTAAGGGCCCCTCACGTGAGAATGAGCAAGCCAATACACATAACGAACAGCCAGAATAACGGCGGCGGACACCAGGGTCAAAACGGGGCCGCCGCCACCCGTGCGCGCCATCCGGGTGACCGGAGCTTTGTCTCCCTTGCGCCGGGTTGTCTCGGCGGTCCCCGACGAAGGGGAACAACGCGGTCCACGGCGCGTCTAAGATGCGCCGCATGAGTTATGGGCAGGGGGAGCCGCAGTGGGATCCCTGGACACCGAGTTCCCAGCAGGACAGCCAGACCGGCACCCCCGACTGGGCCGCGCTCGCCGAGGCCTCCGAGGCGCGCGCCAAGCGCCGTCGGCTGCTGCTGATCCTCGGCGGCGCCCTGGCCACGGTCGCCGTCGGTGCCGCGGTCACGGTCGCGGTGGTCTCCGCGGACGGCGGCTCCGACACCTCGAACCAGCCGGCCAGCGCGCTGCCCGGCACGGCGCACATCCCCAGTGAGAGCGCCGACCCGGCCCCCTCCTTCGCGCCGACCTCGGCCCCTCCCCCGCTGAACCCGATGGACTTCATCTCCAGCGCCGCGAAGGACAAGGCCCCGATCAGCGCGAACACGCTGTTTCCCGGGACCCAGCTGACCGTGGGCGCGAACGTCTACAAGCGGGGCCCCTCGGCCGCCACCAAGAGCTGCGCCTCGGCCGTCCGCGGCACCCTGCCCGCGGTGCTCACCAAGAACGGCTGCACCCAGTTCTTCCGCGCCACCTACACCAAGAACGGCGTCGCGGTCACCGTGGGTGTGGCTCTGTTCGACAATGCGTCCAAGGCGACCGCGGCCAAGCAGCAGGCAGACGGCAAGAGCATCATCACCTCGCTGTTCGGCAAGGGCGTGCCCGCCTTCTGCCGGACGAAGATCTGCCGCTCCACCACCAATTCCTACGGCCGCTACGCCTACTTCACCCTCGCCGGCTTCACCAGCGGCAAGGACGTGACCGCCAAGGACGCCAAGGTCTTCGCGGCCGGCGACGATCTGGCCGAATTCACCTTCCGCCAGATACGGCGCCGCGGCGAGGCCCAGGCTTCCGCCGCCTCGAACTAGCGGCTCCTACGTCACCGGGGCCCGGCGCGAAGGCGCCGGGCCCCGGTGCACGGGGGCTCAGCAGCAGCCCGCCCCCGGAAGCGTCCGCTTGTTCCGCGCCTCCTTGCTCCGCGCGGCCAGCAGCCCGTCGGCCGGATAGCCGACCTCCTCCAGCGTCAGCCCGTGCGGGCGTACGACATGCACCGCGGAGTCCCGCACCCCGGCGGCCAGCACCTTCGCGGGCCAGTCGGCGGGACGGTGACCGTCCCCCACGAACAGCAGCGCCCCGATCAGCGAGCGCACCATGTTGTGACAGAACGCGTCCGCCCGGACGGTGGCGGTGACGATGCCGTCCTCGCCGCGCACCAGGCTCAGCTCCTGAAGGGTGCGGATGGTGGTGGCACCCTCGCGCTTCTTGCAGTAGGCGGCGAAGTCGTGCTCCCCGAGGAGCCCCCGGGCCGCCTCGTTCATGGCCGCCACGTCGAGCGGCCAGTCGTGCCACAGCACATGGCTCCGCAGCAGGGGGTCGACCCCGCCGGGATTGTCGGTGACCCGGTAGGCGTAGCGCCGCCAGACGGCCGAGAACCGGGCGTTGAAGCCCTCGGGCGCCTCCCGCAGGGCCCACACCCGTACGTCCTTGGGCAGGCGCCCCGCGAGCCGCTTCAGCAGCTTTCCGCGGTGCTCGCCCCAGATCTCCAGCGGCAGCTCCACATGGGCGACCTGCCCGCGGGCGTGCACCCCGGCGTCGGTCCGCCCGGCCACCGTCAGCTCGTAGGTCTCCCGGGACCGGGTGACCGTCCGCAGCGCGTCCTCGATCTCCCCCTGGACGGTCCGCCTGCCCCCGGCCTGCTTGGCCCAGCCGTGGAAGTCGGTGCCGTCGTAGGAGAGGTCGAGACGGACCCGGACATGCCCGGGCCGTACTTCCTCACTCACTCCTCGATCCTCTCAGGTACGCGAAAGCGGGCCCGCCCCGCGAAGGGCGGACCCGCTCACTGCGAGGGCGGACCTCAGGCGTCCTTGGACTCCTCGGTGGCCTCGGCGGCGGCCGGAGCCGTCTCCTCGGCCTTGGTCTCCTCGGCCTTGGCGTCGGCCTCCTTGACGGCGCGCTTGGTCGCCGCCTCGGCCTCGCCGACCGCGTTCTGCTGCACCGTCAGCGCCTCGACCAGCTCGATCACGGCCATGGGCGCGTTGTCGCCCCGGCGGTTGCCGATCTTGGTGATACGGGTGTAGCCACCCGGACGGTTCTCGTAGCGCGGGCCGATCTCGGTGAAGAGCGTGTGGACGATGCTCTTGTCCGTGATCACCTGGAGCACCTGACGGCGGTTGTGAAGGTCACCCTTCTTCGCCTTGGTGACCAGACGCTCCGCGTACGGGCGCAGGCGGCGGGCCTTCGCCTCGGTGGTGGTGATACGGCCGTGCTCGAAGAGCGCCTTCGCGAGGTTCGCGAGGAGGAGCTTCTCGTGCGCAGCGCTGCCGCCCATGCGGGCGCCCTTGGCGGGCTTCGGCATTGTTTCTCCTAAGGTGTCTGCCCCGGCCGTGTCAGGTACCGGAGTCAGTATCCGAGCAGACGGTTGTCTGTCGGAGATCCGGGCGCCCCAGAGGGCGCCCGGAGGGTCCGCGCCCCTGAGGGCGCGGGGCTGTGCCCCTGTGCGGCCGGGCCGCGTGGGGCACGACCGGCAGCCGGATCAGTACTGCTCGGTCTCCACGAACCCGGCGTCCGCGTCGTCGTCGGCGCCGAAGGCGTCGGCGGCGGCGGTCGGGTCGAATCCGGGCGGGCTGTCCTTGAGGGCCAGGCCCATGCCGGCCAGCTTCGCCTTGACCTCGTCGATGGACTTCGCACCGAAGTTGCGGATGTCCAGCAGGTCGGCCTCGGAGCGGGCGACCAGCTCACCCACGGAGTGGATGCCCTCGCGCTTGAGGCAGTTGTAGGAGCGGACCGTGAGCTCCAGCTCCTCGATCGGCAGCGCCAGGTCGGCGGCCAGGGCGGCGTCCGTGGGGGACGGGCCCATGTCGATGCCCTCGGCGTCGATGTTCAGCTCGCGGGCGAGACCGAACAGCTCGACCAGGGTCTTGCCGGCCGACGCCATGGCGTCGCGCGGGCGCATGGCCTGCTTGGTCTCGACGTCGACGATCAGCTTGTCGAAGTCGGTGCGCTGCTCGACACGGGTCGCCTCGACCTTGTAGGTGACCTTGAGAACCGGCGAGTAGATCGAGTCGACCGGGATACGGCCGATCTCCTGGCCCACCTGCTTGTTCTGCACGGCGGAGACATAGCCGCGACCGCGCTCGACGGTCAGCTCCATCTCCAGCTTGCCCTTGCCGTTGAGCGTGGCGAGGACGAGGTCGGGGTTGTGCACCTCGACACCGGCCGGGGGCGCGATGTCGGCGGCGGTGACCAGACCCGGGCCCTGCTTGCGCAGGTACATCACGACCGGCTCGTCGTGCTCCGAGGAGACGACCAGCTGCTTGATGTTGAGGATCAGGTCGGTGACGTCCTCCTTGACGCCCGGCACGGTGGTGAACTCGTGCAGCACGCCGTCGATGCGGATGGACGTGACCGCCGCACCCGGGATCGAGGAGAGGAGGGTACGGCGCAGGGAGTTGCCGAGGGTGTAGCCGAAGCCCGGCTCCAGCGGCTCGATCACGAACCGGGAGCGGAACTCGTCGACGACCTCTTCGGTCAACGAGGGACGCTGAGCGATCAGCATGTGTGGATCAGATCCTTCTTTCGTGGACGCCCGCTATTTGACGTCCGACGGAAACCGCGCCCGTGAGAAGCGCGGGTACTGCAAGGGTACGGGCGGCACGGCCCGAAGGAGCCGTACCGCCCGGAAACCACTGCCCGACCGGTGCCGGACGAAGCAGCCGTGCGTCAGACGCGGCGGCGCTTCGGGGGGCGGCAGCCGTTGTGCGGGGTCGGGGTGACGTCCTGGATGGAGCCGACCTCGAGGCCCGTGGCCTGGAGGGAGCGGATCGCGGTCTCACGACCGGAGCCCGGGCCCTTGACGAAGACGTCGACCTTGCGCATGCCGTGCTCCTGGGCGCGGCGGGCAGCCGACTCGGCGGCCATCTGCGCGGCGAACGGCGTGGACTTCCGGGAGCCCTTGAAGCCGACGTGGCCGGCGGAGGCCCAGGAGATCACGTTGCCCGACGGGTCCGTGATCGACACGATGGTGTTGTTGAACGTGCTCTTGATGTGCGCGTGGCCGTGAGCGACGTTCTTCTTTTCCTTGCGGCGCACCTTCTTGGCAGCGCCCTGACGTCCCTTGGGGGGCATCTACTAACTCCTACGGGAGGTGGTCGGTCCTACAGCGAAGACCGTGGACAGGTGTCCGCTGCGGACTACTTCTTGCCCGGCTTCTTCTTGCCGGCGATGGCGCGACGCGGGCCCTTGCGGGTACGGGCGTTGGTGCTGGTGCGCTGACCGCGGACGGGCAGACCGCGGCGGTGCCGCAGACCCTGGTAGCAGCCGATCTCGACCTTGCGGCGGATGTCGGCCTGGATCTCACGACGGAGGTCACCCTCGGTCCTGATGTTGTTGTCGACGTACTCGCGAATCGCGACCAGCTGCTCTTCGGTCAGGTCGCGAACACGGGTGTTCGGGTCGACGCCGGTCGCAGCCAACGTCTCCTGCGAAAGAGTCCGGCCGATGCCGAACACGTAGGTGAGGGCGACCTCCACGCGCTTTTCGCGCGGGATGTCAACACCGGAAACGCGTGCCATTCAATGGCTCCAGTTAACTACTCGGAGGTCTTCCACAGGACCGGCTCCCAGCCGCCGTACGAGGTACGAACTGGGTCCCCGGCCTCCGAACCGGGGGTGTCGAGCCGTGCGGCTCGGGTCCTGCGTATGAACTATTCAGCTGCGTCGCGCGAATCTCTGCG
This sequence comes from Streptomyces sp. NPDC052040, assembly GCF_044548405.1. Classification (NCBI taxonomy): domain Bacteria; kingdom Bacillati; phylum Actinomycetota; class Actinomycetes; order Kitasatosporales; family Streptomycetaceae; genus Streptomyces; species Streptomyces sp. NPDC052040. The sequence goes on along the minus strand of NZ_JBIUBV010000009.1, from coordinate 36,334 downwards.
AGGGGTGCAGAGGGTGCGGTCGTGCGTCAGCCCTGGCGCTGCTTGTGGCGCGGGTTGTCGCAGATGACCATGACCCGACCGTGACGGCGGATCACCCTGCACTTGTCGCAGATCTTCTTGACGCTCGGCTTGACCTTCATGGGTGTGAGGTTCTCCGGGTCAGTGCCACCACCCCGCAGAAGCGGGATGCGCACCCCGCGGAACGGGATGCGGGCAAGATCTACTTGTATCGGTAGACGATCCGGCCACGCGTCAGGTCGTACGGAGAAAGCTCCACCACGACCCGGTCGTCAGGGAGGATGCGGATGTAGTGCATACGCATCTTGCCGCTGATGTGTGCCAGGACCTGGTGGCCGTTCTGGAGCTCGACCTTGAACATGGCGTTCGGCAGAGACTCGACGACAGTGCCCTCGATCTCGATGGCACCTTGCTTCTTGGCCACGCTTCGCCCTTCGAATCGACTACCTTGATCGACTCCGTCCGAGCGCATGCAGGCATGCGGGTGCACGGGAGCCGACGAGTCAGTCTACGTCAGCGCATCCCGAAACACGAATCCGGGTGAGTCTGCCCTCTGCCGAAGGTCATTATGCGAGGGGGTCGGGGGCGGTGGTGATCCCGAACTCCGCCAGCTTGGCCTTGCCGCCGTCGGGGGCCGTGAGGACCAGGGGGCCCTCCTCGGTCAGGGCGACGGAGTGCTCCCAGTGGGAGGACCAGGTGCCGTCCGTGGTGATGACGGTCCAGTCGTCCCGCAGGACCTCGGTCCGCGGGGTGCCGAGGGACACCATCGGCTCGATGGCCAGGCAGAAGCCGGGCACCAGCTTCGGGCCCTTGCCGCGGCGGCGCTCCACATAGTTCAGCAGGTGCGGGTCCATGTGCATCTCGGTGCCGATGCCGTGGCCGCCGTAGTCCTCGATGATCCCGTATCGGCCGCCGCCCGGCTTGGGCTGGCGACGGATGTACGTCTCGATGGCGCGGGAGATGTCCACGAGCCGGTTGCCGAGGCGCACGGCCGCGATCCCGGCCCACATCGACTCCTCGGTCACCCGGGACAACTCGACCAGCTCCGGGGAGTGACCGGACCCCACGAAGGCGGTGTAGGCCGCGTCACCGTGCCAGCCGTCCACGATCGCGCCCGCGTCGATGGAGATGATGTCGCCGTCCTTGAGGACCACCTCGTCGGAGGGGATGCCATGGACGACCACCTCGTTCACCGAGGTGCAGATGGTCGCGGGGAAGCCGCCGTAGCCCAGGAAGTTCGACTTCGCCCCGTGCTCGGCGATCACCTTGCGGGCCACCTCGTCCAGGTCCTTGGTCGTGGCGCCCGGCACCGCGGCCTCGCGCGTGGCCGCGTGCACGGCGGCGACGACCAGGCCCGCCGCACGCATCTTGGCGATCTGCTCGGGGGTCTTGATCTGCACCATCAGGGCTGCGGCCTTTCTGACCGGGGCTACGGGAACTGCTTCAACGATACGGGGCCGCGGCGCCGCCCCGTCCGGCGCGAGGGGACCGGAACCGGCCCGGCCGCCGCAGGACGGCGCCACCGGCACCGCCCACAGCTCGGCCGCGGCTCCCGGCAGGGAACCGCGGCCGTGGCAGGGACGACGACTACTTGTCGCCGGACTTCTGCTTGAGCGCCTCCATGGCGCGCCGGGTGACCTCTTCCACCTTGCCGAGCGCCGAGATGGTGACCACCAGGCCCTGGGCCTTGTAGTAGTCGATGATCGGCTCGGTCTGCGTGTGGTAGACCTCCAGCCGCTTGCGGACGGTCTCCTCGGAGTCGTCGTCGCGCTGGTACAGCTCGCCGCCGCACACGTCGCAGACGCCGTCCTGCTTCGGCTGCTTGTACGAGACGTGGAAGACGTGCGCCGAGTCGTTGCGGCAGACGCGGCGGCCCGCGATGCGCTTGACGACCTCGTCCTCCGGAACCTCCAGGTCGAGCACCGCGTCGACCTTCATGCCCTCGTCCTTGAGCATGTCGTCCAGCGCCTCGGCCTGCGAGACGTTGCGCGGGAAACCGTCGAGCAGGAAGCCGCCGCGGGCGTCCGGCTGCTCCATGCGGTCCTTGGCCATCGCGATGGTGACCTCGTCCGGCACCAGGTTGCCCGCGTCCATGTAGGACTTCGCGAGTTTCCCGAGCTCCGTCTGGCGGCTGATGTTGGCCCGGAACAGGTCGCCCGTGGAGATGTGGGGGATCGACAGGTTCTTGGCCAGGAACGCAGCCTGCGTTCCCTTGCCGGCACCGGGCGGCCCGACGAGGACGATTCGCATCAGCGGAGGAACCCTTCGTAATTGCGCTGCTGGAGCTGGCTCTCGATCTGCTTCACCGTCTCGAGTCCGACACCCACGATGATCAGGATGCTGGTCCCGCCGAAGGGGAAGTTCTGGCTCGCCCCGAAGCCGACCAACGCCATGGTCGGTACCAGAGCGATCAGACCCAGGTACAGCGAACCCGGCCAGGTGATCCGGTTGAGCACGTACGACAGGTACTCAGCGGTGGGCCGACCGGCCCGGATGCCCGGGATGAAGCCACCATACTTCTTCATGTTGTCCGCGACTTCCTCGGGGTTGAAGGAGATCGCCACGTAGAAGAACGCGAAGAAAACGATGAGCAAGAAGTACAGGGTGATGTAAATCGGGTGGTCACCCTTGGTCAGGTTGTTCTGGACCCAGGTCTTCCAGCCGGAGGTGCCCCCGGCGAACTGGGCGACCAGCGCCGGAATGTACAGCAACGACGAGGCGAAGATGACGGGGATCACACCCGCCTGGTTCACCTTCAGCGGGATGTAGGTCGACGTACCGCCGTAGGACCGCCGGCCGATCATGCGCTTGGCGTACTGGACCGGGATGCGGCGCTGCGCCTGCTCCACGAAGACCACCAGGCCGACCATGACCAGGCCGACGAGGATGACCGTGCCGAACTCGATCCAGCCGCCGGCCAGGGTGCCCTGCTTCTTGATGGCCCACAGCGCGGACGGGAAGGTCGCGGCGATCGAGATGAACATCAGGATCGACATGCCGTTGCCGATGCCGCGGTCGGTGATCAGCTCACCGAGCCACATGACGACGGCCGTACCGGCGGTCATGCAGATGACCATCGTGATGGTGGTGAAGATCGACTGGTCGGGGACGATCGAGGTCGCCACCGGGCAGCCGTTGAAGAGCGCGCCGCTGCGGGCGGTCGCCACCAGACCGGTGCCCTGGAGGATGGCCAGCGCCACCGTCAGATAGCGGGTGTACTGCGTGATCTTCGTCGTACCCGCCTGGCCCTCCTTCTTCAGGGCCTCCAGGCGCGGGATGACCACGGTCAGCAGCTGGAGAATGATGCTCGCCGTGATGTACGGCATGATGCCGAGCGCGAAGACCGTGATCTGGAGCAGCGCTCCGCCACTGAACATGTTGACCAGGCCGAAGAGGCTCTGGTTGCCCTTGTTGGCCACGTCGATACAGGTCTGGACGCTCTTGTAGTCCACGCCGGGGATCGGGATGTGGGTACCGACCCGGTAGACCACGATGATCCCGAGCGTGAAGAGCAGCTTCTTGCGCAGGTCGGGCGTCCTGAACGCCCGGGCGAACGCGGTGAGCACGGTGCCTCCTGCGACCCCCGCGCAACTGCGTCAAGGGTGACGGTCTTGAGATTCCGACTGAACAACGACTTGGGTAACGTCCCACTGCCGCCTTGAGTGCCCGAACCGCGGCACTCCGTGAAAGTTGGCAGTGCAAGCCACCTTACCGGCGAGACACCCCCCGTGGAACGACCAACCGGGGATACCCCTTATGTGGGGTATCCCCGGTCGGGATCGTTCAGGTCATCGAGACGCCCGAAAAATTCAGACGAGCTCGGTGACGGTACCGCCCGCGGCGGTGATCTTCTCCTTGGCGGAACCGGAGACGGCGTCGACCGTCACCTGCAGCGCCACGGAGATCTCGCCCTGGCCGAGGACCTTGACGAGGCTGTTCTTACGAACAGCGCCCTTGGCCACCAGACCCTCGACGGTGACCTCGCCACCCTCGGGGTAGAGCGCGGCCAGCTTGTCGAGGTTCACGACCTGGAACTCGGTCTTGAACGGGTTCTTGAAGCCCTTCAGCTTCGGGAGGCGCATGTGGAGCGGCATCTGGCCACCCTCGAAGCGCTCCGGAACCTGGTAACGGGCCTTGGTGCCCTTCGTACCACGACCGGCCGTCTTACCCTTCGACGCCTCACCACGACCCACACGGGTCTTGGCGGTCTTGGCGCCCGGGGCGGGACGGAGGTTGTGGATCTTGAGCGGGTTCTGCTCCGCCATGATCAGTCGACCTCCTCGACCGTCACGAGGTGGCGGACGGTGTGCACCATGCCGCGGAACTCGGGGCGGTCCTCCTTGACGACCACGGTGTTGATCCCCTTGAGACCAAGCGACCGCAGCGTGTCACGGTGGTTCTGCTTGCTGCCGATGTAGGACTTGACCTGCGTGATCTTGAGCTGCGCCATGATTACGCACCCGCCCCGGCACGCGCACGCAGAAGAGCCGCGGGCGCGATGTCCTCGAGCGGCAGACCGCGGCGGGCCGCGATCTCCTCGGGACGCTGGAGGCCCTTGAGGGCCGCCACGGTCGCGTGCACGATGTTGATCGCGTTGTCGGAGCCGAGCGACTTCGACAGCACGTCGTGGATACCGGCGCACTCGAGCACGGCGCGCACCGGACCACCGGCGATAACACCGGTACCCGGGGACGCGGGCTTGAGCAGCACGACGCCGGCAGCCTTCTCACCCTGGATCGGGTGCGGGATGGTGCCCTGGATACGCGGGACCTTGAAGAAGTGCTTCTTGGCCTCCTCAACGCCCTTGGCGATGGCGGCCGGCACCTCCTTGGCCTTGCCGTATCCGACACCCACGGTGCCGTCACCGTCGCCCACCACGACCAGCGCGGTGAAGCTGAAGCGACGACCACCCTTCACAACCTTGGCGACGCGGTTGATCGCGACAACGCGCTCAACGTACGCGGTCTTCTCGGCGGCAGCAGCGCCGCCGTCACGGCCCTTCCGGTCCCGCCGCTCGCCGCCACCGGCACCGCCACCGCGGCGCTGGGGTCCAGCCATTGGATTTACCTCTTTCTTTTCCGCTAGCTACGGCGGCTCAGAACCTGAGCCCGGCTTCGCGGGCGGCGTCCGCCAGGGCGGCGATGCGCCCGGCGTACTGGTTGCCACCACGGTCGAACACGACAGCCTCGACACCGGCGGCCTTGGCACGCTCGGCGACCAGGGCGCCGACCTGCTTGGCCTGCGCGGACTTGTCGCCCTCGCCACCGCGGATCGAGCTGTCCAGCGTGGACGCCGATGCCAGGGTGTGGCCCTTCAGGTCGTCGATCACCTGCGCCACGATGTGGCGGTTGGAGCGGGTCACGACCAGACGGGGGCGCTCCGCCGTACCGGAAAGGTTCTTGCGGATCCGGATGTGACGGCGCTTGATCGCGGCGCGCTTGTAGGCGTCGCCCTTGAGGATCTTCTGCCCGTATGCCATGGCTTACTTACCCGCCTTTCCGACCTTGCGGCGGATGACTTCGCCCTCGTACTTGACGCCCTTGGCCTTGTACGGGTCAGGCTTGCGCAGCTTGCGGATGTTGGCCGCAACCTCGCCGACCTTCTGCTTGTCGATGCCCTCGACCTGGAAGCGGGTCGGGGACTCCACCTTGAAGGTGATGCCCTCGGGGGCCTCGATCAGGATCGGGTGGCTGTAACCGAGCGCGAACTCGAGGTTCGCACCCTTGGCGGCCACGCGGTAACCGACACCGCTGATCTCGAGCTTCTTCACGTAACCCTGGGTCACGCCGGTGATCATGTTCGCCACCAGCGTGCGGGACAGGCCGTGCAGGGCCTTGCTCTGACGCTCGTCGTTGGGGCGGGTCACCGCCAGGGTGCCGTCCTCGCCCTTGGCGATCTCGATCGGCGCCACGACGGTGTGGGTCAGCGTGCCCTTGGGGCCCTTGACCGCGACCGTACGGCCGTCGATGGTGACGTCCACGCCGGCGGGAACCGCGATGGGGAGCTTGCCGATGCGCGACATAGCTGTTTCCTCCGTTCCCTTCTGCTACCAGACGTAGGCGAGGACTTCCCCACCCACGCCCTTCTTGCCGGCCTGCTTGTCAGTGAGGAGCCCGTGCGACGTGGAGATGATCGCCACGCCGAGGCCGCCCAGCACCTTCGGCAGGTTGGTGGACTTCGCGTACACCCGGAGACCGGGCTTGGAGATCCGCTTGATGCCCGCGATGGAGCGCTCACGGTTCGGGCCGAACTTCAGCTCGAGAACGAGGTTCTTGCCGACCTCGGCGTCCTCGACCTTCCAGCCCGTGATGAAGCCCTCCTGCTGGAGGATCTCTGCGATGTGCGACTTGATCTTCGATGCCGGCATCGTCACGGAGTCGTGGTATGCCGAGTTCGCGTTCCGCAGACGGGTCAGCATGTCTGCGATCGGATCAGTCATGGTCATGAATTGGCCTTCGGCCTCTCTCGCCGGGGTTTCCTGGTGCGCCATCCCTCTCCCCGATCCGAGACGGGACGGGTGCGGCGCGGTGGACCTACGGCGTAGTAAGTCGTACGGGCGGCAGACGCCCAACCCCACTAGCCTAAGGCATGGGAGATGGACCGCCTGCCGACCCAGATGCTTACCGAGAGCCCGGCTTCAACCCAAGTGGGTTGTTACCAGGAGCTCTTGGTCACGCCCGGCAGCTCGCCACGGTGAGCCATCTCACGAAGGCACACGCGGCACAGGCCGAACTTGCGGTACACGGAGTGCGGACGGCCGCAGCGCTGGCAGCGGGTGTACGCACGCACACCGAACTTGGGCTTACGAGCAGCCTTGGCAATCAGAGCCTTCTTCGCCATCTCGCTTACGCCTCCTTGAACGGGAAGCCGAGGTGACGAAGGAGCGCGCGGCCCTCAGCGTCGTTGGTCGCCGTGGTGACCACGGTGATGTCCATACCCCGGACGCGGTCGATCTTGTCCTGGTCGATCTCGTGGAACATGACCTGCTCCGTGAGACCGAAGGTGTAGTTGCCACGGCCGTCGAACTGCTTGGGGGACAGGCCGCGGAAGTCGCGGATGCGCGGGAGCGCGAGCGACAGGGTGCGGTCCAGGAACTCCCACATGCGGTCGCCACGAAGCGTGACGTGGGCACCGATCGGCTGGCCCTCACGCAGCTTGAACTGCGCGATGGACTTGCGGGCCTTGGTGACGGCCGGCTTCTGACCGGTGATCGTGGTGAGGTCGCGCACGGCGCCGTCCATCAGCTTGGAGTCGCGGGCGGCGTCGCCCACACCCATGTTGACCACGATCTTGACGAGGCCCGGAATCTGCATGACGTTCTCGTACTTGAACTCGTCACGCATCTTGGGGGCGATCTCGTCGCGGTACTTCTGCTTGAGACGCGGAGTGGTGGTAGCCATCAGATGTCCTCACCCGTCCGCTTGGCAACGCGGATCTTGTTGCCGTTCTCGTCGAAGCGGTAACCGACACGCGTGACGACCTTCTGACCGTCCTGCTCCACGACCAGCTGAACGTTGGACACGTGGATCGGGGCCTCGGTGGTCACGATGCCGCCGGCCTGGGAGCCAGTGGCGGTCGGGCCGGCCTTGGTGTGCTTCTTGACCCGGTTGACACCCTCGACCAGGACGCGCTCGTCGCGCGGGTAAGCGGCAATGACCTTGCCCTGCTTGCCCTTGTCCTTGCCGGTGATGACCTGGACCAGGTCACCCTTCTTGATCTTCATGCTTACAGCACCTCCGGCGCGAGCGAGATGATCTTCATGAACTTCTTCTCGCGCAGCTCACGGCCGACCGGGCCGAAGATACGGGTGCCGCGAGGGTCGCCGTCGTTCTTCAGAATGACGGCGGCGTTCTCGTCGAAGCGGATGTACGAGCCGTCCGGACGACGGCGCTCCTTGACGGTGCGAACGATGACCGCCTTGACGACGTCACCCTTCTTCACGTTGCCACCGGGGATCGCGTCCTTGACGGTGGCGACGATGACGTCACCGATGCCCGCGTAGCGGCGACCGGAGCCACCGAGCACACGGATGCAAAGGATTTCCTTCGCACCAGTGTTGTCGGCGACACGCAGTCGCGACTCCTGCTGGATCACGTCTATCTCCTGTTTGTCTGCCGGTTCCCCGGGGGCCGCTCAGCGAGCGGCCCCCGGAGCCTGGCGGAACTGTCCTGCGAGGGGCGCCCCGCAGGAACGTACTTTTTGGAATTCCCTTGCGGGAATTACCTACTTGGCCTTCTCGAGGATCTCGACGACGCGCCAGCGCTTGGTCGCGGACAGCGGCCGGGTCTCCATCAGGAGGACGCGGTCGCCGACACCCGCGGCGTTCTGCTCGTCGTGCGCCTTGAGCTTGTTCGTACGGCGGATGACCTTGCCGTACAGCGCGTGCTTGACGCGGTCCTCGACGGCGACGACGACGGTCTTGTCCATCTTGTCGCTGACGACGAGACCCTCGCGGGTCTTGCGGAAGCCGCGCGCCTCAGTGTTCTCAGTCACGTTCTTCTCGCTCATCAGGCGTTCTCCACCGTTTCGATGCCCAGCTCACGCTCGCGCATCAGGGTGTAGATCCGCGCGATGTCCTTGCGGACCGCCTTCAGACGGCCGTGGTTCTCGAGCTGGCCAGTCGCCGCCTGGAAGCGGAGATTGAACAGCTCTTCCTTGGCCTCGCGGAGCTTGTCCAGAAGCTCCTCGTTGCCCAGCTCGCGCAGCTCGGACGCCTTGGTACCGGCCGACATCACGCTTCACCTGCCTCGCGCTTGACGATCCGGCACTTCATCGGCAGCTTGTGGGCCGCGCGAAGGAGCGCCTCACGGGCGATCTTCTCATTGGGGTAGGACAGCTCGAACATCACGCGACCGGGCTTGACGTTCGCGATCCACCACTCCGGCGAACCCTTACCGGAACCCATGCGGGTCTCGGCGGGCTTCTTGGTCAGCGGACGGTCCGGGTAGATGTTGATCCAGACCTTGCCGCCACGCTTGATGTGGCGGGTCATCGCGATACGAGCCGCCTCGATCTGGCGGTTCGTCACGTAGGCCGGGGTCATGGCCTGGATGCCGTACTCGCCGAACGCAACCTGCGTTCCACCCTTGGCCATACCATCGCGCTTCGGGTGGTGCTGCTTGCGGTGCTTGACCCTACGGGGGATCAGCATTTCGGTCAGGCCTCCGTTCCGGTGCTCTCAGCCGGAGCGGCGGACGCGGGAGCCTCGGCCTTGGGGGCCTCGGCGCCGGCAGCCTGCTGCGGCTTGCGACCGCGCCGCTCGCCGCCACGGCCACCACGGGCCGGGCGGTCGGCGCCACCGCGGGCCGGGCGGTTACCCGCACGGGCGGCAGCGTTCTCGGCGCGGACCTCGGCGATGTTCTTGACGTCGCCCTTGTAGATCCAGACCTTCACACCGATGCGGCCGAAGGTCGTCTTGGCCTCGAAGAAGCCGTAGTCCACGTTCGCGCGGAGCGTGTGCAGGGGCACACGGCCCTCGCGGTAGAACTCCGAGCGGGACATCTCGGCGCCACCGAGGCGGCCGCCGCACTGGATCTTGATGCCCTTGGCGCCCGCCTTCATCGACGACTGCATGCTCTTACGCATGGCGCGACGGAAGGAGACACGGGAGGAGAGCTGCTCGGCAACGGCCTGGGCCACGAGCTGAGCATCCGTCTCGGGGTTCTTGACCTCGAGGATGTTCAGCTGGACCTGCTTGCCCGTGAGCTTCTCGAGGTCACCGCGGATGCGGTCGGCCTCGGCGCCACGGCGGCCGATGACGATGCCCGGACGCGCGGTGTGGATGTCCACGCGGACACGGTCACGGGTGCGCTCGATCTCCACCTTGGAGATACCGGCGCGCTCCATGCCGGACGTCATCATCCGACGGATGGCGACGTCTTCCTTGACGTAGTCCTTGTACAGCTTGTCGGCGTACCAACGCGACTTGAAGTCGGTCGTGATACCGAGCCGGAACCCATGCGGGTTTACCTTCTGGCCCATTACCGGGTTCCTTCCTTGCTGCTGACGACCACGGTGATGTGGCTGGTCCGCTTGCGGATCCGGTAGGCACGGCCCTGGGCACGCGGACGGAACCGCTTCAGGGTCGGGCCCTCGTCGACGTACGCCTCAGCAATGTAAAGGCTGTCGACATCGGTGTGGTCGTAGTTGTGCGCGGCGTTGGCAATGGCGCTGTCCAGCACCTTGCCCACCGGCACGCTCGCGGCCTGCGGGGCGAAACGCAGGACCGCCTGAGCCTCCGCGGCGCCCATGCCGCGGATGAGGTCCACCACACGGCGGGCCTTCATGGGCGTGACGCGGATGTACCGCGCCTGGGCCCTGGCTTCCATGGTTGTCCCTTCAATGTTTGTCATGGTCGTTTGCACCCCGCCGGCTAGCGGCGCTTCGACTTCCGGTCGTCCTTGACGTGGCCCCGGAAGGTGCGGGTCGGCGAGAACTCGCCGAGCTTGTGGCCGACCATCGACTCGGTGACAAACACCGGGATGTGGGTCTTGCCGTTGTGCACCGCGATCGTGTGGCCGAGCATGGCCGGGACGATCATCGAGCGACGGGACCAGGTCTTGATGACGTTCTTGGTGCCGGCTTCGTTCTGCGTGTCCACCTTCTTGATCAGGTGGTCGTCGACGAAGGGCCCCTTCTTCAAGCTACGAGGCATCTCAACCCGTCCTTAGCGCTTCTTGTTCGTCTTGCGGCGGCGGACGATGTACTTGTTGCTCGCCTTCTTGGCGGAACGAGTACGGCCTTCCTTCTGACCCCACGGGGACACCGGGTGGCGGCCACCAGAGGTACGTCCCTCACCACCACCGTGCGGGTGGTCGACAGGGTTCATGACCACACCACGCACGGAGGGGCGAACGCCCTTCCAGCGCATGCGGCCGGCCTTGCCCCAGTTGATGTTCGACTGCTCGGCGTTGCCGACCTCGCCCACAGTGGCGCGGCAGCGGACGTCGACCAGGCGGATCTCACCCGACGGCATGCGCAGGTGGGCGTAGGCGCCCTCCTTCGCGAGCAGCTGCACGGAGGCACCTGCCGAGCGGGCGAACTTGGCGCCGCCGCCCGGACGCAGCTCGATGGCGTGCAGGGTCGTACCGACCGGGATGTTGCGCAGGGCAAGGTTGTTGCCCGGCTTGATGTCGGCCCCGGGGCCGTTCTCCACGCGGTCGCCCTGGCTCAGGCCACGCGGCGCGAGGATGTAGCGCTTCTCGCCGTCCGCGTAGTGCAGGAGCGCGATGCGCGCGGTGCGGTTGGGGTCGTACTCGATGTGCGCGACCTTCGCCGGCACGCCGTCCTTGTCGTGACGACGGAAGTCGATCACGCGGAAGGCGCGCTTGTGTCCGCCACCCTGGTGGCGAACGGTCACACGACCGGTGTTGTTACGGCCGCCCTTGTTGTGCAGCGGGCGGACCAGCGACTTCTCCGGCGTGGACCGCGTGACCTCGACGAAGTCGGCGACGCTGGCGCCACGACGGCCCGGCGTAGTCGGCTTGTACTTGCGGATTCCCATTTCTCAGTCCTCGTCCGATATCGGACGATCCGACCCGCTTACGCGGTCGGACCGCCGAAGATGTCGATACGGTCGCCCTCGGCGAGGGTCACGATCGCGCGCTTGGTCGCGGCACGCTGACCGAAGCCGGTCTTCGTGCGCTTCCGCTTGCCCTGGCGGTTGATCGTGTTGACCCCGGTGACCTTGACCGAGAAGACCGCCTGGACGGCCTGCTTGATCTGGGTCTTGTTGGCGTTCGGGTCGACGATGAACGTGTACTTGTTATCGTCCAGGAGCGCGTAGCTCTTCTCCGACACGACCGGCTTCAGCAGCACGTCACGGGGGTCCGTGTACGCCTTGCTCGCCGGGGTGACGACGGTGTTCTTGCCCTCGGCGGCGTGACGACGCGCCTTGGCGACGCGCGCGGCCTTGGCGGCCTTGGCGGCCTTCGAGGCAATGGCGGGGTGACGGATGGCCATCAGACCTCGCTCCCTTCGGTGTCGTTGGCCTTCGGGCCGGACACGAAGGACTCGAAAGCGGCCTGGGTGAAGACCACGTCGTCGGAGACGATCACGTCGTACGTGTTCAGCTGGCCCGGCTCCAGGATGTGGACCTGGGGCAGGTTGCGAGCGGACAGCAGGGCCTTCTCGTTCTCACGCTCGACGACCAGGAGCACGTTCTTGCGCTCGCTGATCTTGCCGAGGAGAGCCTTGGCGGCCTTGGTGGAGACGTCCGACTCGACCACGTCGCTGACGACGTGGATGCGGTTGTTGCGGGCCCGGTCGGTGAGGGCGTGGCGCAGGGCCGCGGCCTTCATCTTCTTGGGGGTCCGCTGCGAGTAGTCGCGCGGCACGGGACCGTGCACGACGCCACCACCGGCGAACTGCGGCGCGCGGGTCGAACCCTGACGGGCGCGACCGGTGCCCTTCTGGCGGTACGGCTTCTTGCCGCCACCACGGACCTCGCCACGGGTCTTCGTCTTGTGCGTGCCCTGGCGGGCAGCGGCCAGCTGGGCGACGACGACCTGGTGGATCAGCGGAACGCTGACCTTCTCAACGTCGAAGATCTCCGCGGGGAGCTCGACGGAACCGGCCTTCTCGCCCGCCGGCGAAAGGATGTCAACAGTGCTCATCGGTTACCTCAGGCCCCCTTGGCCGCGGTGCGGACCAGGACGAGGCCGCCGTTCGGACCGGGAACCGCGCCCTTGATGAGCAGCAGACCCTTCTCCGCGTCAACGGCGTGGACGGTCAGGTTCTGGGTGGTGACGCGCTCGTTGCCCATGCGACCCGCCATGCGGACGCCCTTGAACACACGGCCCGGGGTGGCACAGCCACCGATGGAACCGGGAGAGCGGTGCTTGCGCTGAACGCCGTGACCGGCGCCGAGGCCCTTGAAGTTGTGACGCTTCATGACACCGGCGAAGCCCTTGCCCTTGCTCTTGCCGGTGACGTCGACCTTCACGCCGGCCTCGAACACCTCAGCGGTGATCTCCTGGCCGAGGGTGTACTCGGCGGCATCCGCGGTGCGGATCTCGACGAGGTGACGGCGCGGGGTGACGTCGGCCTTGGCGAAGTGGCCCTTGAGGGGCTTGTTCACCTTGCGCGGGTCGATCTCGCCGAAGGCGATCTGGACCGACTCGTAGCCGTCGGCGTCGTTCGTACGGACCTGGGTGACGACGTTGGGGCCGGCCTTGACGACGGTCACGGGGACGACACGGTTGTTCGCGTCCCAGACCTGCGTCATGCCGAGCTTCTCGCCCAGGATGCCCTTGATCTGCTTAGCCATTCTTCAGATCACCGGCCCTCAGAGCTTGATCTCGATGTCGACACCGGCCGGGAGGTCGAGTCGCATCAGGGAGTCAACGGTCTTGGGCGTCGGGTCGAGAATGTCGATCAGGCGCTTGTGCGTGCGCATCTCGAAGTGCTCGCGCGAGTCCTTGTACTTGTGCGGCGACTTGATGACGCAGTACACGTTCTTCTCAGTGGGCAGCGGCACCGGGCCCGCGACCGACGCACCAGTGCGAGTCACCGTCTCGACGATCTTCTTCGCCGAAGAGTCGATGACCTCGTGGTCGTAGGCCTTGAGCCGGATGCGGATCTTCTGTCCCGCCATGGCTACTTCGTAGTCCTGTCTCTTCTTACGCTCTGGAACCCGGCGGTTCCGGCCCCGTTCTCCGACCCACGCGGTCGGGCGTGTCGCACCTCCGCTGACATGGATGTCCCTTGTTCGAACATCCCCTGTCCGGGATTGGACACAGCCCTTCCGGAACTGTGGGACCGGGGGCGGAGAGCCCACCGGGTGCCTGGCCGGTGTCGCGCTCACACTTCCCGGAAGATTCCCGTACGTCCGTCCCAGTGCTGCCGTGAGGCAGTTAGGACGACGAGTACTGTGGGACTCGCTTCCGGTCCTCCCGGCGGGAGGCGCGCAGCATCAACACTCGACCGAGCAACCCCGCTAGTCTGCCATACGGGGCGGGGGCCTGGCCAATCGGGCCGGAGAGAATACCCCGGGAGTGGCACAGGTCAAACCGGCGAGCCGCCGTGTCCCGCCCCGAAGCTCAGCTCCCGGCCGCGTACGGCACGAAGGCCGACCACGCAGCGGGGCTCATCGCCAGCCGCGGGCCCGCGGTCTCCTTGGAGTCCCGGACGAGCACGGCACCGGGCGCCACGGCCAGCTCGACACAGGAGTTGCCGTCGTTGCCGCCGCTGTAGCTGCTCTTGAACCACACCAGCTCGGAAGAGTCCCCGGCCGTGGTCTTGCGGATCATGTCTCTCCCAGCAGTTGCTCAATAAGGGCCAGCGACTCCCCTGGAGAGAGCGCCTGAGCCCGGATGGTGCCATATCGCAGTTCAAGGATGCGCAGGTGTTTGGGATCGGAGGTCGGCCGACCGCTGAAGGCACCGTCCGAGCGGCCGACCGCTGTGCCGTCCGGGAACTTCAGCAGTTCGATCCGACCGTCAAGGCCCGAATGCGTGTCGCAGTGCAACGGCATCACCTGGAGTACGACGTTGTGCAACCGCCCTACCGCCAGTAGGTGTTCGAGCTGCTGACGCCACGCCATTGTGCCCCCGATGGGCCGCCGCAGAACCCCCTCCTCCAGCACGAAGCTCAGCGCCGGAGCGGGCGAGCGTTCGAAGACGGACTGCCTGGCCAGACGTGCGGCCACCATGCGCTCCACATCGTCCGGCGAGTACGGCGGCTGAGCCGCACCGATCACGGAGCGTGCGTGATCGGAGGTCTGTAGCAGCCCGGGGATGATGTGGCACTCGTACAGAGCAATCTCGACCGCCCTGGCTTCCATCTTGCCCAGCTCCCGAACCTTCTTCGGATACCGGACCCGCCGTACGTCCTCCCAGGTCGCCGTGATGAGGCCGCCCGCGTCCAGTACCTCGTCGGCCCGTAGCAGGTAGTCCTGCCGCGGGATCCGCCTCCCTCCCTCCACCTTGTAGACCAGGTCCTCGCCGTACCCGATGGCGTTACCGAACTCGGCGGCCCGTAGGCCCGCGGCCTCCCTGCGCAGCTTCAGCTGCCGCCCCACCGTGGCCAGTACGGCCACACCCCACTCGTCGTCCGGATCCACCTCCCAGCCCGGCTCGTCCGCCTCCCCCTGGAGCTGTCCCGCCTCGTCGTCCACCGACACCCTGTGCCCCCTCCGTAGTCCCGCGCGCGTCCCGCGACGCCCCTCCCCCGGTAACGAGTCAGGCAGCCCGGACAGTGCTGGACAAGCCGCCGACAGTCACCGCGCGCGACCGTGCGATCACCCCTCACCGCAGGGGCCCGCGGTCACCGCGGGGGCGGGAACGCGAAGAGGCCCGTACGACCGGAGTCGTACGGGCCTCTTCAGGTCAGCGAGTGACCGTCAGAGCAAGGAGTACTTACTTGACGATCTTGGTGACCTGGCCGGCGCCCACCGTGCGGCCACCCTCACGGATGGCGAACTTCAGGCCCTCTTCCATGGCGACGGGCTGGATGAGGTCCACCTTCATCTCGGTGTTGTCACCCGGCATGACCATCTCGGTGCCCTCGGGGAGGGTCACCACGCCGGTCACGTCCGTCGTGCGGAAGTAGAACTGCGGACGGTAGTTGTTGAAGAACGGCGTGTGGCGGCCACCCTCGTCCTTGGACAGGATGTAGGCCTGCGCCTCGAACTCGGTGTGCGGGGTGACCGAGCCCGGCTTGATGATGACCTGGCCGCGCTCGACGTCCTCGCGCTTGATGCCACGGAGGAGCAGACCGACGTTCTCACCGGCCTGGCCCTCGTCGAGCAGCTTGCGGAACATCTCGATGCCGGTGACCGTGGTGGTGGTCTTCTCGGTCTTGATGCCGATGATGTCGACGGTCTCGTTGACCTTGAGGACACCACGCTCGATACGACCGGTGACGACGGTGCCACGACCGGTGATCGTGAAGACGTCCTCGATCGGCATCAGGAACGGCTTGTCGACGTCGCGCTCGGGCTGCGGGATCGACTCGTCGACGGCGGCCATCAGGCTGAGGACGGAGTCCACCCACTCCTTCTCGCCCTCGAGGGCCTTCAGAGCGGAGACCTTGACGACCGGAACGTCGTCGCCCGGGAACTCGTACTCGGTGAGGAGCTCACGGACCTCGAGCTCGACGAGCTCCAGGATCTCCTCGTCGTCCACCATGTCGGCCTTGTTCAGGGCGACGACGATGTACGGAACGCCGACCTGGCGGGCCAGGAGCACGTGCTCCTTGGTCTGCGGCATCGGGCCGTCGGTCGCGGCGACCACCAGGATCGCGCCGTCCATCT
Source organism: Streptomyces sp. NPDC052040 (assembly GCF_044548405.1). Taxonomy (NCBI): domain Bacteria; kingdom Bacillati; phylum Actinomycetota; class Actinomycetes; order Kitasatosporales; family Streptomycetaceae; genus Streptomyces; species Streptomyces sp. NPDC052040. The sequence continues at coordinate 20,064 of NZ_JBIUBV010000009.1, read as the reverse complement.
GGGCGGCACCGGTGATCATGTTCTTGATGTAGTCCGCGTGACCGGGGCAGTCGACGTGGGCGTAGTGACGCGACTCGGTCTGGTACTCGACGTGCGCGATGGAGATGGTGATACCGCGCTGGCGCTCCTCGGGCGCCTTGTCGATGTTGTCGAACGCGGTGGCCTCGTTGAGGTCCGGGTACGCGTCGTGCAGCACCTTGGTAATGGCGGCCGTGAGGGTCGTCTTACCGTGGTCGATGTGACCGATGGTGCCGATGTTGACGTGCGGCTTAGTCCGCTCGAACTTCGCCTTCGCCACTGGGGTCCTCCTGTGGAGTGGTTCTGTACGCCTTACTCATCGGCGCCAGGTGATCTTTGCTGGGGTGCCGCCCGCCGGGGCCCTTCACGAGGAAGGACCCCCGGCGGTCGGTGTCAAGCCTAAGGCGTGGTGACGGGGTGCGTTACTCGCCCTTGGCCTTCGCGATGATCTCCTCGGCGACGTTCCGCGGAACCTCGGCGTAGGAGTCGAACTGCATCGAGTAGCTCGCGCGACCCGACGTCTTGCTGCGGAGGTCGCCGACGTAGCCGAACATCTCCGACAGCGGAACCAGGCCCTTTACGACGCGGGCGCCGGCACGCTCCTCCATGGCCTGAATCTGGCCACGGCGGGAGTTGATGTCACCGATGACCTCGCCCATGTAGTCCTCGGGCGTGGTGACCTCAACGGCCATCATCGGCTCGAGCAGCACGGGGCTGGCCTTGCGGGCGGCCTCCTTGAAGGCCTGCGAACCAGCGATCTTGAACGCCAGCTCGGAGGAGTCGACCTCGTGGTAACCACCGTCGAGCAGGATGACACGCACGCCGGTCATCTCGTAACCGGCGAGGATGCCGAACTGCATGGCCTCCTGGGCACCGGCGTCGACCGAAGGGATGTACTCCTTCGGGATACGGCCACCGCTGACCTGGTTCACGAACTCGTACGAGGTGTCGCCGGCCTCGAGCGGCTCGATCGCGATCTGCACCTTGGCGAACTGGCCGGTACCACCAGTCTGCTTCTTGTGCGTGTAGTCGAGGCGCTCGACGGCCTTGCGGATCGTCTCGCGGTACGCGACCTGGGGCTTGCCGACGTTGGCCTCGACCTTGAACTCACGGCGCATGCGGTCGACCAGCACCTCGAGGTGCAGCTCGCCCATACCGCCGATGATGGTCTGACCGGTCTCCTGGTCCGAGTGGACCTGGAACGACGGGTCCTCCTCGGCCAGGCGCTGGATCGCGATGCCCAGCTTCTCCTGGTCGCCCTTCGACTTGGGCTCGATGGCGACCTGGATGACCGGCGCCGGGAAGTCCATGGACTCCAGGATCACCGGCTGCTTGTCGTCGCACAGCGTCTCGCCGGTCGTGGTCTGCTTCAGACCCATGACGGCGACGATGTCACCGGCGCCCACCGACTCGATCTCCTCACGCTTGTTCGCGTGCATACGGTAGATCTTGCCGATGCGCTCCTTCCGGCCCTTGACGGAGTTCAGCACGGCAGAGCCGGACTCCAGGCGGCCGGAGTACACCCGGACGAAGGTGAGCTTGCCGAGGTGCGGGTCGCTCATGATCTTGAACGCCAGCGCCGAGAGGGGCTCCTCGTTGGACGGCTTGCGCTTCACGACCTCGTCCGCGTTGTTGACGGCGTGGCCCTCGATGGCCTCGACGTCCAGCGGGGAGGGGAGGTAGCGCACGACGGCGTCGAGCAGGGGCTGAACGCCCTTGTTCTTGAACGCGGTACCGCAGAACACCGGGGTGACGGTGGTGCTGGTGCCCTTGCCGGACGCGATGGTGATACGACGGATCGCGGCGTACAGCTGCTCCACGGAAGGCTCCTCGCCCTCCAGGTACAGCTCCATGATCTCTTCGTCGTTCTCCGCGACGGCCTCGAGCAGCTTGCCGCGCCACTCGTCGGCAGCCTCGGTGTGCGTGGCCGGGATGTCGACGGTGTCGTACATCTCGCCCTTGGTCGCCTCGGCGGACCAGACGTAGGCCTTCATCGTCACGAGGTCGATGACGCCCTTGAAGTCCGCCTCCGCGCCGATGGGCAGCTGCATGACGAGCGGCTGCGCACCCAGGCGGTCGGAGATCATGTCGACACAGCGGTGGAACTCGGCACCGGTGCGGTCGAGCTTGTTGACGAAGCAGATGCGCGGAACGCCGTAGCGGTCCGCCTGACGCCACACCGTCTCGGACTGGGGCTCAACACCGGCGACGCCGTCGAACACCGTCACGGCACCGTCGAGCACGCGCAGGGAGCGCTCCACCTCGACGGTGAAGTCGACGTGACCCGGGGTGTCGATGATGTTGATGGTGTGGTCGACGTCTTCCAGCGGCCAGTGGCAGGTGGTGGCAGCAGAGGTGATCGTGATGCCACGCTCCTGCTCCTGCTCCATCCAGTCCATGGTGGCAGCGCCGTCGTGGACCTCACCGATCTTGTAAGACACACCGGTGTAGAACAGGATCCGCTCGGTGGTGGTCGTCTTGCCCGCGTCGATGTGGGCCATGATGCCGATGTTGCGCACCTTGGCCAGGTCAAGCGAAGTGGTAGCCATAAGGCTTCAGTCTTCTCTCGGTCTCGATGTGGACTGCGACTACCAGCGGTAGTGCGCGAAGGCCTTGTTGGACTCGGCCATCTTGTGCGTGTCCTCGCGCTTCTTGACGGCCGCACCGAGGCCGTTCGAAGCGTCGAGAAGCTCGTTGAGCAGACGCTCGGTCATGGTCTTCTCGCGACGGGCGCGGGAGTAGCCCACGAGCCAGCGCAGCGCCAGGGTGTTGGCGCGGCCCGGCTTGACCTCGATCGGCACCTGGTAGGTGGCACCACCGACGCGGCGGGACTTGACCTCGAGGGTCGGCTTGATGTTCTCGAGAGCGCGCTTCAGCGTGATGACCGGGTCATTGCCGGTCTTGTCGCGCAGGCCCTCCATGGCGCCGTAAACGATGCGCTCGGCGGTGGAGCGCTTTCCGTTCAGCAGCACCTTGTTGATCAGGGAGGTCACCAGAGGGGAGCCGTAAACCGGGTCGATGATGACCGGGCGCTTCGGGGCGGGGCCCTTACGAGGCATTCTTACTTCTCCTTCTTGGCGCCGTAGCGGCTGCGGGCCTGCTTGCGGTTCTTGACACCCTGGGTGTCGAGCGAGCCGCGGATGATCTTGTAGCGAACACCCGGCAGGTCCTTCACACGGCCGCCGCGCACGAGCACGATGGAGTGCTCCTGCAGGTTGTGTCCCTCACCCGGAATGTAAGCAGTGACCTCGATCCCGCTGGTCAGACGCACACGCGCGACCTTACGCAGGGCCGAGTTCGGCTTCTTCGGGGTGGTCGTGAACACACGCGTGCAGACGCCCCGACGCTGAGGAGAACCCTCAAGTGCGGGCGTCTTGTTCTTCTCGACCTTGTCCTGCCGGCCCTTACGGACCAGCTGCTGGATCGTAGGCACTACTTCTCCGGTTTCTGTGTGCCGAATAGGTAAAGCTAACCTGGAACATCTCCGACCCACGCGGTCGGGCGTGTCGAACCCGCAAACTCCCGCCGCGAAGCGGGAAGGGCGCAGATTTCGGTGGCCGTTCATGACTCTCTGTACGGTTCAAAGGCACGCACGAGGGCCAGGGCACACCCCAGGCACAAGGTCTGAGCGTACCTACAGCACGGACTCCGGTCAAAACAAATGGACCCCCTCACGACACGCCGGACTTTCCGCGCACCGCTCCGGTCTGCCGAACTACCCGAAAACGGCCCGTTCCTGACTTACCGTACACGTCACCGCACCGTGCGTACGCACGCCCGGTGAGCGGCCGGAACGCCGCGGACGGGCACCCGCGGGCGTCCCGGGACGGACGCGCCCCCCACCACCCCGGACCGGGCCCCCACCACGCCGAGAAGTGCCGCGGAGCCGCTCTACGGCGCCTCCCCCCGGCACACACACTCCCCCGGGCACGCCGAAGGGCGGCCACCTGCACGGTGACCGCCCTTCGGTTCAGGCTGCTCGCTTACTGGTTGTACGGACCGTAGTCGTAGTCCTCCAGCGGCACCGCCTGGCCGGAGCCGGCGCCGAACGGCGAGTAGTCGATGTCGTCGTAGCCGACGGCCGAGTACATCGCGGCCTTGGCCTCCTCGGTCGGCTCCACCCGGATGTTGCGGTAGCGGGACAGACCCGTACCGGCCGGGATGAGCTTACCGATGATGACGTTCTCCTTGAGGCCGATGAGGCTGTCGGACTTGGCGTTGATCGCCGCATCCGTCAGGACTCGGGTCGTCTCCTGGAAGGAGGCGGCCGACAGCCAGGACTCCGTGGCCAGCGAGGCCTTGGTGATACCCATGAGCTGCGGACGGCCGGAGGCCGGGTGACCGCCCTCCTGGACCACACGACGGTTCTCGTGCTCGAACTTCGAGCGCTCGACCAGCTCGCCGGGCAGCAGCTCGGCGTCGCCGGACTCGATGATCGTCACGCGGCGCAGCATCTGCCGGATGATGATCTCGATGTGCTTGTCGTGGATCGACACACCCTGCGAGTTGTAGACCTTCTGGACCTCGCCGACCAGGTGGACCTGGACGGCACGCTGGCCCAGGATGCGCAGCACGTCGTGCGGGTTGGTGGCACCCACGGTGAGCTTCTGGCCCACCTCGACGTGCTCGCCCTCGCCGACCAGGAGTCGGGCGCGCTTCGAGATCGGGAACGCCGTCTCGTCGCTGCCGTCGTCCGGCGTGATGACGATCTTCTTGGTCTTCTCGGTCTCCTCGATCCGGACGCGGCCCAGGGCCTCGGAGATCGGGGCGACACCCTTCGGGGTACGGGCCTCGAAGAGCTCGACGACACGCGGCAGACCCTGGGTGATGTCGTCACCGGCCACACCACCGGTGTGGAAGGTACGCATCGTCAGCTGGGTACCGGGCTCACCGATGGACTGGGCGGCGATGATGCCGACCGCCTCACCGATGTCGACCAGCTTGCCGGTGGCCAGCGAACGGCCGTAGCACATGGCGCAGGTGCCGACGGCGGACTCGCAGGTCAGGACCGAGCGGGTCTTGACCTCCTCGACGCCGCGGGCGACCAGTTCCTCGATGAGGACGTCACCGAGGTCGGTACCGGCCGGGGCCAGCACCTGTCCGTCGACGACGATGTCCTCGGCGAGGCAGCGCGCGTACACGGAGGTCTCGACGTCCTCCGCCTTGCGCAGCACACCGTCCGCGCCGCGGTCCGCGATCTTGAGCTTGAGGCCGCGGTCGGTGCCGCAGTCCTCCTCGCGGATGATGACGTCCTGCGAGACGTCCACCAGACGACGGGTCAGGTAACCCGAGTCGGCGGTACGCAGGGCGGTGTCCGCCAGACCCTTACGGGCACCGTGCGTGGAGATGAAGTACTCCAGCACGGACAGGCCCTCACGGAAGGACGCCTTGATGGGACGCGGGATCGTCTCGTTCTTGGCGTTCGACACCAGACCACGCATACCGGCAATCTGACGCATCTGCATCATGTTGCCTCGTGCGCCCGAGTTCACCATCATCGAGACCGGGTTGGTCTTCGGGAAGTTGGCGTTCATCGCCTCGGCGACCTCGTTGGTCGCCTTGGTCCAGATGTTGATCAGTTCCTGAGTGCGCTCTTCCTTGGTGATCAGACCGCGCTCGTACTGCTTCTGGACCCTCTCGTCCTGAGCCTCGTAGCCCTTGACGATCTCCTTCTTCGCCTCGGGAACGACGACGTCGGAGATGGCCACGGTGACGCCGGAACGGGTCGCCCAGTAGAAGCCGGCCGCCTTCAGGTTGTCGAGCGTCGCTGCCACGATGACCTTGGGGTAGCGCTCGGCGAGGTCGTTGACGATCTCCGAGAGCTGCTTCTTGCCGATCTCGTAGTCGACGAACGGGTAGTCCTCGGGCAGCAGCTCGTTGAAGAGCGCACGGCCCAGCGTGGTGCGCAGCCGGAAGCTGTCACCCTGCTGCCACTCGGGCTCGCCCTCCTCCTGCGCCGGGGGCATCCAGCCGCGCGGCGGGATGGTGCCCACCGGGAAGCGGATGTCCACGCGCGACTGGAGCGACAGCTCACCGGCGTCGAACGCCATGATCGCCTCGGCCACGGACGCGAAGGCGCGGTCCTCGCCCTTCACGTTCCGCAGGTCGCCGTCGGTGGTCAGGAAGAACAGACCGAGGACCATGTCCTGGGTCGGCATCGTGACCGGGCGGCCGTCGGCCGGCTTGAGGATGTTGTTCGAGGACAGCATCAGGATGCGGGCCTCGGCCTGCGCCTCCGCGGACAGCGGCAGGTGCACGGCCATCTGGTCACCGTCGAAGTCCGCGTTGAACGCGGTGCAGACGAGCGGGTGGATCTGGATGGCCTTGCCCTCGACCAGCTGCGGCTCGAAGGCCTGGATGCCGAGGCGGTGCAGGGTGGGCGCACGGTTCAGCAGCACCGGGTGCTCGGCGATGACCTCTTCGAGGACGTCGTACACCACGGTGCGGCCGCGCTCGACCATGCGCTTGGCCGACTTGATGTTCTGCGCGTGGTTCAGGTCGACCAGGCGCTTCATCACGAACGGCTTGAACAGCTCAAGCGCCATCGCCTTCGGCAGACCGCACTGGTGCAGCTTCAGCTGCGGACCGACGACGATCACGGAACGCGCGGAGTAGTCCACACGCTTGCCGAGCAGGTTCTGACGGAAACGGCCCTGCTTGCCCTTCAGCATGTCGCTGAGGGACTTCAGCGGACGGTTGCCGGGGCCCGTCACCGGGCGGCCGCGGCGGCCGTTGTCGAAGAGGGCGTCGACCGCCTCCTGGAGCATGCGCTTCTCGTTGTTCACGATGATCTCGGGCGCGCCGAGGTCGAGAAGCCGCTTCAGGCGGTTGTTGCGGTTGATGACACGGCGGTACAGGTCGTTCAGGTCGGAGGTCGCGAAGCGGCCACCGTCCAGCTGCACCATCGGACGCAGGTCCGGCGGGATGACCGGCACGCAGTCCAGGACCATGCCCTTGGGGCTGTTGGAGGTCTGGAGGAACGCGGAGACGACCTTCAGCCGCTTCAGGGCGCGGGTCTTCTTCTGGCCCTTGCCGGTGCGGATGATCTCGCGGAGCTTCTCGGCCTCCTCGTCGAGGTCGAAGGACTCCAGGCGCTTCTGGAGCGCCGCGGCACCCATCGAGCCGTCGAAGTAGGTGCCGAAGCGGTCCCGCAGCTCGCGGTAGAGCAGCTCGTCGCCCTCGAGGTCCTGGACCTTGAGGTTCTTGAAGCGGGTCCACACCTCGTCGAGGCGGTCGATCTCGCGCTGCGCGCGGTCGCGCAGCTGCTTCATCTCGCGCTCGGCGCCCTCACGCACCTTGCGGCGCACGTCGGCCTTGGCGCCCTCGGCCTCCAGCTCGGCGAGGTCCGTCTCGAGCTTCTTGGCGCGGCCTTCCAGGTCGGAGTCGCGGCGGTTCTCGATCTGCTGGCGCTCCACGGAGACGTGCGCCTCCAGGGAGGGCAGGTCGCGGGTGCGGCGCTCCTCGTCGACGTACGTGATCATGTACGCCGCGAAGTAGATGACCTTCTCCAGGTCCTTCGGGGCGAGGTCGAGCAGGTAGCCCAGCCGCGACGGAACGCCCTTGAAGTACCAGATGTGGGTGACGGGGGCGGCCAGCTCGATGTGGCCCATCCGCTCACGGCGCACCTTGGCGCGCGTGACCTCGACGCCACAGCGCTCACAGATGATGCCCTTGAAGCGGACGCGCTTGTACTTGCCGCAGTAGCACTCCCAGTCCCGGGTCGGACCGAAGATCTTCTCGCAGAAGAGTCCGTCCTTTTCGGGCTTCAGGGTGCGGTAGTTGATGGTCTCGGGCTTCTTGACCTCACCGTGGCTCCACTGACGGATGTCGTCAGCGGTGGCCAGGCCGATCCGGAGCTCGTCGAAGAAGTTGACGTCGAGCACTATGCGTCAATCCCTCTCAGGGTCGAAAGTCTGTGGTCTGAAACGGGGGCCTGGGGGTCGGCGGGACCCTGTGGGTGAGGGTCCCGCCGGACTCCCGTCAGACCTCTTCGACGCTGCTCGGCTCGCGCCGGGACAGGTCGATGCCGAGCTCCTCCGCGGCGCGGAAGACGTCCTCGTCGGTGTCACGCATCTCGATGGACATGCCGTCGCTGGACAGCACCTCCACGTTCAGGCAGAGAGACTGCATCTCCTTGATGAGCACCTTGAAGGACTCGGGGATGCCGGGCTCGGGGATGTTCTCGCCCTTGACGATGGCCTCGTAGACCTTCACGCGGCCGGTGACGTCGTCGGACTTGATGGTCAGCAGCTCCTGGAGGGCGTACGCGGCGCCGTAGGCCTCGAGGGCCCACACCTCCATCTCACCGAACCGCTGGCCACCGAACTGAGCCTTACCACCCAGCGGCTGCTGGGTGATCATCGAGTACGGGCCGGTCGAGCGCGCGTGCAGCTTGTCGTCGACCAGGTGGTGCAGCTTCAGGATGTACATGTAGCCGACCGAGATCGGGTCCGGGAACGGCTCACCGCTGCGGCCGTCGAACAGCCGCGCCTTGCCGGTCGGGAGCACCATGCGCTCGCCGTCGCGGTTCGGGATGGTGTGCTGGAGCAGACCCGCCAGCTCGTCCTCGCGGGCACCGTCGAACACCGGGGTGGCGACGTTGGTGCCGGGGGCGACCTGGTCGGCGCCGATGGCCTGGAGGCGCTGCGCCCACTCGTCCGCGAGGCCGGAGACGTCCCAGCCGCGGCTGGCGAGCCAGCCGAGGTGGATCTCCAGGACCTGTCCCGGGTTCATTCGGGACGGCACACCCAGCGGGTTGAGGATGATGTCGACCGGGGTGCCGTCCTCCAGGAACGGCATGTCCTCGATCGGCAGGATCTTGGAGATGACACCCTTGTTGCCGTGGCGGCCGGCGAGCTTGTCACCGTCGGTGATCTTGCGCTTCTGCGCGACGTAGACGCGGACCAGCTGGTTCACGCCCGGGGGCAGCTCGTCGCCCTCTTCGCGGTCGAAGACGCGGACGCCGATGATCTTGCCGATCTCGCCGTGCGGCACCTTCAGCGAGGTGTCACGGACCTCACGGGCCTTCTCACCGAAGATGGCGCGCAGCAGGCGCTCCTCCGGGGTCAGCTCGGTCTCACCCTTGGGCGTGACCTTGCCGACGAGGATGTCACCGGCGACGACCTCGGCACCGATACGGATGATGCCGCGCTCGTCGAGGTCCGCGAGGACCTCCTCGGAGACGTTCGGGATGTCCCGGGTGATCTCCTCGGGGCCGAGCTTGGTGTCACGGGCGTCGACCTCGTGCTCCTCGATGTGGATCGAGGAGAGGACGTCGTCCTGCACGAGGCGCTGCGACAGGATGATCGCGTCCTCGTAGTTGTGACCCTCCCACGGCATGAACGCCACGAGCAGGTTCTTGCCGAGGGCCATCTCACCGTTCTCGGTGGCCGGGCCGTCGGCGAGGACCTGGCCCTCGACGAGCCGGTCGCCCTCGTTGACGATGACCTTCTGGTTGACCGAGGTGCCCTGGTTGGAGCGGGCGAACTTGGCCAGGCGGTACGTGATGTACGTGCCGTCGTCGTTGGCGGTGGTGATGTAGTCCGCGGAGACCTCCTGGACCACACCCGCCTTCTCGGCCTTGACGACGTCGCCGGCGTCGACGGCGGAGCGGTACTCCATGCCGGTGCCGACGAGCGGGGACTCGCTCTTGATGAGCGGCACGGCCTGGCGCATCATGTTCGCGCCCATGAGGGCACGGTTGGCGTCGTCGTGCTCCAGGAAGGGGATCATGGCGGTCGCGACCGACACCATCTGGCGCGGCGAGACGTCCATGTAGTCCACGTCCTCGCCGCCGACGTAGTCGACCTCGCCGCCACGGCGGCGCACCAGGACGCGGGCCTCGGCGAACCGGAGTTCGTCGGTCAGCGGCGCGTTGGCCTGGGCGATGACGAAGCGGTCCTCCTCGTCGGCGGTCAGGTAGTCCACCTCGTCGGTGACCTGGCCGTCGATGACCTTGCGGTACGGAGTCTCGACGAAGCCGAACGCGTTGACCCGGCCGTAGGAGGCGAGCGAGCCGATCAGACCGATGTTCGGGCCTTCGGGGGTCTCGATCGGGCACATGCGGCCGTAGTGCGAGGGGTGCACGTCACGGACCTCGAAGCCGGCCCGCTCACGGGACAGACCACCCGGGCCGAGCGCGGACAGACGACGCTTGTGCGTCAGCCCGGACAGCGGGTTGTTCTGGTCCATGAACTGCGACAGCTGGCTGGTGCCGAAGAACTCCTTGATGGAGGCGACGACCGGCCGGATGTTGATCAGGGTCTGCGGCGTGATCGCCTCGACGTCCTGGGTGGTCATGCGCTCGCGCACGACGCGCTCCATACGGGCCAGACCCGTGCGGACCTGGTTCTGGATGAGCTCGCCGACGCTGCGCAGGCGGCGGTTGCCGAAGTGGTCGATGTCGTCGGTCTCGACGACGATCGACTGGCCGCTGTCGCCGACCGTCTCGGCCTCGCCCGCGTGCAGCTTCACCAGGTACTTGATCGTCGAGATGACGTCCTCGACGGTCAGGACACCCGCGTCGAGCGGAGCGTCCGCACCCAGCTTCTTGTTGACCTTGTAGCGGCCGACCTTGGCCAGGTCGTAGCGCTTCGGGTTGAAGTACAGGTTCTCGAGCAGCGTCTGCGCGGCCTCACGCGTCGGGGGCTCGCCCGGGCGCAGCTTGCGGTAGATGTCGAGCAGCGCGTCGTCCTGGCCCTGGGTGTGGTCCTTCTCCAGGGTGGCGCGCATGGACTCGTACTCGCCGAACTCCTCGAGGATCTGCTCGGTGGTCCAGCCGAGCGCCTTCAGGAGGACGGTCACGGACTGCTTGCGCTTGCGGTCGATACGGACACCGACCATGTCGCGCTTGTCGATCTCCATCTCCAGCCAGGCACCCCGGGACGGGATGATCTTGGCCGAGAAGATGTCCTTGTCGGACGTCTTGTCGATCGAGGAGTCGAAGTAGACACCCGGCGAACGGACCAGCTGCGACACCACGACACGCTCGGTGCCGTTGATGACGAAGGTGCCCTTGTGCGTCATGAGCGGGAAGTCGCCCATGAAGACGGTCTGGGACTTGATCTCGCCGGTCTCGTTGTTGGTGAACTCGGCCGTGACGAAGAGCGGCGCGGCGAACGTGAAGTCGCGGTCCTTGCACTCGTCGATCGAGTTCTTCGGCGGCTCGAAGCGGTGGTCGCGGAACGTCAGCGACATCGACCCGGAGAAGTCCTCGATCGGGGAGATCTCCTCGAAGATCTCCTCGAGGCCGGACTTGGTGGGGACGTCGTGACCGGACTCCAGAGCCTCCTCGACCCGACTCTGCCAGGCGGTGTTGCCGAGCAGCCAGTCGAAGCTCTCGGTCTGCAGCGCGAGCAGGTTCGGAACCTCGAGGGGCTCCTTGATCTTTGCAAAGGAGATGCGCAGCGGGGCGGTGCTGGCGCCGTTGTTCGTATTCGCGGTCGAGGCGTTGCGCGAGGCGGCCAAGAGGGGGTCCTTCCGAGGGCTCGGACTCACTACGCGCGTACCGGTCCCCACCGGGCACAGAGTGGAAAGCCTCAGGTCAGAGACTCTTTGTCGTCAGTGCTCAGGCGAGGGGCATGCTCCTGGTGACGGGCAGGAGGCAGCTAACAGGCAGCGCAAAGGGTCAGTGTAGCCACTTGGCACACTGATGTCCAGTGCGGGTTTACAGGCCCCCGACGGAGCCCCTCGTTGTCCCTCAACACCTGCGGCAAGCCACGCCCTCGATGCACATCGATACTGCCCTCTTCGCCGTCGATCCATGCCTCGGATCCGGATCGTTGTGACGACGCGTCCTGAGAATTGCGCGCTGCGTGCAGTTCGTCAAGGCCCCCCACGGCCGAACCGGGTGCTGCCATCGTCACTTGCAGCCGTCACCGGGCCCCTCGGGAGACACGACGAAGATCACCATACTCTCCGCGGCGACGGGTGCAAGGCAGCCACCGCCGGACCCCCCGAACGCCGAAGAGCGACCACCCGGATGGATGATCGCTCTTCGGTGCGTTCGCGTTACAGCCCTACGGGTGAGCCGCGACCGGAATCCGCTGGATCCCGGCTGCGGCGTTCGAGTGAACCGCGCGCCGCCGCACAACAAGCGGGCCGTACGGAGCACAGCCCCGTACGGCCCGGTGAGCCCCTGAAGGCCCGTGGGTCCCGGTGCGGGACCCAGAGGTGTTACTTGACCTCGACAGCCGCGCCGGCGCCCTTGAGGGCCTCGGCGGCCTTGTCGGCGGCTTCCTTGTTGACCTTCTCCAGGACCGGCTTCGGGGTGCCGTCGACCAGGTCCTTGGCCTCCTTCAGGCCGAGAGAGGTCAGCTCGCGCACGACCTTGATGACCTGGATCTTCTTGTCGCCGGCGCCGGTGAGGATGACGTCGAACTCGTCCTTCTCCTCCTCGGCCTCGGCGGCAGCGCCACCGGCGGCACCGCCGGCGACCATGACCGGCGCGGCAGCGGCGGCGGTGACGTCGAACTTGTCCTCGAAGGCCTTCACGAACTCGGAGAGCTCGATGAGGGTCATCTCTTCGAACTGCGCGAGCAGGTCGTCCTGGCTGAGCTTCGCCATGATGGGCGATCCTTCCAATAAGTCGGCTGGTGCCGGATGTACATGTATGGCGGGCGTACGTTGGCCCGCTACGACCGTCGCCTCAGGCGGCGGTCACTGCGCGAGCCGAATTACTCGGCACCGCCCTGCTCGGCCTGCTTGGCGCGAAGAGCGTCCACGGTGCGGACGAGCTTCGACGGCAGCGCCTGGAAGAGCGAGGCAGCCTGGGACTGCTTGCCCTTCATCGCGCCGGCCAGCTTGCTGAGCAGAACCTCGCGGGACTCGAGGTCCGCAAGCTTCTTGATCTCGTCGGCGGACAGCGCCTTGCCGTCAAGGACACCGCCCTTGATGACGAGGTTGGGGTTGTCCTTGGCGAAGTCACGAAGACCCTTCGCCGACTCCACCGGGTCACCGGTGACGAAGGCGACCGCCGTCGGACCGTTGAACAGGTCGTCGAGCGTCGTGATCCCGGCCTCGTTGGCCGCAATCTTGGTCAGCGTGTTCTTCACCACGGCGTACTGGGCGTTCTCACCGAGCGAACGACGCAGCGTCTTGAGCTGCGCCACGGTGAGACCCCGGTACTCGGTCAGCACGGCGGCGTTCGAGCTGCGGAACTGCTCCGCCAGCTCGGCTACCGCGGCAGCCTTGTCGGGCCTTGCCATAGAGCGTCGGCCTCCTTCCGGGTGATGAGGACCGCTCAGAAGGGGCTGGGAAAACGAAACGCCCCGGCGCAGGCGCTCGGGGCGGACTCGACCGGTCGGACACACGACTGACGTGCGCACTCCGGGAGTTCTTCCACAATCACCTGCGCGGGTCGTCCGCAGTTCAGCGGATCCTTCGGCCACCGCGTCCTCTTTCGAGTCCACGGCAACGACCAGCGGTCTTTGGCTTCTGTAGGAGAGTACGGGAACGGATCGCCGCCAGGCAAATCCGTTCCCGGCGGCGGGCTCAGCCCTGCTGGGCGGCCTTCATCATCTCGGCGAGGTCGGCGGTGTCCTGGGCGGACGGGGCCGTCACCGTCACCGGCTTGTTGTAGTCGAGGAAGGTGATGGTCATGTTCAGCGGGCCCTTGGCGGTGTCGCCGCGCATCCGGAACTGCTTGGTGTGGTTGCTTCCGTCGACCCACATGTCCATGGCCATCTTGTCGGCGCCCATCGTGGCGTACTGGTCGAGGCTCTTCTCGCGCTGCTCGCGGGTGGCCTTGTCCAGCTTCTGGGCCTTGAGGTCGGCGCGCAGCTCCGCGAGAGTGATGTCGCCCCGGTAGTGGGTCGTCCGCACGCCGTCGACGGTCTCGGTGCCGACCTTCGTCACATGCTTGGAGCTGGTGAGGAAGGTGGAGTCCTGCGCCGGGTTGCGGTCCGCGCCGCCGGCGCCGAACTGGTCGGGGTTCAGCTGCTTGTCCGCACCCAGCGCGCCGAGGTCGAACTTGACCCAGTGCTTGCCGTCCATCTCCTTGGCGGCCTCGGCGCCCCCACCGAGGTACATCACCTTGCCGACCATGCGTATCTCGACCGGGCCCTCGGCCTTCTGCGCCGAGGACGTCATCTTGATGCTCGCGGCGAGCGGCTTCATGGCCATCCGGGCCTCGGCGGTGACCTGGCCCGCGCCCGGCACCGAACCGGTCATCCGGTAGTGCAGGGACGTGATGCCCTCGGTGTTCTTGGCGGCCTTGGCGACGGCCGCGGCGGGCGTCATCTGCGGCGACTCGTCCGTGGTGCCCTTCGAGCAGCCGACGGCCCCGCCCACGAGGACCAGCGCCGCGAGGACCGCGCCCGCCGCCCGGCGCTCCACCTTCTTGTTCCGTACCGCAGAAGTCATTGCATTCCCCCAGAGAAGTTCTTGGCTGATCCACAGCAAAGCGCCGTGAGCCTATCCCGAAGGACTGACAACGTCGTCCGGTTTCCTGGAGGCGGTCGTCCGGCAGGGGTGGTTACGCGCCAGGGGTGTCCACCAGTTCTCGGAAGTCGGCGGTGTCCGGCGCCGGGGGCCGGGCCGCGGCGGCCCGCACCCCGTAGTCGCGGTAGTAGGCCGTGGCGGACATCCGGCCGCTGGTCAGCTCGCCCTGTTCCGCCTTCTTGACCAGCAGGCCCCGGTCGTCGATCCAGAGGTCGACCGTCTCCGTGACGACACCGGCCTGTTCCAGCCGTTTCCCCAGAGCGGCGGCGTCCGGCCCGGTGAGGCCCGCCGGGGTGACCGTGCCCGAGTAGTGCGTGGTGCCGCGACCGCGTACCGTCTCCTCGCCCACCCGGCGCACATCGCGGGAGGCCCGCAGCAGCCGGACCGGCTGGAGCGGCGCGGTGCTGCGCAGCTGGTCCGTGAGAGCGGTCCCCGAGCCGTCCGGCAGGGCCGACAGGTCGCCGTATCCGTAGCGGATCCAGTGCCGTCCCCCGAGGCGTGCGGCGAAGGTCCCGCCGACCTTGGCGTAGTAGGCGTCGGGCAGCAGCCGGGCCTCCATGGAGGTGCTGCTCAGGGTGCGCAGGGTGGCGGCGAGACGGCCGCCGGTGCAGGTGATGCGGAGCGTGCCGACCGGGGCGCCGGACCAGCCGAGCACACCGTCCGTCCGCAGCGAGAGCATCTCCCCCATGGCGGTCGTGGACTCCGCGCGGGCGGAACCGGCCCTGACGGTGGCCTGCTCGGCGGCGCGCAGGGCGGCGGCCGTCCGGGGGTCGGCGCTCCCGGAGGGTGCCGCGGAGCCCCGGTGGGGGCCGCCGTCGTCGAGGAGGCCGCAGCCCGCCACGGCGGACAGCGCGGCGACGGCCGCGACCGGGAGGATCCCCCGCCTGACGATCGTGTCCCTCATCCGTTCCCCCCAGAGCGCTCAGCGATCTTCACGCTAACTCCCCCGCCGCGGAAACGGTACGCACCGGTAGGGAAACGGCAGGGCCCCTCGGGCCGCCGGGCGGAAACGACGCCGGGCCCCGCACCTTCTCAGGTGCGGGGCCCGGTGTCAGCTGCGCGTGCCCGCGGCTGCCGTCAGGATCAGACGGCGGCCGGGTCCTCCTCGACGAGGAGGTTACGGGTGCGGTTCGGGTCGACCGGAATGCCGGGGCCCATCGTGGTGGTGATGGCGGCCTTCTTGACGTAGCGACCCTTGGCGGCGGACGGCTTCAGACGGAGGATCTCCTCCAGCGCCGCGCCGTAGTTCTCCACCAGCTTGGTGTCGTCGAAGGACACCTTGCCGATGATGAAGTGCAGGTTCGAGTGCTTGTCGACGCGGAACTCGATCTTGCCACCCTTGATCTCGGTGACAGCCTTCGCCACGTCCGGGGTCACGGTGCCGGTCTTGGGGTTCGGCATCAGACCACGGGGACCGAGCACACGGCCGAGGCGGCCGACCTTGCCCATGAGGTCCGGGGTGGCGACAACGGCGTCGAAGTCCAGACGGCCCTTCGACACCTCGTCGATCAGCTCGTCGGCGCCGACGATGTCGGCGCCCGCGGCACGCGCGGCCTCGGCACGGTCACCGGTCGCGAAGACCAGGACCCGGGCGGTCTTACCGGTGCCGTGCGGGAGGTTCACGGTGCCACGGACCATCTGGTCGGCCTTACGCGGGTCGACACCCAGACGGAAGGCGACCTCGACGGTGCCGTCGAACTTGGACGTGGAGGTCTCCTTGGCGAGACGGACGGCCTCGAGCGGGGCGTACAGCTTCTCCCGGTCGACCTTGGCGTCCGCAGCGCGGAGAGCCTTGCTGCGCTTGCTCACAACTGCTCCTGTGTTGTTCTGAAAGGAGTCGTGGTACGGGCCGAGCGGGCCCTGCCACGTGCGGCCGACGGGCCGCATGGTTCTACGAAGGTGGGGTTCAGCCCTCGACCGTGACGCCCATGGAACGCGCGGTACCGGCGATGATCTTCGCGGCGGCGTCCAGGTCGTTGGCGTTGAGGTCGGGCATCTTGGTGGTGGCGATCTCGCGGACCTGCGCCTCGGTGATCTTGGCGACCTTGGTCTTGTGCGGCTCGCCGGAGCCCTTCTCGATGCCCGCGGCCTTGAGGATCATCTTGGCGGCCGGGGGCGTCTTGGTGATGAAGGTGAAGGAGCGGTCCTCGTAGACCGTGATCTCCACCGGGATGACCCAACCGCGCTGCGACTCGGTCGCGGCGTTGTAGGCCTTGCAGAACTCCATGATGTTGACGCCGTGCTGGCCCAGCGCGGGACCGACCGGCGGAGCCGGGTTGGCCGCACCGGCCTTGATCTGGAGCTTGATAAGCCCCGTGACCTTCTTCTTCTTGGGAGGCATTGCTCTCTCCGGGTCCTTAGTGAGAGTTTTCCGCCTTCCGATCCGGATCATCCGGATGGAGGCATACCGCACAACGATAACGGGTACCCTTGCGCGGCTAAAAACCGAGCAGGTCAGACCGGCTGTGAGGGCCCGTCTGACCTGTTCGGAAGTGCGTGTTCCAGAAGGAGCTAGTTCTTCTGGATCTGGTCGAAGCTCAGCTCGACCGGGGTCTCGCGGCCGAAGATCTCCACCAGGCCCTTGACCTTCTTGGAGTCGGCGTTGATCTCGTTGATGGTGGCCTGAAGGGTGGCGAACGGACCGTCGGTGACGGTGACCGAGTCGCCGACCTCGAAGTCCAGCACCTGGACCTCGACCTTGCGCTGCGGAGCGGGCTTGCCCTCGGCCTCGGCGGCCTCGCGGGCGGCCTTCTCCTCGGCCTCCGGGGCGAGCATCTTGACGATCTCGTCCAGGGTCAGCGGGTACGGGTCGTAGGCATTGCCCACGAAGCCGGTGACGCCGGGCGTGTTGCGGACGACGCCCCAGGACTCGTTCGTCAGGTCCATGCGCACCAGGACATAGCCCGGGAGCTTGTTCTGGCGGATGGTCTTGCGCTCGCCGTTCTTGATCTGCGCGACCTCTTCCTGGGGCACCTCGGCCTGGAAGATGAAGTCCTCGACGTTCAGCGAGACGGCGCGCTGCTCGAGGTTGGTCTTCACGCGGTTCTCGTAGCCGGCGTACGTGTGGATCACGTACCACTCGCCGGGCAGCGTGCGCAGCTCCTCGCGGAGGGCCTGGACGGGGTCGACCGGCTCGGCCTCCTCGACGACGGCGGCCTCCTCGGCCTCCTCGTCGGCGGCCTCGTCCTGGTCGGCTTCCTCGTCCGCGGGCTCGTCCGCCTCGGCGGTCTCGTCCTCGTCCACGACGCGGACGGCGGCCTCCTCGGCCGGCTCACCCGCCTCGGCGTCGGCAGCCTCGAACTCGTCCTGCTCGTCCGCGCCCTCGACGATGTCGAGCTCGTCATCCACGGACTCGGCGGACTCGCCGCGTGGCTCAACGGCGTCGTTCAGGTTCGGGTCAGACACGGTGGCTGCTTCTTCCTGGATACATAGGGGTGGAACACGCGAAAGGGACGCCGGGAGCATCTCGGCGTCCTTCGCTCTCGGCTCAGCCGAAGACGTACTTGGCGGCGTGGTTGAGCCCATAGTCAATCAGAGTCACCAGGGCGATCATGATCGCGACGAAGAAGATCACCACGGTGGTGTACGACGTCAGCTGGTTTCTCGCCGGCCAGACGACCTTGCGGAGCTCCGCGACGATCTGGCGGTAGAAGAGGGCAAGGCGCTTCAGCGGGCCTTTCTTGGCCCGCTTGCCGCCCTTGCGGGACTTCTTCTGATCCTGCACATCGTCCTGGGCGTCAGGCATGTCGATGGAGCCCACGGCGTCCGTCACTCGTCCTCACCTGATTCCCGGGTCGTGACCGTGCCGCGCCCGGTGGAGCCGCACGGCGAGTGCAATACGTACGTACTGTGCGCACACTTCCCCTCGGGGAGTGTGTAGCAGGGCCGGAGGGACTTGAACCCCCAACCGCTGGTTTTGGAGACCAGTGCTCTACCAATTGAGCTACGACCCTTTGTGTGTACCCCAACGTACCGCATCCGGCCGGGTGCTCGGTGTGCACCGGCGCGATCACTGTCGCTGGAGGCCAACGAGGTGAGAGTGTACGTGTTCCACGGCCGGGCGTCGAACAGAAAGTGCCCGTACGGGGCTTGCCGGACGAAGATCGGCCAGGCCACCCGGGTATCCGGCCCGGGTATCCGGACTGGTGTCCGGTCATCGGCCCGCTCCGGTTCAGTCTGTGAAACCCGCGTGCCGCGGGCGTTTCCGGTCTGAAACGATGGGTCCCATGAGCGCTGCAACCCCTCCCACCGAGCGTCGGGTCTCCGCCCGGATCGGCGCGATCTCCGAGTCCGCCACCCTCGCCGTGGACGCCAAGGCCAAGGCCCTCAAGGCCGCCGGGCGCCCCGTGATCGGCTTCGGCGCGGGCGAGCCCGACTTCCCGACGCCGGACTACATCGTCGAAGCGGCCGTCGAGGCCTGCAAGAACCCGAAGTACCACCGGTACACCCCCGCCGGGGGCCTGCCCGAGCTGAAGAACGCGATCGCCGCGAAGACGCTCCGCGACTCCGGCTACGAGGTGGACGCCTCCCAGATCCTGGTCACCAACGGCGGCAAGCAGGCGATCTACGAGGCCTTCGCCGCCATCCTCGACCCGGGCGACGAGGTGATCGTCCCGGCGCCGTACTGGACCACGTACCCCGAGTCGATCCGGCTGGCCGGCGGTCTCCCGGTGGAGGTCGTCGCGGACGAGACGACCGGCTACCGCGTCTCCGTCGAGCAGCTGGAGGCGGCGCGCACGGAGAAGACGAAGGTCGTCCTCTTCGTCTCCCCGTCCAACCCCACCGGCGCGGTCTACTCCGAGGCCGAGACCGAGGCCATCGGCCGCTGGGCCGTGGAGCACGGCCTGTGGGTGCTGACCGACGAGATCTACGAGCACCTCGTCTACGGCGACGCGGTCTCCGTCTCCCTCCCGGCCCTGCTGCCCGAGCTGCGCGACAAGTGCATCGTGGTCAACGGCGTCGCCAAGACGTACGCGATGACGGGCTGGCGGGTGGGCTGGATCATCGGCCCCAAGGACGTGGTGAAGGCGGCGACCAACCTCCAGTCGCACGCGACCTCCAACGTGTCGAACGTCGCACAGGCGGCGGCCCTCGCCGCCGTCTCGGGCGATCTGGAGGCGGTCGCGACGATGCGCGAGGCCTTCGACCGGCGCCGCCGGACCATCGTGCGGATGCTGAACGAGATCGACGGCGTGCTGTGCCCGGAGCCGGAGGGCGCCTTCTACGCGTACCCGTCGGTGAAGGCGCTGCTCGGCAAGGAGATCCGCGGCAAGCGCCCGCAGAGCAGCGTGGAGCTGGCCGCGCTGATCCTGGAGGAGTCCGAGGTCGCGGTCGTCCCGGGCGAGGCCTTCGGCACCCCCGGCTATCTGCGGCTGTCCTACGCCCTCGGCGACGAGGACCTGGTGGAGGGCGTGAGCCGGATCCAGAAGCTGCTGGCGGAGGCCCGGGACTGACGTCCGACGGGATGCGCGTCACGAGGGGCGGGGGGGGGGGGGGGGGCCCCCCCCCCCCCCCCCCGGGGGGGGGGGCGCCCCCCCCCGGCGCCCCCCCCCCCGCCTCCATGCGTTGGGACTCGTCGGGTCCCGCCAGCACCCCGTCGGGACGGTG
>NZ_JBIUBV010000008.1:88859-314687 GCF_044548405.1 Streptomyces sp. NPDC052040 | reverse complement strand
CAGCCAGCACCGGTACCTATAGACGCGCCAACCACACTGAGCAAAAGTCACCATCCCGCTCAGCCCACTGCGCAACACCAAACCCTCAGCTCAGCCCACGTATCCCTCGACACCAGACACTCGATTCCGCGTAAGCCCCACCAACTGACCAGAACTACCACCCAGTACAACTGAACAACAGCAGGCCACAATCAAGATCAATAAGCACACCACCAGCTACGCCATACTCACTGGCCGGGGAAATCGACATCGCCGACTTCCTGGTCGTCACCTTCCTGCGGACCAGCGAGCCAGGCGTCTACCGGATGCTGGGACGCCACCGCGCCGAACTGACCGGCACCAGCATCGACCCGGCGCTCCACCGCGACTCCAGACCCGGTGAACACGCCGAGCGATGGAAGGAACGCCTGCGCCAGGCCGGCGTTGCCCAGGAGAACCTCGACGGGGTGCTCGGGCTGCTTGGCCTGCTGTTCCCCGCAGTCCAGCAGGCCGTCGGCAACGGCGGCGACCCCCGCGCCTCGGCGCGCCGACGCGGGATCGGCAGCCAGGACTACTTCGACCGGTACGTCGTCTTCACCGTCCCCGCCGACGACCTCACAGAAGCCGTCTTCCAGCAGGCCCTCGCCCAAATGGCATCAGGGACTGAAGGCGATGAGGCCGCACAACTGCTGCTCCGGCTCAGAGACGACACCCACCGCATCATCCGGCGCATCGACCAACTACGCGCCGACAACATCCCCGTCCCCGCAGCCGCACTGCTCCAGGCCATGGCCGACAACTACGGCCAGCTGACCGCCGACCCGGAAGCCATGGGCCTGCTGGGCGCCGACCGAAGAGTGCGCTCAATGACCCCGAGCCTCCTCCTCGACCTGCCTCCCGACCAGCGTCCCGCCATGGTGGCGGCTATGGCAGCCACACCCTATGGAGCAGTCCTGGCCACCCGGACCCTCCACAGCGCCACCAACCCCGACGACACCGCCTCCGAACAGGTGACGACCACCGAACCATGGGCCGCCCAGGCCCGCGACGCCCTCACCGGCCGCCTGGCCGAACACCTCACACCAGCCGCCGCACGGCCCACCTCTGACCTCACCGACCAGGACAGCACCCTGATCTGGATGTGGCGCCACACCGACCCCGCCGGCATCCGCACCTGGCTACACAACCGCCTCGACCACGGATGGGAACTCCTCCCGCTCCTGGCCGCGCTCATCACGCCCCAGCAATTCCCGTTCCCCCTCCTCGACAACGACACCTGGGCCGGCCTCGACGGCATGTTCACCCACGACGACCTCTACACCCGCCTCACACCCCACCTCAACAACTCCCCCGACACCCCACCCCCCACCGACCCGCACCAGACCAACATCCTCCAAGCACTCCGCGACCGCCGACCCGGCCAACCCCAAACCACCCCTGACACCACCGGCACCCCCTCCTGAGCCCACCCCCGCACCCCCAGCCCACTCAAAGGAACAGCCACCCCCACAACAGCCGACCCACCCCACACAGGTCAGAAAACAGCAGCCGCTTGGTCACCCCATGACAGCGACCACAGCCCCGTCCTGCACCCGCTACCAGGACATCCACTCGCTAATCCGCTGACGCCCACCCGCTGCCACCGCACAGCCCACTCACACCCGCTCTGCGGCCGGCGGCCGCGGACGTCGTCGACGGCCCGCGGTCGCGTCGGCACCTGGCCGGGCTGGTCAGGTCAGGTCAGGTCAGGCCCAGCTTGGACAAGGCAGTGGTCCAGTCGGTGGCGATGGCCTCCTGGGCGGCGGCGAGGGTGACCTTGCCGGAGCAGACCGCGGTGTGCAGCTTCGTCTCCACCGGGTCCGTCTTGTTGTTGATTCCGCCACCGGACTTGTGACCGGGGTCGGCTGGTTCCACCCAGAGGTTCCTGGGGTCGTTGGGGTCGCCGCCAAGCTGAAGGCTCAGAAGATGATCATATTCGGCGTCCCCCAGGTGGCCTGTGTAGCCATAGGAAGCCGCATTCAGCTTCTTCTCCTTGCTGGTGACCGAGACGGGCGGCCGGATCCCCTTCGCGTAGCCACCTGGGCGGCAGATCGTCGACTTCAGGTTCTGCTAGGTCACAGCCGGCGAGGTGGCGCCTGGGGTGCACTTGGGATCCGGAAGCGGCTCGCCCTGTTCGTACCGGTAGTGGCAACTGCCCGCCGTGGCTGTTGCTGGACGGTGTACGTCGACTGCGGGCCAGCCCCGACAGGGATCGAATGCACCGACGCGTCGCTCGCAGACGCCGTCGCCGAGTGGGCGGCCGCGGGGCCGCCCACTCCAGACGAGCCCGAGCTACTGCCCGACGAAGCAGATGAACAGCCAGCCAACAGCAGACAGGAGAGCAGTACAAATGGCGCGGCGGAGTGGGTGGAGCGCATGACGACCTCTCACGTGCAGGCAATGGGTGAGCAGATGCTGCCCCAGTCGGCTGTGGCCTTACCGCGCGGGGACCGGGCGCGAAGGGGCACGAAAAAGTTCAGCGCTACGCCGTTGGCGCACAACGCACGAATCGCCCATCCTCGGGAGCGCCTCCCTGGGACGGGCGAGGGCCGGGGGCCATGATCACAAGGCACTCTTCGACTGGTTCTGTGCGCTGTGTCCCTGGGTCCGTGCCACTCGAGGTCTAGCATCCAGGTGAGGCGTGTCCGCTGAAGCGAAGGGGTGTTCGTGGCGCAGCTTGTGCGACGACAGCGCGTGAGCGCGTACGTGGGGTATTACGCGTTCGGGTTGCAGGAGTCCGACGACGCGGACCTGCCTGTTCCGTTCCCCGACGACTTCCACCGCGACGTTTTCCTCGGCACCCACCCCGGGCGTCTGGACATCACCAGCGGCGGCCACACCCACACCGCCACGGTGGACGCCGAAGTGTGGGACGCAGCTCCGCCGCTGCAGGATCCTGCCGACTGGGACGAGCAGGCCGAAGCCGCTATCGAGTCCACGAGCGGACAGCTTGCGGTGTGGTCCATGCACACGGGCCGCATGGACGACGTCATCACGCTGGCGGACTCGGGCGGCTCCTGGCACGTGCGGGTCAGCGGCGCCGGCCGTGCCGAGGCCGCTGCCCTCTCGGAGGGGGAAGGCACCGGTGTCGGCGTGGAGCGCTACCTCATCCAGTTCTGGCCTGCCGACCTGTAGGGCGGAAATGCTGCGGCGGGGGCGGTCGTGCCGTCGCCCCCGCCGAGTAAGGATCAGATCAGGCAACGATGCTGACGGTGAAGCCGTCTTCCAGTCCGTCGATGATGCGGTTTTTGGCGTAGAAGCTCTTCAGGATGAGGCCGCCGGCCTGGTTGTCGTCCCTGGGGATCGGCTTCACCGAGAAGTTGAACTTCTTGGCGTCCGGGTCGTACTGCGGCTGGGCGGCTCCTTCGTAGGTGCTGGCGAAGGGGTACTCGTCGCACTCTTTGCCCCCGCTGGCGTAGTTGGGCCCCCAGTAGCGCTTGCACTGCTTGACCGCTTCAGACCGGTTTTTATCGTTGCGGTCGCTGCTCACCGTGCGGTGCAGCGGTTCTTCAACCGTCTGGCCAGGCACCTTCTTCGCCGACATGTACGGCTTGGTGTCCTGCGGGACGAGGAAAGCCTGACGGATGTGCGCGGCTTCTGCCTGTTCTTCCGCTCCCTGCTTGGCGCTCAGAGTGAGCGTGGTGATGTAGCTGAACGTCGCGGCGCCCTTCTTGGCCGGGTTGCCGCCGCCGGTGGAGTTGGCCAGGTAGGAGGCGGAGTCCCAGCGCGGTGCGAGCATGACAGCTTGCCGCCGGTTGCGCCGCTGAGTTTCCAGGGGGCGGGGGCCGTGTAGCTCACGGCGGGCTCGTACACCGCGAAGATCAGGTCGGTCGTGCCGCTGCTGCCCTGTCCCGGGGAGGCGGTCACGGTCTCGTTGAAGGTGCCCGCAGCCTTCAGCTGAACGAAGGTCCTGCTCCCGGCGGGCAGACTGCCGCCGCGGGTGTAGCGCACCCGGGAAGGCCAGCTCTGCGGGATGTTCCCCTTCATTGTAATGGGCATGGAGGCGGCGCCGGTCTCGCCGGTGGTGACGAAGTCGGTGAAGTAGTACTGGAAGTTGATCCGGCTGTTGCTCGGGATAGTGCCGATCACCCGGAGGTTGAACATGCTCTCGCCAACCGGGCGGTTGTTCTGGACCCAGGTCTGCAGGAACGAAGCCCCGTCGCACACCGCGAAGCGTGACTTGACGAAGAACTTGTTGTCGCTGCCTAGGCCCTTCTTGCACTCATCGAAGGTCATCGTCCGGGCCGGCTCCGGAGCAGTCGCCCGCGGCGCCGCAGCAGACGCAGATCGCTCACCCGACCCGCCTGGCACTGCCGGCGAGCCGGAATCCCGCCGCGCTAGAGAAGCGTAGGACACCGCTGGTCCCACCGTCTCAAACGGCATCTGCGCCTGCGACTCTGACGCGGCGGCGAGCTTCCGCAGTCGTGCCAAGCCGTCTCCGTTCTGCAACTGCTCAAGCGACGGCTTCGCCGCGCCAACAGGCAGTACATAGGACTCCACCCGCAGCTCGCCAACGTCGTCCGCGCTCGCCGCCGAGGGCGTCGCCGTGAGGACCGCCACTGGCAGCATCGCGGCAGCGATCTGGCCGACGAGGCGCCTCACCCATCTGTGGTCCATGTAGTCGAACCCCCGAACTCATGCAGCGCCGGGCTCGAATGCCCGGCACTTGGCCGGAAGAACACCTACCGAACAAATGATCCACCCGCCCAGCGACGCGCCTGACATGGCGTGATCACAGCTGCGGCATGGCTGAGATCATGAAAATGGCGGCAGCCAACCGCAGCTGCCTCAGCCACTCACGGCTGGAGGGCAGGAGGGTGCGCACCGGCTCTACTCGTGCGTGTTGAAGCCGTTGCTACCGAAAGGGATGAAGGCGGGCGGCCGCCCCGCCTGCCCCGCGGCAGTTGCATGTCGTCCCGATACCTGCACCTGCATGCATGCCCTCACCGATACAAGCCTGGCCTGGTACTCCAGTCACCGACGTCGAGTTCGGCCCCAAGCTGTGTACCCGGGCAAATAATCAAGGTGTCCCATTCATGGGACACCTTGCGTTCCCCGATTCTGGGGCGGCTAATTTTCGAAGTTCCTATCGGAACGTCACAGTCACTTGTCCGCTGGATACATGGTGACCACTTCGTTGTATCCGTTCGCCCCGTACCGCTCGACAACGATGGTCACTTGCGTTGACGGTAGGCTGTTACCGCACTTTTCCGATCTCAGCCCCACATTGGCGTACGGGAACGTCTTCTCATAATACCCACTACTGTTGAGTTTCCATGCGCTTGCATCGGACAGGCCCGCGTCATAAATTTGCGACAGGGTCTTATTCGTCACACTCGGCAAGAAAAGACCTTTGGTCTGGTCGGCCTTGGTTCCGCCTTGGAAGTGGGAGTCGCGAATGTTATTGATCGCTCGCAGCGTCAAGAGAGGGAGGTTTCCGGAGGGAGGAAGGTTGTAGCAGTCATCAGCGCTGACGTTGGCGGCAATGAGGAGGGATTGGGGAGCCGCCGATGGCTGCGGTGCCTTGCAAGCGGCCTTAGTTTGCCGGAAAAGCGGTTGAGCTCCTCTGAATCCCTTGTAGTCGCAGGTAAGAAGAGCCCCTTCTACCGTGCAAGGGCCCGACGAGGTATTCCATTTCTGCCCTGCGGGTGCCTCGTAGACAGAGTGATAGCCTTGCTGCCATATGCCTGAACAGTCCTGCGCGGCCTGCTTGCACGAGTACCCAGTGCTTGCCGCAGTGAGATTTGCGCACCCAGCGCAAGAGCCCTTGGCTACTGTGTGAGAAGCACCTTTGGGGTCAACAACGAAAATAGTGAGTGATAGCGCCGCCGCAGGAATGGTGCATTGGACGCTTCCGTTGCCTGTCCATGCGAGTCCGGCAAGCATTGCTGGAGTTTCGTTGTCGTAGGTAACGGCAGCTGACGTGGTATACGGTGTACCGCTGCACGAGAAAGGTACAGGTGCCGCTGCGGAGGCTGTTTTGACTCAGGGGCGGGTCGGACTATGGATGGGAGGTGCTGCAGGCGTGCGCATGGCGCTTTGCAGGCTCGCCGGTTCCGTGGTATTTCGGGCAGCCAGAGCTGCGGCTTCGGTGGAACTTGCTAGGCCGAATGTTACGGTGAAGAGGCCCACCAGGATCGCTATGAGCCGCTGCCTCCGGACTCTTGCTACCTTCACTTCATACCCTTCATCTATTCATGATGATGTACGGGAAATATACCTATGCTGCACAGCAGTGTGTAAGTGGCGATGGCACCTACGACTGAATCTCGTCCGTACTTTCTTGCAAAAATGACCCATATGGAACTGAACAGGAAAAGGCCACTTAGTACACGTTGGTAACATTTAGCAGGATTACTGAGGTGCTTATCTCGTCGATGGCAGATTTTTCAAGCCATCGAATTCTCTAGTAGGGCAACAACAGCCTCATAGCGAGTGTTCTGTTCAGCGAGCTGCTCGGGCGTCAGATGCCCCTGCGAGGCCAAAGTCTCGGCAGTCAACTGGCCATGTCGGATCGACTCGAGGGTTAGAGCTGTAGCGACGGCTCCCCGAGCCAACAAGAGCTGGACCACATCCAGTTCCCCACTCCACGCTGCACTGCCCAGTGGGTCGCTTGATGGATGTCCGAACCCTTCCACACTAGCTCCGCAGTCCAGCAACATCTTCACGATGTCCACATGCCCCTGGGCGGCCGCTGCGGACAGAGGCGTGCTCTGCTGTTCATCAAGTCGTCCGTCCGGTCGTGCCCCTGCGGCCAACAAGAGGCGCACGACCTCTCCCATGCCGCGAGTAGCGGCATACCGCAGAGGAAGACTTTCGCTGTATTCACCGACCGGCTGGTCGGGGTCGGCGCCCGCGTCCAACAGCAGACGGACAACTGCTGGACGATTGCCGACCACTGCCAGATCCAGGGCACTCCGGTGAGCATGGGTGACGTCTACCGGGACGCCTTCTTGCAACAACCGTTGCACGCCTCCTGAATCGCCCGCGCCGGCGGCTTGCGTAAACTGCTCAGCCAAATCCATGGCGCCATGGTCTCCCACCTTGCAACCAGCCTGCAAAGGTGCCGATTGCTCAGACCTGACCAATGCTCCGCTTCACCGAGCCGAGGAGTGGGGGTGACACCGTGCGTCAGGCCGTCGCCGTCCTGATCGCCGCGCCTGCGGAGATGTATTTCGCGGAGCATCCGAGGCCGGACCGTCCCAGTAGGAAGATCAGGTGGCGTTGGGGTTACGCCCGATCAGCTGGGTCAGCAGCTCGACGATCTGCGCCTGATTGCGGTCGATCTTCTCCGAGAGGACGCGCACCTCGCCGGTGAGGCCGTCTACCTTCGCGTCGAGGTTGCCTGTCTTCTGATCAAGGTTGCCGACCTGGAGGCGCAGGGCCGTGAGATCGCTCTTGACGGTCCCGAACTCCCGGTCCGTCGTCTTGGCCACCTGTCCGAAGCGGCGGGTGAGCGCGGCGATCTCTCCCTGCGCGATGGGGCCCTCGGGCACGGCCGCCCGGTGCCGGTTCCGGCGGCTCGCAGTCGGACCGGCCCTGAGAATTTGGCAGGGCCCTGTCATTACCTGTGCGGTCCGGCATGGAGCGCAGCAACTCGGCCCGACCGTACCCGAGTTCTCGCGTTTCCCTCGAGTATGTGGAAATAGGACGTACCGCAAGCGCTTGCTGACGTCATGATGTGACCCTGCGTGGGGACGCAGTGGACCTTGGGGGTCTTATGGAGGCTTTGCGTGCGCCGGGGGCGGGGGATCCCGATCGGGCCGGGCCCTACCGAGTGGTGGGCCGGCTGGGGGCCGGTGGTATGGGGCGGGTCTATCTGGCCCGGTCCAAGGGCGGCCGGGCGGTCGCGGTGAAGGTCGTACGGCCGGAACTCGCCGAGGACCGCGAGTTCCGGCAGCGGTTCGCGCGTGAGGTCGCGGCCGCCCGCCGGGTGAACGGTGTGTTCACCGCGGGTGTGGTGGACGCGGACCCGGAGGCGGACCCGCCGTGGCTGGCCACCGCCTATGTGCCCGGTGTTTCGCTGGACACCGCCGTCGCCCGGCACGGCGCCTGGGAGGCGGGCCCGGTGACG
Organism: Streptomyces sp. NPDC052040; assembly: GCF_044548405.1. NCBI lineage: Bacteria > Bacillati > Actinomycetota > Actinomycetes > Kitasatosporales > Streptomycetaceae > Streptomyces > Streptomyces sp. NPDC052040. The sequence goes on along the minus strand of NZ_JBIUBV010000008.1, from coordinate 306,595 downwards.
GTGCTGGCGGCCGGGCTGGCCGAGGCGCTGGAGGCGATCCACCGGGCGGGGCTCGTCCACCGCGATCTGAAGCCGTCGAATGTGCTGCTCGCCGCGGACGGCCCACGGGTCATCGACTTCGGCATCTCGACCGCGACCGAGGCGAGTGCGATCACCCGTACCGGTGTGGTCATCGGCACTCCCGGCTTCATGTCGCCCGAGCAGCTCACCGGGGACCCGGTCGGACCGGCGAGCGATGTGTTCGCGCTGGGCGCGGTGCTCGCGTTCACCGCGTCCGGTTCCGGTCCCTTCGGCACGGGGTCGGCCCAGGGACTGATGTACCGGGTTGTGCACGGCGAACCGGACCTTACCGCGGTTCCCGAGTCGGTGCGGGGGCTGGTCGCACGCTGCCTGGCCAAGCGCCCCGAGGACCGCCCGTCCGTCGACGCGCTCCTCGCGGAACTCACGGACGCGGCAGGCGCGGCCCGTACGACGTTGCTGTTCACCAATGCGTCCTGGCTTCCGCAGGCGGTGGCCTCGACAGTTCGGCAGGCATGGGACGGGGCGGGCGGGGAGCCCGCGGCGGACGGGAGGGAGGCACCCCCGGACCACAACGGGGCGGCTCCGTACGGCACCTCGCGGCCCGCGGGCGGCGGACATCCGCCGAGCCCCGGCCCCGCTGTCCCCTCCGCGCCGGACCACCAGGCCCCCACCGCGCCGGGGCCGGTTCCGCCGACGCCGCCCCCGGCGTACACGCCCACCGCGATGGTGTCGGACAGCGCGGGAAGTGGTTCGGGCTCCGGCACTCCCCCGCCCGGTACTCCCCCGCCCGGAAGTCAGCCACCTGGCGTCGGCGTCCTGCCGACTCCCGTGCCGGGGAGGCCGGGAGGCTCCGGGGGCTCCTCCCGGAGACGGCGCGCGGCCGTGGTCGGATCAGTCCTCGCCGCGGTCCTGGTGATCGGGCTCGGGGCCTGGCAGGCGGACGCGCTGTTCGGCGGCACGCCCGGCTCCGGAGGCGGGACCTCGACGTCGGGCTCGTCGCCGTACGCCTCTCCCTACACCTCTCCGGACGACTCCCCGTACGAGGACACCCCGAGCCCGGCGGACACACCCACGCCCGAGAACACACCCACACCGGAGGACAGCCCGACGCCGGAGGACACACCGACTCCCGAGGAGAGTCCCTCGTCCCCGGACACGAGCACCGTCGGTCTGACGGGGCAGTGGAACGGCAGCTATGTGTGCAACCAGGGCATCACCGGTCTGGTGCTCACCATCGAGCAGTACGACGACGGCACGGCGAGCGCCGTGTTCGCGTTCTATCCGGCGCCCTCCAACCCCCAGGTGCCGCGGGGCTCGTTCGCGATGGCCGGAGGCGTCCAGAACGGTGTGCTGACACTGCGGGCCACCCACTGGATCAACCAGCCGCCGAATTTCCTGACGGTCGACCTCCAGGGCTCGTTCGCCCCCTCCACACCGAACCATCTCGACGGGCGGGTCTACGGGCCGAACTGCACGACGTTCTCGGCCGACCGCTCCTGAGCGCCCCCGCCGGGGACCGGCGTCACCCGGCCGTCATCATGCTGATCAGCCGCGCCCCGGCCCTCGGCGGAGGCGATCCGGGGCATCTGGTCCTCCGCCCCGACAGCGACGTCCGCCACGGCCGTCCGGAGTGCGGTGCCGAGTTGGGCGCGGGAGGTGATGCCGAGCTTGGGGAAGATGCGGTACAGATGCGCTCCGACCGTACGGTGCGACACATAGAGGCAGGCGGCGATCTGACGGTTTGTCAGTCCCTCAGCGGCCATGGTCGCGATGCGCAGTTCATGCGGGCTGAGGGTCTCGCGCGCGTGCGGCACCCTCAGGCCGCTGTACTCCCCCGCGGCGCGCAGCTCCAGCCGGGCGCGTTCGCTCCAGTACGGAGCCCCCAGGCGGTCGAAGGCGTCGCGGGCCGCGCGGAGCGACTCCCGGGCCCGGGCCGCGCGGCGTTGGCGGCGGAGCCAGGTGCCCTGGGCGAGGAGCAGTCGCCCGTGAAAGAGCGGCCAGTCGTCCGGATCGTCGGCGAGGGCGTCCGCGAAGAGCTGCTCGGCGCTGTCGTCGTCCGCGAGGACGGCACGGACGTAGCCGCGGCACATACGCATCATCGGTGACGGCAGCCGTTCCGCGACCTGCTCCAACTCCTTGAGGACGGGCCGGGCTTCGCGCTGTCGTCCCAGATGCCGTGCGGCGTCGGCGAAGTCGGGGGCGGCCCACCACCGCTGGTCGTGATGGGCGGGGCCGGCCGGGTCGAAGACCCGCCCCAGCCGGGTGAAGGCCTCTTCGTGGCGGCCCGCGACCAGAGCCGCCGTGCCGCGCGCGTGCTGAAGGGCGCACTGCATAAAGGCGACCCCCTTGACCAGCGGGCTGCCCTGCGCTTCGCGGGCCAGTTCTTCGGCGGCCTCATGGTCTCCGCGTTGGGCGGCGAGCATGGCCAGGTCGACCTTGGCGGACAGTGCCCAGAAGGAGTCGCCGATCTCCTCGGCCAGTTCGGCGGCCTCCTGCGCCTCGGCGCGTACCCGGTCCCATTCGCCGGTCCACACTCTGCACCAGTTCCCGGCTCCCAAGGTGCGGGCCAGTACGGCCAGTTGCCCCGACGCCCGGCAGGCCCCAGCGACGGTGCGGACGTAGGCCGAGGCACGGTGGTAGTCGCCGAGGATCACCGCGGTGCTGCACAGAAAGCGCAGCGCCTCCCCCTCGACCCGGGCGGTGTCCAGTCGCCGCATGAGGGAGAGGGCCCGGCGGCCGTGGATCTCGGGCTGCGCGAAGGCGAGGATCCCGAGCCGGCGGGGATCCTCCGGAGGCAGCGCCAGCGGCTGCACGGCCTCGGCCACGGCCTGGCGGACCGCCGGCGTGACGCAGGCCCACCAGCAGCGGGAGGCGGCCCGCCACAGCAGATTCACGGCCAGGGTGGTGTCGCCCGCCGTCCTGGCGTCGTGTGCGTGGCCGATCAGTGCCCGGATCCGTGCGGTGTCCCCCAACTCGCCGGGGGCGACGACCTCCTGGACCGCGAGCAGCCGTCCGCGCTCCACCGGGCCGAGGAGGCGGGGGTCGGCCTTTGCGGCGAGGTCCGCCGCGGTGCTGCGCTGTCCGACCTCACCGGCCAACTCGGCGGCGTAGAGCAGCAGGGAGGTGCGGCGGGGCGCGGCCTCGGCGAGTTCGGCGGCTCGGCGCAGGGCGGCGACCGCCGCCATCACGGCGCCCCGCTGCCGGGACCGGGTGGCATAGGCCTCCAGTTGTACGGCGATGTCCTCATCGGTGGCCAGAACGGCGGCGGCGCGGTGCCAGAGTTGCCGGTCGGGCAGATCGTCGAGCTGTGCGGCCAGGGCGCGGTGTGCCGCGAGCCGTTCGGTCAGGGACGACTGGGCGTAGATCGCCGACCGCATCAGGGGGTGACGGAAGCGGAACTCGGCTCCGGCGGGCTCGATCAGCCCCGCGTCCAGGGCCTGTTGCACCTCGTGCGTGCCCACTGGGCTGCCGCAGGCCTCCCCGGCCGCGGCGAGCAGAGGTCCGGTGCCGCAGCGGGGGTCGGCGGCCAGTATGGCCAGCAGGGCGCGGGCGGGCGCGTCGAGGGTGTCGACCCGGGCGGCGAAGGCGGCCCGCAGCCGGGCGTTGAGGGGGAGGGCGCCGGGAGGCACGACATCGTCCCAGACCTGCGGCAGTTCCACGAGGGCCAGCGGGTTTCCGGCTGCTTCGGTCAGGATCCGGGCCCGGACCGGGGCCGCCAGTGCGGGTGTGCTCGCGTCGAGCAGCGCGGCGGCGGCCCGGTCGTCCAGGCGTCCGAGGCACAGTTCGGGGAAGCCGGTGCGGCGCAGCGGATCGGCCGGGTCCACCACGCGGGTCGCGCCCAGGACGAAGACGGGTTCGCTGCCGATCCGGCGGGCGACGAAGGCGAAGACGTCGGTCGACTGGGTGTCGACCCAGTGGACGTCGTCGACGAGGACGACGACGGGGCGGCCCGACGCGGCGTCGACGATCAGTTCGAGGGCGGCCAGGGCCACCGTGTAGACGTCCGTGACGCCGTCCTCCAGGCCCAGTGCGGTGCGCAGTGCGCGGCGCTGGGCGGTGGGGAGTCCGGACACCCGGTCGAGCAGCGGGTACAGCACCTGGTGCAGGGCCGCGTAGGCGAGCCGGCACTCCGACTCGACCCCGCTCGCCCTGAGGACCAGGAGGTTCCGCGCGGCCGCCTCCCGTCCTACGACGTCCAGCAGGGCGGACTTCCCGATGCCCGCCTCGCCGCGCACCACCAGCGGCGATCCCTGTCCGATGGCGGCCCGGTCGAGCAGGTGGGTGAGACGGTCGATCTCACGGTCGCGTCCCACCAGTTCTCTTCTGTTGTCGTCTCGCAACCGCCCGACCCTTCCATCGGCTATCCACGCTCCGGACGCGGCGTTCGTCCGACCCGGCCGGGGCCGGTCCGGTCCTGGCCACTGCCCGGTCCCGGGCCGGTACGGCCGCCTTCCCGGTCCTGGCGGGTGTCCGGCACCGGTCCGGTCCCGGGCCGGTCCTGCCGCCCGCCCAGTCCTGCCGCCTCCCCGGAGCGGGCGGAGACGGCCGGGCGGCCGCCTCCGCGGTGCGCGGCGGCTGCTGCCGCTCGCGTCGCCGCCGAGGAAGTGGGCCTGCCGGGGTGCGCCGCCGCCGGATGAACAGCCGGATGACCAGCCGGATGACCAGCCGGATGACCGGACAGCGCCGGGAACGCTTCCGCCCTCTCCCCCGAGGATGGAACCGCCGTCGCTGTTGCGGACATTGGCCGGTGTAGAGGCTGGCACGGGACGGCCGGACGGGCCAGGGACCAGCGTGCTGTGCTCTGGTCCCACCCTGCCAAGTGGGCCATGATGGCCGCCGGGAGCACCGGCGGGGCCCGGCTCCGCGGGCCGGGCGCGGTCACCGGCCGAAGACACGGTCACGGTCACGGTCGACAACCTGTTAGCGTCAGCCCTGCACATGGGGGGCATGGGGGGTGAAACCGGATGACAGGGCTCTCGGGCAGGGTGTGTTCCGGACTTCGCTTCTCCGGACTTCGCGTCTTCGGTGCGGCGGCCGTAGGCCCTCCGCCGTACGGCACCGGTCCGAGCGGCTCGCACCGCTCCCGGGACGGAGGCCGGGGCGTATGACCATCCTCTTCGACGTCGAACCGTTCGCCGCGGCCGAGCGGGAAGAGGCCTACCAGGCGGCCCTGGTCGCGGCCACGGCCCCGCACCGGGTACGTTTCCTGGCGCCCGGTACCAAGATCCATGCGAGGGTCTCGCGCAGTGTGCTCGACCGGGACATGGCTCTGCTGCGCACCGAGACGGCGGCCGTCGTCCATGAGCGCGGAGAGCCTGAACTCCGGCACGAGGGACCCCAGTTGCTGGCGTTCGTGCTGCATGACGCGGGGCCGGGACAGTACGAGCACGCCGGGCACGGCCGACCACTGCGCCGGGGCGAGCTGTGCGTCACCGACCTGAACGGCGTGTTCGCCTACCGCCGCCCCGAAGCCGGGGTCGCACATATCGTCCAGGTGGAGCGCGCACGGCTCGGCGTGTCCGTGGAGACGGTCCGTCTGGCCGACCACAGGCTGCCCGGCAGCCCCCTCTACGACCTGGTACGGCGGCACATGGCCGCCCTGGTGGACCAGGCGCCGCTGGTGGAATCGCCCGAGGCGCAGGAGGCCCTGGCCCAGGCAACGGCCCATCTGCTGCGCGGTCTGCTGATCACCGCCGTCGACGACGGCAGGCGCGGCCGCGAGGCCGTGCAGGACCAACTGCTCGCCCGCATCAGGCTCTACGTACAGCAGCACTGCTGCGATCCGGGACTGGATCCGGCCCGGATCGCGCAGGCGCATGCGATCTCCGTCCGCCATCTGTTCCGGCTGTGGCAGTCCGAACCGCTCGCGCTCACCGAGACGGTCATGGAGTTGCGCCTAGAGGCCGCCCGGCGGCGGCTGCTGGCCCAGCCCCGGTCACCCGTCGTCGCCATCGCCAGGGCTTGCGGTTTCTCCGATGCCTCCCACTTCTCCCGCCGCTTCCGCAGGGCCTGCGGCTACGCCCCGGGCGAGTGGCGGGACCGCCACCGCGGCGGCCCGACCTCCTAGAGCGTGTCCGACGGGTCGGTGCCGAGCTGCCGGACGTGCCTTGGACGTCGTCTCAATTGGTGGCTGGTGGCGTGGATAGTCGCTTGGCAGCCGTACTGTGAGGCCGGTTGAATGTGTTGGTGAGCGACTACTGGACACCGGCGCATCAGGCGGTCGAGCAGGAGGACGCAGAGGCCCTGGCTCGGTTGCTGGCTACCGGGTCCGATCCCGATGAGGTCTTCGGCAACATGACGCTGCTGACGCACGCGATCGACATTGAAGGCGATGGCTCCCTGCAGAGCGGGCAGCCATTGACTGTGCACACCACGGCCGTGTTGCTGGCCTTCGGGGCTGATCCTGAACGCGCAGCCCCAGACGGCCGCACCCCCATGGACATGGCCAATCGCTTTTGATGCTGCGGCCTCGTAGCCATCGCCAGCTTGCGCCTGCCCCTGTCAGAGGGCACTCCCGCGCTTCTGCGTCCCAAAGCGCCTGGAGTTTGCGGCGGGACGGACGGAGCGCCCGGCACGCTCGTGTCGTTCAAGTGCCGCGCCCACCCAACTGGCGGGGCGGGGCCAACGGTTCGGATCAAGGGAGATGTGCACGAAGCGTCTTGCCACCACACTCGGACCGGGTCGCGCTGTGCGCCTCCAGCGGGAGCGGATCGACGTGCATCCCGGCGTTGGCGTTCGACGCTTTCTCCTTCGAGGCGAAGGCGTCGCACAACGCGAAACCGGCCTCGCGCGGGATGCGCCCGCTGTCCCACCGCAGGGCCTCGACCGGGCGGTGATCTGCCACGCCGCGTCGCCCGGGGCATCGTGCCACTTCATGCCGAAGCTGCGGAGTGATGTCGGGGCCGGCCGCCAGCAGCGGCACCCCGCGCCACCACAGGGTTCGACAGGACGATCTACCGCCGCCGCAACGAAGTCGAGCGGAACGTCAACCGGCTCATAGCCCGAAGCAGTCGTCGTCCTGGTCGCGGAGCAGAACTTGCACCGTATGCGGATGCGGCCACGGCAGCGACTCCAGGTGCTTGAGCAGGCCTGCGCGGGCACGCCTTTTCTCGAACTCCAGGGCCCATCCGAACTCGTAGCCCCACTGCCCCGCTATCGGGACGAAGCGACCTCGCCACGTGCGCTCTGGATCGTCCCGGGTCAACGGTTCCATGACCTCGTCCGACCAGCGGGCGAGCACGATGACCTCGGCGTCTCTACTCATGCCGGAGCATCACCGCATCCGCCCAATCCACCGCGACCACATTCCTCAACCGGCCGACGCGGGCAACGGTTGTCGGACTCCGGCTGCCCGTTGCGCGAGCGGGCCACGGGGTGTCCCGGGCGGGCGGCCGGCCGGGGCCCGCGGGTGCGTGCCTCGGCTCCGGTCGTCAGACCTCCCGCATCGCCCAGCTGTGCAGTCCGGTCGCCAGTTCGTCGGGGTCCGACGGGCAGGGCAGGCCCAGGGCGGTGACCACGTTGCGCAGCATGCCGTTGGCGAAGAAGCGGAACACGTCCTGGGGCGGGACCCCGCTCGCCCCGGCGACCGCCCGCCAGAGCCGGGCCAGGCAGGACGCGGCCTTCTCGCGGAACTCGTCGTCGTCGAGGGCGGCGCAGTACACCTGGAGCTGGAACTGGAGCAGACGGGTGTCCGTCAGCAGCTCCTGGTAGCGCCGACGGACCGCGTCGATCGCCTCGTCACCGGTCAGCCCCTCGGCCGCCGTGGTCAGCTCGGCCTCGGTCCGGGCGAATCCCTCCTCGACGGCCGCCAGAAAGACCGCGCGCTTGTTGGGGAACAGCCGGAACAGATACGGCTGGGACACGCCCGCCCCCTGGGCGATCGCGGTCGTCGAGGCGGACCCGAAGCCGCGTCGGGCGAATTCGGCCACCGCGGCCTGGAGAACCACTTCACGCCGCTCGGCTGCACTCATACGGGCCATGGCCATCCGTTTCCCTGCTTGTCCTGACGATCCCGTCCCCGACCGTAGCGGGCCGAGCACCGCGCGCGGTGCCCGGCCCGGGCAGCCCCGGCTCCGGGGACGCGCGGTCAGCCCTGGGGGGTGCGGGCCCGGTCCCGCAGAGTGTCCAGCAGCGGAGTCGTGGTCTCGCCGGGAGTCCAGTCCGCGCCCAGGCCGCCCCGCAGCTCGCCGTCGATCAGGACCTTCTTGTACACCTCGTCCCCGGCGTGCTGGGTGAACTCGATCGTCAGAGCCAAGGGGTCCAGCCCCAGCGCCTCCCCGACCAGCTCGTGGAGTGCTTCGGCGAAGCGCTCGCGCTGCTCCGGCGAGCGCCCCCTGCGGATCTCCAGCGACAGCACGGCGGCGGGCGTCGGGTCGCCGTAGCCGCAGTGCCAGACGCCCCCTTCGCCGAGTTCACGGAAGGTCACATCGACCAGGTCCGGGGTGGTCTGCATCAGCTCGGCGTACAGCTCGCCCATGCGCTTGGCCAGCGCCCTCTTGGTCTCGGTCGGGTAGTGGGCGGGGACATCCAGCTGTAGATGCGGCATGGCGGCACTCTCCTTCGGTGTGGATTTCCGGGGTGGATTCCGGCGTCAACAGATTAGTAAGTTATAACTCACTCACTTAGAGGTCAAGGAGAGTCCCCCGACGGGAAGCCCAGGCGCAGCGCGGGACGGTTTCGTGACATCCGTCACAGCAACTTGGGGATCTATGCGGGTCCGTTAGTAGATGCCGCTTTGGCGACATAAGGAATTTGTCCGGCTTGCCACCGCTCACGGCGGGCCGGACCGCACACCCGTCCGGCCGCCGAGCGCTCTCCCCCATGTTCCGGACCGGGCCGTTTTCTGACGAGGCACCAGGGTCGTACGCCTCCGCCGCCGACCGGACCAGCATGCCGCCGCTCGCGCCGCAAGGCCGCTCCGGGTCTACTAAGCACAGTAGTAGGAAGCCTCTTTGCCCTTCGTACGGAGCCCTACCAAGAATCGACCGGCAGAACGTCGCCGCAGTTCAGACCGATTCTTGAGGTCACGCATGGGAAAGCATCGCAAGGCCGGGCACTACCGGCGCATAGCCATCGCCGCCGTCGCCGTGGGAGCCGTGGGTGTGCCCACCGCGGCCCTGGCATGTGTGGACTGGCGGGACGGCGGGGACCGGGGGACCCACACCACCGCGAAGACCTCGACCCCGGTGTCCTGGGACCACACGGACGGGCAGGGCCGCCGCCCCGCCGCGGCGGACGGCAGCGCGACACCGTCGGCGACCCCCACCCCCTCGGCGAGCACCTCCAAGCCCGCGGCGCCGAAGCGCAAGCCGAGCACCAAGAAGACGTCGGCCCCCCACCCTCGCGCGAGCAGGACCACCAGCACCCCCAGCGCCCCGAAGACCTCCTCCCCCGTCGCCGCCGCCCCCGCCCCCAGGGCCACCGCGTCCAGCGCCACCGCCCGTGTCGTCGAACTGGTCAACGCCGAGCGCGCCAAGGCCGGTTGCTCGGCCCTGACCGTGAGCCCGACCCTCGCCAAGGTCGCACAGGCCCACAGCGAGGACATGGCGGCCCACCGGAACATGTCGCACACCGGGTCCGACGGCTCCTCCCCGGGCGACCGGATCACCCGGGCCGGGTACGACTGGAGCAGCTACGGCGAGAACGTCGCCTACGGATACGCCACTCCCGAGCAGGTCATGGAGGGCTGGATGGCCAGCCCCGGCCACCGGGAGAACATCCTCAACTGCTCGTTCAAGCAGATCGGCGTCGGTCTCGCCCAGCCGGACAGCTACTGGACCCAGGACTTCGGCACCGCCCAGTAGCCGGTCCCCGCTCACCCTCGGCCGTCGCGCGGGGCCCGGCCCGCTCCGGCGGGTAGGGTCGGCGGGAGGCCGGACATCCGGCCCGCCCGACCATGAGCGGCTCAGGAGACACGGTGCGGCAGGAGCACGGCAGCCCGGACAGCGAACTGCGGTACCGCAAGGTCGCGGCCGAACTCCGTGAGGCGATCGTCTCGGGCGAGTACGCCACCGGCGCCAAGCTCCCTCCCGAGGGGACGCTCGCCGAACGCCACGGTGTCTCCCGCGGCACGATCCGGCACGCGCTGGCGGTCCTGCGGGCGGACGGCCTGGTCACCTCCCGCCGCGGAACCCGGCGCACGGTGCTCGGCGGCCCCCGGGCGCAGAGCTTCTCGGAGCTGCTGAGCTTCACCAACTGGGCCCGCTCCATCGGCGAGACACCCGGCGGCCGGATGGAGCAGGTGGAGCGGCGCCCTGCCGAGCCCTCCGAAGCCGCCCAACTGGGCCTGGAGGCGGGAGCGGAGGTGTATCTCGTACTGCGGGTGCGGACCCTGTCCGGGACGCCGGTGATGGTCGAGCGTTCGCTCTACCCCGGTCCGGTGGGCCGACTGGTGGCCGAACTGCCGCCGGACGTCGTCTCGCACACCGAGGCCCTGCTCACGCATGGGGTGCTCTTCACCGACGCCGACCACACCATCGACCTGGCGTGGGCCGACACCGACGACGCCCGGCTGCTGGACTGCCCGCCCGGGCAGGTCCTGCTGCGCGAGCGGCGCCGCAGCACGGATCCGGCGGGAGTGCCGGTGGAGTGGTCGGAGGACCGGTATCTGCCCGGCACCATCGCCTTCACGGTGCACAACTCCGTGGCGGCCTCCACCCTGGGCCGCCACCACAGCCCCCGTACGGCGCCCGGCAGTTGACCCGGCCGGTTCACCGCGCCCCCTGGAGGCCGTCGATCATCAGGCCGATGGTGAAGTCGAAGCGGTCCTGGACGGTCCCGGCGGTCAGTTCGGCGGCGTAGCGCTTGGTCTGCGGGAAGGTGTCGGGCAGCGCGGCGAACCGGCGGAGCAGTTCGTCGCGGCTGACGACCCAGTCGTCGCCACTGCGGCCGAGCCGTCGCCTCGCCAGGGAGACTTCCAGGCTGTACGCGTTGACGTAGAGCGACAGCGAGTCGACGCCCCAGGCTGCGGTCTCCGGTTCGATGCCTCCGGCGAGCAGGAGGGCGAGCATTCCCTCGCTGACCCGCAGCGTGTCCAGATTGGACGGAGCGGCGGCGAAGGCCGCGCGGGAGATCCCGGGGTAGCGCAGATACTGGTCGCGCAGTTGGGTGCAGACTCCGATGATCTGCTGGCGCCAGGCGGCGGGATCCGGCTCGGGCAGGTCGAGTTCGGCGCACAGGCGGCCGATGAGGAGTTCGTCGAGGTCCTCCTTGTTGACCACATGGGCGTAGAGCGAGGACGGTCCGGTCTCCAGCGCGGTGGCCACGCGGCGCATGGTCAGGGCTTCGTAGCCCTCTTCCGCCACGATGCCGAAGGCGGTGTCGATGATGGCGTCGACCGTGATCGGCTTCTTGCGCCCACCGGAGGGTCCGCGCCGGGTTGCGGGTGCGTCCGGGCCGGGTCCGAGCTGGTGCCGCGCTGCGCGCCGTTCCTGCGGAGTCGGTGACATACGGGCAGTCTAGCGAATCCACGAACAGCGTTCCGCGTCACTAAGAACGGTGTTCGTATTGAACAGAATGATGTTCCATTGTAGAACGGTGTTCGTGTCCATTACTCAGCAGTCTTCCCAAGCGCCCAGCACTCCTGTGCTTCCGCTGCGCACCGCATGGCTCGTCCTGGTCGTCGTGTTCCTGGCCGACGTCATGGACCTGATCGACTCCAGCATCGCCAACCTCGCCGGGCCATCCATCCGGGCGGACCTGGGCGGCGGCCCGGTCACCGTGCAGTGGGTGCTCAGCGCCTACACCGCGGCCTTCGCCCTCGGCCTGGTCACCTCGGGACGGCTCGGCGACCTGCTCGGCCGCCGACGGCTCTTCCTGCTCGGCATGACCGGCTTCACCCTGGCCTCGCTGGCCTGCGGTCTCGCCCCCGACCCGGTCTTTCTGATCGTCGCCCGCACGGTGCAGGGCCTGTGCGGATCGGTGATGATCCCGCAGGGTCTGGCCCTGATGAAGATCGTGTTCCCGCCCCAGCACCTGCGCAAGGCCCTGATGCCCATCGGGCCGCTGATGGGGCTGGCCACCGTGGCCGGGCCCGTACTGGCCGGCTGGCTGCTCCGTCTGAACCTGTTCGGCAGCGAGTGGCGCTCCATCTTCCTGATCAACATCCCGTTCGGTGTGCTCGCGCTGGTGCTCGCCCGGCGTGTGCTGCCGCACCGCGGCGGGGAGGACCCGGCCGCCCGCCTCGACCTCACCGGCGTCGGCCTGCTCACCGCGGCCTCGGCCCTGCTCATCGTCCCGCTCATCCAGGGACGCGAACTCGGCTGGCCCGCCTGGACCTACGTCATGATGGCCGCCTCGGTCGCCCTGCTCGCCCTGTTCGCCGTCTCCGAACGGCGCAGCGCGCACCCGGTCATCGCACCGTCGCTGTTCCGCAGGCGCAGCTTCGTCGTCGGCCTGATGATCGTGGGCGGTTTCTACGCCTCCCTCAGCGCGTTCGTCCTCGTCATCAATCTGCTGCTCCAGCAGGGCCTGGGCTGGACCCCGCTGCACACCGGCCTCACCCTGCTCCCCTGGGCCCTCGGCACCGCCGTCGCCGTGCTGCTCGCCGGTGCCGTACTCGCCGAGAAGCTGGGCCGTGCCGCCCTGCATCTGGGGCTGTCCCTCGCCGTGATCGGCCTGCTGGCCCTGTGGTGGTCCGTCGCCCACTGGGGCGCGGACATCACCGTCTGGAAGCTGGCGCCCGCACTGGTGCTCACCGGCTTCGGCTCCGGGCTGGTGTTCGTCCCGCTGTTCGACTTCGTCCTCGGCGACGCCACCACCGAGGAGGTCGGCACCGGCGCGGGCACACTCAACGCCGTACAGCAGTTCGCCGGTGCCATCGGCGTCGCCGCGCTCGGCACGGTGTTCTTCACCCGGGCCGGACACGCGTCCGTCCCGTCCTGCCTCGCCGCCGCGGAACTCGTCTTCGGCATCGCCGCCGGGCTGAACTTCCTGACCCTGCTGCTGGTGGGCCTGCTGCCCCGGCACGCCCAGCGGGCGCACGGCTGAGGAAGGTCCCAGCCGTGCGCCGCAGGGGCGGGGCGTCAGCCGCGCAGCAGTGCGGTGAGCAGCGGGAGGAAGTGCTCGAACGGCGGGGTGCCCGCGTCCGGGTCCTTCGCCTCCTCGTCCCAGCGGCGCACGGCGACCGCGTCGGCGGCACCCGGCAGCGCGGCGAACGCGGCCGCCTGCGCCGGGGTCATCACCCCGCCCTGCACCTGGAGGGTGTACTTCGACGCCTCGGACAGCCGGTCGTGGTAGCCGGGCTCCACCGCGCACAGATAGCGCTTGGCGGCCACATGCAGGCGCACCGGCTCGGTGACCTCGGGCCCGAACCAGCGGCCCAGCAGATCGGCGCCGGTGTGACTGTGCCGGTTGTCGGTGCCGGCCATCAGCTCCCGGCCGGTGACGACGTCCTCCTCGACATGTCCGACGTCGTGCAGCAGAGCGGCGGCCACCAGGTGCGGCGGGGCACCGGCGGCCTGCGCCAGGGCCCCGGCCTGGAGCATGTGCCGGCCCATCGAGACCGGCTCGCCCAGGTACTCGGTCGACCCGGCCCCGGCGAACAGCTCGGCCAGCGGCTCCAGGGTGTCCGCGCGGCGCAGTACGGCCAGGGTGCTCTCCAGGCCGTCCAGATCGGCGTAGCAGCCCTGGAGGTGGCGGGCGCCGTCCTGCGCGAAGGCCGTACGGGCGTGCAGCAGCCGGGTGTTGTCGAAGACGAGGCAGTCCCCCGGCACCAGGCGCAGGTCCAGGCGCAGTTCCTCGCGGAGCAGCACCTCCGCGAAGGTGCGGTACGCGGCGTAGAAGGACTCCAGGGCGTCGGCGGGCAGCCGCAGGGTGCCGATCGAACGGTTGTTGAAGCGCACCTCCCGCACCCGGCCCAGCGGGTCGGTGCCGATCAGCGGGCGCTCAGCCCGCAGCTCGGTACCCGCGTCGCGGAAGACGAAGGGCACGGGGGTGCGGGTGAGGACCTCGAAGGCCTCCGGGTCCTCGCGCCGCAGCAGCGCGGCGGCGGCGAAGCCGTCGACGAGGCCGGAGTCGCCGCCGTCCGCGTCGTTGACCAGGCAGTGCAGCAGCTGGAGGGTCGGCACCGGGTCCCGGTAGGGGTTGTCGGTGTGCGGTGTGATGGCTGACGAGGTAAAGGCGAGGTTGTTCGGGTCCGGCTCGACGCGCACATCGAAGAGCTTGCCGTAGTTGGTCTCGCGGACATGGCCGAAGGTCTCCGCCACGGCCAGCACCTGCTGCTCGCGCAGCGGCACCCCGCGCAGCACCATGAAGCCCAGCCGCACCACGGACTCCAGCATCCGGGCCCGGACGGCCGGACGCTCCAGGTAGTCGGTCCAGTCGGCCGCGGGCAGCCGCGCGGACAGGTCGCGTGCGGTCCACAGCTCCTTTCCGGCCTCGGTGCGCCGGTCGCGGCGGCCCATCTGCCCCGGCCGATGGGCGTCGAGCCAGGCCAGCGGGTAGACCGAGCGGTGCCCGTTGGGGGCCCAGACCACCTCGACGGCCGGATCCCCGGCCGTGTCGGCGGCGGCCGTGGACCCGACCCGCAGCCCTGCGGGCAGGGAGCCGATCTGGAAGAGCTTCTGCCCGGACCGCGGATCGCGGCACTCCGGGCAGGGGCAGTTGTCGCGGAGCCACATCACCGGCAGATCACCGATCGGGAAGCTGGGCAGGGCGGGCACGTTCACTCCTCGGGGCAAAGTTGTATAGCCAACTTCGTCGACCGTCACAGGCGGAGGAGTCCGGGGGGTGACCCGGAGATGGCGGCACGGCGAATCCCGCCAGATGGCCGGAAGGGGGTGGTCTGGGGGCTCGGGGCGTGTCATGTCCCGGCTGGGCGGTACGAGGTGTACTGCCGCGTGGCCGGGCGGGAGGGGCGTTCGGGGCGCCAGGTGGCCACCAGGGCTCCGGCGAGGAGCAGTTCGGCGAGATCACCGCCGTAGTACATGATCTCCGCGCCGCCCTGGACCTCGGGGACCGGGGCGTGGATGTCCACCCAGAAGCCGCCGTACATCAGTTGCGCGACGATGGCGTGCAGGGCGATGGCGCAGCCGAGGACGACCAGTCGGGTGCGGACCGAGGGGCGCCCGGGGGCCGGGTCGGGTCCGGCGATGACATGGGCAAACAGGCAGCCCGACAGCAGGAAGTGGGCGCCCAGCAGGACATGTCCGGCCGGACGGGCCATGGCGAGGTTGTGCAACGGGGTGAAGTAGAGGAGGGGGAGGCTCCCGGCGGACAGCAGCAGGGCGACGGCCGGGCGGGTGAGCAGCCACGCGGGGCGGCTGTGCAGCAAAGCGGTGACCCGGCGGGCGCGGGGCGCGGGCAGCGTCCGCAACAGCAGGGTGACCGGGGCGCCGAGCACCAGGGTGAGCGGAGCGTACATGCCGAGCAGTAGATGCTGGGCCGTATGACCACGGAAGTCGGTGCGGGCGAGGTCCCCGACCGGCGGCAGGAGTGCTACGGCGAGCAGGGCCAGCCCGGCGGTGAAGGCGGCCGTGCGCCAGGGGTTCCAGCCACGCACCGGGTTGCCGAGCCGGGCGCGCCGGGCGAGGAGGAGATAGCCCGCGGCAGCCGTCAGCAGGGTGACGACGGTCGGTACCGTCGCCCACTGGTCGATGCCGGTGCCGGTGCCGGTGCCGTGGTGCATGTGCGGGGCGTCGGGGTGCATCAAGCGCCCGGCGCCGACGGGCGGGTGACGGGAGCGTCGGGATCGAAGGGCTGCCCGCCGCGCTGGAGGAGCCATCCGAAGCCGACCAGCAGGGCGCCCAGGACCAGGAAGGCGATGTCCCACCAGACCTGGTACGGGCCGCCGTGCACATGATGGATGCCGAGGATCTGGTGGTCCAGAACGCCTTCGACGAGGTTGAAGAGGCCCCAGCCCACCAGGGTCCAGCCCCACAGCACCCGGGACGTCCACACCCGGCGGCGGCCGTGGGTGACCCGGGAGTAGAGGACCGCGAGTCCGGTCAGTACGGCGATCCAGCACACGGTGTGGAAGATGCCGTCCCACAGGGTGTTCATCTCCAGCCCGGAGACGGTGTGGGGGTCGTAGTACTTGACGCCGATGCGGTCGTGGTTGGTGCTGCTGAGCATGTGGTGCCACTGGAGGAGCTGGTGCAGCAGGATGCCGTCGACGAAGCCGCCCAGGCCCACCCCCAGCACGATGCCCGGCAGCTGAAGGCTGACGGGCGAGGGCCCCGCCAGGGCCCCGTCCGCGGTGGTGGTCGCCATCGGCCTCCCTTTCTCCGTGCCGTCCGGGCATCCCGGTTCTCCCCTGTGTGCATATCCCGGCCGGGCGTCCGCGGCGCATCCGGCGCGGCCGGTTCCTCCGCACGGCCTACCGGGGTGCGGGGCGGCTGCGGCGGTCGGCCTACGGCGGGAGGGTGAGGCGCCCGGGACCCGCGGCGAACGGACTGTCCCCGAGCGTTGTCGGTCGGCGGCCGACGGCGCCACCATGAGAGGTGCCCGGCAGACCAAGCCCGCTTGTCCACGGCCAGGGGAGCGCAGAGCATGGATCACACCCGGAGGGCGGCTTCCGACGACGGGAGGGGTCCTTGGACGAACCCCCTCGCACAGCTTTCCCTGGAGCAGTTGCGCAAGCGTACGAGCATGAAGTGGCGGGTGCATCCCCCGGATGTGCTGCCGCTGTGGGTCGCGGAGATGGATGTGCCGCTCGCACCCACCGTGGCCGAGGCCCTGCACACGACGATCGACCTCGGCGACACCGGTTACCCGCACGGGACCGCGTACGCCGAGGCGGTCGCGGAGTTCGCCCGTGACCGGTGGGGCTGGGACGATCTGCGCATCGAGCGGACGGCGATCGTGCCCGACGTCATGATGGGCGTAGTCGAGGTGCTCCGGCTGGTCACCGATCCCGGGGACGCCGTCGTGGTGTGCTCACCGGTGTATCCGCCCTTCTACGCGTTCATCGCCCACGACGGCAGGGAGGTCGTCGAGGCGCGGCTCGGCCGGGATCTGCGGATCGATCCGGCCGCCCTTGAGCAGGCGTTCGTACGGGCCCGGAGCGGCGGCCGTCGCGCGGCGTTCCTGCTGAGCAATCCGCACAACCCGACCGGGGTCGTCCACACCCGCGACGAACTGCGGACCGTCGCGGGACTGGCGCGGGCCCACGGCGTTCGGGTGGTGTCGGACGAGATCCATGCCCCGCTGGTGCTGCCCGGTGCCGTCTTCACGCCCTTCCTCCGCGTCCCGGGCGCCGAGAACGCCTTCGCGCTGACCTCAGCCTCCAAGGCGTGGAACCTCCCCGGCCTCAAGGCCGCGCTGGCGATCGCGGGACCGGAAGCGGCCGACGAACTGCGCCGGATGCCGGAGGAGGTCGGCCATGGGCCCAGCCATCTGGGGGTCATCGCGCACACCGCGGCCTTCCGCGAGGGCGGGGACTGGCTGGACGACCTGCTGCGGGGGCTCGACGACAACCGGCGGCTTCTTGGGCGGCTCGTCGCGGAACACCTTCCCGGTGTCCGGTACGTCCCCCCGCAGGGCACCTATCTGGCCTGGCTGGACTGCACGGAGCTGGGCCTGCACGACGACTCGGTCTCCGACGGCCCCGGTGTGGTGAGCGACGTGGCCGGACCGGCGAGGCTGTTCCTCGACAAGGCCCGGGTGGCGCTCAGTTCGGGGCATGTCTTCGGTTCCGGCGGGGCCGGGTGCGTCCGGCTCAACTTCGCGACCTCGCCGACGATTCTGCGCGAGGCGGTGACCAGGATGGGGCACGCGCTGCGCGAGCTGTGACGAGGGCGGGGGACGGGGCAGGGCCGACGGAAAAAGACCGCCCCGGAACTCCGGGGCGGTCTCTGCGGAGCGCCGGGCAGGGCTCACACGTGCATGTCCCCGCACCCGCAGGAAGCGGGATGTCGGCGCCCGGGTGCCTGGCAGCGTCAGCAGATCGTGCCGGGCCGGGCGGCGGTGGCCCTGAGCAGGTCTCGCAACAGGTCGAAGTCGACGTTCTCCGGCCTGCGGAACCTAAGGCAGCCCTTGCCCATGTCCTGCCCGGACAGCCGCTCCTCGAACGCCTCACGGACGTCACTGCGCAGGAGATAGAAGGAGAGGTACTGCTTCTGGCCGGCGAAGGCGATCTCGCAGACGCCGTCCCGCTCGTATGCGGGCATCCCGTACGCCATGACCTCGTCGAAGCCCACCAGTTCCGCACGGCACAGCCGCCGCACCCTGGCCAGCACAGCCCTGCGTTCCCCGGGAACCTCGGCCAGGTAACCGTCTACGTCGTCCGCCGAGCTCCGCACCATTCAATGAGGCTATGCCGGATGTGAAGCCCATATCAACATTCAGGTGACGGGTGGGGGGGAGCTGATCAGCCGTACTCGCGGAGCGCGGACACCAGCTGCCGCCCTTCGGGTGCACCCCGGCGCAGCAGCAGGACCGCCGTGGAGTGAAGCTCACTCCAGGAGTGCGGGCGGCCTACGGCCGAGGCGTCGGGGGCGGACGCCAGGGCCTCGGAGAGTGCCTGGGCAGGCTCCCCGGCTCCGGCGTAGGCATGAGCCAGGCAGGTGCGGTACCAGGTCTTGTCCCGCCGGTACTCGTCCGCAAGGGCGTGCAGCCCGACGGTGAGGTGACCGACGGCGCCCCGCCAGTCCTTGAGGTGCAGTGCGGACATGCCCCGCTGAAGCGTGAACCAGGTCTCGCCGTAGAAGTACATCCAGACCGGCTCGTCCTCGGGGTGCTCGGCCGCCCGGCCGATGAGCGACTGCGCCTCGTCCAGGAGGCGTTCGGCGTCGCCGCCGTCACCGTTGAGTACGTGCCCCCTGGCGGCCATCTGCGCAGCCATGCCCTGGACTCCGAGGGAAGTGCCGGGGGCCGACCAGCGCGCAGCTTCGGCCAGACGGACGGTACGGTCACCCCGGCCGCCCGACCACGCCATGTGCGCCTTCATGCTGAGGGTGGTCGCGGCCATGTCGGCGTCCCCGGCCTCCAGGGCCCATTCGTGACTCCGGTCGTACCAGGCGAGTGCGGCGGCCGGCCGCCCCTGGTCCTGCGCCATCCAGGCCAGGAACTGCGCGTGTTCGGAGGCCAGGCGCACGACCCGGTCGGCCAGTGGGCCCCGGGCCGATGCGTACAGGTCGACCACGGTGCGGAGTTGCTGCCGCATGATCTCCGCCAGCGGGCGGGAGCCGATCCGGTCCTCGGCGCGACGGTGCTCGGACAGCAGCCGGTCGAGCCAGTCCAGGGTCGGGGCGTCGACCCGGCATCCCGAACCGACCACACTCGTCACCCGGGTGAGAAGATCTTCGTCGGGCACCGGCCCGGAGAGCGCAAGCCCGGCGACCGGCGCCGCCGGAGCCTCGGCGCGGACGCGCACACGATCGGTGGGGATGTCCAGCCCGGCCACGATGCGCTGCCGGACCTCCAGGGATGTGACCCTGCGGTGGCCCCGCTCAATGGCGGAGATGTCGGGCTGAACGAGGCCGACCCGTTCCCCGAGGCGGGTCTGGCTGAGACCGGTCAGCGTCCGGTACACGCGCAGAACCGTTCCCCAGTCCTCGGCGGCGACAGCGGCGACGAGACGCGGGTGGGACCAGAGGTCGGGCGTCAACTCCCCCATGGACACAACGGTATAGGGCCGCACCATAGGGCGGTCCGATTGATGCCGGTGGTGCGTCGGCGCAAGGGTTGACGCACAGAGACCCCGGCGACGGTGCCAGCCGTCCCGGGGCGCGGCCGACGCTTCGAAGGAGCGACGACATGCGGCAACGTACGGGGCGGACCGGGCGGGTGACAGCAAGTGACCCCGTCCACCTCGGACTTCCTCCACTCGAACCGGTGCCGGTGGAGGGCTGCGATGTGTGTGGTGCGCTCGCCCGGCAGCGGGACGAGGCCTGGGGGCGGGGCAACCTGAGCAAGGTCAGCGACTGCAACGTGGAGATCCGCCGCCACAAGGGGGCGGGCCACGGTGACCCACGAGGAACATCTCGATGAGCGTGATGAGCACGCGGGCCTGGGGGGGAGGGGGGACGGGCGGCACCGGATGGTCGAGGAGCAGCGAGCCGGTCCTTCCGGTGCCTCCACTGTGCCGCACCTGCGGACCCGAGCGGCGCGGCACAGTGGGGAGCACGGCCCTCCCGGCTCAGCCGAGTTGGGGGTAGAGGGCGGCGACGCCGCCGGAGAGGCCTGCCTGGACCTGGTGGCTGAAGTCGTCGGCGACGATCTCGTGCGCCCCGGCGGCGATGCCGTCCACGGCCGCGCGGGCGACGTCCCGCGGGTCGATCTTGGGCGTGGTCACATGGCGTGCCATGTCGGTGTCCATGTAGCCGACGTGGAGTCCGGCGACGGTGATGCCCTTGGGGGCAAGCTCCTGGCGCAGTGCGTTGGTCATGCTCCACTCCGCGGACTTGGCGGCGGAGTAGGCGCCGATGGCGGGCAGGCTGACCCATGACAGGACGGAGAGGATGTTGAGGATCGATCCGCCGCCCTGTGCCTCGATCGCCGGGGCGAAGGCCCTGATCATGCGCAGGGTGCCCAGGTAGTGGGTGTCCAGCTCCAGGCGGATGTCGTCCCAGTCGCCCGTCAGCAGGTCCGCTCCGGTCGAGGTGCCCGCGTTGTTGATCAGGACGTTGACTTCGCGGCCCTGCTCGGCTGCGGCGGCGACGGAGTCGGGGTCGGTGATGTCGAGCCGGACCGTCTTCACTCCGGGCACGTCGATCTCCTCCGGCCGCCGGGCCGCGGCGTACACCGTGGCTCCGCGGGCGGCCAGCTCCTGGGCGAGAACCCGGCCGAGTCCGCGGTTGGCGCCGGTGACCAGGGCGGTTGCGGTGCTGATGTCCATTGATTCCTCCTCCCCGGGGAAGCCCCGGGCTGACTAATGATTACCGAAGTCAGCCAGGACGCTACCGCCTGGCTACGGGTTAGGCAAGTCAGGTTAGGGTGGACCCATGACCGATCTGCTGACGGAACGCGACGCCTGGTCCATGACCAACTGCACCATCGCCCGCGCCCTGGAGATCGTCGGCACCAGAACGGCGATGCTGATCATGCGCGAGGCGTTCTTCGGCACCCGCCGCTTCGACGACTTCGCCCGGCGCGTGGGCATCGGCGAGCCCGCCGCCGCCGCCCGCCTCAAGGAGCTGACCGCCGCCGGACTTCTGGAGCGCGTCCCCTATCAGGAGCCGGGCCAGCGGACCCGGTACGCCTACCAACTCACCCAGAAGGGCCGCGACTTCCTGCCGGTACTCATGGCGCTGCGCCAGTGGGGCGACACCTGGGCCTCGGACGAACAGGGCCCCCCGGTGGTCGTACGCCACAAGGAGTGCGGCGCCGCGGTGCACGCGGCGCTCCGCTGCGAGGACGGCCACGACGTGACGGACAGGGACTCCTTCGTCGACCGCGGCCCCGGCCTGATCCGGGCGGGCACGGACGACACCTGAGGTACGGGCACCTTCGGGGGCCGAGGACAGGGACAGGGGGAGGTGCGAGGTCGAGTCCCGGCGGGTCCAGCCAGGTCGAGTCAGTCAGGTCGGGTCGGGTCAAGGACAGTCCTGGTCCAGACCAAGCGTGAATTTGGTCTGGACCAGAGTGTTGACGTGCTCGCAACACTGCGAAGACCCTGGAGCGACTCCCCCCCTCCCCCACTGGAGACATACGGTGAGACGTCTTCGCACTTGCCTGGGCGCGGCCGCATTCGGTCTCGCCACGCTGGGCACGACGGCGCTGGTCGCGGGCCATGCGTCGGGGGCGGCCGGCGCGTTGAACAACCGCTGGTACGCCGCGGCCCCCTATCTGATGCCTCTGGACAACGACCCACCGGACCCGGCCGCCATCATGGACGCCACCGGCCTGAAGGCCTTCCAACTCGCCTTCATCCTGGCCCCCGACGGCGGTGGCTGCTCGCCCACCTGGGGCGGTACGGCACCCGTGTCGTCGGACACCGCCGTCCAGTCGAAGATCAGCACCATCCGCGCCAAGGGCGGTGACGTCTCGGTCTCCATCGGCGGGTACGGCGGCACCAAGCTCGGCCAGGCATGCCCGGACGCGGCCGCCACGGCGGCGGCGTACCAGCAGGTCATCACCAAGTACGGCCTGCACGCGATCGACTTCGACCTGGAGGAGCCGGAGTACGAGAACACGGCGGCGATCCAGAACGAGATCGGCGCCGCCAGGATGCTCCAGCAGAACAACCCCGGCCTCTATGTCTCCGTCACCACGGCCGGCACCGCGGACGGGACCGGCTGGTTCGGCAAGCAGATGCTCCTGGAGGCGAAGTCGCAGGGGTTCACCCCGAACAACTTCTCCATCATGCCGTTCGACGGCGGCTTCAACGGCGCCGCATCGCAGACCGCCGCGCTCACCAACTTCAACGCGATTCTCCAGTCCACCTTCGGCTGGGACCAGGCGACCGCCTACGCCCACGAGGGCTTCTCCGGGATGAACGGGCGCAGCGACACCGGTGAGATGTTCACCCAGGCCGATTTCCGGACGGTGCTGGACTACGCGACCAGCCACGCCATGGACCGCTTCACCTTCTGGGCCCTCAACCGCGACCGGCCGTGCACCCCCGTGGACAACGACGGCCGCACCTCGGGCACCTGCTCCAGCGTGGCGCAGAACGCGTGGGACTTCGCCAAGTTCTCGACGGAGTTCGCCGGTGCGACCCCGCCCGCCTCTCCCCCGACGCCGACACCGACTCCGACACCGCCGGGCACGGTCTGCAAGTCGGCCTGGAGTTCGACGGCGGTCTACACGGCGGGCAACGAGGTGTCCTACGGCGGGCACAACTGGAAGGCGAAGTGGTGGACCCAGAACGAGGTGCCCGGCGCGGCGTCCTGGGGCCCCTGGGAGGACGAGGGGGCCTGCTGACGCACGACGTGACAGTTGCAAGGGGTGGTTTACGGCGTGCAGTGTATGGCGCGCTTTGATTCATAGCGCGTCTGCAATTATTGTGTTCGCATGTAAGCGCCGCACGCAATCGTGCGGGGCGGGGGCCCCTCCCCTGCCCGCGCGATTCGCCGGGCGCCGAGACGATCACCTCCCGAACCACCCCTTGGAGCGATCCCCATGAGCACCACCGCCGTCACTCCGCTGACCACACAGGACGCCGAGGCCCTGGTCGCGACCGCCCGGCGCGCCGCCGAGGCCGCCGGAGTCACCGTCAGCGTCACCGTCCTCGATGCCGGGGGCCACCTCCTCGCCTTCCGTCGCGACGACCAGGCCGTACTGATCTCCGGGGAGACCAGCAACCGCAAGGCCTACACCGCGCTCCAGCTCAACGCACCCACCGCCGAACTGGTCGAGGCGGTCAAGCCGGGCGGCCCCTTCCACACGCTGCCCACCGCTCTGGACCGCCCGCTGCTCTTCATCGCGGGCGGCCTCCCCCTCCACCGCGAGGGGCGGCTCATCGGCGCGATCGGCGTGGGCGGTGGCGCCCCCGAGCAGGACCACACCTTCGCCACGGCGGCCGTCGAGTCTCTCGCCTGATCCCTCGCCTGATTCAGGCAGCGCCGTGGCCGTCGGGCCATGACATGCGCGGAGCGCGGGCAGAGTCGCCTCTGCCCGGGCCCCGCGCATCAGGCCGTCCGGCTGTTTTTTCAGGCCTTCAGTGAGCGCCCGGCGATCAGCAAAGCGAGGCGGCGCGGTGCGAGCGCGGCTGCCACTGTCGAGACATGGTTGGACAGCCCCACGACCATGCTGGGCGGAGTACTGCCGCGCTCCAGGGCACGGCGGGCCGCGGTCACCACGCCGTTGGCCGTGGCGACCCGCCCCACCATCGCGTCACGGCTGCCGACCACATCGAAGAACTCCGTACTGACCGGTCCGGGCGACACGGCGAGCACCCGCAGCGAGGACCCGCGGGTCTCGTAGGCGAGGGCCTCCGTCAGCTGGAGGACGAACGCCTTGGTGGCGCCGTAGACCGCCATCGCGGGGGTGGGCTGGTAGCCGGCGACGCTCGCCACCGTCACCAGGGCGCCCCGGCCGTCGGCCACCAGATCGGGCAGAAAGATGCGGGAAAGGTCGGCGACCGCCCCGACGTTGAGCTGGATCATGCGGGAGATCTCGTCCGGATCCTGGTCCAGGAACGCCCCGTGGCTTCCGAAGCCCGCGTTGTTGATCAGCGTCTGCACGGTGATACCGCGGGCGTCGAGGTCCGCCCGCAGGGCCGCCGCGGCGCCCGGCCGCGCGAGGTCCGCCTCGACGGGCACGGCGGTGATGCCGTGCGTCTTCTCCAGTTCGGTGGCGAGTTCCTGGAGCCGCTCGACGCGACGGGCGACGAGGACCACGTCGGCACCCCGCTCGGCCCACTGGCGGGCGAACTCCTCGCCCAGGCCGGAGCTGGCTCCGGTGATCAGGGCGGTCGTCCCCCGGTAGGACATTCTGGACATTGTCTGGTGCTCCACTTCCTTGCCACGGCATGCGGGACAATCAATGTAGGCAACCTAAAACATTGTAGTCAACCGCCAACATTGATCCGTCTACCTCGAGGAGAGAGCGCCGTGCCCGAAGGCTCCTACCATCACGGCAATCTGCGAGCGGCCCTGCTGGAGCGGGCCGAGGCCGTGCTGACCGAGACCGGAGCCGTCGGGCTCTCCCTGCGCGGTCTCGCCCGCGACCTCGGCGTCAGCCATGCCGCGCCGACCCGTCACTTCCGCGACCGCCAGGCCGTACTGGACGCACTGGTGGTCAGCGGCTTCATCGAACTCAACCAGCGGCTCCAGGAGGCCGCGGACGGCCCCGGGGCGGTCGAGGTGCGGCTGACCGCACTCGGCCGCGCCTATCTGGCCTTCGCCGTCGAGCGCTCCGCCCTGCTCCAGCTGATGTTCACCGCGAAGCACGCCGAGCAGTCCACCCAGGAGCTGCGGGACCTCGGGCACCAGTCCCTGGAGATCGCCGCCCGGCTGGTGGCCGAGGCGCAGGACGGCGGTGTCCTGCGGTCCGGTGACCCCGTCCGCCTGGCCCAGGTCGCGTTCTCCACCGTGCACGGGCTGGCCACCCTGGCCGTGGGCGGGCTGCTCGACGACACCCCGCTGGAGGAGGCCGCCGAACTCGCCCTCCAGGTGCTGCTGGCCGGGCTGCGGGCCACACCACAGACCACAGCGCAGGCAACACCGTAGGCAATACCGGTAGGCAACACCGGTAGGCATCGGACCGGTCCGCGGCCCCATCGGTCATCAGGACCGGGCCGTGGCCCGCTCCGGTCAGACCAGTCGCCGGATGTCACCGCGGACCCGGTAGAAGCCGCCCGCCGCCGCGTGCAGGGCGTCCACGACGTAGCGCGCCCCCGGCTCGCGTATCGCGCGCGGGAACTGGACGTTCCAGGAGGGCTCAAAGCCCTCGGACACCACATGCACCCGTACCCGCCCCCGGTCCTGGATGCACTCCACGACGACCGACCCGGCGGGAACCTGGACCACGGTGTCCACCGCGGCCACGGCCGTGGCGGGGGCGTAGGTGGGGAGGGCGGCGGCCAGCTTCACATCGCGTGCCACCGGCACCGTGCCCTGCTGCGCCGCGGAGATGGCCGCCTCGGTCGCGTCCACGCACACCAGCGAGCCGTCCGTGGTCACCAGGTAGAGCCGCTCGTCGCGGTACTGCATCGACAGCGCCGAGCCGCCGCCCGTGCCGAGCTTCCACAGCCGGGTGCCGTCCCGGTCGAAGCAGTAGACGGACGACGCCGCGTCACCGGCGAAGACGAACCGTCCGCCGGGCGAGGTGGCGCACGAGTACACCGCGCTGTCGCAGGCGTAGGTGGCCTCGATGGCACCCGTCGCCTTGGACAGGCGCTGGACCACGCGGTGCGCCGTTCCCGCGTAGACGGTGTCGTCCTCCTGCCAGCCGAACAGGACGCCGCCACGGGTGGGCGTGTGCCACAGCTCGCCGCCGCCGTCGGGCGCGTAGGCGGTGACGCCCCGCTGGTGGCCGTGGTAGACAGCCTGGTCGTCGGCGCGGACCATCCAGGCGTGCTCGCCCTGGCTGCGGCGGGACCACTGGTGCTCGTCCTCGTGGTCGATGACGGTCAACCGGCCCGCGCGGTCGGAGACATTGAGGATGCCCTCGTGGATGTCCAGCCAGAAGATGTCGACGTCGGCGGCGATGTCGTACGCGGCGAACGGCAGCTTCGAGGAGAGGTCGTAGACCCGGCCGTCGTCGCAGCCCGCGTAGATCCAGAAGTCGTCGGCGACCAGGCACTTCACACCGTCCGGCAGGCTGAACCGGGCGAGCACGCCGCCCTCGTGGTCCAGGGTGTAGACGTCGCCCGCCTGGTTTCCCACCCAGCAGCGGTCGCCGTCGACATGGATGCCGAAGGCCGAGGAGCCCGTGCGGAACCGCCACAGCACGGGGGCGACGGCACCGGCGGTGGAGGGGGCCGAGGTCACCTGGCGGCGGGTCACCGGGCGCGGGGCGCGCTGTCCGGCGACCGCGGGGGCGTACCCCTTGCGGACCTTCTCCCCCACCTTCTTGGCCGCCGCGGCCCGCGCCTTCTCGACGGTGGCGAAGGTGGTCGTCTGGGTCTGCCCCGCGGCCCCGATGCGTCCGTACCGCACCGTCACCACCTGGCCGTCCACGGCCACTTCGTAGAACTTGTGGGCGCCACCGCCGTCCTGCGACAGCTCCAGATACGTCGTCGACACCGCGGACCCCGCAGACATGACACGCCCCTCCCCAGGACGGACCGCCGGCCCCTCCGGCCGGTCCACTTGATCAAACCGTAGGGCGAGCCACTGACAATCGGCCGTGCCTGCCGGGCGGGCGGCCCCCCAAGGCGTCGCGGTGCCGTCGCGGACTTCCGCGCGCATGCCCTGTGACCTGGGACGGAGCCCGGAGAGGTGCCGGGCGGAAGCGCCGGACGATTCCCTGCCCCGAGGCCGCGTGGGCGCACCTTTTGCGGTGTCCGAGGGGGCCCGCAGGACAAAGACCTGCGATTTGGAGCGGTGTCGCGCCATGGCCGACCATGGGCCGCGCCCCGGCGATCCCGGGCACCTGTTCGAGAGAGGCAGCACCACCCTATGCACAGCACCGGAACCGTCCCGCAGTCGGCTCCGGCCCCGCAGGCGACCACCGCGGCCCCCGCCCCCGACGGGAGTCCCGCCGGGAACACCCGGCACTCCCGCCGCTTCGGCCTCCCCGTCGCCACGGCCCTGGTCATGGGCAACATCATCGGCGGCGGCATCTTCCTGCTCCCGGCCTCCGTCGCCCCGTACGGCACGATCAGCCTGGTCGCCTTCGGTGTCCTGACCGTCGGCGCCATCGCCCTCGCCCTGGTCTTCGGGCGGCTCGCCGAGCGGGACCCGCGCACCGGCGGGCCCTATGTCTACGCCCGCGAGGCCTTCGGCGACTTCGCCGGGTTCCTCGCCGCCTGGGCGTACTGGATCACCACCTGGGTGTCCAACGCCGCCCTCGCGGTGGCCGCCGTCGGCTATCTCGACGTGCTGGTCCCGGTCAACGGCCACCGCTGGACCGCGTGCCTGGCCGCCCTCACCCTCCAATGGCTGCCCGCCCTGGCCAACTTCGCGGGCACCCGCTACGTGGGCGCCGTGCAACTCGTCTCCACGGTGCTGAAGTTCGTGCCGCTGCTGCTGGTCGCGGTCGGCGGGCTGTTCTTCTTCGACCCGCACAACCTCGGCCCGTTCCACGAGGGCGGCGGGAGCGCCATCGGGGCGGTCTCCGCCTCCGCCGCGGTCCTGCTCTTCTCCTACCTGGGCGTGGAGTCCGCGGCCGTCAGCGCGGGCGAGGTCAGGAACGCCCGGCGCAATGTGGGGCGCGCCACCGTCATCGGCACCACGGGTGCCGCGCTGGTCTATCTGCTGGGCACGCTCAGCGTGTTCGGCACGGTCGCGCACGACCGGCTGGTCCACTCCACCGCGCCCTTCTCGGATGCCGTGAACGCCATGTTCGGCGGTTCCTGGGGCGGCTGGGCCGTCGCGCTCGCCGCGCTGGTCTCGATGACCGGCTGCCTCAACGGCTGGACCCTGCTGAGCGCCCAGACCCCGTACGCCGCCGCCCAGGACGGACTGTTCCCGGCCGTCTTCGGGCGCAAGCGGCGCGGTGTTCCCACCGTCGGCGTCGGGGTCACCGTGGTCCTCGCCTCGCTGCTGACCGTCTCCACCTACACCTCGGGCTCGGGCAAGGTCTTCGAGACCCTGGTCCTGGTCACCACCTTCACCGCGACCGTGCCCTATCTGCTGGCCACCGCCGCCCAGGTGTTCCACCTGGTCTCCGGCCGCCGGGAGCAGGTCGACCGGGTGCGCCTGGTGCGGGACGCCGTGGTCACGGCGATCGCGGCGGCCTTCACCCTGTGGCTCGTCGCGGGCGCCGGGTACGCGGCGGTGTACCAGGGAGTGCTGTTCCTGTTCGCCGGGATCATCGTCTACGCCGTGATGGCCGGGCGCCGCCCCAAGGCGGCCTGATTCCGGACCCGGCCCACCGCGGGGCGTCCGGCGGTGGGCCGGGTCCGGCGCCGGACTCCCCGCACCCATGCCCCCGGCCCGCCCGGGGCGCCGGCCCGCCCGAGGTGCCGCCTCACCCGTGCGCCTGCTCACCCCGGGCACCGGCAGGAAACGTACGAATGGCCGAGAACATCACCCCTCATGCATAGGGGCCCCAGGCGCTCCGTTCGGTCCCTCAGGTCTCGTATGCGCCAATAACGCCCGGCCGCACCATCGCGTCGTCCGGGGCCCCGCGCCGCCCCCGGTGCCGGACCGCACCGCCCGTGCCGTGCGCATATACGGTCGGCACAGTGCGGTCACAGGTTCGCCGCACCGCCTTCACACAAGGCGCACTTCCGGCCGCCCCGCCCCTCGGACCCGGACGGTGGGGCAGACGGTGCGCTCGCCCAGTGCCTAGCCTCCCGGGCCATGCGATCACCTCTGAAGAGACACCTCGGCCTCGCCGCCGTCCTCGCCGTCGTCCTCGCCCTCTTCGGCCTCGCCCCCAGCGCGAGCGCGGACCCCGCACCGGCCGCGCTGACGTTCACCACCGACAGCAGCACCACCACCCCGGGTGGGACGGTGAACCTGTCGATGACGATCACCAACAACAAGACCTACGACGTCTGGTTCGTCTACCAGACCATCAGCCCGACCTGGCTGACCACGCAGCGCCCAGACCTGAAGTACAGCTTCACCGGCTGCGCCCTGGCCACGGCCGCGGGCAGCACCCCCTGTTCCGGCACCGGCCCGTCCAACCTCGGCACCAACTACGGCGCCACCATCCCGCCCGGCCAGAGCCGCACCGTCACCCTGACGCTGAAGGTCGCCGCCGACTCCGGCTGCAACGGCAACATCGGCTTCTACTCGTACTACTACGCCGAGTTCAGCGACAGCTCCAACACCAACGGTGGCCCGGTCTACACGCCCGAGACGCGGATCCTCTGCTCCTGACGGCCGTCCGGCACCGCGGTGGGTGACCTGAATCAGCCTGCCACCGGGCACCCACCGCGGCCCGGATCTCCGGCACCCCGGCCGGCGGACCACTCGGTCCGCCGGTGCGCCGTTCAGGGCCCGGACCAGCGGCCGGACTCCCGTGGTGCGGCGCGGATCCCCGCACCACGGCAGTCATACGGGTCAATTCCCTTTCCACGATGCCCAGTTGGACACCTTCGCTTTTCCGTCATGTTTCGCAACAGGACCACGAAAGCTACACAGGGCCATCACCATGTAACGCGACGAAAGCGTCGACAGCCGGCTTCTGAGGGGGCGCCGGGGTCACGCCAGGGGGTGCGTCCGCTCCACGGGAGCTGTGGTCGCCCCTGCCCGGGGAGGGGACTTCACCGCATGAAGCGGATCACACGCACCAGCACGCTGACCGTGGGCGCACTCATTGCCGCACTGGCGCTGCCGGCCGGCGCGGCCCACGCCGACACCACCGCACCCCGCATCGATCTGCGGGTCCTCCTGGTGAGTGACGGCGGACCGTCCACCGAGGCCATCGCGGCCGAACTGGACGACGCGGGAACGCCGTACACGGAGATCGACCTCAGCAGATCCGACCGGCCCACCATCAACGCGGCCTTCCTCGCCGACACGGTGGGCGGACGGCCCCGCGCCAAGTTCCAGGCCGTCGTCCTGCCCAACGACAACCCTTTCGCCGCGGGCTCCGCCGAGATGGCGGCCCTCGCGGCCTATGAGCAGACGTACGCGATCCCGCAGGTGGACGCCTACACCTACGCGCGCCCCGAGGCCGGTCTCCAGTACCCGGTCGCCGGTGGCTACTCCGGCAGCCTCGACGGGGTCCAGGCCCAGGTGACCGCGGCCGGCAAGGCGGGGCCCTTCGGCTACCTCGAAGGGGCCGTGCCCTTCGAGGACAACTCCCCGACGGTGCCCGAGAGTTACGCGTATCTGTCGACCCCCGCCGCGGGCGCCGACTTCACCCCGTACGTCGACGCGCCCATCCCGGGCACGGCCAAGCGGGGATCGCTGGTGGGCGAGTACCGGCACGACGGGCGGCGCGAACTGGTCGTGACCTTCGTCTACAACCAGTACCAGGAGCAGTTCCGGCTGCTGGCCCGGGGCATTGTCGAGTGGATGACCGGCGGCGTGCACCTCGGGGCCTCGCGGAACTACTTCGCCGTGCACGTCGACGACGTCTTCGCCGCCGACGACCGCTGGGACACCCAGCTCAACTGCACACCGGGCGACGTCGACTGCACCAATGACTCGGGCACCCCGAACCCGATCCGGATGACCTCCGCGGACGTCGACTACGCGACCGCCTGGCAGAACAGCCACCACTTCACCTTCGACCTGGTCTTCAACGGTTCGGGCAGCGTCGACCAGCGCGAGGACAACAACGGCGTGGACCAGCTCGCCGACAAGCTGGTCGCCGACCGCAACCAGTTCCGCTGGGTCAACCACACCTATACGCACGCCTTCCTCGGCTGCGAGCAGGACACCACCGTGGTGCCCTGGAAGTGCACCACGAACCCGGACGGCAGCACCAAGTGGGTGAGCCGCAACACCATCTCCGACGAGATCGCCAACAACCGCG
The DNA here is from genome assembly GCF_044548405.1 of Streptomyces sp. NPDC052040. NCBI lineage: Bacteria > Bacillati > Actinomycetota > Actinomycetes > Kitasatosporales > Streptomycetaceae > Streptomyces > Streptomyces sp. NPDC052040. The sequence goes on along the minus strand of NZ_JBIUBV010000008.1, from coordinate 275,650 downwards.
CATGGGCGCTGGCCTCCGGACTGCCTCTCGACTCCAGCGAGCTGGTCACCGGTGAGCACTCGGGCCTGAAGGTGCTGCCGCAGCAGCCGGACGACAACCCCAACCTGGCCCCCGCCCTCGCCGACAACGGGGTGACCTGGCTCGCCTCGGACAGCTCCCGCGACCCCGGTCAGCGCCGGGTGGGCGGTGCCATGACGGTCCCCCGCTACCCGATGAACGTCTTCTACAACGCGGGCCACGCGGCCGAGGAGGTCGACGAGTACAACTGGCTGTACACCAGCCGCGCCCAGGGCGGCAGCGGGGTCTGCGAGGACAACCCGGCGACCACCACCTGCCTGCCCGCACCACTGGACACCTCGACCGGCTACACCGGCTACATCGTCCCGCTGGAGACCCGGATCGCCCTCGGCCATGTGCTCTCCAACGACCCGAAGCCGCACTTCATCCACCAGTCCAACCTCTCCGAGGACCGTATCGCCTACCCGGTGCTGAACGGTGTCCTCGACGGCTACAACGCCCTGTTCGCGGACAACACCCCCGTGGTGAACCTGCGGATGAAGGACATCGGCACCGAACTCCAGCGCCGCGCCGCCTGGCAGGCCGCGCTGAACGCCGGGCAGGTCACCGCCTACCGCATCGGCAGCACGGTGACCATCCAGGCACCGGCCGGTGTGGCGTCCAGCGCCACCCTTCCCACGGGCACCCGGCTCATGGGTCTCACCTTCGGCACGCCCTACGCGGGTGAGATGTCCGGCTGGACGCCCTCGATCGGCCTCCCGCTCGTCCTCACCCTGCCGGAGACCGCCACCAAGGCTCCGGCCGCCCACGCCGCCCACCCGGCTCCGGCCACCCGGCCGGCCCCCGCCGTCCGCGTTCCGGCGGGCGTGAAGCAGACCGCCTCTCCCACAGGCCACTGAACGGCGCACCGACCGAAGGTCCCGGCCGCCCGTCGGCGGCCGGGACGGCACGACCACTCACACCTCGGCCGTGGAGCCCATCGATGCACGTTCACCACGGCGCCCGTAGCCCCCGGGCGACGCGCGTCACCCTGCTCACCGAAGGCACCTACCCGCACAGCCACGGCGGTGTCAGCGTCTGGTGCGACCAGCTCGTCCAGGGCATGCCCGACATCGACTTCGACGTCGTGGCCGTCACCGGCACCGGACGCGAACCCGTCGTCTGGGACCTGCCCGCACAGGTCGCGAGCGTCCGCTCGGTCCCGATGTGGGGCGCCCCGCCCGAGGGCCGTCCGCCGCACGGCCGCGCCCGCAACCGGCTGGCCGCCGCGTACGAGCGCTTTCTGACCGCACTGCTCGACCCCTGCGCCGAGGACGGATTCGCCCCGGCTCTCTACGAGATGGCGCGGGCCGCGGGGGACGGGTCGCTCAGCCCGTTCCTGCGCGGCGACCGGGCGATCGCGATCCTCACCGCGGTGTGGAACCGCCCGGGTCTCGCGGTGCGCGAGGCCCGCCCCACCCTGCACGACGCACTCACCGCCACCGCACTGCTGGAGCACGCCCTGCGCCCGCTGGCCGCGCCGCCGCCGAGGCAGGGGGTCGCGCACGCGGTCAGCGGCGGTGTCGCGGTCCTGCCGGGGCTGGCCGGGCTCGAACGGTACGACGTTCCGCTGCTGTTGACCGAGCACGGGGTCTACTTGCGCGAACGCTACCTCGGCTACCGCACCGCCCCCTACCGCTGGCCGGTCAAGGCGGTCGTCCTCGGCTTCTTCCGGCTGCTGGCGGAGGAGAGCTACCGCCGGGCGGCCCTGATCACTCCGGGCAACCGCTACAACCGGCTGTGGGAGGAACAGGGCGGTGCCGCCCCGGAGTCCATCCGCACCGTGTACAACGGCGTCGACCCCGCGGCCTTCCCGCCTGCCGGGCCCGAACCGGAGGTGCCCACCCTGAGCTGGGCGGGCCGGGTCGACCCCATCAAGGACCTGGAGACCCTGATCCGCGCCTTCGCCCTGGTCCGGGAGCGGCTGCCCGACGCGCGACTGCGGCTGTTCGGCGGGACGCCCCGGGGCGGGGAGGCGTACCGGGAGCGGTGCGAGGCGCTGGCCGCCGAACTCGGGCATGCGGACGCGGTCACCTTCGAGGGCCGGGTCGACGACATCAGGGACGCCTACGCGGCGGGCAATGTGGTGATGCTCTCCAGCATCAGCGAAGGCTTTCCGTTCACCCTGATCGAGGCCATGTCCTGCGGCCGGGCGACCGTCTCCACGGATGTCGGCGGGGTGCGGGAGGCCGTCGGCGACACCGGACTTGTCGTGCCGCCTCGCGATCCCGCCGCCATGGCCGCAGCCGCGCTGGAACTGCTGGGCGACGCCGGGCGCCGGGGGGCGATGGGAGAGGCGGCGCGGCTGCGGGTGATCGAGCAGTTCACCCTGCGCCAGACCATCGACACCTTCCGCTCCATCTACCTGGAGCTGCCGTTGCTCGCCCGGACTTCCCCCGCCGCACCGCCCGTCGCGCCGTCGGCGGGCGGGCGGCCCCGGTCGGCCGGGGTGCCGCGCGCACCCGTGCCGCCCGGTGCTCCGGGGGTTCCCGCGGGGCCGGGTCCGGACGGCGCTGCGGCCCCGGCGGCCTCCGGAGCGGGGAGTCTGGCCGGATGAGCGGGCCGATGGCGCTCGAACCGGGCGGTGCGGAACGGGACACGCTGGCCCTGCGGCTGGCCGGGACCGAGCGGCGCGCGCCGCGGCCCCGGGCGGACGACAGCACCCTCGCGCTGCGGCTGCCGGGGCGCGGCCCCGACGAGGGTGCCGTCAGCGTGCTCGCCGCCGAACTGGCCGACCGCGTCGGTCCCGCGGTCCATCCCTACGAGGTGGCCGCGCTGCTGGAGGCGGAGGGCCTGTCCGCCGAGGTGATCAGGCAGCGCTACGGGCACCCCGATCTGTTCTCCCTCGCGGCCGCCCTCTACGAGCGGGTGCCCCGGGTCTTCCCCGAGCCCGCCCCGGCGGCCGACCCCTGGCGCCCCGACACGGTGCGGTGCCTGCTGCGGGGTGTGCTGTTCGCCCTGCCGGGACTGGCCTATCTGCTGACCGGGCCGGTGTGGCACCCCGGTCGGCATGCCGCCGTGCTCGTCGTGGCCGGACTCGCCTCCTGGGCCTGGGGGCAGGCGCTCGGGCACCGCGCCCATCTGCGGATGGCGACCGGCCGCCGGGAGGCCGGGCGGACGCTCCTGGCCGGTGCGCCCCTGGGGGCGGCGCTGGCCACCGCGCTGGCCGCGGTGCCCGCCGGGGGCGGCCCGGTGACCCTGGCGGCGGCCGCACAGTCGCTCTATCTCGCGGCGGCGGGCGTGCTGCTGGTGCTGGGCCGGGAGCGGCTGCTGCTGGCCGCGCTGTCCCCGCTGGCCGCAGGTGCCGCCGTACTGCCCTGGTGGGAGCCGGGGAGGGCGCTGCGGATCGGGCTGCCGCTGCTGGCGCTGGCCGCGACACTCGCCGCCGCCGGTTGCGCTCTTCGGCAGATTCTCGCCGTCCCGGCGGCGGCCGGCGGCAGCAGGCCGGGGCTCGGGGTGTCCGTGCCGTACGGCCTGTTCGGGCTGGCCGCGGGAACACTGGTGCTGCTGGAGGGGCAGCGGGAGCCGTATGCCGTGATCGTGCTGACGGTGAGCATGGGCCCGGCGGAATGGCTGCTCTACCGCTACCGGGGGCTGTCGGTGTCCGCGCTGCGCGCCACCGCGACACCCGCCGGATTCCTGGTGCGGTCGGCGGGTGTGCTCGCCGGCTGTCTGCTCGTCTACGTCCTGCCCCTGCTGCCCGCCGCGCTGCTCACCGGTGCCGCCCCGGGCACCCTGCTGCCGCTCGCGGCCGCGCTGTGGACGGCGCTGCTGCTCCAGGCGTTCGGTGCGGCCTGGCCGTCGGCGGTGATCTGCCTCGCCGCCGCGGTGGGCGCCGGGGCGGTCACCCTGCTGCGTCTGCCACCGGGCGCGGTGATGCTGCCGCTGTGCTGCGGCGCGGCCGCGCTGTGTCTGGCGGCGTGCACGCTGCGCCTGCTCGGACGGCCCGCCCCGCACGCCTGATGGACCGGCCCGGGCACGCCGCAGCCGGGCCGCGCCGCGGGTCCCCGTACCACCACGCATCTCCAACCCATTGGAAGGACAGACGAGTTGACCTCAGCACCGCTCGCCGCCGTCACCGGAGCCGAGGGCTTCATCGGTTCCCATCTCACCGAGGCGCTGGTCGCCTCCGGACACCGGGTCAGGGCCATGGTCCTGTACAACTCCTTCTCCTCCTACGGGTGGCTGGAGACCCTCACCCCGGACGTGCTGGACCAGGTGGAGATCGTCCTCGGCGACGTCCGCGACCCCGGGTCGGTCCGCGGCCTGCTCGACGGGGCCGACGTCGCCTACCACCTGGCCGCCCTGATCGCGATCCCGTACTCCTACCGGGCGCCGCACAGTTATGTGGACACCAATGTCACCGGCACCCTGAACGTGCTGGAGGCGGCGCGCGCCCATGGCACGCCCCGGCTGGTGCACACCTCCACCAGCGAGACCTACGGCACCGCGCAGACCGTGCCGATCACCGAAGACCACCCCATCAACACCCAGTCCCCCTACGCCGCTTCGAAGGCGGGCGGGGACCGGCTGGCCGACAGCTACCACGCGAGCTTCGACACCCCGGTGGTGACGCTCAGGCCCTTCAACGCCTTCGGCCCGCGCCAGTCGATGCGTGCGGTGATCCCCACCGTCATCGGCCAGGTGGCGGCCGGGCAGCGCACCATCACCCTCGGCGATCTGCGTCCCACGCGGGACTTCACCTTCGTCCGGGACACCGCGCAGGCGTTCCTCGCTGTGGGCAACGCGCCCGCCGGGCAGGTCGTGGGCCACACCTTCAACGCCGGTACCGGCGGAGAGATCTCGGTGGGCGACCTGGTGGCGCTGATCGGCAAGGTGATGGACACCCCGCTGGACGTACGGGAGGACGCCGAGCGCATCCGGCCCGCGAACTCCGAGGTGATGCGGCTGGTCGCGGACGCCTCCCGGCTGGCCGCGGCCACGGGCTGGCGCCCTGCCCACTCGCTGGAGGAAGGCCTCGGGCACACCGTGGACTTCTTCCGCGACCCGGCCAACCTGGCGCGCTACAAGACCGGCATCTACAACATCTGATCCCCACCGGCACGTCTGTCCCCGGCATCCACGAAGGAGGAGCCCCCATGCACGCAGTGATTCTGGCGGGAGGCAAGGGCGTCCGGCTGCGGCCCTACACCACCACGCTGCCCAAGCCCCTCGTCCCCATCGGCGACCAGCACGCCATCCTGGAGATCGTGCTGCGCCAGCTCTCCACGGCCGGCTTCACCCACTGCACCATCGCCATCGGTCATCTGGGCGAGATCATCCGCGCCTATGTCGGCGACGGCTCCCAGTGGGGCATGACCGTCGGCTACGCCACCGAGGAGAGCCCGCTGGGCACCATGGGCCCGCTGCTCACCCTGCGGGACCGGCTGCCCGAGACGTTCCTCGTGATGAACGGCGACGTCCTGACCGACCTGGACTACGCCGACGTCCTGCGCACACACCGCGGATCGGGGGCGCCGCTGACCATCGCCACGTACGCCCGCAAGGTGCACATCGACTTCGGGGTGCTGACCACGGAGTCCAGCAAGGTCGTCGCGTTCACCGAGAAGCCGAGCATTGACTACCGCGTCTCCATGGGGGTCTACGGCGTGTCCCGCGAGACGCTCGACGGCTACACCGCCGGGCTGCCGCTGGGCTTCGACGAGCTGGTCCTGGACCTGCTGCGCCAGCAGAGACCGCCGCACGCCTACGAGTTCGAGGGCTACTGGCTGGACATAGGGCGTCCGGACGACTACGACCGGGCCAACGCCGAGTTCACCAGCCGCAAGCCGCTTCTGCTCAAGGGAGCCTGAGCACCGCATGCGCATTCTCGTCCTGGGCGGTACCGGTTTCCTGGGCGGCCATGCCGTCGAGCGGCTGCGGGCCCTGCCGGGCGCGCTGGTCCTCGACGGCGGCCGCTCCCCCGGTGCCGGTTTCGCCGTCGACCTCGGCTCGGACCGGCCCGAGGCGCTCGTGCGGACACTGGCCGCGGCGGCACCCGACGCCGTGGTGAACTGCGCGGGCTCCACCGGCGGCGACGCGGTGACCCTCGCCGAGGTCAACGCCCGCGGGCCCGCGGTGCTGTGCGCCGCGCTGCGGGAGGCGGCACCCGCGGCGCGCCTGGTCCATCTGGGCTCGGCCGCCGAGTACGGCCCCGGCACCCCGGACTCCCGGGTGCCGGAGTCGGCGCCAACCTCGCCGGTGTCCCCGTACGGCGCGACCAAGCTCGCGGGCACGGTCGCGGTGGCCTCCTCGGGGCTGGACGCGGTGGTGCTGCGGGTGGGCAATCCGGTGGGGCCGGGTGCCCCGGCCACCGGACTGCCGGGCCGGGTGGTGGCATCGCTGCGCTCGGCGGGGGCGGACCCGGGGGCGGTGCTGCGGCTCGGGGACCTGTCCGCGTATCGCGACTTCGTGGACGTACGCGATGTCGCCCGAGCGGTGGAGCTGGCGGTCACCGCCGCGGGGCCGCTGCCCCCGGTGCTCAACATCGGCGCGGGCCGGGCCGTGCCCGTTCGGGCAGTTGTACGGGGACTGGCCCGCACGGCGGGTTTCCGGGGCCGGATCGAGGAGAACGGGGGCGGCTCCGGCCGCTCGGCCGTGGTGTCCTGGCAGTGTTCCGACATCACCGCCGCGGAGCAGGCCCTCGGCTGGCGGCCGTCCCGCACGCTGGACGACGCGCTCGCCGCGCTGTGGAGTGCCACGGCCGAGGGTTCCTCCTCCCGTCCGGAAGGCGAGCGCGTCCCGTGACCCTCCTGGTTCCGCTGTATGTCCACCCCGCCGAGGACCCCGGCGCCTGGCACCGGCTGATCACGGCCGCCTCCCGCACCTATGCCGTCGTACTGAACCCCGCGAACGGGCCGGGCACGGATCCGGACCGGGCGTTCGCCTCGGTGGCCGACGCGCTGCGGGGGTCCGGGGCGCGGCTGCTCGGCTATGTCGACACCGACTACGGCAAGCGCGACCGGGCCGAGATCGCCGAGGACCTGCGCCGCCACCAGAGGTGGTACGCGGCCGACGGCTGCTTCCTGGACCGGGTGACCGCGTCCCCGGCCGGGCTGCCCGGATGCCGTCGGACGGTCCGCTCCCTGCGTCGGCTGGGCGCGACAACGGTGGTGCTGAATCCGGGGGTCCATCCGTCGCCGGGGTACGCCCGCCTCGCGGATCTGACCGTCACCTTCGAGGGGCACTGGTCGACGTATGTGTCGGCGTTCAGCAGACCGCGGTGGACGGCGCGGCAGCCGCCCGAGCGGTTCTGCCACCTGGTGTACGGGGTGCCCGAGGCGCTGGTGCCGCTCGCCGTGCGCACCGCGCACGAGCGCGGCGCGGCGGTCTCGGGTCCGGTGACCGGTGAACCGCCCAATCCCTGGGCCGAGTTGACCCCCGCACTGACCGGGACGGAGCGATGAGGAACGCATGGTGGGCCCGCACCGCCCTGGTGGCCGCGCTGGCGGGCGCCGTACTGAGCGGCTGTTCCGGCCCGGACGGCGGGCACGACCCGGACGGCGGCCGCCCGGCGCGCACGTCCGGGGGCTCGTCCGGCAGTACGGCTCCCACCGCCCGGCCGCCCGCCACGGCCCGTCCCTCACATCCGGCCAAGGCGCGCTGGCGGCCGCGCCCCGGGCTGGCCTGGCAGTGGCAACTGGACGGCAGGGCCGATCCGTCGGTGAACGTGCCCGTCTACGACATCGACGGCTTCGAGAACTCCGCGGCGGACGTGGCCCGCCTGCACCGGGCCGGACGCAAGGTCATCTGCTATGTCAACGTGGGCGCCTGGGAGGACTTCCGCCCCGACAAGGACGCCTTCCCGCGCTCCCTGCTCGGCGGCTCCAACGGCTGGTCCGGGGAACGCTGGCTGGACATCCGCCGCCGCTCGGAGCTGCGGCCGATCATGGGGCGGCGCTTCGACATGTGCCGGGACAAGGGCTTCGACGCGGTGGAGCCGGATCTGGTGGAGGGCTACGGCAACCGGACGGGCTTTCCGCTCACCGCGCGCGACCAGCTCGCCTACAACCGCATGATCGCCGATCTCGCCCATGAGCGCGGCCTGTCGGTGGGCCTCAAGAACGACCTGCCGCAAATCCCCCAGCTGGTCGGGGACTTCGACTTCGCGGTCAACGAGGAGTGCGCCCAGTACGACGAATGCGCGGAACTCACCCCCTTCGTCACGGCGGGCAAGGCGGTCTTCCATGTCGAATACGCCGAGCCGACGGGGAAGTTCTGCGCCGAGTCCCGTCGGCTGAAGCTGTCGTCGATGCAGAAGAAGCCGGAACTCGGAGTGTGGCGCAAACCCTGCTGACCGGTGCGCGGGGAGCGGGAGGCGCAACGCATGTGAGATGCGCTACGGCTCCCGAATGAAATCGTCCGGATCGGCAACGTTCCCTCCCATGTCCTTCCCCAAACCCTCGCCGGGCGGCACGATGACGGCGGCGACCGGCGAGATCCGGACGCAGTCCGCCGACACACCCACCGCCGGGATCCCCCCGCGCCCTCAGGCGCCCGCGCTGCCCTCGCTCACCGGGCTGCGGTGGATCGCCGCGCTGCTGGTGTTCGGACTGCACGTCCGCAACTTCGGCTATTTCGGCGGCACCGGCGGCCGCGTCATGACCTGGGGGTTCGGTGCGGGCGCCACCGGGGTGTCGTTCTTCTTCATCCTGTCCGGGTTCGTTCTGATGTGGTCGGCGCGGCCCGGCGACCGCGCGCTCGGCTTCTGGCGGCGGCGCCTCGCCCGGATCTACCCGGTCCATCTCGTCACCGCCGCGCTCGCGCTGCTCCTGGCCTGCACGCTGGACCACGGAGCGAGGCCGACACCGCTCCAGGGACTGGCGAACCTCCTGCTGGTCCACTCCTGGTGGCGGCCGTGGTGGCAGACACTCGACCCGGTCAGCTGGTCGCTGGCCTGCGAGGCCTTCTTCTACGCCCTCTTCCCGCTGCTGGCCGCCCCGCTGCGCCGCCTCGGTGCCCGGGGCTCGGCGGTGCTGGCCGCGGCGTCGGTGTGCGCGGTGCTGCTCCTGAGCCATGCCGACGCCCATCACTGGCTCGGCCGGACCGTCAACTCCCTTCCCCCGGCGCGGCTGCCCGAGTTCCTCCTCGGTGCCGCCGTCGCACGGCTGGTGATCCTGGACCGCTGGCGCGGCCCCGGCCCGGAGGCCTCGCTCGCGCTGGCGATCATCGGCTACTTCTTCGTTCCGCAGGTGACCGCGGGGTATCCGGCGACTCCCTGCACCCTCGTCGGCTTCGCCCTGCTCATCCCGGCGGCGGCGGTCGCCGATCTGGGGGGCCTGCCCTCGCTCTGGCGGGGCCGGAGACTGGTGCGGCTGGGAGAACTCTCCTTCGCCTTCTACATGGTTCACCTGCTGGTGCTGCGGGCCGGTACCCATCTGCTGGGCGTCTCGCCCCAGTTCGGCCCCGCGACGGCCCTCGCCGTCACGGCCCTGGCCTTCGCCCTCTCCCTCGGACTGGCCTGGGTGCTCTTCGAGGCGGTGGAGCGTCCCGCCCGGAGGCTTCTGCTGCGCCATCGCATCGGCCCGGCGGCGCGTACCGGGGGCCGGTGGGGGCGGCCGAGGGAGTAGGGCCCGGGATGCGCCCCGGCCGCCCCGCGTGTATGGGATCCGCGCCGGGCGGCCCGGGCGCGGCGCGGACGGCGGTCGGACTTGTACCACCACGTACGGCCCTTCGGGTGATCCGGGATGGGGCCACCCGGGTTACTTTTCGACCTGGAGGCACTCGGAGGGAGTACACCGCCGGCGCCCCGGCCGTGTCCTTGAGGGGTGCGGGGCGGGGGCGGGTTGAGGGTGATCACGTTGCCGCTGCGATTCCGATGTGCCGGCGTGGTGCCGGCCTTCGCGGCGGCGGCGAAAGGACGACCTCTGATGCGAGTGACCCGGACCATGTTCGCTGCCGCGGCCGTTGCCGCGGCCGTCGCGCTGGCCGCTCCGGCCGCGCAGGCCGTGAGCGCTCCGAGCGGTGTCGCCTCCCACGAGGGGCACCACCGCCACCACCACCACCACGGCGAAGAAGGTGCGGACCACGGCCGGTTCGGGGAGGCTCCCCGTGGCGGTGTCCGTGCCGGTGGCGGCGCGCTGGCCCTGGCCGAGGACCACCACGGCCGCGGGCACCACGACGACAGCGACGACGCCCAGGCCGACCCGCAGGACGACAACGACGCCCCGGCCGTCACCAACGAGGACGACGACTCCGACCACGCCGACCACGACCACCACGACCACCACCACGACGGACCGCGTACGGCTCCCAGCGGCGGTGTCCGTGCCGGTGGCGGTGCGCTGTCCCAGGCCACCGGCGGCAGCGGGCTGGCCGCAGGATCGATCCTGCTGCTGGGCGGTCTCGGTGCGGGCGCGTACATGCTGCGCCGCCGCAACGTCTCCGGCACCGCGGGAGCCTGACCGGCCCCTCGCCGGCAGTCGTGCGCTCGCGGTCGCAGGCTGCTGTCGCTCCGGAACGGGACGACAGCAGCCGCGGCCGCCGTGCCGGCACGGGTGCCGGTACCGACCGGCGGCCGACCGCCGGTGCCCGATCGCCGCACCCGCTGATGAACAGGCGCGCTCCCATGACCCCCTCACCGCAGGCCTCGAAGGACCGGCCTTCCGCCGCATCCGCCCGCCTCGTCAGCCGCGCCCTGCTGTGGCCGGCCGCGGCCGTGGCACTGGGCGGCCTGCTCATCCACCACTCGATGGCGCCCCCGGCCGATCCCAAGCCCCCCACCCCGCCCAGGGCCGCGCTCCAGCCGCCGGCCGGGCCGCCGCCCGCGGCCCTCTCCGCCCGGCCCGCCCCGCAGGGCGGCTCCTCCTCCGTGCTCCAGTCGCTGGCGCGGTCGGCACCGAAGAGGCTCGTCATCCCCCAGATCGGGGTGGACGCGCCCTTCACCGAACTCTCCCTGGACGCAACGGGGCATCTGAACCCGCCGCCGCCGAACGACAGAAACCTCGTGGGCTGGTACAAGAACGGCGCCTCACCGGGGGAACGGGGCACGGCGATCGTGGCCGGTCATGTCGACACCACCACCGGTCCCGCCGTCTTCGTCTTCCTGCGGCTGCTCAAGCCCGGCGGCATCGTCGACATCACCCGCGCCGACGGCACCACGCTGCGCTTCCAGATCGACTCGGTGGAGACCTTCAGCAAGGCCCACTTCCCCGACCAGCGGGTCTACGCCGACGCCCCCACCCCCCAGTTGCGTCTGATCACCTGCGGCGGCTCCTACGACCACGCCGCCCACGAGTACCTGTCCAACACGGTGGTCTTCGCCCACCTGATCACGCCCGCGCACTCCGAGGACACCGCCACCGCCACTCCCACGCCGTCGGCCGCGCCCTCCGGGCCCATGGCGCCGCCGCGGGTCCCGCTCCTGGTGCCGCCCACCGCGAGCGCGAGGGGACCGTTCGTGCTGCGGCCCACGGCGACCCCGTACGGGCCGTTCGTGGCACGGCCCACGCCCCATCCGCAGGCCCCGCTTCCGGCGCCGTCCGCGTCGGCCGGGCGGCCCGTGCCCGCGGCGCCCCGCGGTCCGGTGAAGCGCTCCCTGCCCGCCAGGCCCTCGGCGCGCGCCTCGCACGGCACCCGTACCGTGCCGCCCCCGGCCCGGCCGCACGCGGCACATCCGGCGCACCCCCCGCGCCCTGCGCACCCCGTTCGCCCCAAGGCGTCCCCGAGCCACTCCAAGGGACCGGCGCGAACGGCACATCCGAGCCCGGCGGCACCGGACGGCAAGAAGCCGTGACCCGTGCCGCCCCGGCCGGTCAGCCGCCGAAGACGTTCACCGACCGCGCGACGACCAGGGCCAGGGTGAGCAGGGAGATCGACGCCTGCACCGCCATCAGCAGCTTGGCCCAGCGGGACAGGGGCATGGTGTCGGTGGGGCTGAAGGCGGTCGCGTTGGTGAAGGACACATAGAGGTAGTCGGCGAACGCCGGTTCCCAGTCGGCCTGGGCGGTCGTCCCGCTCTGCATCTGGGGGAAGAGGAAGTCCGGTTGGTCCGCCTTGCCCTCGGCGCGGGCCACGGGTCCGCCCCGGTCCCACTCCCAGTACCAGAGGGCGAAGACGATGACATTGGTCAGCCAGATGGCCGCCCCCCTCGTCAGCAGGGCCTGGGCGTCGTGTCCCTCGGCCCCCTGCACAAGGCCCCGGATCAGCAGCACCGCGGACCAGCCGTTGGCCAGGCTCACCAGGGCGGCCAGGGTCAGCCCGCCGCCGCGCAGCAGCGAGGCCGTCCGTTCCGTGCGGGGCCGGGAGCCCGGGAAGAGCACCACCAGGAGCAGCAGTTCCAGCGTGGGCAGCAGCCACTCCGGCCGGAAGGCCAGCCGCTCGGGCAGCAGCAGTTGCAGGGCGACCGCGGCGAGCACGGCCGCGCTGACGGCCCACCGCGACTCGCCGCGGGTGCGGCGGCGCCAGGCGGGGGCGGCCGGTTCCTCCTGGGCCGCGGTGAGCAGTTCTTCCAGTCGGGCGAGCCGCTCGTGCAGGGTCCTGACGTCTTCGTCCACGCACCCCAGTGTGCCGTGGGGGCCGCGGGAAGCAACGAGGGACTCCCGGTGGACACGGGGTGTGTCCACCGGGAGTCCCGGTGCAGTCCGTCGTGCCCGAGGGGGCGCCGCCACGCCCACGGGAGTGGGCGGCGGCGCCCGCGGGGCGTCAGCCCGGCAGTGAACCGGGCGGCAGCGCGGAGTTCGGCCGCAGCTGCGGAGCGGGGGTGAACAGGTCCTGCCGGGAAGGGCCGGGCGGCTGCCCCGTTCGCATGACTCCTTCCAGCTCGCGGCGTATGCTCTCGGCCGCGTCGCGGACGCGCGCGGGCACGTCACCACGCTCCGCGACGAGCCGGTGATAGATCGGGGCATCCTGGAACACGTGCAACGACACCTTCCTGTCGGCGGTTTACGGGCCTACGGGCAACTGCCGAGTGTACGGGTGGTGACAGGCGCCGTTGTTCCCCGGTCATGCCAGGTCCAGGCCCATCCGCTGGGCCAGGCCGGTGGCGAGCGAGGCGATGGTGGGATGTTTCCAGACGAAGTCGCCTGCGAGCCGGATGCCGAGTCCCGTCTGAAGCCGGGTGCGCAGCTCCATGGAGAGCAGCGAGTCGAAGCCGAGGCTCCGCAGCGGTGTCTGGGGGTCCGGCCGGGCACTGCCGGATTGCAGGACCGTACGCATCTCGTCGGCGAGATAGGCCTCCAGTGCGGTGCGGCGGGCGAGCGGTGAGTCGAGTCCCGCGAGCCGGGAGCGGATGTCGGCTGCGGCGACGGGCTCGCCGCGCGCGGGTGCGCCGCCCTCGCCGCCGGTGGGGGGAGCGTCCACCAGGCCCGCGAAGAACGCGCTGGTGCGGACGTTGGGCAGGATCCAGGTGGACGGCGGACCGGGCAGCACACCGACGGCCGTCCGCCGGTGGGTGAGCAGGGTGAGCAGGGCGCGCAGACCGTCCCGGGTGGGAATGGTCTCGTAGCCGCGGTCGGCGAATCCGGTGGCGACGCCGGTCTGCCCCCAGGGTCCCCAGTTGACGGCGAGGGTGGGCAGTCCGCGGGCGGTGCGCCAGGAGGCGAACGCGTCCAGCCAGGCGTTGGCGGCGGCGTAGGCGCCCTGGCCCGGGTTGCCGAGCAGGGAGGCCATGGAGGAGTAGAGGACGAACCAGTCGGGTGCGTGGCCCGCGAGGGCCTGGTGCAGGCGCCAGGCCGCGGTGGCCTTGGGCCGCCAGACGCGGTCGAGTTGCTCGTCGGTGATGCGGGTGAGGGCCGCGTCGTCGAGGACCATGGCCGAGTGCACCACTCCCCGCAGGGGCAGCCCGTCGGCGGTAGCGGCGGACACCAGCCGTTCGGCGACCCCGGGCTCCGCGGCATCGCCCAGTTCGACGGTGACCCGGGTGCCGCCCGCCCGCAGCCGGGCGAGTTCGGCGGTGCAGCTGTCGCCGGGCGGCGTACGGCCGTTGAGGACGAGATGGGTGGCGCCCCGGGCGGCGAGGTGGGCCGCCGTGGCGAGGCCCACGCCGCGCAGTCCGCCGGTGACGATGTAGGCGCCCTGCGGGCGGACGGGTGACGGCGGCTCGGCCAGGACGGCCGTTCCCGTGCCGTGTTCGGGCATGGTCAGGACGAGTTTGCCGAGGTGACCGGCGCCTGCCATGAGACGGAACGCCTCCGTGGCCCGGGCGAGCGGGAACTCCCGGTGCGGCAGCGCCCGCAGATGGCCCGCGGCGAACAGGTCCATCACCTCCTGGAGGAGGTGATGGAAGGTCTTCGGCCGGTGCTGCTGGAGTTCGATGAGATCGACGGTGCTGAAGGTGACGTTGTGCCGGAACGGCGCCAGGCCGAGCGCGGTGTCGCCGAGGATGTCGCGGACGCCCAGTTCGACGAACCGTCCGAAGGGGCGCAGTGCCTCGAGTCCGGCGCGGATCGCCGGTCCCGACAGCGAGTTGAGGACGACGTCGACGCCTTCGCCCGCGGTGGCCGCGCGGGTCTGCTCGGTGAAGTCGAGCGAGCGGGAGTCCATGACATGGCCGATGCCCATCCCGCGCAGATATCCGCGCTTCTCGTCGTTCCCGGCGGTGGCCAGTACCTCGGCCCCCAGACAGCGGGCGACGGCGACCGCGGCCAGGCCGGTGCCGCCGGTGGCGGAGTGGATGAGCACCCGCTCGCCCTCCCCGAGGCGTGCCACATGGCGCAGGGCGTACCAGGCGGTGAGGCAGGCCGTCGGCAGGGCCGCCGCGGCGACGGTGTCCAGGCCCTCGGGCAGGGGCACCACCGCGTCGGCGCGGACGGTGGTGAAGGAGGCGAAGGCGCCGCCCGCGAGGTCCACGGCCAGCACGGTGTCCCCGGCGCGGACATGGTCGACGCCGGGGCCGACGGCGGTCACGGTGCCGGTGCATTCGAAGCCGATCCGCTCCCCCGCGGCCCCCCGTTCCGGTGCGGGCAGGAGTCCCATCACGGTGAGGACGTCACGGAAGTTCAGTCCGGCCGCGTGGACCCGCAGTTCGACCTCCCCGGGGCCTGGTGGCCGGGGTTCGGCCAGTACGAGGCGCAGCGAGCCGAGGTCTCCGGGGCGTTCGGCGCGCAGCCGGAAGCGGTCCGTGCCGTAGCGCACGGCGCGGGCGGTCGCGGCCAGGCGTTCGGTGTCGGTCACGGGAGCGGGGACCAGCCGGGCCACCTTCACCTCTGCCCCGCGCAGGGCGAGTTCGTCACCGGGCAGCGATCCGGACAGCAGACGGGCGGCCCGCCGCAGATCGTCGTCGGTACGGCCGATGTCCAGGAGTACGGGCCGTACGTCGGGGTGTTCATGGGCCAGCACCCGCAGCAGGCCCCGTACCGGTGCCTGTGCCGGGTCCTCGCTCTCCCCTGCGGCGGTCGCGCGGGCGCCCCGGGTCAGGACGTGGAGCCGGGGCGGTGCGGCGGCGTCGGCCACGGCCCGGGCGACGTCGAGGAGGCGGCGGGCGCGCTCCAGGGCGTCCGCCGTGGGGTCGGCCGGCGGCGCCCCGGAGGGGGACGGTGTCTCCGGCGTCGCGGCCGGTGCGCAGAGGAACACCACCGCGCCCGGCGCCGCGGCCCGGGCCGGCTCGGCGAGTCGGGTCCGCAGCGCGTCGGCGCGGTGTCCGCACTTCTCCAGCTGGACCGTGGTGGCGTCGGCTCCGGTGGCACGGAGGGCCTCGGCCAGTGCCTCCGCCGGGGCGCCCTGCTCGCCGGTCACCAGCCAGCCGCCCGCCACGGGGTCGCCGTCCGGCCCGGCGGGCGGTGCCTCGGGGGCGGGCTGCCAGTCGACGGCGTAGAACCAGCGGTCGGCGTCGGTGTCCGCGGTGATGTCGCGGCGTACCAGGCGCAGCCCGGTCAGGGCGATCACGGTGTGTCCGGCGGCGGTCAGCAGCCGGACGTCCACGGTGATGCCGCCGGGCTGCTTCCGGACGGTCTCGGCATGGCCGTGGACGATCTCGGCGGGGTTGCCCAGGACGCGCAACGAGCGTGCGCCCACCGGGAGGACGAGGCCGCCCGGTGTGTCGTCCGCGGCCAGCGGCGCGACCGCCAGCTGGGCGCAGAGGTCCAGCAGGACCGGATGGATCCGCAGCGAGCCGGGGACCGGGCCCGCCGGGGGCGGGAGGGCGACCCGGGCCCAGACGCTGTCGCCGCCGGGTG
Source organism: Streptomyces sp. NPDC052040 (assembly GCF_044548405.1). Lineage (NCBI taxonomy): Bacteria > Bacillati > Actinomycetota > Actinomycetes > Kitasatosporales > Streptomycetaceae > Streptomyces > Streptomyces sp. NPDC052040. The sequence goes on along the minus strand of NZ_JBIUBV010000008.1, from coordinate 259,481 downwards.
AAAAGTGCACCTCGCCGATGCCCGCGAAGGCGGCCCCGTGGTGGAGGCCGCGGGAGCGCAGGCGCTGGTACAGGGTGGTGGCGGGCAGCGCCACGGGGTGGCGCAGGGCCAGTTCGGGCACGGAGAGCGGCTCGGGCTCCCGGGCGGGCCCGCCGGTGCGCAGGGTGGCACCGGCGTGTAGGGTCCACTGCTCGGCGCTCTCGTCGCCGTCGTCGCGGTCCCCGCCGTCGGCGCGGGCGTAGATCTGGCAGGCGGCCCGGTCCGGCGCGGTGAGGTCCGCGGTCATGGTGATGTCGGTGCGGTCGGCCGGGGTGAGCAGTTCGTGGAAGGCGATGTCGGCGACTTCGACGTCCTGCGGGGAGGCCCGGAAGGTTTGGCAGGCGGCGGTGAGGGCGAGGGCACAGTAGGCGGCACCGGGCAGCACCACCGCGCCGCTCACCCGGTGGTCGGCCAGCCAGGGGTGGGCTCGGGTGCCGGCCTCTCCGCGCCAGGTGTGCCGGACGGGACGGCCCGGGACCTGCCCGTGCACCCCGGGCAGGGAGCCGCCCGCGCCAGGGTCCGCCGGGCGGGGGGAGTCCGCGGCGGGAGCATCGGTTCCGGGGCGGTCGCCGGGGTCGACCCAGTGGCGCTGCCGGTCGAAGGCGATGGTGGGTACGTCGGCGAGGGCGCCGTCGCCGTACAGGACGCTCCAGTCGACGGGCACTCCGGCACAGTGCAGGGCGGCGAGCTGGGTGCGGAAGGTGGTCTGCTCGTGCTCCCCGCGGCGCAGGGTGGGCAGCACGACGGGGTGCTCGGCGAGTTCCCCGATGCTGCCGGTGACGGCCTGGGTGACCACCGGGTGGGGGGACACCTCGACATAGACCGAGTGCCGGTCCTGGGCGGCGGCGCGGACCGCGTCCGCGAACCGCACCGGGCTGCGGAGGTTCCGGCACCAGTAGGAGGCGTCGAAGCCGGGGACGGTCTTCGGGTCGTCCAGCACCGTGGAGTAGAACGGCACAACGGGTTGATGAGGCGTCAGATCGGTGAGGGAGGCAGCGAGTTCGTCCAGCAGCGGGTCCACCTGCGGGGAGTGGGAGGCGACGTCGACCGCGATCCGCCGGGCCGGGACGCCCCGGGTGTCCCACTGCTCCACCATCCTCTCCACCAGATCCGGCGCACCGGCGACGACGGTGGAGCCGGGGGCCGCGAGCACCGCGACGGAGACGGACTCCCGGACCCCGGCGGCCGTCAGGTCCGCCTCCGCCTCGGCGTGCCCGAGTGCGACGGTCGCCATGGCCCCGGCGCCCGCGATCCGGCTCAGCAGGGCGGAGCGGCGGCAGATCACCCGGGCGCCGTCCGCCGGGGAGAGCGCTCCCGCGACGACGGCGGCGGCGACCTCGCCCATGGAGTGGCCGATGACTCCTGCGGGTTCCACACCGTAGGCCTGCCAGGTGGCGGCCAGTGCGGTCTGCACGGCGAACAGCAACGGCTGCACCCGGCCGCATCCGGTCACTTCCCGGCCCTCGCGCACGACGTCCAGCACGGAGAATCCGGCCTCGGCGGCGATCAGCGGGTCGGCTTCGGTCAGGGCGGCGGCGAAGGCGGGTTCCTGGGCGAGGAGTTCGCGGGCCATGCCCGGCCACTGCGATCCCTGGCCGGAGAACACCCACACCGGCCGTCTGGTCACCCCGGCCGCCACCGACCCCGATACGACGCCGGGTACGGCCTGTCCGTCGGCGAACGACCGCAGCGCGGTGACGAGGGCGGGGCGGGAGGCCGCCACGACGCCCAGCCGTCCGAGTCCGGCAGGACGGCGCAGCGCCAGGGTGTGGGCGATGTCGCCGAGGGGTGTGCTCGCGCCTCCGTCCTCCAGCCAGTCGGCGAGGCGCCGGGCCGCCGCGGGCAGGGCGGCGGGCGAACCCGCGGGCACCAGCAGCGCACAGGAGCGGGCGGGCGCGGGACCGGCGGGGCGGCGGGCGCCCGGCAGCAGACGCCGGGCCGGGGCGGGCGCCTGCTCCAGCACCACATGGGCGTTGGTGCCGGAGAACCCGAACGAGGAGAGGACCGCCAGCCGGGTCGGGGTCCGGGTGGGCCAGTCGGTGAGCCGGTCGGGCACGAAGAAGCGGGTGCCCTCGGCCGCGATGGCCGGGTTCCACCGGGTGAAGTGCAGGCTCGGCGGGATGACGCCCTCGCGCAGGCACATCACCGCCTTCAGCAGGCCGGTGAGGCCCGCGGCGGGTTCCAGGTGTCCCAGGTTGGTCTTCACCGAGCCGAGCGCGCAGCGGTCCCGGCCGGTGCCGTAGACGCGGGCGAGGCTGGTGAATTCGACGGGGTCGCCGACGGGGGTGCCCGTGCCGTGCGCCTCGATCATGCCCACCTCGCGGGGGTCCGTCCCGGCGCGGTCGAGTGCCTGGCGGAACAGTGCCTCCTGGGCGGGCGCCGACGGCGCCGCGAGCCCGTCGGACCGGCCGTCCTGGTTCACGGCGGTTCCGCGCACCACGGCCAGCACCCGGTCGCCGTCCCGCAGGGCGTCCCGCAGGCGTTTGAGGACGACGACGGCGCAGCCCTCGCCGCGTACGAAGCCGTCAGCCGCCGCGTCGAAGGCGCGGCAGCGCGCCGTCGGCGAGAGCATGCCCATGCGGACGAAGGACCGGGTGGTCCTGGAGGCGAGCATCAGGGTGACGCCCCCGGCGAGGGCGACGTCGCACTCCCCGTTCTCCAGGGCCCGCCCCGCCAGGTGCAGGGCCACCAGGGAGGAGGAGCACGCGGTGTCCAGGGCGATGGAGGGCCCCTGGAGTCCCAGCAGATAGGAGACGCGTCCGGGTGCGACGCAGTGGCCGTTGGTCAGGACCGCCCCCTCCAGTTCCTTGGGGTGTCCGGCCAGGCGGTCCATGTAGTCGGTGTAGCTGAGACCGGTGAACACCCCGGTCGGCGTGCCCACCAGGCGGTCGGGCGGCAGGCCCGCGTGTTCCAGGGCCTCCCAGGAGACCTCCAGCAGCAGCCGGTGCTGGGGGTCGAGTATGTCGGCCTCCCGTCCCGAGACGCCGAAGAAGGCGGCGTCGAATCCGGCTATGTCTCTCAGCCAGCCGCCCTGCCGGGGCGCGGCGGCGTCCGGGGTCCGGCCGATGTCGGTCCGGGTGGGCGGCGGGTCCCCGACGGCGTCGCGTCCGGCGGCGAGCAGCCGCCACAGGTCCGCGGGCGAGTCGGTGCCTCCGGGCAGTCGGCAGCCCATGCCGATGACCGCGATGCGGCTGCCGTCGTCGCCTGTGTGTCCCTTGTGTTCGTCTCCCACGAGACCCTCCCTGTGCGGTCGTCGGGGTGGTGCGATGGTGCGGAAGGCGGCGCTTCGGGGCGGGTTCGCCCGGTGCCGCCGGGATGGGGGGTCGGGGTCGGCGCGGGCCGCGCACGGCCGGGCGGTCCGGGCGGTCCGGGGCGTGCGCGGTCCGGCCGGCCCGGGTCAGAGCGCGTCCGGGCTGCCGACGAGGATCACGCTTTTCACCCCGCCGATCTGGTAGTTGCAGGTGAGCGCGTAGTCGAAGTCGAGGGGTCTGCTGCTCGTGCCGGCGACGGGGTCGAACGGCAGGCCGTCCGCGGGCTGTTCGCAGTTGGCGGTGGGGCAGATCTGTCCCCGCTCCATCATCAGCAGGCTCAGTGCCACTCCGACGCAGCCGGAGGGCGCCCCGTTGTGGCCGAAGCAGGCTTCCTGCGAGGTCATCACCACATCGCTGTCCGGACCGTAGAGCTGCCGGACCGCGTTGGCCTCGAAGGCGGTGACCACGACGTCCCCGTCGCTGCCGCCGTGGATGTAGGGCACCTGCGAGAGGTCCCAGCGGTCCCCCAGGCACCGCCGTACGGCATCGGCCAGTGCGTCGCCGCTGTCGTCGCTGGCCAGGGGGTTCACCAGGCCGTCCCGGGTCATGGCGTTGGCCAGTATCCGGCCGTGCGGGCGTGCGCCGCGTGCCTCGGCGTGGCGCCGGGACTCCAGGACGAGGGTGGCGGCTCCCTCGCCGTGGTTCACGCAGTCCGCCCGGCGGTCGTAGGGCCGCATCAACCGGTCGAAGGACGGCAGGAGTTCCGGCATGCCCTCGACGCGTACGGTCTCGTAGGCGCCCTGGGCGGAGCGCAGCAGCCGCTGGACGTTGAGGATGACATCGAGGCCGAAGAGGTCGACACCGGACACCACGGCGAGGTCGACCACGCCGTCGGCGATCAACTGCCGTGCGGTGCCGAGCTGTACCGCGGACGAGGCACAGCCGCAGGAGACGGTGAAGCAGGGTCCGGTCGACCGCATGAGGGCGCCCTGCACCAGGGAGACGTCCGAGGGGGTCAGTCCCTGCTGGCCCCGGACGAACAGTTCCATGGCCTCCTCGGGGCCGGTGGTGAGCGGATCGGCGGTCAGTACGGCCAGGTAGGGCTCGACGTTGGAGTCCACTCCCCCGCGCCCTGCCAGTACCGCGGCTCCGGTCAGATCGCCCGCCCGGAAGTCCAGACCGGCGTCCGCGCAGGCCTCCACCAGGGAGACCAGGCCGAACCGGTGGGCGTTGGTGTAGTGGCGGGAGAAGGTGGGCGGGATGTCGGGCAGCCGCGCGTCGAACATGGCCTGGGACAGGTCGACCGCTCCGTAGTAGACGTCGCCGTGGGCCAGGCAGGACGTGCCGCGGGAGGCGACGTCCCAGATGTCGTCCGCGGTGAACACGGGCCGGCTGCTGCCCGGCAGGCAGAATCCCATGCCGGTCACCATGACGTCCCTGGCGTTGGTGCCGCCGCGGGCCGACCTGTCCGAATTCCCGTCGTCCGGGGGCCGGTAAAGGGTACTTTTCATCATGAACCTCCACGAGGCGGTGATGGGTGCGTGGGGTGCACCGCCGAAAAAGAGGTGGCCGCACCGGTTCTTCGGTGAGGCCCGCTCGCCGTTGGCTGCTGCGAATGAGAGGTCCGGGCTATTCCGCGTACCGGGTATGGTGCGTCCAGCGGTACACAGGCATGGGACCCGCACCGATGTCGGTGAACTCGCCGGTGAATTCGTAGTGGTCGTAACCATCGCGATAGGCGAGCTTCACCGGGTCGTCGGTTCCGCCGGGCGGTGCGTTCACGACCTGTGGAGCGTCGCTCGGACCGCCTTTGAGCAGGGCAAGACCGGGGGAAGACATGGGAGCATCACCCCTGAGAGGCGAAAAGGCTGGGACAGCAGGCCGGATGCTCTGTCCTGAAGAGGAGTTCAAGCCTGCCGCCAAGTTAGATCTGCCGGACGACCGGCATAAGCGGGGTGTCGAAGCACGAAAAGAGCGCACGCTCACAGAGGATTTCCGTACGCCAATGGTCGTGCGCGTGAGCGACCCGGGAGGAGTGGGGCGCACCGGCGCATACAACGACCTGGATGAAATGCAAGACCGTGCATCGAATACCGGCCAGGGATGACAAACGGGTCCCGACCTGCGGCGAATCGTTTCCCTTCCGGAAAACGTCACACCGGTGGCCGGGGCCGTTTCCGCGGCGGCTCCCCGGGCGGGGCGGCCGCCGCTGCCGCGGGAGGGCGCCTCCTGCGCCGGGGCCGTCCCGCGGCCGTGGCTCACGGGGTGTCGTCGACCTCCCGCACCAGCTCGATCGCCCTGCCCAGGGTGGTGAGCCGGTCCTGAAGCGTCTGACCGGCCGGGTAGAGCCGGACGGTGTCCACACCGGCGTCGCGCCACACCCTCAGCCGCTGCCGCACCATGGACTCGGTGCCGATCAGCGTGGTGCCCAGCACCATGTCGTCGGTCACCAGGGCGGCCGCGCCGTCCCGGTCCCCGGCCTGCCAGCGTTCGCGCACCTCGGCGGCGGTCTCGGCCCAGCCCTGGCGGCTGTAGGCGTTGTTGTAGTAGTTGGTGGACGACGATCCCATCCCGCCCAGGCTGAAGGCCAGTTCCTTCTTGCGCCGGGCGGTCATCGCGCCGAGTGCCTCCTCGTCGGGAGCGAAGGCGACCTCGGCGCCCTGGCAGATGTCGAGGTCCCCCCGGGTGCGGCCGCCGCGGGCCAGCCCGTCGTCGAGAGGGGCGAAGTAGGCCTCGGCCGCGCCCTCGGGCACAAAGCTGGTGCCCAGCCAGCCGTCGGCGACCTCACCGGTCAGTCGCAGCATGGCCGGTGACAGGGCGGCCAGATAGACGGGGATCCGGTGCTCCGCGCGCATGGACAGCCGCATCGGGACACCCTCGCCGCCCGGCAGCGGAATGGTGAACTCGGATCCCGTGTACGACAGTTTGCCGCCGTCGGCCAGTCGCCGCACGATCTCCACGGTCTCCCGCATACGCCTCAGTGGCCGGGCGAACGGGACCCCGTGCAGGCCCTCGATCACCTGGGGTCCGGAGGCGCCAAGACCGAGCAGAAAACGCCCGCCGGACAGATTGGACAACGTGATCGCGGTCTGCGCCACGGCCGCCGGGGAGCGGGTCCCCAGCTGTATGACGCCGGAGCCCAGCAGCATGCGGTCGGTGCGGGCGGCGTAGTAACCGAGTGCGGAGGGCGCGTCCGAGCCCCACGCCTCGGCCACCCAGCAGATGTCCAGGCCCAGTTTCTCGGCCTCGACGACGAACTCGGCCACCTGCGGCCAGGTTTCGCCACCGGACGCCTCGACCGTGGTGGCAGTGCGCATCAGGACTCCGCCCTCTCTTTGATCTTCTCCAGAGTGGCGGTGATGCCGCACTCGAGCTCGCGCAGCCGCACGAACACGATCTTCTGCTCCTTGTCCGGCATCCGGTCGATGGCCATCGACAGACCGGAGCGGCCCGGGCCCAACTGCATCCACTGCGTCAGCTCGGTGCCCCCGTCCCGGGGTTCCAGCCGGAAGCGCCAGACGGCAGCCGGATCGGCCGGGGTCCCCACCGCCCAGGCGAAGACCGTCCCCGGCACACACTCGACCACATGGGAGGTCGTCTGCCACTCCCCCAGTGCCCGGTGCTTGTTGCGGCCGAGGAACCTGGCTCCCACGGCGGGCTCCTCGGCGCCGTCGAGCCACTCCACCGACTGGAGTTCATCGCTCAGGTCCGGCATCAGCCCGATGTCACTGACCAGGGGCCACACCCGGTCCGGTGGGGCGTCGATCCAGGTCCTCACCTCCACGGTGGGTTTGTCCGCGTAGCGCGCGCCCGTCCACTCCAAGTCGGCCAGCCTCCTCAGCGTCGAGGTTTTGACCACCAGAGTTGCTTCATAAGACCTACCTGTCAAGGGAACCAGCGGGGCCGGGGTCCGCTTGGTCGAGGCCGAACCGCCGCCGCACGTCGGGGCGTTGCTTCAGCCGCTCCGGATAGCCGGGCCCCAGCCGCATCGAGACGTCCTCGGCCTCCAGCGGGACCCGGCACACCGAGCACACCACTTCGGCCTGGGCGTCATGGCCGCAGGCATGGTGGTGGAGCACCACCGGGACACCCTCCTCCCCCGCCAGCCACCGGTCGCCCCACCGGGACATCGCGGCCAGCACGGCGAACAGGTCCCGCCCCTTCTCGGTGAGCACATACTCGTGGCGCCGCGGCTCGTCCTGGTAGGGGCGCTTCTCCATGACCCGCTCCTCCACCAGCCGGGACAGCCGGTCGGCCAGGGTGTTGCGGGCGATGCCCAGCTCCTGCTGGAACTCGTCGAAGCGGCGGATCCCGTAGAAGGCCTCGCGCAGCAGAAGGGCCGTCCAGGTGTCGCCGAGCAGGTCGACGGTCCGGGCGATCGAGCAGGGCCAGTGGGAGAACGACGTCCGTTTCATGCTGTCACCCTAGCCAGTGTCATGAAAAAACCCAGCAGATGAGCAAGGAGAAAACGGCCGTCTGGCCAGGACCGGCCGTTCCGGCCTGCGCCGGGTGCCGGTCGCGCCGCGCGTCGGCCCGGCGCCGGGCGCCGGTCGCGCCGGGACGGCGCCGGGCGCCGGTCGCGCCGGGACGGCGCCGGGTGCCGGTCTTGGGAATGGCCAGGAGCTCAAAGCCGTTCCCCGGAGCGGGAGTTGATCAGGCGTGGGATATGTTCGGATTTGGCGTGATCAAATCAACCGGAAGGCGCAACCCGTCGATGACCACACACCTCACTCCCCGCCCGCCCGACCGGGCCCGGACACCATCGGGGGCAGGGCGAACCGCCCGGACGCAATTAGGCGGACGACGGGTCGGATCCCTTGCCCTCGGCACGGTCCAGGCGCTGCTGTGCGCGCTCCTGGTGGTGCCGTTCACCGTCCTGGCCGCCGGGGCGGCCCACGCGGCACCCCCGGCTGAGACTCCCTTCCTCACCTGGAACATGCAGGGCGCGACCTCGTCGGGCCAGAGCCTGTGGTCCTCGTACATTCCCCGCATCCTCAACGGGGCCCCGTCCGACGTCGTCATGCTCCAGGAGGCGGGTCCCGACATCCCGGACAGCGCCGTACTGCTGAACAACCCGCCGGGCACCGTCGGCAATCCGCTGGTCACCTATGCCCGCTGGCCCCGCGGCAGCCGGGCCCCCGACTGGTACATGGTCTTCCTCCAGACCAACGATCCCACGAGGCCGGGCGGCCGGGTCAACACCATCGTGATGTCGACCACCCGGGTCGACGAAGCGATGGTGGTGGACAACCCGCACGGCAGCAACGTCGGCCGTCCCGCCATCGGCATCCGCCTGGGCAACGACTGGTACTTCAGCTACCACGCGCTGTCGGGAGGCGGCGGCGACGCGGTCACCATGCTGACCGCGATCGGGAACGCCGTCCGGAGCGCCCAGCCTGCGGGCGTGCGGTACGACTGGACGGTGGGAGCCGACTTCAACACCAGGCCCGAAACCCTGGTCGCCCGGCGGGGATACAACGACATTCCCACACCGACCGACGACCCGCTCAACGTCGTGCGCAGCGGCCGCCCCACTCACCGGAGCCCGGACGGGGAAGAGCGGGAACTCGACTTCGCCGTGACGACCACCGACCACGGCCGTCTCGAGGGGAGCGTGCAGCCGAACCAGGGCGGCTCCGACCATGAACCGGTGTACATCTTCCCCGTGCCCTCACGGGCGGACAACCGTCCACCGCTGGCCACGATGCCGGTCGGCGGCTTCGGTGTCGACGGCTTCAACGGGCACAGGGAGTACGCCGCCAACGGCTGGCGCGACCAGACGCGCATCTGCATGGCGTACGGCCCCAAGGGCAAGTGCGTTGCCTACCACGAGTTCGCCAGGACGCGCGCGGCGGACGCCGGTGCGCCCGGCTTCGACTACGTCGGCTCCGTCAGCAGCGGAGAGGTCTCGGACGGCGACAACCAGGAAGAGGCGTTCCCCGGCCAGAACATCGACCAGTTGCGCCAGCATCTCGTCGGTGACCTGCGCACCTACAAACCCAACGTCGTGCTGCTCCAACTCGACGTCGCCAACGACCTGACCAACAACGGTGACCTGACGGCGGCCCAGGAGGCGGACCGGCTGCACGCCCTGATCGATCAGATCCACTACGTCCTGCCGAACACGATGGTGCTGGTCGGCGATCCCGCCCCGTCCAAGTCGCCGGCCGTCCGCGACAAGATGTACAACGGGGACTCCTCCTACCTCGCGCGGTCGAGCGCGGCCATCGCCTCCGCCCGCCGCTCGGGCCAGCCGGTCCAGCAGGTCCCCATCGCCTTCCCCCACGACTCCAGCTTCGTGGACACCACGCAGGGCGCTGACGGAGTGCCCAACGACGACGGCTACAAGGCCATGGCCGAGGCCTATGTGACCCGGCTGAGCAGTCTGTCGGCGTCGGGAGCCGTCGTCGATCCGGACAAGGTCGTGGTGAACCCCGCCGACCTGGTGGTCGACGACAGCGGCATCGACGACACCGCATCCTCGGGCAGCGGGGACCCGACCTCGAACCCGCCCCTGAAGGTGATGGTGGTGGGCGACTCCATGACCGAGGGGATGGAGGGCGACTGGACCTGGCGCTACCGGCTGTGGCAGTGGTTCAAGGACCAGCATGTGCCCGTCGATTTCGTCGGCCCCTACCGGGGCACCAAGCAGCCCGACCCGACCGGGCCGCCCGCCCCGCCCCGGCTCCAGAACGAGCCGCCCGAGAACCCCTCGGTGGCGAACCCCCCTGTCTCCGGCGCCTACCACCAGGACATCCCGGCCGGCTTCGACAGCGACCACTTCGCCGTGTGGGGCCGCCAGGCCGCCCAGGACAAGGACCTGATCGGCCCCATGGTCGCGCAGTACAAGCCCGACCTGATCCTCTTCGGCATCGGCTTCAACGACATGGGCTGGTTCGTCAGCGATGCGAAAGGCACGCTGGACAGCATGAAGACCCTCGTCGACCGGGCCCGGGCCGCCAAACCCGATGTCAAGATGGCCGTGGCGAACGTCCCGCAGCGGCTCTTCATCAACGGCCGCCAGGACCTGGTCGACAAGACCAACCAGTACAACGCCATGCTCAAGGACGCCACCCCCACCTGGAGCACCTCCGCCTCCCCGGTGAAACTGGTCGACTGGGAAGGGTCCTACAGCTGCAAACCCACCGGCTGCCCCGCAGGCTATGACGGCCTGCACCCCAATCTCACGGGTGAGTACCAGATCGCCTACGCCTACGCGCGCACCCTCAACGAGCGGTTCGGGATCGGGCAGTCCACGCCGGACCACATTCCCGCGTTCCCCGCGCGGCCGATCGCGCCGGTGTCCGGGCTCAAGGCGGAGTCCGTCCCCAGCGGAATCAAGGTGACCTGGAACCCAGTGTTCGGAGCACGCGGCTACACCGTCCGCTACCGGATCGCGGGCGCCCCGAACTGGAACGAGGCGGTGGTGCCGTCCAACCGCTTCGACACCACCTGGACCCAGGACGGCTGGACCTGGGAATACCAGGTCCGCACCAACAACTACACCGACGGCGCGTCGGCCTGGATGATGACCAGCGCCACCTCACATCCCGAGACCGCCGCCGCGCCGGGGAACATCGTCACCCGCGCGACCGCCACGGGCGTGGACGTGTCCTGGGACCCGGCGAAGGGCCCGTACACCGACAGCATCGACCGGTACCAGATCATCACCTGGGACCGGGACGTCCCCGGGGCGTTCATCGGCGGCACGGCCGTCAAGGGGACGTCCGTCCACATCGACGGGCTCGTCCCGGGCCACCACTACCTCGTCGCGGTCGCGACCTGGAACCGGGCCGGCGGCGGAATCCCCGGTGCGGGCCGGTCCGTGACCGTCGGTGCGGGCACCCCGGCCGTCCCGACGGACCTCACCGTCAAGTCCATCGACCCCACCACCGTCCAGCTGAACTGGAAGGGGTCCCCGGAAGCGGCCGGGTACCGGGTGTGGGTGCGCAATGTGAACGCCCCCGGCGGCTCGGCCTCGCCGGATCCCTACATCGCGGACGGCCCCGAGCACGGGATCGCCTTCCTGTACCCGGGGAACTGGAACTACGAGTTCTGCGTCACCGCGATCAACGGCGCTCTGGAGTCCGGCAAGTCCTCCTGCGTCCGGCCTCCGCTCCCGCCCCCGTCGACCGGCGGAACCAACCCACCCCCGTCGACCGGCGGAACCAACCCACCCCCGTCGACCGGCGGAACCAACCCACCCCCGTCGACCGGCGGGACCAACCCACCCCCGTCGACCGGTGGAACCACACCGCCGCCCTCCACCGGCGGCGGCAAGGCGCCGGATCCGGCCCAGCAGTCCTTGCTGAAGCTGGGCCCGCTCGCCGATCCGCGAAGGGACCCGGCCGCGGCCGCGCCCCTCGGCTGAGGCCGGGAGTCACCACCGATGTGCCCGCGGGCCGACCCGGCCCGCGGGCACTCCCCGGTGCGGGAGCGGCCGAAGGGTGTCAGCCGTCCGTTTCGTCCCACAGGGCCAGACGGGCGGTGACGCGCTTGCCGAACGGCTCCCGCCGTACCGCGAAACCCCGGGCGACGGCCCGTACGATCTCCAGACCGTGCCGCCCCACTCTCCCGGGGTCCGTCGTCCGGGCCGTCGGCAGCACCGGATCGCTGTCCCAGACCATCACGTCCACCAGGTCGCCGACGACCCGCAGCTCCAGCAGCACCGGGCCGGGAGCGTACTTGCGCGCGTTGGTGACCAGCTCGCTCACCACGAGCCGGGTCAGGTCCATGGCCCGGACCGACACGGGAACACCGTGATCGGCCTGCACCCGGGCCAGGAACGCCGTCGTGAGATGCCGCGCCTCGGCGATGCGCGCACCGTCGCCGTCCAGCGCCATCGTGGTCCGTATCGGGCCGTCGTCCGGCCTCGTACGGCTTTCCCCCTGCATAAATGGATCCATGCGGACCGCCTCTGCCACCCCGTTCACCTCTCCCGTCTACCCGGTGTCCGACCACCCACGCCCGCCGGCCCATTCAACCCATTCAGAAGCGACACCGCTGAATCCGATGAAAAGGAGCTATTGGACTTGAGGATCACGCGGAGGCAGTGTGGGCATGTCCCCTCGCTCCCTGCGGGGCACCCCTCACCGAACCATCCGGAGACCACCCGATGAACCATGTCGCGGACCCCGAGCGTTACAACGGCACCATGCGTTACCGGCGTTCCGGGCGCTCGGGGCTCGACCTTCCCGTCCTGTCCCTCGGCTACTGGCACAACTTCGGGGACGACCGGCCGTTCGAGACGCAGCGCGACATCGCCCTGCGCGCCTTCGACCTGGGGATCACCCACCACGACCTGGCCAACAACTACGGGCCGCCGTACGGCTCCGCCGAGGTCAACTTCGGGCGCCTGATGAAGCAGGACCTCGCCCCGTACCGGGACGAACTGGTGGTCTCCACCAAGGCGGGCTGGGACATGTGGCCCGGCCCCTACGGCCAGGGCGGCGGCTCCCGGAAGTATCTCCTCGCCTCGCTCGACCAGTCACTGCGCCGTACGGGCCTGGAGTACGTGGACATCTTCTACTCCCACCGCCTCGACGCCACCACTCCTCTCGAGGAGACGATGGGCGCACTGGACACCGCGGTCCGCCAGGGCAAGGCCCTCTACGTCGGCATCTCGTCCTACGACACGGAGCGCAGCCGGGAGGCGGCCGCCATCCTCCGGGACCTCGGCACCCCGCTCCTCATCCACCAGCCGTCCTACAGCATGCTCAACCGCTGGATCGAGAACGAGGGACTGCTCGACGCCGCCCAGGAGGAGGGGTTCGGGGTCATCGGCTTCACGGCGCTCGCCCAGGGGCTGCTGACCGGGCGCTACCTCGACGGCATCCCGGAGGGTTCGCGTGCCGCGCAGGGCACGTCCTTCGACACCGGCTGGCTGTCCGAGGACATGATGCGGCGGCTGCGCGCCCTCAACGGCATCGCGGCCCGCCGCGGGCAGACCCTGGCCCAGATGGCCCTCGCCTGGGCCCTGCGGGACAGGCGGGTGACCTCGCTGGTCATCGGCGCCTCCCGGGTGGAGCAGCTGGAGCAGAACGTCGCCGCGCTCGAGCACCCGGACTTCAGCGACGAGGAGCTGGCCGAGATCGACACGTATGCCATGGACGGCGGCGTCGATCTGTGGCAGGACGCCCGTCTGGGCAACCTGCGCTGACCGGCGGTGGCGCGGGCGGTTCCGCACGGTCCGCCCGCTGCCCGCCGACGGCGCACGGCAGCGGGCGGCAGCCGCGCCCGCCCGCGCGTCAGATCCGGCCGCCGGTGAGCCGGGTGAGGGGACCCTGGGGTCGGTGCCCCGACCGGCGGCCCACCGCGTAGGACGCGGCGCTGAGCGCGGTCAGGCCCGCACCCACACCCGCGGCGACGAGCTTGCGGTGGGCTATGACCGTCCAGGCCGTCTTCGCCGTCGCCGCGACCTGGCCCGAGGTCGCGACGATCGCCTGGCGGCTCACCTCGACCCCCTTCGCCGCGGCCTGCACGGCCCCGGTGGCCGACTCCGCCGAGCGCTCGGCGCCGGACTTGGCCGCCGACGCGGCGCCGTCCGCCGAGGCCGCGGCCTTCTTCGCGGTCCTCGAGGCCGGAGCGGTGGCCTTGCCGGTGGCCTGCCTGGCCTTCGACGCGGTCGTCCGCTTGGTCTCGGTCCTTTGATTCGTTCCGCTGTTCGGTTCACTCATGGACACCGCGTTACCGCTCGCGCTCCCCGCAAACACACCGGACCGTACGGTGCGCGCTCAGGCCCGGGCCCGGGCGAGGAGCAGGGCCACGTCGTCCTCCCCGGCCGGTGGGCGCAGCATCGCCAGAAGGTGGTCGCAGGTCGCCTCCAGGTCCTGCTGCCGCGTGGCGGTGACGGCGTCGCGCAGGGCGGCGAGGCGGACGTCGATGGGGTCGCTCCTGGTCTCGACCAGACCGTCGGTGTACAGCGCGAGCAGGTCGCCGGGGCGGAAGGCGACCGTGGTCGTGTCGAAGGGGACGCCGCCGACGCCCAGGGGCACGCCCGGGGGCAGGCCGAGCAGCCGCGCCGGGCCGCCCGAGCGCATCAGGGCCGGTGGCAGATGGCCCGCCAGGGAGATGTCGCACCGGCCCCGGTGCGGATCGTAGACGCAGTAGAGGCAGGTGGTGATGGCCCGGGCGATGCCCTCGCTCAGATGGTCCAGATGGCGCAGGGCCTCGGCGGGTGCCAGGTCGAGTTCGGCGAAGGCCCGTGTGGCGCTGCGGAGTTGGCCCATGGTGGCGGCGGCGTTGATGCCGCTGCCCATCACATCGCCGACAACCAGGGCGGTCTTGTCGCCGTGGAGCGGGATGGCGTCGAACCAGTCGCCGCCGATCTCGCTGGCGGCACCCGCGGGCTCGTAGCGCCAGGCGACCTCAAGTCCGGGGCGGCGCGAGGGGAGTTCGGGGAGCAGGCTGCGTTGCAGGGTGAGGGCCGCGTGGCGCTGGGTCTGGTAGCCGCGGGCGTTGTCGATGCACACCGCGGCGCGGGCGGCCAGTTCCCCGGCCAGGAAGGCGTCGTCCTCGTCGAAGGGGTCCGCATGGTGGGTGCGTTGGAGGGCGAGGGCGCCCAGGACCTCGCCCCGCGCCACGAGGGGGACGGCCAGATAGGAGTGCAGTCCGGCCGCCGCGAGCCGGGCGACGGTGCCGGGGTGGTCCCCGATCCTCGGCAGGTCCGCGGCGGTGGTGCGGGGCACCAGCACGGGCTGGCGGGTCTGCACGCAGCGCGTGATCAGATGGTCGCTGCCGCAGATGGCGCCCTGGCCGGGGCGGTCCTCCGGGCGGGTGGCCTCCTCGGGGCGGGCGGCCCCGACGGCGAGCACATGGAAGCGGGCCGGGCCCGAGGACGGCGCGGGCCGCCCGGACAGGGCGCTGTCGAGGAGATGCACGACGGCGATGTCGGCGAGGACCGGCACGAGGACGTCTGCCAGCTCGTGGGCCGTCGTCTCCAGGTCGAGGGTGGTGCCCACGGACGCCGACGCACTCGCGATCAGCGCCAGCCGCTGCCGGGCCTCGGCCGCCTCCGTGGCCGCGCGGTGGCGTTCGGTGACATCGATGATGGAGAAGGCGATGCCCAGCACCCGGCCGCCCGAGTCCTCCAGTCGGTGGTAGGAGACGGACCAGGCGTGCTCGTGCTCGGGATCGGCCGGGGGACGGCACACGACCAGGCGGTCGACGACCGGATCACCGGTGTCCAGAACCCGGCGCAGGCGTTCCTCCACGCCGGTGACGTCGAGGAACGCCAGGATCTCGTGGACCGGCCGCCCGAGGTGCTCGGCGGCGGGCAGGCCCATCAGGCGCTCCAGGGCCGGGTTCACGCTCAGATACCGCAGCCGGGTGTCCAGGACGGCGAACCCGATCGGGGACTGGGAGACCAGCCGGGTGGACAGGGCAACGTCCCTCTCGACCCGGGCGACGGTCGCCTGGTCGGCGGCCAGGCCCAGGGCGAAGGTCTCGCCCCGGTCGTCCAGCAGCCGCATGTTGCGGAACTCCACCAGCCGGGTGCTGCCGTCCTTGTGCCGGACCGGGAAGGCTCCGGCCCAGTCGGCTCCGGACCCCATGACCTCGGCGAACAGCCGGATCACTTCGTCCCAGTGCTCCTCGTGGACCATCAGCCGGGCCGCGGAGCGGCCCAGGGCCTCGGCCGCGGTGTAGCCGAACAGTTCCTCTGCGTGAGGGCTCCAGAACACCACGCGGCCGCCCGAGTCGAGCACCACCGCGGCGACGCTCAGCAGGTCGAGGAGGCCGCTGGGCGGGGCGGCTGGGCCGACCGCGGCCGGGCGCCGGCCGGGCCGGGAGGAGTCCCTCGTCGCCATGCGCCGATCCCCTCTTCCCGTACGTCACGGCCGGTGCCGCGGGCCGCTGTGCCTCCTTCCATAGTCGTCCCAATCCAACGGGGCACATCCCGGGCGGCCCCGCCGGGGGACCGGTCAGCGGCGTCGAGGGGGCGGCGGCGCGAAGGAGACATGGCAGCTCGAGCTGCGGAAATCCGGGGTCAGCCTGGTGGGGATGTGGAGCGAGTCGGTGAAGAAGGTCTCCGTGGGGCCCTTGCAGATGCGTACACATATCTCCGGAGAGGTGCTGGTCAGGAACCTGCACCGCTCCACCACCAGTTCGGTCCGGCCGGTGCGCCGGATCGGGCCCACCAGCCAGCGGAACAGCCGCGGGGTGGCCAGGGTGAGGGACCGGGCCGCCGCGCGGGGGGCGAGGCGGCCGAAGCGGCCCAGGACCCCGACCACGCGGCGCCCGCCCATCCAGTCGGCGTACGAGCCGTGCACCGCCCGCACCACTTCCGCGTCCGACAGCCGGGCATGCTCGTACTCGGTCTCGTCGACCAGTGCGGCATACCCCGTGGCGGGTGAGCGGTAGCCCACCCGGCGGGCGTGGACACGGAGGAATTTATTGAGCAGTAAGCCGTCCAGCATGTACGGGCGCCCCCTCGTCATTCCCCGCCGGTCGTGAGGTGTTCCTTCACGCCGGGCCACTCCGCACGCAGGACGCTGTAGAAGACGGCGTCGCGACGGCGTCCGCCGGGCATGTAGTTGAAGCTCCTCAGCACCCCCTCCTCGGTCGCGCCGATGTTGCGCAGTCCCCGCCGGGCCTGCTGGTTGAGCACATCGGTCTTGAACTCGACGCGTTCCGCGCCCAGTTGCTCGAAGGCGTGCTCCAGCAGCAGGTACTTCACCCACCGGTTGACGCCCTTGCCGCGGAAGTCGCGGCCCAGCCAGGACCAGCCGATCTCCAGCCGGGCGTCGGCCTCGGCGAGATTGCCGTAGCTCATCGAACCGGCGATCCGGCCGGTCGACTTGTCGGTGACGACGAACACGACCCGCCGCCCGGCCGCCTGGTCGGCCAGACAGGTGTCGAAGAACACCTTGAAATCGGCCTCGTTCTCCACGGCCGCCACGAAGTACCGCCAGATGTCCGGATCCATGGCGACCGCCCGGATCCCCTCGCGGTCGGCCTCCGTCACCGGATGCAGCCGTACGTGCTCGTTCTCCAGGACGGCTGCCGCCTTCTGTGCCCAGGTCATGTGTCAGGATCCCTCGGTCGAGTGTCGGGCGAGTGCTTCTACGACGTCACGCAGGGTTCGCATCCGGTCGAGGTCGTCCTCGGTGAAATGCGCGAGGTCGACGCCGGTAGCCTCGCACAGCTCCGTCAGGAAAAGGACCTTGTTCAAGGACGTCAGAGCGTACGATCCGGCCATGTCGGCGTCCGGATCGAGCGCCCCCGGCGCGATCTCGTGGGTCAGTACGGCGGCCAGCTGTTCGCGGGCGGCGCTCTCCAGCCCGGACAGTGTGGATTCAGACAGCATGGATTCCCTCCTGGGGGTCGTGGACGGCGTCGTGGTAGACGTCGAGGATCCGTCCGCGTTTGGGTTTGTACTGCGAGGTGAGCAGGCCGTTGTCGATGGAGAACGGCGGGTCCGCGACGACGGCGCGGCCGATCCGCTCGTCGGCGGCGCGCGAGGCGTTGGTGAGGGCCAGCCGGGCGGCGATCGCCTGCTCGTCCGCGGGCTGGGCGGCCGGGGAGACCACGGCGACGAGTTCGGTCTGTCCCGGGCAGAACAGCACGCACTCGGCGATGGCCGGGTCGGCCTTCATGTCCTCCTCGATCGGGCGGACGATCACCTTCTTGCCGTTGTCCAGGACGATCACGTCGTCGGCCCGGCCGCGGACGAACAGGAAACCGTCCTCGTCGACGTAGCCGAGGTCGCCGGTGCGCACGGTGCCGTCCGGGCCGAAGACCCGCTCGGAGTCGCCCGGCCGGCAGTAGGCGTAGTGGTCGTTGACCGGGTGCTCGCTGCGGACGGTGATCACGCCGTCCTCGCCGATCAGCACCTCCTTGCCCGGGAGCACCTGGCCGACGCTGCCGTCGCGGTGGGCCTTGGGGTGGTTCTTGGTGACGATGCAGGTCTCGTTGAGCCCGTAGCCCTCGTAGATGGGCAGCCCCGCCTCGGTGAAGAAGCGCAGCATGCCGGAGGCCGCGGGCGCCGATCCGGTCCACAGATAGCGGATGCGGTCGCCGAAGACCGTGCGCGCCGCCTCCCCGGCGCTCTGGCCGTCTCCCTTGGCCATCTTGGCCTGGATCTGCCGTCTGGCGGTCTCGTAGAAGGCCGGGACTCCCATGACCACGGTCGGCCGCACCCGGCGCAGTGCCGCGAACGCGGCTTCATAGGTGCTGACGGTGACGTCGTGGCCGTGCAGCAGCGCCGAGTAGACCCAGTAGCGCTGCTGGAGCAGGGAGAGCGGCAGGAACACGAACAGGTCGTCGCCCGGGCCGTGTTCGAAGATCTCCTGCACCGCGCGCAGCGAGCTGTCGATGCTGCCCGCGGTGGCACCGAGCCCCTTGGGCTCTCCGGTGCTGCCGGAGGTGAACTTGACGGTGGTGACGTCCTTCGGTCCCCAGGTCACCGGCGGCAGCGGCGCACCGTCGAGGTCCTCCCGCTCCGCGAGCCGGGCCACCTCCGCGATCGGCACGGTGCCGGGCGCCTCGGCGGGGCGGTCGGTGAAGAGCAGCCGGATGCCGTAGCGGTGCATCAGCTCCTCGCCCGGGGTGAACTTGCCCGGCTCGAATCCGGCGGTCTCGGCCTTCAGCCGCAGCGCGGCCAGGTCCAGCAGGATCCATTCCAGGCTGTTGGCCGCGAGGATGCCGATCCGGTCGCCGGGGCGGATGCCCTGGTCGAGGAGCCAGCGGGCGATCCGGCCTGAGCGCCGGTACAGCTCGCGCAGCGGGAGGGTGCGGGTGCCCAGCAGGCTGGCCACCCGGATGTGCCCGTCGCCCGGTTCGGCGGAGACGATGCGGCCGAGCGTGTCGTGGGTCACCGCTGCCCCTCCCCCGGGGTGTCCTCGGCGGCGGAGGCGGGCGTGAAGAAGACGGTCTCGGCGAGCCGTATCTCGGTTCCCGGGGCGACCAGTTCGACCGTCCGCGGCCATACGGCGGGCTCCGGCAGCCCGAGCGCGGCGGCCAGCCGGGCGGCGAAGCGGGGCATCACGGGCGTGGCCGCGTGGGCGAGCAGCCGGGCCGCGGCCAGCTCCAGCGCGATGGCGGTGCGGGCCTCGTTCTGCCAGTCGGCGCTCTGGGCGGTGCGGGCCTCCAGCTCGGCGAAGCGGACCGTGTCGGCGACCAGTCCGTCGAGTTCGGCCGCGGCCTGGTTGAGCGAGAAGCCGTCCGCGCGCAGGCTGCCGCCGACGGCGTCGAGCCGGGCGCCGAGGCGGGCGAGGAACGCGGAGTGCTCCGGGGTCCAGTTCCCGGCGTCCGGTGCCGTGCCGTCGTAGTGCTTGGTGATCCGGGCGCCCAGGTCGTGCAGCCAGCGCTGCCAGGTGCCGATCAGGGTGGTGTCGAGGGTCTCGGCGTAGTCGGCGCGCCGGAAGTTGGTCCGTTCGCCCTCGGGCCGGGTGCGGGAGAGGAAGTAGCGGACGGCGTCGACGGAGTCGGGGGTCAGGATCTCCTTGCCCCAGATGGCGTGGCGCCTGCTGGTGGAGAACTTGCTGCCCTCCAGCAGATAGAACTCGTTGACGTGGTAGTCGATGTCCGGCTCCCAGCCGGGGTGGGCCAGACCGTAGAGCACCGGGTAGAGCACCGAGTGGTAGAAGCTGTTGTCGTAGCCGAAGAAGTGGACGATCTTCCAGTCCTCGGCGGGTTCCGCGGCCTTCCAGTCGCGGCCCAGGCGGCTGCCCAGGGACTGGATGCCGTGCAGGAAGCCGTAGGACATCTCCGGCCAGACCCAGATGACCTGTCCGTCGACCTCCGTCTCCGAGGGGGCGACGCCCCAGGAGGACGGGTGGGTGAGGGGGATGTCCAGGGCCTGGCGGGCGAAGAGGCGGTCGCCGAGTTCGCGCAGCCGGGCCGGGACACGGCCCGCGCGGTGGTGGGCGGCGACCTCGTCGCGGAACTCGTGCAGCGGCAGCGAGTAGCGGGCCAGCGGGGCGCGGCGCGGGGCGGCGGCGGAGCCCGCGGAGCGGGGGTCGGCCAGGTCCACCACGGTGTTGGGCTCGCCGCACTCCTCGCAGATGTTGCCGCTGGTGCCCGCGCCGCAGCCGGGGCAGCCGCCCTTGACGTCGACCTCGTAGAGGTACTGCCCGCTCTCGGCGTCGAAGAGCGCGTCCTTCTCGGTGACGGCGGCCCGGCCGGAGGCGACCACGCGGGAGAAGAAGTCGCGCAGTCCGTCGCGGTAGCCGGGTGCCGTGTCGGTCACGGTGTACTGGTCCGGCGTGATGTCCATCAGGGCGAGGGTGCGGGCGATCTCGGCGCTGTAGTGCGCGGCGGTCTCGGCGGGTTCGCGGCCCTCCTGGCGGGCGGCGCCCACCACATAGCTCTGGTAGTCGTCGCTGCCGGTGAGGTGCCAGGCCTCGGTGCCGTTCATGCGCTGGAAGCGGACGAAGGCGTCGGCGCCGAGGTAGGGGCCGGACAGATGGCCGAGGTGGAGGTCGCCGTTGGGCGTCGGCGGGGTGGAGAAGACGAAGACCGGGCGGTCGCCGAAGGCGGTGCGCTCCGCGTTCCCCGCGGAGGTCAGGGCGCGGCCCGCGTCCCGCCAGTACTGGGTGACGAAGATCAGGTCGGTGTCGCCGGTGTTCTCCAGGACGTGGGTCTCGAAGGGCTCGAAGAGGGCCAGTGTGCCCGGCTCGGCGGGGTGCCTGCGGCCGTCCACGACGAAGTCGCCCCGGCCCGCGACGATGACGAAGAACTCGGTCTCGTCGTGCTGGTGTGCGCTGGAGGCCTGCCCCGGGGCGACGCGCCCCCAGCCGGCCCCCACGCCCAGCCCCTCGATGCTGCTCATGCGGATGCCGAACGCGTCGTGGAGGGCGCGCTCGTCATAGCGACTGAAGATCATGTCGGTTCCTTTCGGAGGACGTTCCGAGGGCTCGGCAGGGCCGTTCGGAAGGCGCCCGGGAAGGCTTCGAGAACCGGGAAGGCTTCGCGAAGGCTGGGGTCAGACGGCGTGCTTGGACAGCAGGCGTACGCTCTCCGCGGCGATGGCCGGTGCCAGGCGGTAGCCCGAGCCGCCGGCCGCGCCCGCGAAGAGCAGGCGTCCGTCGTCGGTGAGGGTGCGCACCAGCGGACCGCCGCCCGGGTTGTAGGCGTCGCAGAAGACCCGTCCCGAGCGGCAGCGGTCGGCGAGCCGGGGCGCGTAGCGGCCCAGCACCTCGACGGCCTCCGCCCGGTTGGCGGGGGTGAGACCGGGCTCGACGGTGTCGGGGTCCACGTCCCATTCGGTGCAGGTGTAGCTGAACAGCCAGTGTCCGCGGGCCCGGTAGGGCAGCAGGAAGGCGTCCTCGTCGTGCAGGACGATCGCGCCGTCGCTCTCGGCGGGGGTGTCCTCGATGTGCAGTGCCACGATCTTCTTCACCCGTGCGCCGAGCGGTGCCACCAGGTCGCGCCAGGCGGGGTGCGCCAGCCACGGCCCGGGGGCAAGTACCGCCTGCCGGGCGTCGATCACGTCGCCGGTGCCCAGGGTGAGGCGGACGCCGTCCGTGCCGGGCTGCACGCCGGTCACGGCGGCTCCCTCGCGGATCTCCGCGCGCGGCCGCAGTTCGGCCGCGAGGGCTCCGGTGAGGGCCTGCACATCGGCGTACTGGCAGCCGTTCCCGGTCCAGACCGCGGTTCCCGGGGGCGGTTCGACGCCCGCCGGTGCCGTGTCCGTGCGCCGCAGCTCCGCCTCGGGCAGGTACACCTCGGCGAGGCGGGACGCGGCCGACTCCGGGGCGAGGACCGTCATCGGGAGCGCGTGGATGGGCAACTCGGGCCGTTCGGCGGCGAGTCGGGCGTAGTAGCGCTGGCTCTCGGCGGCCATCGCCCGGACCGCGGGGGTGGCTCCGCGCGGGAAGTGCAGGCCCGCGGAGCGGCGGGTCGCTCCCGAGCCGACCAGGTCGCGGTCCAGGACGATCACGTCCGCGCCCGGGTCGGCGGCGAGCAGCTCCCGTGCGATCAGGCAGCCGACGATCCCGGCGCCGACCACCGCGATCCGGTTGTTCCGCCCGGGACTCATGTGTCCCTCCCGGCCCGGTCCCCCATCTTGGTCGACCACTCGATGAACGACGGCAGTTGGTCGTTGCTGGACACCTTGCCGAGCCGGTCCGCGATCCGCTGGCTGCGCCAGGCGTTCAGGCTCAGGTTGGGGTCGGCGAGGCCGCGCTGGCCGCGCGAGGCGTTCTGCACGAAGATCCGGCGGTCGTCCGGGCCGTCCCAGTGGACGGCGTAGTCCTCGTCGATGCGCAGTTCGTCGCCGTCCTTCTCCAGCCGGTCGGCGACGGGGGCGAGGAAGTCCGTCCGGGTCGGCCGGAAGCCGGTCGCCCAGATCACCACGTCCGCCTCGAACATCTCCACGGCCTCGCGGTCGTCGTTGTGGCGGGCGGTCACCTGCCAGCCGCCGTACAGTCCGGTGGAGACGTCGGTGACCTCGCGGTTGGGGTAGAGGCCCACCAGGTCGACGTTGCCCTCCACGAACCGGTGCATGTAGGCGCGCTGGTAGATGTCGCGCAGCGTGCTCTCGGAGATGCCGTCGCTGGTGAGGATGTGCCGGTCGTTGAACGCCTGCCGGGCGTCCCGGCCCAGTCCGAAGAAGTACTCGGCGTGCGAGGGCATGTAGTAGTCGTTGGTGAAGGGCGAGTCGTCGATGGGGAAGTAGTTGCCGCGGCGGGATATCCAGGAGACCCGGCGCGGCAGGTCCTTGCCGGGCTGGGAGATCATGTCGAGGAACGCCTCGGCCCCGGACTGGCCGCCGCCGATCACCACCACCCGCTTGCCGGCCAGGTTCCGGTCCTGGTGGAGGTATTCGCTGACATGGAACTGGGTCGGTCCGAGCAGCCCCTGCACCTGCGGCGGGACCCAGGACTCACTGCCCACGCCGACGACCACGTTGTCCGCGGTGACGGTGCGGCGGTCGGTGCGGACCGTGAACACGTCGTCGAAGGTGACCTCCTCGACGGTCTCCCCGAAGACGATGTTCTTGTTGCAACGGCTGGCCCAGGCAAGGTAGTTGCGGAACTCGACCCGGGGTACGGCGTCGAACTGGGCGTTGAGGAAGTGGTACAGGCGGCCGTTGTCGTGGAGGTAGGACAGGAACGAGAAGGGGTTGCGGGGGTCGGCCAGCGTCACCAGGTCCTTGAACAGGGAGACCTGGAGGGTGTTCCCGGGCATCTGCTGGCCGTCGTGCCAGCTGAAGGACTCCTTGCGGTCCAGGAACAGATTGGTCACGTCCTCCCTGCCGTACAGCAGGGAGGCGAGACTCAGGTTGGCCGGGCCTACGCCGACTCCCAGGCAGCGGTAGTGCGTCGGGCCGGAGCGTGTGGGCTCATGAGCCATGGAAGATCTCTCCTTCGGGCGGGTCGCCGCGCTCGATCGTGTGAAGCGGTTCGGATGCGGTGCCCGGCGGACCGCCGGACGCGTGCCGGGCGGCCGCCACCGCTCGGCGGGGGCTCGGCGACGCGGTGCCGAGGGGCGGGTGCGGGCGGGCCGCGGGGGTCATGGTGCGGTTCCCGGGCCGGTGGGCGGGGTCTGGGTGAACGTCGTGGGCACGCCGTGGGCGCCGAGGAAGCGCAGCCAGGCGGCGGCCTCGCCGGTGTCCTCCGCGGCGCGGTTCAGGCCCGCGGGCAGGGCGCCGTCGAGGATGCGGGTCACCCCGTGGGCGAGCGGCAGCGAGACACAGCGGGCCATCGCGCTCTCGGTCTCGTCGCCGACGAGGTCCAGCAGGTGGGACCCCTGCCACCGGATGCCGCCGTCCTCGTCCCGGACGGTCAGGCCGACGGTGAGGACCACCCGGTCCCGGTCGGCCTCCGTGGTCGGGTGGCGGTCGGCCAGCTCCTTGGCCAGGGAGCGGATCCGGGTCTCGTCGTCGGTGAGGACGGTGTCGAAGACCTCGGTCCAGGCCGCGCGCCAGCCCGCGTTGCGCAGGGTGCCCCGGACGAACGTATCCAGGTGCCAGTCGTGCGGGATGCGGTACTGGGCGACGAAGGGCAGGCTGTCCCGGTTCGGATAGACCTCGAAGGACTCGCCGCCGAGGACCACGGTGCGGGTGGCCTCCCAGGGGTGGCGGACCGTGCTGCGCCGTCCGCCCTCGATGTGCTGCGCGGGTGAGCGGAGCGCGGCCAGGACTCCGTACGGCGCCCAGCTGAAGCGGTAGCGGAAGTCGTTGGGCTCGGCGGGGATGCCGCCGCAGTACGAGGTGAACTCCACGGACGCCGCGCGGTCGCCGATGTCCCGGCGGGCCCGCTCGACCAGCAGATGGCCCATGAGGTGGTCGATGCCCGGGTCGAGTCCGGCCTCGGTCAGCACGACCAGCCCGGCGCGGGCCGCGGCGGCCGCCTGCCCGGCGAGTTCCCCGGAGGTGTAGCTGGTGCAGGCGAAGTGGGCCTTGCGGCCGGCGGCGAGGCGGAGCAGGGCCGGGTGCTCGGTCGCGGGCAGCATGGAGACGACCACGTCACCGGGGCCCACCGCGGCCTCCAGGGCACCCGGGTCCAGGGCGCGGGTCTCGGCGCGCCCGGCCAGGCCGAGGGCCGCGAGCCGCCGGTCGGCGCGTTCGGCGGTGCGGTCCCACAGCACCAGCCGCTTGGCGCGTTCACACAGCAGTCCGAGGCCGGTGGGGCCGGTGGACAGCCCGGTGCCGATCCAGTGGACGACACCACTCACGGGCGCGGTCCGGTCAGACACGGATGTTCTCCTCTCCGTCGGCGCGGGCCGGGTCCGGCTCCGCGGCACCCTGCGCACCGGCCGTCTCCCGGGCCACCGCCTCGTCGAACACCCGCAGGGCGCGGGACCAGGGCGGGGTGTCCGTGCCGAGGCCCGCCAACTGGGGCGACAGCTCGGCGGAGAAGGACCGGCTGGCCTCGGCGGGCAGCAGGGAGGGCAGGTTGTCGAGGGCGATCAGGTCCAGCGGGCGGTCCCCGCCGCGCAGTCGCCGTACCGGATGCGTCCAGCTGGTCACGGTGTCGTAGACGGGCAGGACGTTGCAGTCCGAGCCCACGTCGCAGGTGACGTCCACGACCGTGGAGAGGCGCCGCCCGGGCGCGTCGAGGTCGGCGGGGGTGAGGAAGGGCCGCACCGGGTGCGTCACCAGGACGGTGTTGACCAGGATGTCGTGGTCCAGCAGGGCGTCCCGGTCCAGGTCGCGGGTCTCCGCCAGGTCCCAGCGGACGGGGGTGAGCCCGGCGGTCTCCAGCGCGTCGCACGCTCCCCGTCCGCTGCGCCCGAGGGCGCCGACGACCAGGGCGGTCCCGCCGCCTTCGCCGTCCCGCAGCAGGGTGTCCAGCTCCTCGCGGTGCAGGGAGCGCAGCGGTGTGGTGAGCACCCCGCGCCGGTGCAGGACCGCGAGGGCCGCGCCCAGGTATCCGGCCCAGTAGCCGAAGGCCGCCAGGCGCCGCCCGTGGTCGTCGGTGAGGTACTCCAGGTCGAGCAGGGCGCCGCCGCCCGCCGTGAACCGGCCGAGCAGCTCCCGGGCGCCCGGCTGGCCCTTGTAGGCGTGCCCGAAGTACACATGCCGGTGCTGCAACCGGCCGGGCTGCGGGGGCAGTTCCTTCAGCCCGAGCACATGGTGGTCCCGAGGGGCATCTGTCCAGCTGCCCGCCGGTGCGGTGGCGCAGCCCGCGCTGACGTAGTCGGCCAGCGGGAAGACGCGCTGCGGCGACTCCTCGACGGTGATCTCGGCGCCCTGGCTCACCAGACGCGCGGCGTCGCTGGGCACCAGCGGCGCCCGGCGTTCGGTGGGGCGGCTCTCGTGCCGCAGCCACAGGCGGGGCAGGTCCGACATCAGTGCTGCTCCTCGAAGGGGGTACGTTCCCCGGTCCGGTGAAGGCGGGCCGGGCGGACCGCTGTCCGGGCCGGGGTGGTCACGCGGGTGCTCCTCGCGGTGGGGCGGATTCCGGCGGGGCCGGGGTGACGGGCGGTCATGGGGCGAGGGCGGCGCGCCGTACGTCCAGGGCGTCGGCGATGGCCAGGCGCAGCACATCGGTGGCGCCCTCGTAGATGCGCAGCGAACGGATCTGCCGGTAGAGGCGTTCGGGTGTGCCGTCCTTGACCACTCCGGCGGCGCCGAACAGCTGTACGGCCGCGTCGACGACCTGCTGGGCCGCCTCCGTGGCGTGGACCTTGGCGATGTGGGAGTGGCGGGCGAAGCCGCGGCCGCCCCGGTCGCAGTCCCAGGCGGCGCGCGCCACCAGCAGTTCGGCGGCGTTGATCCGGACCTCCATGTCGGCGAGCGAGCCCTTCACCAGCTGGAGGTCGAAGAGGGTGCCGCCGTAGGCCTTGCGGCTTCTGGTGTGGGCCAGGGCGGTGTCGGCGGCCCGGCGGGCGAAGCCGACGGCGGCCGCGCCGACGGTCATCCGGAACCGGTCGAGCAGGTCGGCGGCGACGACGAAGCCGCGGCCCGGGCGGCCGAGCACGGCCTCGGCGGGCACCTCGCAGTCCTCGAAGGACAGATGGCCGAAGGAACGGGGCGCGATGGCCTCCAGGCGTTCGCTCACCCGTACACCGGGGGTGTCGGCGGGCACCAGGAAGGCCGTGAGGCCGAGGGGGCCGGGCCCCTCCCCGGTGCGGGCGATCACGACGAAGAGGTCGGCGATGGTGGCGTGCGCGATCCACGCCTTGGCGCCGTTGAGGACATAGCCGCCGCCCTCGGTGCGCCGGGCGCTCAGGCCCACCGCCCCGAGGTCCGAGCCGGCCGCCTGCTCGGAGACGGCGAAGGCACCGATGAGGGAGCCGTCGGCCATGCCCGGCAGATAGCGCTTGTGCTGTTCGGCGTCGCCGAAGCGGAGGATCGGCGTCGCGGACAGCGCCTGGATGGAGTACGCGAAGTCGGCGAGGTCCTCCGCGTAGGCGAGCGCCTCGCGGCCCAGGCACAGGGCGCGCAGGTCCCCGGGCAGCCGGTGCGGCGCCGTGTGGGGGTCGAGCGCCGCGAGCCAGCCGTCCTCGCCGAGCAGGCCCACCAGGCGGCGCCCGGCCTCGTCCGGGTCCATCCGGCGCACGGCCTCCCACAGGGGGCCGTGGCCGTCGCACCAGACGCCGATCTCCTCGGCGAAGCGGCGGTGTTCGTCGTCGTAGAAGGGGAGTGCGAGGACCTCGGGGTCGAAGCTGGTGGTGATGTCCACTGGGGAACTCCGTGCGGGTGAGGCCGGGGCCGCGGGGCGGTCCGGCCGGTTCGGATGACCGGTTCGGGCGCCGGACCGGCCCCCGGGGCCGCGCCGGAAGGGCGCGGACCGGTGGGCCGGTGACGTCCGTCAGGAAGCCAGTGCCGCCCGGGCGATGGCGTCGGCGTCCTCGAGGATCACCGAGCCGACCCCGGGGCGGATGCCCGCGGCCGTCGCCCAGTGCACGAACTCGGTGGGCACCCCGTAGGCGAACCGGCGCGGGTGGGGTACGCCCTCGGCGTCCACCACCCGGTAGGGGCGGCGGGTGACGTCGAGTCCACCGGTCTCGTAGGCCCCGTCGGGGCCCGCGATGCGGTGGGTCCGGCACTGCCCGGTGGAGAGCAGCTGACGCAGCAGCGGGTTGCCGCTGCGGCGCAGGTCCACATCGGGTATGCGGGCCTCGATCAGGGTGGTGGCGCGCACCTCCGAGCCGGGTATGGCGTCGGAGCCGATGAGGAAGCCCTCCCCGAGCGGGTCCGGGCGGACCCGGGTGCGGGGGCCGACGACCTGGAGCACTCCGGCGTCGACGAGCGCGGTCATCTCCTCGATGCGGGACAGCGGCGGCCCGATGGACAGATAGGCGTTGAGCGGTGTGAACCAGCCGACCACCTCGTCCCGGTACGACGTGCCGGTGATCCCGCCGTGGTCGATGGCGAGCCGGACCTCGTTGCGCAGGTCGCGCAGGACGTCGAGGGCCGCCTTGAGCGGGTTGTCGACATTGCCGCCCCGGGCGTTGTGCGCGTCCTCGCGCAGATAGTCGAGCAGCCATCGGTTGAAGTCGGTGGGGTCGGTGAACTCCCTGTCCCCCCAGGGGCGTTCGATGCGCTCCCAGTCCCACTCGTCGGCCGCGGCCACGCCGTGGCGGCGCAGCACACCGGTCCGTTCCGCGGCGGGGGCCGCCAGGTACTCGGCGAGGAACCGGTCCGCGGCGGGGCGGTCGGCGCGCCGGGCAACGAGTGCGTGGTGGTAGACCGCGCGCACCTCCGCGTCCAGCAGCGGCCAGACGTCACGGCGGAAGGTCGCGCCGGAGGTGGTGCGGATCCGGCGGACCGCGTCGAGGGTGAGGAAGAGCGGTTCGTGTCGGCCGGTCGGCCCCTTCTGGTTCTCCCCGCGCGCCTGGTAGGGCACTCCGCGCCGGGATCCCGCGTAGAGCACGGGCTCCTGTCCGGAGGGGAGGTACTGGAGTCCGTCGGGGGACGGTACGAACTTTCCGCCGCGGCCCTCGGTGAGCAGGGCGAGGACGTCGAAGAACGCGAGTCCCAGTCCGCGGAGTGCGACCGTCTCGCCGGAGGTTATGCCGTCCAGGTCGAGATCCGCGGGGTTGGCCGCCGGGAGGTAGCGCAGTCCGTGGCGGTCGGCGAAGGCCGTGAGCCGCCGTTCCTCGGCCGCCGGCTCGTTGGGGCCGTGCCCGAGGGCGAGGACGACGACGTCCAGGCCGGTCAGCCGGGTGCCGTCGCCGAGGGTGAGGCGCTGGCCGGTCGCGTCCTCGTCCAGGGCGACGGCCGTGGCCGGGTGGACGACGATGCGGAGGGTGTCGGGGGCGGTGGCCACGAGGTGGGCGAAGACCCACTCCAGATAGCGGCCGTACTGTGCGCGGGAGGGGTAGTCGTCGGGTCCGAGCCGCTCCGCCCCCGCACCGTCCCCGGCGGCGCCGGACCCGGCCCGCTGGAGCCAGTCGTACAGGCTGGGCCCGGGCCGGACGGGTCCGGCGCAGTGGACGCTGTCATCGGTGAACTGGCTGACCTGCGAGGTCACCGTGTTCATGAGCAGGTGGTGGGACTGGCGGGTGCGCCACGTGCGTCCGGGCCCGGGCGGGCAGGGGTCGACCACGTGGACCGTCAGTCGGCGCTCGCCGGTGTGGTTGGCACATAACCGCTCAAGGACCGCGAGGCCTCGCGGACCGGCGCCCACGACGCAGATCGCTCTGGTCGGCTGCGGCAAGGTCACATCTCCTTCCTTCGGTCCGCCCGAGCGAATCGAGCGCCGGGGCACGGTACGGTGAGGGATTTTCCTACTTGGCTGCGGCGCGCCGGGTCGCCTCTTCGGCGAATTCACCGAAGGTCATCGTGGGCAGCTTCTCCATCTCCTCGTCGGAGAATTCGACGCCGTAATTGTCGAGCTGCATCACGAGTTCCGCGATCGAGAGCGACTCCAATTCCAGGCCGCCGTCGCCGAGCGGGGTCTCATCGGTCACCGACTCCGTGTCGAAGTGCATGTCCCGGAGCGTGTCGATCATTACTTTCCGCAGGTCAGAAGACATCTGCAAACCTCCTGTCGAGGGTGTGGAACACCGTGGGGGAACGCCTCGGCAGGGAGCCGGACGTGAGGGAGACAAACTCCGGGAAGCTCCGAAAGAGCCTGAGAAGCACACGAGTAGAAGGTGAATTCGTTTCCACCTCTCCGGCCAGACCGGCCGGTCGGTGTGCAGTCCCAGCACATCACATTCCCGAAGAAATACAAAGGGCTTTGGAGTATTTTTTCGGACAGTTTCCGGACGCCCGGAAACGGGTGGGGCGTCAGAAGTCGATTTCAAGGTCGGTGAGCGGATAGGCGACGCAGCAGTGCGCGAAGCCGAACTCGCGGTCGGACGCCCGCAGCCGGGCCTCCTCGGCGTGGAACACCTCGCCGGAGCACACCCGGACCCGGCACAGGGCGCACTCCCCCGAGCGGCACGAGGCCTCCGGGCGCAGGCCGTTGTCCTCCAGGGCGTCGAGCAGCGGGCGCCCACGCGGCACCTCGACGCTCCCCCGGCCCCGGACGGTGACGGTGACCTTCTCCTCCGGGTCCAGCTCCGCAGGCCAGCGCGGATCGGCGGACGGCGGCAGGGCGACGCTGTTGGCCTCCAGCCGGATCCGGCGGCGGGGATGCCCGAGCGACTCCAACTGCCGTACGAGATAGGCGTACTTGCCGGGCGGTCCGCACAGATAGGTCATCCGCCCGGCCAGCGGGCCCACCAGCCGGGAGATCAGTGCCGCGTCG
Source organism: Streptomyces sp. NPDC052040 (assembly GCF_044548405.1). Lineage (NCBI taxonomy): Bacteria > Bacillati > Actinomycetota > Actinomycetes > Kitasatosporales > Streptomycetaceae > Streptomyces > Streptomyces sp. NPDC052040. Next base: position 229,102 of record NZ_JBIUBV010000008.1, on the reverse strand, counting down.
AGCGGGCCGACCTCCCCGGTCCAGTCGGGGCCGGGGTCGGAGATCACATGGTGCACGGTGATGTCCGGGTGCTTCCCGGCGACGGCGTCCAGTTCGTCGCGGAAGATGACGTCGTCCGCGTGCCGGGAGCCGTAGACCAGGGTGAAGCGGCGGGACAGGCCGTGGTCGACGATGTCACGGATCATGCTCATCGCCGGGGCGACCCCGGAGCCGCCCGCCAGGAAGACGATGTCGTCGCCGTGGAAGAGCGGGTCGTGGCAGAAGGTGCCGATCGGGCCGCCGCTGGTGAACCGGTCGCCGACCCGGGCGGTGTCGATCAGATGGTTGCTGACCCGTCCGCCCCGCAGCCGGCGCACGGTCAGGTCGTAGTGGTCACGCGCCGCGGGGCTGGAGGAGATGGACAGCGCACGGTTCGTCAGGACGTCACCGACCTGGACGTGGAGGCTGATGTACTGCCCGGCGAGGAACGGCGGCAGCAGTTCCCCGTCGGTGCGCCGCATCCGGAAGGTCCTGGTGGTCTCGGTCTCCTCGACGATCTCGGCCACGGTCAGGTCGAGGGCCTTGGGGTGGTACGGCGTGATCTCCGCCCGGGCGTCGGACGGATGGTCCGCACCCTCGGCGCCGCGCCGCTCGATCTCCGCGACGAGCTGGTCCGCGCCCGCGAACAGGCGGGCCAGCGGATTGATGGACGTAGACATGTCTGACTCCGCTCGATGGTGCGTCACAGAACGTCCAGCAGCCGCCGGCTGAGCCGGGCCGCCGTCACGATCGTCGAGTTGTAGCCGCCGGCCGTGACCCAGTTGCTGACCAGGACCAGCCCCGGGACGTTCGGCTTGAGGTCGTCCTCACGGAACAGCCAGCTGTCCGTGGCGTCCTGGTCGAAGCCGTAGATGGCGCCGCCGGGCTGGCTGAGATAGCGCTTGAAGGTCAGCGGGGTGGCGATCTCGGCCTCCTCGATCACATCCCGCACCTCGGGCGCGATGGCCTTCAGCAGATCCAGCAGCGAGGCCGCGTAGGCGGTCTTCGCCTGCTGGTAGTCCTCGACCGGGACCGCTTCCCAGGGATCCGCGTACTGGATGGTGACCAGGTTGACCTGCGAGGCGCCGGGCGGCGCCATTCCGGTGGGCCGGACGTCGTAGCAACTGGCGAGCAGGAACGGGGCGGGGTCGAGCGACCGCATGCTCCGGGCCAGTGTGCGCTCGTCCAGGTCGGTGGTGAGGAAGTTGGTGGCGGTGTTGAAGCCGAGCTCCGCCGCGGGTGCGTCCAGCCCCAGGTAGAGCACGCTGGCCGAGGGCCCCATCCGCCGGGAGCCGAGGTCCCTGAGGACGCCCGCCGGGACGTCGGCCGGGTCGAGCAGCTGGGTGTAGGTGGTGATGGACGGGGCGTTGGAGACCACCAGACGGCAGGAGACGGTCTCCCCGTCGTCCAGGCGGACCCCGACCGCCCGCCCGCCGTGGGTGACGATCTTCTCCACGCTGGTGTTGAACCGGGCCTCGCCGCCCGCCTCCAGGAAGGAGTCCAGCATGGCCGAGGACAGTGCCTGGCTGCCGCCGACGATCTGGTACGGCTTGGTGTCGACGAACAGTGCGAGCAGCCGCGCCATGTCCATGAACGACATGAGCGACGGCAGCTGGCCGTTGTAGCTCCAGTACGACGACAGCACGAACTTCAGCCGCTCGTCGGTGAAGAACTCGTCCAGCACCTCCCGGTAGGTCCGCAGACCGTAGCGGCGCACATCGGTGAGGCCGGACAGCCACTCCGCCTGCTCCTTCGGCCGGTGCAGGTTGGCGCGGGCGGTCAGCTGCCACAGGCCGACCTCCCGGACGATCTCCAGGAAGCGGGTGAGTGCCGCGCGGTTGCCGGGGTAGTGGCTGTCGAGGACGTCCACCATCCCCTGCCAGTCGGCGGGCAGGGTCACATCGAGCACACCGGGCACGACCGTCCGGTACAGCTCCTCGTCCTGGATGAGCCGCAGTCGGCGCGTCACATCCATCTCGTCCAGGATCTCGCGCAGCGGGCCCGGGCCGCCCATGCCGCCGAGCTGGTGCAGCGACACCTCGAACTCGAAGCGGCCCCGGACGAATGAAGTGGCGGCACCGCCCGGCACGTTGTGCCGCTCCACCAGCAGCGTCCGCTTGCCTCCGCGCTGCAAGGTGGCCGCGGCGCTCAGCCCGGCGTTGCCCGCGCCGATGACGATCACGTCGTAGTCGACGCTCATTGAATATCTCCCTCCGGTGACCGCAAAGGTCCGTGCTGCGATGACCGGGGAGGCGGGACTGCCGCCTCCCCCGTCAGGGCATGGCGTCTGTCAGCAGCCGCCGACCAGCGACTTGGCCTTGTCGCGCACGATGCGCTTGAGGACCTTGCCGGTGATACCGACCGGGATGGTCTCCTCGTCCACGACGACCGCGCTCGCCGTCTCGGGCAGCCCGTGCTTGGACAGCGCCGCGTTGATCCAGGCGGTCGGGTCCTCGGGCGCCTTCGCCCCCTCGACGAGGGTGAGGAAGACATGGGTCTCGGCGACCCCGTCGTCCTCCCAGCCGAACTTCACACCGTCCTCGGCCATGCCGACCACGGTGCAGTCGCGGATCTCGGGGTACTCCCCGAGCAGCATCTCCTCGGTGTAGGCGCTGTAGACGACGCCCGCCTCGGTACGGATCGCGTCGGTGGTGCGGTCCAGGTGGTAGAAGTTGTTGGCGCCGTCGCGGTAGACGAGGTCGCCGGTGAGGAAGTAGCCGCCGAGCCACTGCTTGTGCCAGCGGACGTTGTCGTTCCAGAAGCCGGGGGTCAGCGACCGGGACCGTACGCCGAGCCGTCCGACCTGTCCGGGCGGCAGGACCCCGCCGTCCTCGGAGAGCGCGGCCGCCTGCGCGAAGCGCATCGGGCGGCCGATGCAGCGGCCGATGTTCTGCCCCCCGGCGCGGTGGGCGAAGTCGAACAGCACATAGCCCATCTCGGTGGAGCCGAACATGTCGATGAAGATGGCGCCGGGTGCCGTGTGCGGCTTCAGGTCGCGGCCCGTCACGGTGTGCGAGCCCTTCTCCAGCAGGCGCTTGATGTGCACCAGGTGCGCGGCGTCCCCGGAGACGTAGTACGCCTCGACGCTCGACAGATCACGTCCGGCCAGGTCCTCGGCGGCCATCTCCGAGAAGGTGTGGGTGAAGCCGAACACGATGGTCGGGCGGTGCTTCTCGATGCCGTCCAGGACGGCGGGGCCGCTGGGGTCGGTGAAGTGCACCAGCGGCGCGCCGAGGAGCAGGCTGAGCAGGGTGTTGGACATGGCCGACACATGGTGGCCGGGCAGGGCGAGCAGCCGCTTGCGGGTGCTGCAGTCCTGGCCGTCCTCCAGCCTGCTGAGCGCGCCGTGGAACAGCGTCTCATGGGTGTGGAAGGCGGACTTGGGGATGCCGGTGGTGCCCGAGGAGTGCGAGATCAGGATCGGGTCGGTCGGGGTGTGGCGGAAGGGGTAGTTCTCCGGGCGGTGCGTGCGGTGCCCGGGGGTGATCTCCGACTGGAGCGCCACGAAGCCCGGCGCGATGTCGTCGTCGAGGTGCTGGAGCAGTTCCTTGTGCCAGGGCTCCCGGGTCATCACGCCGACCACCTGCTGACGGCGGATGTACTCGCGGCGCACCTCGGGCGGCATGTTCGCGTTCACCAGGGAGGCGATCGCGCCGAGGCTGGTGAGCGCCATCAGGTTGAGGGCGAAGTCGGTGATGGAGGTGGAGACGATGGCGACCGCGTCCTTGGCCCGCACGCCCGCCTGGTGGTAGTAGCCGGCGTAGGTGGCCACGATCTCCTGGAGTTCGCCGAGGGTGAGCACCTCGGGGTGGTCGCCGGAGGGCGAGCGCCAGGTGCCGTCCGTCCACAGCACCTTCTCGTCCAGGGTCCGGCCGTACCCGGTGAGCCGGTGCAGCACATTGCCCGCGCCCAGCGCCCCGTCCGCGAGAATCCTCTGGCGGAGTTCCTCACTGATCATCATCTGGCAGTCTCCTAGTCTTCCCGGTCGTGCGACGAGGGAGTGGGATCGGTGGTGGGGTGCGAGGCGGGGTGGGCACCGGCCGCGGGCGGTACGTCACCGCCGTGCTCCGGGGTGTCGGGGGAACCGGCGCCGGTGGCCCGGTGCACGGCCCGGTCGGTGAGGGGGACGGCCGCGCCGAGGTAGTCCTCCGGGGCGAGCAGTTGCTCCAGCGGGGTGGAGAGGGCGTCCGCGTGTCCGCTCTCCTTCAGGGCCAGCCGCAGCGCCTCGTCGAGCGGAAGGCCACCTTCCGTGGCGCGCACCGCTCGGGTGACGGTGTCCTTGGCCAGCCGCCGCCCGAGGTCGGGGGCGAGCGCCACGGAGAGCCGCTCGGCGACCAGCGCGGTCCCGGTCAGGACGAGGTTGGCGTGGACGCGCTCCGCGGAGACGACCAGGCCCTCGGCGAGTTCGGCCGCGGTGTGGGAGGCTCCCCCGGCCAGCCGCAGGCACTCGCGCAACGGCTGCCACTCCGCGTGCCAGGCCCCGGCGGGCCGCTCGTCCTCGGAGACCACCGCCTGCTGGAGGACCAGCGCGTACACCGGCAGTTGGCGTGCCGCGGCCGCGATGAGGGTGCTCAGCACCGGGTTGCGCTTCTGCGGCATCGCGGAGGACTGGCCGCGGCCCGCCGCGGCGGGCTCCGCCACTTCCGCGACCTCGGTACGGGACAGCACCAGCACGTCCGCGGCGAACTTGCCGAGGGCTCCGCCCGTGAAGGCCAGGACGCCGGCCAGATCGGCGATCGGGGTGCGGGCGGCGTGCCAGGGCAGCGCGGTGCCCGACAGCCCCAGTTCGTCCGCGACCAGTTCCACGAGCCGCAGTTCGGGGTGGAAGCCCGTCACACCGGCGGCCCGCAGCTGGTCGTGGTAGGCGGAGAGGGTGCCCGCGGCACCGCCGAGCGACACGGGCAGCCGGGTGTCGAGCAGCGCCCCGACCCGGTCGTGGGCGTCGGCGATCAGGGTGAGCCAGGTGGCGGCCCTGAGCCCGAAGGTGGTCGGCACGGCGTGCTGGGTGAGGGTGCGTGCCGCGGCGGGGGTGTCGCGGTGCTCACGGGCCAGGCGGGCGAGTGCGGCGCGGATCCGTCCGAGGTCCTCGTGGAGCAGGGTGAGCGCCCGGGTGGCGACCAGCATCGCCGCCGAGTCCAGGACGTCCTGGCTGGTGGATCCGGCGTGGACGTGCCCGGCAGCCTCCGGGGAGACCTCCGCGACCAGTTCGGTGAGCTTCTTGACGAAGAACACCACCGGGTTGGCGGCCTCGCGGCTCCGCCGGGCCAGCTCCACCGGGTCGAGCCGTCCGTTCGCCCCCGCCGTGCGAATGGCCGCGGCCGTGCCCCGCGGCACCGCGCCGAGGCTCGCCTGTGCGGTGGCGAGCGCGGCCTCGAACTCGACCATCGCCGCGAGCCAGGCCTCGTCCGAGGTGACCGCCTCGACCGGTGTGCCGGCCCAGACGGGCGAGAGCAGCCCGGAGTCGGTTCCGGACGCCCGGGTGGGTGTCTCTGCGGACATGTCACCTCCTGCTGTGGTTGTCATGGGGGGCGGAACAGTGCGGCGGGGGTGCGGTGCGCGGTGCCGCCGCGGTGACCGGCGGCGGTGCGGTGCGCGGCGAGGGGCCGGCCTCCGGCAGCCGCCAGGTGTGCAGGCGCAGGGCCGGGGCGGTGCGGCCCCGGGTCACCACCGCCGTCATCACCTGGGCCGGGTCCCTCACCCGGGCCGGATCGCCGGTACGGCCGGACGACGGCGTCTCGAACCGGTCGGTGCGGCCGCGCCAGGGCACCGTGCCCGCACCGCCGATCCCGGCGAGCACACAGCGGCGCGCCCCGGGCGGCCGGTACAGCCGTACGTCCCGGCCGCCGCGGGCCAGACCGCGCCCGGTCGCCTTGACCGCCGCCTCCAGCAGCGTCCAGGCCGAGAAGAACGCCTCGGGTTCGTCCAGGTCCGCGAGCGCCGGGGCGCCCGGGTAGACGGTCCGCAGCACTTTGGCGGGCGACGGGACGGTCCGTATCGTCTCGACGTCGACGCCGACCGGTTCGCCCCGGCGCACCGCCACCAGCAGGATGTGCCCCGACCTCGACCAGCTGAGGTGCCACCCCGGGTGGTCGGGCAGGACCGGGGCGCCGCCCGGCGCGGTGGTGATCCGCACCGCCGCCGGGTGCTCGCCGAGCGTCCGGGCGAGCGCCCGGCGCACGGTGGACCGGGCCCGTACGTAGGTGAGCGCGGCGGCGGGGCTGCGGAACCGCTCCGCGCGCGCCGTCTCCGCCGCCGACAGTTCGCCGCGGCGGGCCTCGTCGTCCCAGGGGTGCCCGGCCGTGTGCAGGTCGACGAGCCAGCCCTCGCCCCAGGAGTCCCAGGCGGGCAGTGATCCGGTGGCGGTGCCGTCGCGGGGGGTGAGTCGGGTCGTCATGGCCCCGCCGTTCCGGTGGTGTCCCGGGCCGTGAAGACCTGGGGCGGCTCGGTGGGCCGGGAGCCCAGCAGATGCATGTCGCCGACGGCCGGGCGCATCGCCACCACCGCGACCGTGCGCTCACGGCGGATGTCGCCGTTGTCCGGCACGAAGATCGGCGGGGTGGACAGCAGGGCCAGGTGGTCGCGCGGCGAGGCCGGGACGGGCAGGGCGCTCAACCGGACGGTGCACGCGTCCAGTCGGCGCAGCGAGGAGTTCTTGGCGAAGACGTTCAGCTCGTCGAAGGGGATGAACCCGGGGTGCAGGAAGTGGTTGGTGTGGACCGTCTGCGGGGCCCGGACCGCATGCATCCGCCCGTCCAGGAACTCGGCGCAGGCGGCGGCACCGGTGGCGTCGCAGAGGGTCAGGGACCGGGAGCTGGCCAGCCGCAGCCCCGCCAGCAGATCGAGCGCCTCCTCCACCGACCCGGCGCTGTCCAGGACATGGCGTACGGCGAGATAGGGCGGCAGCCCGGGCCGCCACTGCCCGCCGAGCACCAGGTTGATGCCGACGGCCAGGCCGTCGCTGTTCATCCCGAGGTAGCCGAGCAGGCCGCCGAAGCTCAGCATCAGCACCTGCCGGGGGGATCCGGTGCGGCTGAGGGACAGCACAGCGGTCTGGTCGTCGAGGTTGCCGTTGAGGTCGACCGTCTGCGCCAGGACGGTGTGCGGGCCGCCCTCGTCCACCCGGGCGTAGGTGGTGCAGTCGCCGTGCGGCCGCCGGGTGCTGCGGTAGCCGGTCAGCTCCCGGCGCAGCTGGAGCAGCAGCGCCTCGGAGTGGCTGATGCCCGCCCCGGCCGCGAGACCGCGTATCTCCTCCGCCAGTTCGGGTGTGGCGGAGGATATCTCCTTCTCGAAGTCGCCGAGGGTTCCGGTCAGCGAGGAGAGGGAGAGGGGGGTGTCCAGAAGGTGGTTCAGCCGGGCGAGACCGTCGTCGAGGAAGGCGCGCAACTCCGCGGCCCGGGTGGCGCCGTGCTGCCGTCCCAGCTCGAAGGGGTCCCCGGTGAGCCGGAGGAAGGGGGCCGGGGCCGCGGTCACCGTGCCACCCCTCGGACGGCGCGGGCACCGGTCGGCATACGGTGTGTCGGCCCGGCCGCCGCGGCGGTCCTCTTCCCGACCCTAACCATGAACGGACACCTCATTTCGACGTCAGGTGAGCTTGCGGAGCAGGACGCCGTGCCGGGCGCCCGGGACGCTGGAGGCCAGCAGATAGAGCCCGTCGGGCTCCCCTTCGCCCGCGGCGAGGAGGTCGACGAGGTTGATCAGGGGATCGGCGGCGAAGCAGTGGCCGAGGCGCTCGATGTTGCCGGTGCGCATCTGGGCGGCCGCGAAGCCCGCCTGACGCTCCTTCATCGTGATCAGCGGGCGGACCAGATTGGCGGGGAGCAGGGCGGTGATCTTCTCCGGCGGTATGCCGGTGGCGCGTTCCAGCTCCTCGTTGACGGTGACGGCGAGCCGGGAGTCGATCTGGTCGCGCAGTCCGAGCACCTCGGTGTCCTGGGCCGAGGCCGCGGCGAGGACCGCGAAGCCGTCGGGTCCCTCCTCGGCGCTCACCAGGCAGCTCGCCGCGCCGTCGCTGAACAGTGCGAACTTCTCCAGCCGTACGGCCTCGTCGGCGATCCGGTCCGTGGTCACCACCAGGATCCGGCGGCGGCTTCCGGAACGGACCAGCGACGCGGCGACGTTGAGGGCCGCGAGCAGGTTGTTGCACCGGTTGAGGGTCATGCCGAAGGCGAACGACACCCCGGTCAGAGCCAGTCCGTTCAGCACCGCGCCGAGGAATCCGGCGTGGTCGTCGACGGAGCCGGGGAAGGAGCTGGTGCACACGATCACCCCGTCGACCGCACCGCGCGGCACGCCGGACGCCTCCAGCGTGGCGGTGCCGCTGGCGACGGCCAGCTCGACCGTGCTGCGCTCGGTGCGGAAGTAGCTGCCCCAGCCCCAGGTGCGGGGCGCCATGGGGATGCCGTAGTGCGCCGCGCGGGAGGCGAGGTCCGTGAGGGCGGTGTGAGGTTCCTCGATCTCGCCCAGCACATAGCGGGGCGCGACGAGGAAAGCCGGTGAACTGCTCATCCGTCCTGTTTTCCGTTCGCTCGGCAGTCGAGTGGGGGTCCGCCGACTGGGGGCGGCGCGGGTTCCCGGTCGTCGTGGGTCGGCCGGAGGCCCGGCGGATCGGGTGCGGGGCCGCCGCACCTCCCGGTCCGGTCCGTCACGAGGGCAGGCGTACGACGGCCCGTGCCTCGCTGAGCACCTTGGTGCCGCCGCAGGTCACCACGAGGTCGATACGGACGCGGGCGTCGTCGAGGAGGGCGGCGACGGTGCCGCGGACCTCGACGGTCGCGCCCTGTGCGTCGTCCGGCACCACGACCGGCTTGCTGAAGCGGGTGCGGTACTCCACGATCGCGCCCGGGTCGCCCGTCCACTCGGTGACCGTGCGCGCGGCGAGGGCCATGGTGAGCATGCCGTGGGCGATCACATCGGGCAGTCCGGCCTCCCGGGCCACCCTCGGGTTCCAGTGGACGGGGTTGAAGTCCTCGGAGGCACCCGCGTACCGCACCAGGTCGGTACGGCTCAACATGACGGTCCTGGGCGGCAGTTCGGCCCCCACGGTCACGTCCTTGGCACTGATCGTCACGCCGGTCGTCATCGCGGCTCACCGCCTTCCACGGCACTCAGGGACACGAAGGTCATGTGCGTGCTGACGACGGGCGAGCCGTCGGCGTCCGCGAGGTCGGCGCGCAGTCCGAGGACGTCCCGGCCGCGCAGCGTCTGCGCCCCGGTGATCTCCAGGGTGGTGACCAGGCGGTCGCCCGCCCGCACCGGACGGGTGTAGTCGAACCGCTGGTTGCCGTGGATGAGGTAGGTGGGGTCGAAGCCGATGTCCTCGTAGCGGAACACCTCCTCCATCGCGCGGGCGACGACGACGAAGGGGAAGGTGGGGGGCGCGAGGACGTCGGGATGCCCCAGGCTCCGTGCCGCCTCCGGGTCCGTGTACACGGGAGCGGGGTCGCCGACGGCCTCGGCGAAGCGCCGGATCGTCTGCGGTTCCACGGGGTAGGGCTGTGCGGGCGGGTATGTCGTCCCGACGCACTTCGGGTTCAGCGTCATGACGCTCCATCGGTGGGAAGTCGGTGGTCGTTCTCGGGCAGGGGCGGGGCGCCCGGCGGGGCCGGTCGTCGGCGGGTGCGGGGCGTTGCGGTGGCGGGTGCGCGGGTCAGTCGTCCCAGTGGTCGACGACCTTGCGGCGGACGTCGGCCGGGTACGCCTGGGCGAAGGAGCTGTGGCGCATCCGCCCCTCGCCCCAGGCGGGGAGCAGCCCGTCGTGGACCACGCTCGGGCCGCGCATCGCCTTGCGCTCCTCCTCCGAGTAGCAGGTCATGAACGGCAGGACCACACCGTCCCAGGCCGCACTGCGGTCGCGGGGATGCAGCCGGGTGGCGAGCGCCCACAGCAGGTCGGCCTCGTTCGCGGGGTCGATGTCGTCGTCGAGCACGAAGGTGACGGGCATCATGGCGCTGGGGCCGCCGCTGTTGTGGATGGCCTCGCCGATACGCCGTACGAACTCCGCGGAGTCGACGCCCGGGAGGGCGGCGCGCCAGTCCTCGGGCACGGTGACCACGGTCCAGTGCATGGCCGCGAGGAAGGGCATCCACACGGTGGTCACCGGCAGGTCGGCGCGGCGCAGGGCGTGCAGCACGTTCACGGCCCGGCCGGTGCCGGTCACGGTGTGGTACTCGTCCGCCGGGCGGCCCTCGGCGACGACCGGCCAGATCGGCCGGTCCCGGTAAGTGATCGCCTCCACCGAGTACACCGGCTGGAGGGAGGTGTGGGTCGAGGCGTATCCGGCGTACTCGCCGAACGGCCCCTCCAGGCTGTCGCGTTCCGCCGAGAGATGGCCCTCGATCACCACCTCCGCGTGGGCCGGGACCTCCAGGTCGATCGTCTCGCAGCGGACCAGGTCGAGGGGTTCGCCGTGCAGCGCGCCGATGTAGCCGGCCTCGTCCACGCCCCGCGGCAGGGGGATGCCGCCGACGAAGGGGATGGCGGGGGCGCCGCCCTGCACCAGGGCGTAGGGCATCGGCTCACCGCGCTCCGCCCAGGCCTGCCAGACCAGGCCGAGATGCTGCGGGGGGACCACCAGGCCGGTCATGCGCTTGCCGTCGAGCTTCATGATCCGCGATATGGACCAGTTGGTCCACTGCCCGTCGGGCGTCTTGGCGATGATGACGCCCCAGGTGTTGAGGTAGTCCCCGCCGTCCCCCTCGTGGATGCGGGGCACGGCGAAGCGGTCCAGGGTCGCCTCGTCCCCGAGCAGGACGTTCTCCTTGCAGGGGGCGTTCTCGCGGGACACGGTCCGCGGCGGTACGGGAGCGGCGTCGCGGGTGCGCACCAGATGGTCCACCAGCGTCGCGGCGTCGGTCTCGGGCGGCAGGCCCACCGAGAGCGCGATCCGGGCCAGGGGCATGTCCGGGCGGGCGCTCACCCCGGCGGGCGCGCCGAACAGCCGCATCCCGATCCGGTCCTCGACGACGTCCGTGAACAGCGGTGCGGGGGCGCGCAGTTCGTACGAGCGCCGGGTGTGGGCCGCCGCTTCGAGGTCCGCGCTCACCGGGCGGCCGACGGTCTTCAGGTCGCCGAGGGCGGCGAGTGCGTCGATATAGGCACGCAGGTCGACGATATGGCTCATGAGGTCGGCCCTCCGGGGGAGTTCGCGATGACGGGCTGACGGCCGGGGCGGGCCGCGGGGAGGGCGGCGCCCGGCAGCCCCTGCCAGCGGCGGGCGCGCGGCGAGGCGATGTGGAACTGGTCGAGGACCCGGGCGACGATGTGGTCGACCATGTCCTCGACGGTGGCCGGGCGGTTGTAGAAGGTCAGCATGGGCGGCAGGACCACGGCGCCCGCCCGGGACAGCGCCAGCAGGTTGTCGAGGTGGATGTCGCCGAGCGGGGTCTCCCGGGGCACGAGGACGAGCTTGCGCCGCTCCTTGAGCGTCACATCGGCGGCCCGGGCGACCAGGCCGTCGGCGTATCCGGTCCTGATGGCGGCCAGGGTCTTCATGCTGCACGGCATGACGACCATGCCGTCCACGGGGAACGAGCCGGAGGCGATCGCCGCGCCCTGGTCGTCGGGGGCGTACGACACATCGGCGAGCGCGCTCACCTGATGAGCCGTCAGGTCCGTTTCGGCCTTCAGGGTCGCCCGCGCCCACCGGCTCATCACCAGATGCGTCTCGACCTCCTCGTGGAGCCGCAGCTCCTCGAGCAGCCGGACGCCCAGCGCCACTCCGGTGGCGCCGGTGATGGCCACGACCAGTCGCATCGCCTGCACCTCACTCCTTCGCTGTCGGACCTGTGTCTGCGTCGGACCTGTGTCTGGGTCGGACCCGCGCCCTCACGCGTCCGGCTATCTCAGGCAGGCGCGGAAGCGGCAGGCCTCCGCCCCCTCGCGCATGCACTCGACGACCTCGTCGTCGGCCTTGACCTTCAGGCCCTCGAACCAGCCGGCCCGCAGATCGAGGCAGGGGCACTGATAGCCCTCCAGCGACCGGCTCGCCGCGAGCATCTTCAACGCGAAGTGCTCGCTGACGACCGTCTCCCAGGTGCCGTCCTCGTCGTCGATCTCGGCGGAGTCGAGCCGGACCATCGAGGAGAACATCAGGCGGGCCAGGGCTTCGAGGGTCCCGGCCACCTCCTTGGGCGTGCTGTCCGGGGCCACCGGATGGCGGCGGCTGTACAGGGTGGCGACCCGCCGGGCGACGAACTTCATCACCTCGGCGTTGAGTTCGTTGGCGACCTCCTGGCCGAAGCGGGTCTTCACCGCCTGGTACCAGCGGGCGTCGTGCAGCCACCAGGACTGCCGCAGCATGGCGATCTCGGTGGAGAGCGGGAACTCCAGGCCGCTGTCCGTCATGCCGCGCCCTCCTGCCCGTCCGGTGCGGGGGCGGTCACCAGCAGCGCCTCGGCCCGGTCCCGGTCCCCTTCGCGGACGGCCAGTTCGACCAGCACCACCAGGACGTCCGCCGCGCTGCCGTCCTCGATCAGCAGCTCCGCGAGTTCCAGCCCCTCGGCGAGCGGGTCCCCGGCCGGGCTGATGCAGATGACCGGACCCCCCAGTCCCCAGCGCGCCGAGACGACACCGAGGACGGCGCTGGGCACCGACTGGTAGAAGAGCAGCGGCGAGGCCTTCGTACCGGCGTCCACCGACCCCGTGACGGCGGCCTCGGTGGCCATGTCGCCGAGCCGGGAGACCATGACCATCCCGGTGTGCCCGGCCCGCTCGGGCGGCGCGGGCGGCTCGCCCCATTCGCCGCCGAGGCAGAGGTCCGCGACATGGGCGATGATCGGGCCGAAGGGCGAGGCGGTGAACCCGGGCAGGTTCGGGGCCGGTTCGAGGTCTCCCCCGGCGGGCCAGACGATGTGCTGGAGGGTGACGGTCTTCGATGCGGTGGTCGTCATGCCGCGCTCACCACCAGAGCGGTGTTGGCGCCACCGAAGGCGGAGTTGAGGCTGATGACATGCTGAGCCATGCGTTCCCTCGGGGTGTCGAGGACGAGATCGAGGCGGCAGTCGGGATCGGGCCCGAGATAACCGGAGTTGACGGGGAGGCGTCCCGACTGGAGCGCGAGGACGCAGATGACGAACTCGACCATCCCGGCCGCCTGGAGGGCGTGGCCGTGCATCGACTTGGTCGAGCTGACCGGTATCTGTTCCGCGTGCTCCCCGAAGGCGCGGTGCAGTCCGGCGGTCTCCGCGGAGTCGTTGTACGGCGTGCCGGTGCCGTGGGCGTTGACGTAGTCCAGGTGCTGCGGACCCAGTCCGGCCCGGGCGAGGGCGAGTTCGATGGAGCGCGCCATGCCGAGGCCCTGCGGGTGCGGCTGGCAGACATGGTGCGCGTCGCCCGCCATGCCCCAGCCGTCGAGGTGGGCCAGCGGGCGCAGGTCCTCGCGGCTGTCGGCCGCCTCCAGGACGACCGCACCGGCCCCGTCGCCGAGCAGCAGCCCCTTGCGGCCGGAGCTGAAGGGCCGCAGCCGCCCGTCGGCGGCCAGCGCCTTGCCCGCGTTGAAGGTGGTGAAGGACTCGGCGTCCACCAGGTGACCGGCGACGACCACCACGCGGTCGCGGCGGCCGGAGGAGATCAGCGCACCCGCCTCCGCGATGGCCGTGCTGGCGGCGACACAGGCGTTGATGTAGGTGCGTCCGGCGGAGCCGAGGCCGCAGTCGCGGGCCAGCCACTGCGCGGTCTCGCCGATCGGCCGGGTCTCCTGCTCCTCCCGGGGCAGCCGGGACACCGCGGGGTCCGCGTGCCGGGCCGCGACCAAGAGGGTGTCGGCCCGGTCCTGGTCGGAGAGTCCGGCCTGTTTGCAGGCCTCCTCGGTCAGTGTCTTCAGTTCCGTGTCGAGGTCCAGCTCGGCCGGGCCCTGGGCGGCGACGCCGACCCGGTACCTGCTGGTGTCGAACCTCGTCACGGGAGTGAAGGCGGGTACGCCGGAGTAGATCCCGTCGCGCAGGGCGTCGACACCATGGCCGTAACCCGTGGTAACCGCCATCCCGGTGACGGCGACCCTCCGGCCGGTCCGGCCGGGTCCAGTTTGCGGGTTCACCTGTAGCCTCCCAGCTTCGGTGCGATTCGCCCGTACGTCATGTCGGCGGGCCCGGAGAATTGCCCTCGGCCGATTTCGGCCGGGCACCTCCGAATTCTTTGTGGGCCCTTGGCGGAACAAATGCGTCCGGCCGCCGGGGCTTTGCCTTTTCCGCCGCGGCACGTGCCGGGCCGCGGCATGAACGGGGGCACGTCAGTGGCCCATTCCCATGCCGCCGTCCACGGGCACGACCGCGCCGGTGATGTAGCCGGCCGCGGGCGAGGCCAGGAACTCGACCGCCGCGGCGACCTCGTCGGGGTCGGCCATCCGGGCCAGGGGGACCTGGCCCACGATCCGCTCGCGCTGCTCCGCGCTGAGGGCGGCGCTCATGTCGGTGTCGGTGAGTCCGGGCGCGACCACGTTCACCGTGACGCCGCGCGGGGCGAGTTCGCGGGCGAGCGAGCGGGCCATGCCGATCAGTCCGGCCTTCGACGCCGCATAGTTGACCTGCCCGGCGACCCCGCTGAGCGCGGCGGTCGAGGAGATGAGGACCACCCGTCCCGCCTGGGCCCGCATCAGGCGCCGCACGGCGCGCTTGAGCACCCGGTAGGTGCCGGTCAGGTTGGTGTCGATCACCGAGGTGAAGTCGTCCTCGGTCATCCGCATCAGCAGGCCGTCCCGTGTGATGCCCGCGTTCGCCACCAGGACCTCGACGGGTCCGTGGGCCGCCTCGACCTTTTCGAACGCCTCGTCCACGGCGGCGGGGTCCAGCACATCGCAGGGCACGGCGAGCAGGCCCTCGGGCGCCTCGCCGGACCGGCTGGTCACCGCCACCCGGTCACCACCGGCGCTGAGCCGCCGTGCCACGGCCAACCCGATTCCGCGATTGCCGCCGGTAACCAGGACAGAACGGCTCATGAGCAAATCTCCAGCCTGATGGTCGTGATGGTCGCGAAAAACATCCAGAACACTGCCCGGCCCCGGCCGCACGGAGAAACTCGCGCCCTTGGGGTGCGAGCCCTTTGGGGTTCGTGGGACCGTTCGGGACGGGCACCGAAATCTCATCGCAACGTGCCGGAATTTTCCACAGCCACCCATGTGCTTAGCGTGTGCCTCGCGGTCGTACGGCCCCACGGGGCACCCCGAAGGCACATCGGTTGCGCATTGACGCGGCACCGGGAGCGTTGCTACAGAGGGCGACCGTGCGCCGGAGGCACCCTCCGGGCGGCCGCGGCGCCCCGCCCCCTCCCCACGGTCCCGTTCCCGTCCCGCACACCCCTGTCTTCCCCCGGAAAGCACTCGGCCGCCCGGCAGCGCTGTGACGCATGCCGGACGGCCGAATTCCGTACTGCCGCGGGAGCCGGGCCGGTGCCTCCGGTCCCCGGTGGTGCCGCTCGCCCCACCCCTCCCCCGGCCCCACTTCGGATCATGCCGGGCTCGCGGGCCCTGGCACCGCTCCCTGACCCGGCCCGATCCAAACGAAAGACCCTAGGCGGAGTCCAGGAACCTGGTGACCTCCGGGAGATGGGCGTAGGCGCGTAGGGCGAGCCGCACCCGCTCGGACGCCGCCGCCCGTACACCGCCGAGCAGCGTCGCCGCCCGATTGGCGGACTCCGCACCGGCGGTCGCGTCTCCCAGTGCGACCTGGGTCTCGGCCGCACGCAGCAGATACATGGCGTGGACGCACGGGGGCAGTTGGAGTTCCGGCCGGTGCTCGGCGAGCACCGGCTCGAAATGCCTGATGGCGCGATCCGGCTGGTCGAGATCGAGCAGGGACACCGCGTCCATACAGCTGAGCCAGTCCTCGGACCGCAGCGGCAGAATCCGGATCCCGCCCGGGGAGGTCGCGCTGGTCAGCGCATGCCGCCCCACGGTCAGCGCCCTTCTGCGGCTGAGGTCGTCACCGCGCTGCGCATGGACCCGGGCCGACTGCGTGTGCAGCAGCGCCAGCAGGGTCGGGTCCGTGACCTGCACCTGGTCGTGGCGCAACAACTTCTTGACCGCCTCGATCAACTCGGCGGCCTCCTCGTGCAGATGGAGATCCAGATACTGGCCGACGTGCAGGGTGACGATCGCCGCCGCGGTCTCCGGGTCGTTGGCCGCGGTCGCACATCGCAGCGCCGCGACGTAGTACCGCTGCGCGCCGACGTGCTGGCCCTGGAGCCGGGCGATGAAGCCGCACACGGCCAGGCCCTCGGCCGCGAGCACCAGCAGCTCCCGGCCCGAGTTCAGGGCCTCCGGGGAGGAGAGGAAGTGGTCGGCCAGATGGCGCAGTTCGAGTTCACTGGCGGCCACCAGCCAGCCCGCGGAGAAGGTGGCCGCGAAGCGGTGCAGGGTGCGCAGCCGGGTACAGGCCTCCAGCACGGATTCGGTCCCGCCTCCCAGACGGGGCCCCCGCACCCGGCCTGTGGCCGGGCTGATGGAACCCGCGGGATGCGCGGCCATCTCCTCGGTCATGGCGTCCAGCCAGTTCTCCATCAGCGACCTGGCGGCCCAGCCGGTCGCGAGGAGGTAGTCCTGCTGGCTCTCCTCACGTCCGGCGATGGCGTCGAGTATGGCTTCGGGGACGGCGGAGGTCGTCCAGGGTAATTCCAGTTGCCGGGCGTCTCCGTTGGCCAGGTGCAACCATTCCGGCCAGTCCAGTCTCAGCACCTCCGCGTGGGGAACGGCGTGTATGTGCGCGATCGCGAGCTGGGCGGTCCGCTCCGGCACGGCACGTCCGGACTCCCAGCGGGAGACCTTCTCACGGCGTGCGGCCATCTGGCCGAATCCCAACTCCGCATGTGTCGTGGCGATCAGGCGCGCGTACTCGCCATGGGTCAAACCAGCCCTGGAGCGCAGAACGGCCAGAGGATGGCGGTGGCGGTTCGTCGAAGCTACAGTTCTTGTTTGGCTGTACATTGCGTGGTACCTCTCGGTTGAAACGTTCTTCGTTCTGCCGACGCCACCGAGGATCGGGCGGTCGTATCGAAGGTCGTCGACTGTGGTACGGAATACAGAACTCGATATCACGCAGGGCGAATCGGTGTCGTAGCGGCGCGCGGGAGCTCACGCGGGCATCGCCGTGGCGCAGGAAGCACACCGAAGCCTTCTCGGAACCGTCCTCAGGCAGCCGCAGTGGCACCCCCGCTCCGCCACCGGCCCGGGCGGGGACCGGCCGAGGCGCCGGGGCGCGGCGGCGCCGGGCGGGCCGCGGCGGCCGGGAGCCGTGGAGCGGGCCTCGGTCCGCTCCCTCGGTAGGTGCACACTCCCTCCTCAACTGGCCGAAACGGCCGGGCTCGTAGGGCATTACCAGTCGGTAGAGGGGCCATGCCGAACAGATTAGGATCGGGCATGCCCTCCATGACAGAGGAATCGAGCCTTCCTGATCAACCCCCCGGTGATGTGAAGATGAAGACTCATAGGGAGGGCTTCACGAAGTGTGCACGGCGTGCATCTGTACCGCTTCCCTTACTGGCTGGTAGGGTCCGTCTACGGCTGGTTCTGTTCGGACTGTCGGACACTCGCTCTTGACGCGGCCGGCCCGACGCCGCAGCCGACACCGATGTCGACGTCGACAAGGAGCAACAGCCTTGCGCGAGTTCAGCGTTCCCGCCTTATACGACGTCCCGGCGGACGGCAACCTCGCGCAGGTCGCCGTCCGCAACGCGGCCGAATTCCCCCACCGGGCGGTGCTCGCCCGCAAAGTCTCCGGGCAGTGGCAGGACGTCACCGCCACCGCCTTCCTCGCCGAGGTGCGCGCCGCCGCCAAGGGGCTGATCGCGTCCGGCGTCCAGCCGGGTGACCGGGTGGCCCTCATGTCCCGGACCCGCTACGAGTGGACTCTGCTGGACTTCGCCATCTGGAGCGCCGGCGCGGTCTCCGTCCCCGTATACGAGACGTCCTCCGCCGAGCAGGTGGAATGGATCATCGGTGACTCCGGGGCCGTGGCCTGCGTGGTGGAGACCGGGGCGCACCAGGAGATCGTCGAGCAGGTGCGGGAGCGGGTCCCCCTGCTGAAGAACCTCTGGCAGATCGACGACGGCGGAGTGGACGAACTCGTCACGCTCGGCGCCGATGTGACGGAGGCTCAGGTCGACGAGCGGATCGCGTCGGCGGGTGCCGACTCGCTCGCCACCATCGTCTACACCTCCGGCACGACCGGCCGCCCCAAGGGCTGTGTGCTCACCCACCGCAACTTCCTCGCGGAGTGCGGCAACACCATCGCCCGGATGAAGCCGATCTTCGCCGAGGACTCCTCGGTCCTGCTCTTCCTGCCGCTCGCCCATGTCCTCGGCCGCGTGGTCGAGATCGGCGCCATGATGGCACCGGTCAAGCTCGGACATGTCAGCGACATCAAGGACATCACCCGGGAACTGGCCTCCTTCCGGCCCACCTTCCTGCTGGGCGTGCCGCGCGTCTTCGAGAAGGTGTACAACTCGGCGCGGGCGCAGGCCCGGTCGACCGGCAAGGGCAAGATCTTCGACCAGGCCGTGGACACGGCCATCGAGTACAGCAGGGCACTGGAGACCTCCGCAGGCCCTGGTCTCGCCCTGCGGCTGCGGCACAAGCTCTTCGACCGCCTGGTCTACGGCAAGCTGCGCGCGGTCCTGGGCGGACGGGCCCGGCACGCCATCTCCGGCGGCGCCCCGCTCGGTGAGCGTCTCGGCCACTTCTACCGCGGCCTCGGCTTCACCGTGCTGGAGGGCTACGGTCTGGCGGAGTCCTGCGCCGCGACCACGCTGAACCCGTGGGACCGGCAGAAGATCGGCACGGTGGGGCTGCCGCTGCCGTCCACCTCGGTGCGCATCGACGAGGACGGCGAGGTGCTGCTGCGCGGCGAGCACCTCTTCCAGGGGTACTGGAACAACGAGAAGGCGACCTCTGCCTCGCTCATGGACGGCTGGTTCCACACCGGTGACCTCGGCTCCCTGGACGAGGAAGGTTATCTCCGCATCACCGGCCGCAAGAAGGAGATCATCGTCACCGCGGGCGGCAAGAACGTCGCCCCGGCCGTGATCGAGGACCGCATCCGGGCGCATGCGCTGATCGCCGAGTGCATGGTGGTCGGCGACGGCAAGCCCTTTGTGGCGGCCCTGGTGACCATCGACGAGGAGTTCCTGCCGCGCTGGGCGGAACAGAACGGCAAGCCCGCGGGGACGACCCTGGCGGCGCTGCGCGACGACCCCGGGCTTCTCGCCGAGATCCAGCGGGCGGTGGACGACGGCAACGCGGCGGTGTCCAAGGCCGAGTCCGTCCGCAAGTTCCACATCCTGGACCACCAGTTCACCCTGACCTCCGGTCATCTGACCCCGTCGCTGAAGCTGAAGCGCCATGTGGTGCTCCGGGACTTCGCCGGCGAGATCGAGTCCCTCTACACCGCCTGAGCGGACCGACGGCCTTCGCGGCCGGACCGCGGAGTGAGGCCCCCGGGGAAGCATCCCGGGGGCCTCACTCATGCCCCGGGGAGGGAGAACCCGGACTGCCGGACTTCACTCTGAGGCACGATGCCGTGCGCTCGGAGCGCATCCGACGGTCCGTCAACTCCCTACCGTGGAACACGGACGCGCACCGTGCCCACCGGTCCGGGCAGCCGTGGAGGAGAGAGGCACCGAGCATGCAGTCACATCGCCTGCCGACCGCCACGACGGTGGGGGCCGCCGCCCTCGCGGCCTCGGCGACGCCCTACGCCGTCCCGGCCGCCGCGGCAGCACCCCGGTGATCCCCCGGCCAGTGCCGCGCCTCCCGACGAACGGGGCCACATTCCTCCCACGGACGACCGGTCCGACCGGTCCGCCGCCGTGGGCGTTCACCAGAAAGGACACTCCATGAGGTGGCGTTCCGCTGTCTCTCTGCTCGCCGCCGCGCTGGTCGCCTCGGCGCTGGCCGGTCCGGCCGGGGCGAGCCCGCCCACGAGCCGGGACACGGCCGCGGTATCCGCGAGCCACCGGATCTCGGTGGGCCCGCAGTACGACTCGACCCATGTGTATGTGGCGCACGGCTCCCTCCAGGCGTTCGTGACCAGTTGGGAGAGCACCTTCGGCGGCACGAACACCCAGCCGGTGCTGACCGATGTCACCCCCACCCCCAGCCAGACCCTCTCGGAGCTGGTCCTCTCCCCGGTGGGCACCCTGTCGGTCTTCGACTTCCAGACCCCGGTCCCCTATCCCTTCGGGACGGAACGCACCGGCTGGCTGACCACGAACCTGGACACCGCCGTGAAGTCGGCGCTGTCCGCGGGCGCCGACGTCCAGGTGGCCCCCTTCGCCGATCCCATCGGCAGGGACGCGGTCATCGAGTTCCCCGGCGGGATCCACGCCCAGCTCTACTGGCACACCACCCCGCCGCACTACGCGCCCCTGGCGACCGTGCCGGAGAACCGGCTCTATGTGTCGCCGTACGCGGCCTCCGCCTTCCTGCGGTCCTACCTGCGCTTCACCCAGGGCCACATCACCGCGGACGACCGCAGGGCCGACGGCGCCACTATCGGCCTGCCCGGGACGACGTACCGCCGGATCGCGATCGAGTCGGGCTTCGGCAAGACGGTGGTGACCGTCACGGACGGCCATCTGCCGTACCCCTTCGGCCGTGAGCAGACGGGCTACGAGGCGACCGACCTGTCCGCGACACTGGCCAAGGCCCGGGCGGCCGGGGCGAACGTGCTGTGGGGCCCCGTCACCGCGGCCGGACGCGACAGTGCCCTGGTGCAGTTCCCCGGCGGGTACATCGCCGAGATCCACGCAACGCACGCAGCGCGAGCAGCGCGCTGACCCGGCCGGACTTGTCCCTCGGCGGAGCTCCGCGGAGGGGCAAGTCCGGTACGCACCAGGGGCGGGGGCGGGTCAGGTCGGCCGCCCGTGAAGGGAGAGCACGGCACTGAGTGCGGTGGCCCCGTCGAGGAGGGCCTTGGACCGAGCGGTGATGCCGGCGTCCCTGGCAGCCAGCGCACCGGCTCGCCGGAGATCGCGTCGGCGGCTTCCCTGGCCTGCCATCCTTCTCTCTCGGTCTCAAAGACTCCACATGCACTTCCATGGAACGCTGGAGCACATGACCATCGACGAGATCATCGGCTTCGTGGGCGGCCTCGACGGCGTCCTGACCATCAGGCCCGCCCCCGGCGACGGCACGCCGGACATCAGCTGGGGAGACACCTTCTTCTACTACGCCCCTGACGGCGCCACTCCGACGACGGCCCAGCCGTTCGCGACTGTCGTGACCAAGAACTACCCCGGCGACGAGGCATCGCGTCTGGACCGCCCGGACACCTTCCGCGTGAACATCGCCGCCGGGAAGGAGGCGTTCACCCGGTGGACCGGTCATGAACCGCGCGAACCGGCCTCCGCCGAAGTCGACCCCAGCACCACCGACACCGTGATCGCGCACCCCGTCTACGGCACCGTCGGCTGGCTGGCAGTGGTGAACCCGGGCGAGCGCACCGAAGCGTCAACACGTGAACTGCTGCGTGCGGCCCATCACCTCGCACGCTCACGCCATGAGCGACGCGCCGACTCAACGACGCGATGAAGGATCCACGGCCCGCGAGGCAGGTGTTACGCCGGGGGCGCCTGGAGCCGGTCGTCCTCGGGCGCGGCGTCGGGCACCTGCTCCGGACCGGCCGGGATCTCCTCGGCAAGAGTCATCTCGACCCCGCCGACGACGTCCGAGCACCAGTTGAAGAGGAAGGCCACCAGCGTCGCCAGCGCGGTGAACAGGACCACCTCCACGATCACGACGACGACGGTGAGGCCGACGGTGGTCTCCCAGCCCAGCGACACCACCGGCTCCTGGCCCAGCACGATCAGCATGATCGAGACCAGTGTCACGGCCACAACCGCGCACAGCCCGAGACCCGCCGACACCAGCAGGCCGACCTTCATCACCGACCAGGGTTCCGCCGCGGAGATCCGCAGCCGTGTCCTGCGCCACCGCGGCGCGGGCGCGGGAGCGGGCCACCGCCGCCGCCGCTCGGCACACACCGGCTCTGCCCCGTCGCCGGGCTGCGGCTGCGGCTGCGAGTCCTCTCGCTCCGACTGAGCATCCACGGCAAGCGGGCCTGACGGCGACGGGTGTTCCGGCGCCGGAGCACCCGGTGCGGGACGGTCTGCCGACGCCGCGCCCCGGGGCGGCGAAGTCACCGCCTGCGCATGGCTGTCGGCCGCCGCGCCCGGCGAGGTCGCGCGGCCCGAGGGCGTGCCCTTCCCGGCCACCGGGCCCTGCGGCGCCGTGCTGACCGTCGGTGGGCGGCTGCCGGACCCGGCAGCCGACGCCGGACGGCCTCCCGCCTCCGCGGCCCCCGGCGCCCGGCCTCTCCCAGCCCCCACACCACGCGCAGCCCCCTCCCCACTCGCAGTCCCCTCCCCACGCACCGCCGATGCACCCCGCGCCCCCAACGCACCCGTTCCCGCACCGCTCCCCCGCCCCGCACGCCCCGCGCGCCCCGGCGGCGTCGTAGGCCGACGCCCCGTACCCGCGCCGCCGGAGGCACCCTTCTCCGGTCCCTGCCGTCCTCCCGCCCCCGCGGCGCCCGAGGCCTTCGCCCCCGGCGACCGGCTCGGTGCCGTCGGCGGGGCGGCCGACAGGGGGGTGTCCTTGCCCTTGCCCGCTCGGCTCGTCCGGGGGCTGTCCGCCGCCGAGGGGCCGGAGTCCGGGTCGGCGGCCGGTGGTGCGGTACGGCGGCGTGGCCCGGTCCCCCCGCGGCCGCGGTCCCGGCCGGAGGCCTCGCTTCCGGCGCCTTGCCGCTGTCCGGACTCCGTAGGGCGCTTGCCCTGGCTCATGCCATCCTCCTCGTGCCGCATGCAACGGCTGCTCGCGTCAAAACCGGATCCGCCGGACAGGCGCACACCGCCGGTGCGACGGACCGGGGCCGTCGCCTCAGACGGCAGACCGCGCACCGCCCCGGGCCGCGGAGGCGAGGTGACGGCCCGTGACGCGGCCGACCTCGTGCCAGAAGGGCCGGGCCGTCAGATACGTCCCCAGCGCGGAGAACACTCCGAGGGAGACATCGACGCTGATCCGGCCCTGCTTGGCCCAGTAGACGTCCTGAAGGTCCAGCAGCAGCGCGAACTCGTCGCAGATCAGCGCGGTCCCGCAGCCGTAGGCGGCCGCGACGGCGGGATGCCCGACGGCCCGTTCGTCGCCGCGTACCGCGATCAGTCCCAGACCGGCGAGGGTGACGATCCCGATGTTGTAGTGGTGCAGGTGCTCTCCGCCCGCGGAGAGGTTTCCCCAGGGCAGCCAACCGCCCCGGATGCCATGCGTGATGACCCGTACGGAGGCGAAGGTGGCTCCGAAGGACACCCAGGTGATCAGCAGTGACCGCTGGACCGGGGTGAGGTGCCGGTCCGCCGCCTCACGCCAGCGCTGCGGCAGGGGCGGTCCGCCGGGTCCGCGGCGGCGGATACTTGTGGTGCGCATGGCCGACGGCCTCCCATGCCGAACGGGCACTGCGCACGGCGGCGCGGCGCCCGGTGCCGTCCCCCACCGAGATGCGTTTCAGACGCTATGTGCAGCCCCGCGCTTCCGCATCTCAGGGCGGTGCACGGGGGATCCGGTCACGGCACGATGGCGTCGATGTAGCCGCCGTCGACCCGCAGCGCGCCGCCGGTGGTGGCCGAGGCCTGGTCGGAGCTGAGGTAGACGGCCATATGGGCGATCTCCTCGGGCTCGATCAGCCGTTGCAGCAGCGACTGGGGGCGGTGCTCGCGCATGAACACCCGCTGGGCCTCGTCCCAGGGCAGCTCACGGCCGACGAGTTCGTAGACGAAGTCCTCGACGCCCCCGGTGTGGGTGGCGCCGGCCAGGACGCAGTTCACGGTGACTCCGGTGCCCGCGGCCTGCTTGGCGAATCCGCGGCCCACCGCGAGCAGCGCCGTCTTGGACATGCCGTAGTGGATCATCTCGGCGGGGATGACCACGGACGAGTCACTGGCGATGTACTGGACGCGCCCCCAGCCGCGTTCGCACATGCCCGGCAGGTACAGGCGGGTCAGCCGCACCGCGGCCAGCACATTGACCTCGAAGTAGCGCCGCCACTGCTCGTCGGTGATCTTCAGGGCGTCCTCGGCGCCGAAGATGCCGAGGTTGTTGACGAGGATGTCGACGTCCGGCAGTGCTTTGAGGGCCTGACGCGCGCCCTCCTCGGTGGCCACGTCCGCGGTGACCGGCAGGACGTCCGCCCCGGGCACCTCCCGCGCCAGCCGGGCGACGCTCTCCGTGACCCGCTCGGCGGTACGGCCGTTGACACCCACCCGGGCCCCGGCCCGGGCCAGTCCGGCGGCGATCGCCGCGCCGATGCCCTGCGTGGAAGCGGTCACCAGTGCGGTACGGCCCTTCAGATCGATCTGCATCTCGTCCCAGCCCTTTCGTGTGCGTGCACTGGACTGGGTACCCCTGCGGCCGCTCCCCCACGGGAGTTCCGGGATCACGCCCCCCGGATGGCCGCCACGGGCACGGGCTACGGCGTCGGGCGCCCGCCGCGAGGCAGCGGAAGGCCCGCCCTCAGGACCCGGACGTCGGGAACAGGACGCAGGAACTGGTGGCGTGGGCGAGCAGCCGGTCCGCGCCGTCGAGCAGCTGGGCCTGGGCGAGGGCGGTGCGGCGGCCGCTGCTGAGCACGGTGCCCACGGCCCGTATCTCACCCGTGTCCACGGTGACCGGCCGCAGGAACTTCACCGTCAGATCCAGCGAGGTGTACGCCATGCCCTCGGGCAGGACGGAGTGGACGGCGCATCCGGCGGCCGAGTCGAGGAGGGTCGCGTAGACACCGCCGTGCACACTGCCGATCGGGTTGTAGTGCTCCTCGCCGGGGACCAGGGAGAAGACCACCCGCCCCCGCTCCACTTCGGTGAGCGCCATGCCCAGGGTCGCGACGACGGGCGGTGCGGGGAGGCGCCCGGCCAGCAGTTCGCGCAGGAACTCCAGACCGGAGGTGCGTCCCGCGGCCGCCGCGGTGACCGCCGGGTCGTCCCATGCGTAGGTACGTGTTCTCCCCATGCCCCGGGGCCTCCTCGTCTGGTTCCGCCAGGCGAAGCTAGCCGCCCGCCCAGCTGACTGTCAGTGACGAAAGTCAGCAGCTCCGGACCGGCGGCACCCACCGGAGCGGTGCGGCGAGCACCCACCGGCGCGGGACGGGAACCGCCCGCCTAGCACAGGACCGAGAGCGCCCCCGGCAGCACCCTGGCCGTGACCGGGAGGACGGCGTCGACCTCGCCGTCGGCGCCGCACGGCAGACGCCGGTCGGCCTCGATACGGATCTCCCGGCCCCGCAGCATCCGCACCTCGGGCCGGTGGATGTGCGTCCCGGCCTTCAGCTCGTTCATCAGGGCGAAGAAGAGGCGGCGCGGGGCCTCGCGGATCATCACCACGTCCAGGAGCCCGTCGTCGACCCGGGCCTCGGGGGCGATGATGCGGCCGGAGCCGTAGTACGGGGAGTTGGCGGCGACCACGGTGTAGCCGCGGTGCGTCAGCTCCTCGCCGTCGACGGTGACCCGGTAGGCGGCCGGGCGCCAGGAGGCGACGGCGCGCAGTCCGCCCGCGTAGTAGGACGCGGCGCCCTTCAGCAGGGTGGACTGGTTGGCGTGGCGGTTGGCGAGCGCGTCGACGCCCGCATACACGCTGCCGAGGGCGACGCTGCGGCCACGGACGGTCTCCACCTCGATGGTGTCGACGGAGCGGGGTGCGTGGTGGAGCAGCACCCGGGCCAGGGCCTCGGGCTCGGTGGGCAGGCCGAGCGCGCGGGCGAAGTCGTTGCCGCGTCCGGCCGGGACGAGGCCGAAGAGCGTGTCGGTGCCGCTGAGGGCACCGCCTATGCCGCCGACGATCCCGTCACCGCCGACGGCCAGGACGACCCGCTGCCGCTCCCCGGCCGCCCGGGCCAGCTCCTGGGCGTGCGGCAGGCTCCTGCTGTACTCGGTGTGGAGTTCGGCCCCGGCCTCCCGCAGCAGCCGGGCCACCTGAAGCAGCACCGCGACCCCGGCGGACCCGCCGGCGGTGGGGTTGACGATGGCGGTGAACTGTCGCATCGGTGTGCCTCCGGAGGCGCCTGACGGGTCGTGGACGAGAGCGGTGGGGTGCGGCGGGGTCAGTCGGCGGGCAGCAGGACGCCGGGGTTGAGCAGTCCGGCGGGGTCCAGGCGCCGCTTGACGGCCTGGAGGGCTCCGACGCCGAGGGGTCCCGCCTCGCGGACGTACCAGTCGCGGTGGTCGGTGCCCACGCCGTGGTGGTGGCTGATGGTGCCGCCCGCCGCCAGGATCGCCTCGTTGGCCGCATGCTTGGCGGGCGCCCAGTGTGCCACGGGGTCGTCGTCGCCCTGCGCCGAGACCACGGTGAAGTACAGGGAGGCGCCGTTCTCGTAGACATGGGAGATGTGGCACATCACCAGGGGCGGTGTGCCGGCCTCGGTGAGCGTGGCGGTGAGCGCGTCGCGGACGGAGGCGTACAGCTGGGGCAGCCGGGACCAGAAGGCGGCGGTCTCCAGTGTCTCGGCGAACGCCCCGGCGTCCAGGAGCGCGTCGCGCAGATAGGGCGCCGAGTAGCGGCCGTGGGCCCAGCGCTCCCCCGGTTCCTCGCCCAGGAAGGTGCCGCCGCAGTCGCGCAGGACGGCCGCGGCCTGCTCCCGGCGGTGGGCGGTGTCCTCCTCGGTGCCCTCGTAGCCGACGATCGCCTGGCATCCGGCGGCCTGCGGCAGTCCTGAGGCGCCGATGGCGTCGGGCTGGGCCAGGCCGATGAGCGTCTCGCTCTCGTCCGACAGCCGCAGCACGGTCGGCCGCGGCCCGTCCTGGGCCAGGCGCCGCAGGGCCGCCGAGCCCTGCTCGAAGGTGTCGAAGCGCCATCCCTCGTAGACACGGGTGCGCGGGACGGGGCGGATCCGCACGGTCACCGAGGTGATGACGCCGAACGCCCCCTCGGAGCCCAGCACGAGCTGGCGCAGATCGGGGCCCGCGGCGGAGCGCGGGGCGCGGCCGGTCTCCAGGGTGCCCTGGGGGGTGGCGACGGTGAGGCCGAGCACCATCTCGTCGAAGCGGCCGTACCCGGCGGACGCCTGCCCGCTGGAGCGCGCGGCGGCGAATCCGCCGATGCTGGCCCACTCGTAGGACTGGGGGAAGTGGCCGAGGGTGAAGCCGTGGTCGTTGAGCAGCGCTTCGGCGTGCGGGGCGCGCAGGCCGGGCTGGAGCGTGGCGGTGCGGGAGACCGGGTCGAGGTCGAGGAGCGCGTTCAGCCGGCGCAGGTCCAGCGCCACGAAGGAGCGCTGCCGCTCGGGGGTGAGGCCGCCGACGACGGAGGTGCCGCCGCCGAAGGGGACGAGGGCCAGGTCGTGTTCGGCGCAGACCCGCAGAACGGCGAGGACCTCGTCGTGGTCGGCGGGGAGCGCCACGGCGGCGGGGATGTCGCTCAGGTCGCCCTCGCGGATGCGGAGCAGGTCCGGGGTGGACTTGCCGCGGGTGTGCCGGATGCGGGACTCGGCGTCGGTGCGCAGATGTTCCTCCCCGCCGACGGCGGCGGCCAGGGCCTGCCGCGCGGAGGGGCCGAGGGGCGACTCGGGTACGGCCATGCCGTCCAGGGCGACCGGCCCCGCGCCGCGGGGCTTCACCCCGAGCAGGTCGCGCAGCAGCCCGATCACCGTCTCGGGCAGCGGCGTCGCCGAGGCCGGGTCGCCCCAGCCGCTCCACAGCATGTCCATGGTGCCTGTCCTTACCGGTCGTTGAATGTGCCGTCTCCTGCTCCGCCGCAGGGCGCGTTACACTGTGACACATGACGCCTATTCGTCACAACGCTTCGGACAGCGATCCGGTGCTCGACGCGGTCCGCGACTGCGTGCTGGCCGTCGGCGTCCGGCGCACCACCCTGACCGACGTGGCCCGCCGCGCGGGGGTCTCCCGGATGACGCTCTACCGCCGCTGGCCCGATGTGCGGTCACTGGTCGGCGATCTGATGACCCGGGAGTGGATCGAGGCGGCCACCGCCGCGATGCCCGAGCCGGGCGGGGGCATGGACGCCCGCACCCTGATCGTGGAGGGGCTGGTGCGGGGCGTGGACACCTTCCGCACCCATCCGCTCTTCTGCAAGATCATCGACGTCGATCCCGAACTCCTGCTCCCCTATGTACTCGACCGGCGCGGCGCGAGTCAGGACGCCCTCCTCGAACTGCTCGCCGACGTCCTGGTAGCGGGCCACGCGGACGGGTCGGTCCGCCCCGGCCACCCCCAACGGCAGGC
Organism: Streptomyces sp. NPDC052040; assembly: GCF_044548405.1. Taxonomy (NCBI): domain Bacteria; kingdom Bacillati; phylum Actinomycetota; class Actinomycetes; order Kitasatosporales; family Streptomycetaceae; genus Streptomyces; species Streptomyces sp. NPDC052040. The sequence continues at coordinate 200,881 of NZ_JBIUBV010000008.1, read as the reverse complement.
CAGATCCCTGCTCCTGGTCGCCCAGTCCTTCACCCTGTCGCTGCGCACCATGACCGAGGAGGACGACGCCGACCTGGGCACCGAGGCCTTCTACGGAGAACTGCGGACCATCCTCGAGAGGACCCTCACACCATGAGCTCCAGCAGCAGCCCGGCCCCCTCGGGGCGGACCGCTCCGGGCACCTCCCTGACCGCCGCCCGCCGTCTCCGCGAACTGGACGAGACCGTCGGCGGGCCGCCCGTGGACGTCCTGGTCGTCGGTCTCGGCGCGACCGGCGCGGGTGCCGCCCTGGACGCGGCGGCCCGCGGGCTGACGGTCGCGGCGATCGACGCCCACGACCTGGCCTTCGGCACCTCCCGCTGGAGTTCCAAGCTGATCCACGGCGGGCTGCGCTATCTCGCCTCCGCGCAGTTCGACGTCGCCCATGAGAGCGCGCGCGAACGCGGCATCCTGATGGAGCGCACCGCCCCGCACCTGGTGCACGCACAGCCCTTCGTGCTGCCGCTCACCCCGCTGGTCTCCCGCGGCCAGGCCGCCCTGGCCTGGGCCGGTTTCCGGGCCGGTGACTCACTGCGCCTGGCCGCCCGCACGGCCCGGGCGACGCTGCCCGCGCCGCGCAGGCTCTCCGCGGCGGAGACGCACCATCTGGCTCCCGTCCTGCGCGGTGCGGGACTGCGCGGGGGGCTGCTCTCCTGGGACGGGCGGGTGACCGACGACGCCCGTCTGGTCACCGCGGTCGCCCGCACGGCCGCCGCCCACGGCGCGCGGATCCTGACCCGGGTACGGGCGCTGGAGCTCACCGGGTCCGGGGCCCGGGTCCGCGACGAACTCACCGGCCGCGAGGGCGAGATCCGCGCCCGCGCGGTGATCAACGCCTCCGGTGTCTGGGCGGGCGGCCTGGTGGACGGGGTGCGGATACGCCCCTCGCGCGGCACCCATCTGGTGCTGCGCTCGGACCGCCTCGGTTTCCTGCCCGCCGGGCTGCACATCCCGATCCCCGGCGAGACCAACCGCTTCGTCCTCGTACTGCCGCAGGGCGACGGCCGGGTCTATGTCGGACTCACCGACGAGCCGGTGGACGAGGTGCCGGAGGTGCCCTCCGTGCCCGAGACCGACATCGGCTTCCTGCTCGACGTCCTCGGCTCCGCGCTGGACGTCCCGGTCCACCGCGACGACGTGGTGGGCGCGTTCGCCGGGCTGCGTCCCCTGCTCGACACCACGTCGGAGGGGGGCAGCGGGGCGACGGCCGACATCTCCCGCAAGCACGCCGTCCTCACCTCCGGCGAGGGTGTGGTGACCGTGGTCGGCGGCAAGCTCACCACCTACCGGCGCATGGCCGAGGACGCCGTGGACGCCGTGGTCGCGGCCCACCGCCTGACGGCCGGGCCCTCCCCCACCGCCGCCCTGCCGCTGGTCGGCGCGGCACCGTCCGCCGAGCTGGGCGCCCTGCGCGCACCCCGCCGCCTGGTCAACCGCTACGGCACCGAGGCCCCGGCCGTGCACGCGCTGGCTGCGAGCGACCCCCGGCTGGCCGAACCGGTGCTCGAAGGGCACCCGGTCACCCGCGCCGAACTGCTGTGGGCCGTACGCAATGAGGGTGCCCTGGACGCGGCGGACCTGCTGGACCGCCGCACCCGGATCGGACTGGTCCCCGAGGACCGCGCCTCCGCGCTGGACACCGCGCGGGACGTGCTCGGCGAGGTCCCGGGCGCCCGCTGACGGGCGCCGCGCACCGCTCCCCGCCGTCGGCGGGGGGCGGTGCGGGCAGGTGTCAGGCGGCGGTGGTCAGGTCCGCCCAGTGCAGGGCGCGGCAGTGCCCGAGCCGGTCGCCGTGGGCCGTGGCGATCTCGTCGATGATGCACAGGCCCCGGCCGTGCTCGCCCGGACCGCAGCTCGCCGCCCAGGCGGCCTCCTGGCGGGCGGGGCCGCCGTCGGTGACCTCGACCCGTACCCGCCGCGGCCCGACCCGCAGATGCAGCACGATCGGCGCCCGGGCGTGCTCCACGGCATTGGTGACCAGTTCCGACACCAGCAGCACCACCCGGTCGACGGTGGGCTGGTCCACCCGCCGGTGCTCCAGGAAGGCCCGGGCACGGCGGCGGGCCCGCCCCACGGCCTCGGGACGGCGGGACAGCAGCCAGGTGCGGCGGTGGAGCGGCCGGCCCGCCCGGCGCGCATACCGGCCCGCCCCGGCCCGGTGCTCACGGACGCTGTACGGGGTACCCACGGCACCTCACCTCCCAATGGGCAAAACGCCTCCCTGCCGAACCGCTATTCCCCCCGCGGCCCCGCGTGCCCGCACTCCCCCGCGGCCCCCATGGGCACGGCACCGGGGTGCCCGTCGGGCACGGCATCGCGGTGCCCGTCGCCGCATGGCGTAGTGCCTACCCGGACGGGCTAGCCGGGTCTCCCGGCGTCACAGCTCCCGGTCGGGCGGCTGTGACCACGAGGAAACCCCCTCGGCCGCACCCGGGACGGACGAGGCCGCCGCGCGCTCCGGCGCGGGTTCGCACACGCTGATCCCGGGGGCCGGCCCATGCGGACATCCGCTCCACAGGCGGGTCCGCCCCTCCTGCCGTCCCACGACCCACACAAGGGAGCAAGCGCAATGGCAGTGACGACGGACGCGCTCATTCCGGTGCTACAGGACGCCCGGAAGACCCATGCCGCCCTGATCCACATGGTGCGGGCGGATTTGGCTGTCACTCCCGCCCATCCGCAGCGCCACACACTGGAACACCTTCTTGCCGACGTACGGGGGTACCTCGACCGCATCGACGACCATGTCCGCCTTCTGCGGCCCCGTCGGCTGCTGGACGACACGACCGCCGTCCTGAGGACCCTGGCGTCGGTCGCGGTCCGCGCCGCGCGCATCCCGTTGGAGGCCGGAGCGATGATCGCGGACGGCGTGCTGCTCGGCGGCCGACCGGCCACCGACCGCCAGATGCTGCGGGTCACGGAGTGCGAGTACGCCGCCGCCGCACAGTCGCTGGCCGCCTGCCGGGCCGGTGAGAGCATCGCCGCGCTCGCCGACGACGAGACGGCCATGGACCTGCTGGGAGAGCTGCGCCACCGGGACGAGGAACTGCTGCGGACGCTGGAGAACCGTATCGAGCAGCTTGCGCTGACCCTCGCCGAGTCGACGGCGGGCGGCGGCCGGTCGACCCGCACCTACGGCCCCTCCGCCCCGGCTCCCGCGCATCTGACCGGACTTCAGAGCCACCAGCCCTGGTCCGGCCACCGCACGGCCGCGGACGGCCGGATCGGCTCCGGTGTGCACGGGACGGGACTGCGGGCGGCCGCACCGGCGGCGGGCAGCGGCCAGTAGCGGCCGGCGCGGGGCCGGTCGGCCCGACGGCCGCCCCGCCATGGACACGGGCAGACGGCCGCCCCGCCATGCACACCGGCAGGGGACGGAGCCGTCCCGGGCGGCGGGGCGCGGGACGGTCCGCCGAACCGCGCGTACGACGCGGCCGTCCGGGCCCGGCAGGCGCTACTCCATCCTGCGGAGAAGCAGGCGGCACACGGCCGCCACGGCGGCTGCGAGGGTGAGGGTCATGACGACCCACCACAGGCGGTAGGCCGTGGTGAGCAGGAGCGGACTGGTCACGGTGCCCGCGGACGCGGCGAGTTGGGTCGGCTTGCCGTGCATCATCGGTCGTCTCTCCTCACCGGTTCCAGGGCGCCGCGCTGCCAGCGCAGGCGCTGCCGCACGAAGTCCCCCCAGGTGGGCATGATCTCGGTGACGACGCGGCACTGGCGCGGGGAGAGGGTGGCCCAGCCGAGGTGCCGTACGGCGAGGGTGATCTCGTTGTCCTCGGCCAGCGCGCCGGTGTCGTAGACACAGCCCGTCCGGCCCGGCAGCCGGGTGCCGCGGGCCGCTGCGACCGCGCGCAGCACCCGCACCCGGAAGACGGTCGCGGTGCCCGTGAGGACGGTGGCGCGGGCGCCTCGGCGCCCGACCTCGCGGGCGTAACGCGCGTACTCGTTGCGCTGGAGCGCGCCGAGCAGTCCCGCTCCGTCCTGGCCGTAGAACACGCCCCCGATCGCGCCCACTTCGGGCCGCGTCCCCAGCCGGCGCAGCGCGACCGCCGTGAACTCCGGGCAGATCCTGGAGTCGGCGTCCGTGATCAGTACCAGGTCGGTGTCGTCCAGTCCGCTCAGCAGCTCCGGGAGAACGTCGTTGAGTACTCCGGCCTTCAGATGGTCGGAGGCGGGTGTCTCGACGACCTGGCAGCCGTTCTCGCGTGCGATGTCCGCCGTACGGTCGGTACACCGGTCGGCAATTACGACAATCCGACTTACGGGATTCCGCTGCGCCTTGATGGAGCAAATCGCCAACGGAAGGTACGCCTCCTCGTTATGGGCCGGAATGACGGCGACCAGAACCGGGGCGGTGGGCGGCGACAATGCCCAGGTGGAAAGGGGGTTGGACGGCGTGTTCCGAATGGGCGTCTGGACGCAGTATTTCCACTCGATTTCCCCTGGCTGTCCGACCGTGGAAACCCCACGGGATTCTCGGTCAAGGGCCTTTACGGCCGCTCGGCGGCGCCGTTAACATAACCGAGGGAACCCAGGCGTTTTCACACTGTAAAGCGCTGTTCGGACCCGTGTCCCTCCATCCGGTCGCACGCACCTACCGATTCACCTTCCTCTCGCCCCGAATCCGGAGCGCACCCCTCCGCGGGAGAGCATGGAATGGAGTCATCGTGGCCAGTAGCTACTGGACCAATGTCCTGGACTACGGTGCGACCGGAAACGGGAGCACCGACGACACCACCGCCGTCCAGAGCGCCCTCAACGCCGTCCCGCCCACCGGCGGGACGGTGGTCTTCCCGGCCGGCACCTACAAGATCTCGTCCCCCCTGGTCGCCCGGTCGTCCACGGTGCTGGCGGGCGTCAGCGACGGAGCCTCCGTCATCTCCCAGTCCAGCTCCGCCCATCACGCCCTCACCGGCACCGACATCACCCGGCTGACCATCGAGGACCTCACCTTCCAGGGCCCCGGCAGCGGCACGGGGAAGGGCATCGTGCTGTCCCGGGTCGCCAACCCCGCCACCGTCTCCCTGGCGTTCTCCCGGGTGACCGTGAAGTTCTTCGGGGACACCGGGATCGACCTGTCCAATCCGATCGTCTCCACCTTCACCGGAGTGACCTCCGCCAACAACGGCAACCACGGGTGGAACATCCACGGCGTCCCCGGCCACGCCGCGGGCACCAGCTGCTCCTTCCTGTCCTGCTATGCGGACACCGTCACCAACGCGGGTTTCCGCATCGACACCATGGCCTACTGCTCCTTCGTGGGCTGCGCGGCCGACCACTGCGGCATCGGATACGAGGTCACCGGCACCGGCAGCCAGGGCATCGCCTTCTCCGGCTGCGGCGCGGAGTCCGCGGTCGACCGCGGGACCGGCTACGACGGCTACGGCTACACCAACATCACCAACGACACCGCGGGCGGCTCGGTGGCCACCGGCTTCGTCTACGGCGCCGGGTCCGCGCTCTACGAGGGGACCGTGTCCGGCGGGACCGTCCCCACCCAGGACCAGCACCTCACCCGCAAGGACTACGTCGACGCCAAGCTGGACCCCGCTCCGGTGGCGCTCACCGACGCCCCGGCCATCGCCACGGACGCCGCGCTCGGCAGTCACTTCCGGGTCACCCTCGGCGGCAACCGGACCCTCGGCACCCCCGCCCACCCCACCGACGGACAGCGCGCCGTGTGGGAACTCGTCCAGGACGCCACGGGGAACCGCACCCTCACCCTCGGCCCCGGCCTGGGCTCCACCATCTCCTCGGTGACCCTTTCCACCGGGGCCAACAGGAGGGACTTCCTCACCGCGGTCCACAACGCGGAAAAGAACAAGTGGTATGTCGTCGACTTCGTCAAAGGCTACTGAGGTGTTACGCAAAGCAGATCTGATCCCCGCCGCCCCCGTCGCACCGCGCGGCTGCCCGGTCCTCGGGCATCTGCCGCAGCTCGCGGCGAGCCGCTCCCGGTTCTTCGACTCCCTGCGCCCCCAGGGCGAGGTCGTCCGGATCCTCCTCGGCAACCGGCCGGCCTTCGTCCTCAACTCGCCGGGGGCCGTCCACGAGAGCCTCACCGAGAGAAGCAGGGACCTGGGCAAGGGGCTCCTCTTCCAGACGGCGCGCCCCTTCATGGGCAATGGCATCGCCCTCTCCGAGGGCGCCTTCCACCGGCGCCAGCGCCGCATCCTCCAGCCGGGCTTCCACCGCGCCCGGATCGCCGCCTACGCTCCCACCATGGCCGCGCTGGCCGAGGAGACCGCCGCGGGCTGGTGTCCGGGATCCGTCGTCATACTCGACGAGGAGATGCGCCGCCTGGCGTCCAGGGTCATCATCCACACCCTGTTCTCGTCGTCGTACGAGATCCCCCGGGACCTCGCGGAGATGGGCGAGAAGGTCCCCGCCTATCTGCACGCCCTGACCAAGGGGATGTTTCTGCACACGGTGCTGCCCGCCCGGGTGGCCGCCCTGCCCACCCGGGGCCGGAAACGCTTCTTCACCGCCGCCGCCACCCTGCGCTCGCTGGCCGAACGCGCCGTCCACCACGCCAGGCTCCACGCGGGCGACGGCGATCTGCTGTCCCTCATGCTGGGCGGCACGGACGGCGCCGCCCCGCTCATGAGCGACGAACAGGCCCGCGACGAACTGCTCACCCTGCTGATCGCGGGCGCCGAGACCACCGCCACCACCCTGTCCTGGGCACTGCACGTCCTCAGCACCGACCCCGGGTCCCAGGAGCGGATCGGCGCGGAGGCCCGGGCCGCGGGTCTCGCCGACCACCTCGGCGCCCCGACCCCGTACACGGACCGCTTCCTGACCGAGGTGCTGCGGCTGTACCAGCCGAACTGGCTGATGATGCGGCGCACCGCACGGCCGACCTCGATCCGGTCGGTCGCCCTCCCCGAGGGCGCCGAGCTGATCCTCAGCGCGGCCGCGCTTCACCGCGACCCGGTGTCCTTCCCGGACCCCCTGCGCTTCGACCCCGACCGCTGGCTGTCCCGCAGAGAGCGCGACCTGCCGCGCGGTGCCTACGTCCCCTTCGGCGCCGGTAACCGCAAGTGCATCGGGGACACCTTCGCCTGGCACGAGATGCGGATCATCCTGGGAGCGGTCATGACCCGCTGGCGGCTCCATCCGCTCCCCCGGCACCGGGTCCGCGCCGTGGAGCATGTGCAGATCAGGCCCAACGCGCTGCCCCTGCGGGTCACTCCGCGGGACCGCCCCTGAGGACCGGCACCCGCCCCCTGGCAGCGCCCGACCCGGGCATGCAGAAGACCCCGCCCCCGGAGGTACCGGGGACGGGGTCGTGCGGAGCGCCGGGCAGGCCTTGCACCTGCATCTCCCCGCAGGAAGCGGGGCGTCTTTCCTTGGACCACCAACGCGTGCGGCGCGGACCGGAGTTCGGTGCCGTACGCAAGATCGATTCTAGCGCACCCGAACGGCCCCCTCGCACCACCCCGTCCTCGCTCCCGCCTTCCGGCCGTCCGGGCGTGCCGCCGAACGGCCGGAGACCCGGCGCTTCCCCGCACTGTCGGGGTGATCAGCGGTAACAGCGGGTTTCGACGGCGGGCGCCGCGGGGAACGGGGCACCCATGACGGGTTCCGCAGGCCCGCCCCCGCACGAGCGGCCCCAGCACCGCGCACGGCATGCCCGCTGGCACATCCGCTGGCACCACTCGCCCGCAGGAGGGCTCTGGCAGCACGGCCGCGAAATGGAACTGATGCACCGCTCGATGGGCTTCGCCGCCCTGGCCCTGGTCACCCTGGCGCCGCTGCTGATCGTCGTCGCCGCCGCGGCACCCTTCCAGCAGCGCGGTTTCGCCTCCTGGGTGACCGACGGCATGAGCCTCACGGGACGGCCCGCCGGTGCCGTCGACCACCTGTTCGCCGCACCCCGCAAGGTGCTCAGCACCACCAGCGCCTTCAGTGTCCTCGCCCTGGCGCTGTTCGGGCTCACCTTCGCCTCCAGCGTCCAGACGGGCTACGAGAGGGTGTGGGATCTGCCCGCGGGCCGCTGGCACACGGTGTGGCGCCGGGCCGTCTGGCTGGCGGCCCTGACGGCCTATCTGTTCGCCGAGGTGCAGAGCGGCGCGCTGCTGCGGGGCGGGATGGTGCAGTCCTCCGTCCGCATCACCCTCACCGTCGTCTTCGGTCTGCTGTTCTTCTGGTGGGGCCAGCACTTCCTGCTGGGCAGCCGGGTGTCCTGGCGAGCCCTGCTGCCGGGCGCGACGGCCACCATGCTGGGCCTGGTGGGCCTGCGCTGGTTCTCCTACCAGGTCTTCTCCCCGCTCATCGTGAACAACGCCGTCTCCTACGGCACGGTGGGCACCGTCCTCATCGTGCAGTCCTGGCTCATCGGGGTCGGCTTCGTCGTCTTCGGGGGCCCACTGCTGGGCCGCCATGTACACGAGGCCCACTCCGGACGACAGCCGACGGTCCCCGAGTGAGGGCACCGCCCGGCCTCCCCGCGGCGGTCGGGCGGTGGCCGTTGCGGGGAGGCCGACGCGGTCAGCCGCCGTACAGGGCCTTGTGCAGGGCGGCGTTGGCCTGGGCCACCGCGGACTTGGCGGCCTGGCTGTCGGCGAGCCCGTTGAGCATGACGAAGTCATGGATCATGTGCGCGTAGTGGACCTGGGTGACCGGGACGCCCGCCGCGCTCAGCTTGACGGCGTAGTCGCGGCCCTCGCTGGACAGCACATCGCTGTCCGTGATCACCAGTGCCTTGGGCAGGCCCCTGAGCTGGCCCATGGTGGCGCGCAGGGGGGACGCGGTGGGCCTGCCGCGGACCGAGGTGTCGGGCGCGTACTGGTTCCAGAACCACTTCATGCCCGCCGCGGTCAGCCAGCACCCGGTGGCGAAGCGCCGGTAGGACGGGGTGCTGAAGTCGTCGTTGGTGACGGGGTAGAACAGCACCTGCTGGGCCAGCTTGGGGCCGCCGCGCTGCTTGGCCATCAGGGTGACGGCGGCGGTCATGTTGCCGCCCACGCTGTCCCCGGCCACGGCCAGCCGGGAGCCGTCCACCTTGATCTCGTCGCCGTGCCGGGCGACCCACTGGGTGGCCGCGTAGGCCTGCTCGTTGGCGGTCGGGAACCTGGCCTCGGGCGAGGGCGTGTAGTTGACGAAGACGACCGCGGCCTTGGCGCCGTTGGCTATCTGCCGGACGAGCCGGTCATGGGTGGAGGCGTCGCCGAGGACCCAGCCGCCGCCGTGGAAGTACATCACCGCAGGCAGCTTGCCGGTCATGCCGTGCGGTCGCACGATGCGGATCGACACCGAACCGGTCGGGCCGCCGGGGATGGTGCGCTCGGTGATGTCGGCCGGGAGCTTGGCGACGGGGTAGGCCGCCTGGAGGTCCAGGAGCGACTTGCGCGCCGCCGCGGGCGTCAGATCCTGGATCGGCGTCCCGCCTGCCTTGGCGAGCTTGTCGAGGAACGCCTGGGCGGTCGGCTCCAGCTTCTGCCGGGGGTCCCCGCAGGTCTCCTTGGCGGCGGCACCGGCCGGGGTGGCCAGGGCCGGGACGGCGACGGCGAGGGCCGCGGTGGTGGCCAGGGCCGTCAGGGCGGACAGAGGCCTGCGCAGGCGGCGGGAGCGTCGGATGGCGCTCATGGACGTCCTCCTTCCGAGGGGGTCTTCCGCAGCGAGCCTCAAGCGCCCACCACCACCGGGCCCGCCGGACCGGTCCAAAGGGGTGGCACCACACACCCGCACGAGTGAACACCCCCACACAACCGTTTACGGCGCCCTCCGCCGCAGGGTCGTTCATGTACTGGAGGGAGCGATTTTTGTCACGATCCGATTACTTCAGGTGAACCTCGGCACCTTCACAGGATATTCACCATTCAAACACGTGCACCACACAGTGCCCATTCCCAGGGGGGACCATGAGCCAGCAGCAATACCCGCAGCCCCAGCAACCCGACTGGGGCAACCCCCAGCAGCAGGGGTACGGCACCCCTCCGCCCCCGCCCCAGCCTCCGAAGAAGTCGAAGGCCGGGAAGATCGTCGGCTTCGGCTGTCTCGGAGTCGTCGCCCTGTTCGTCCTCATCGCCGTCGTCGCGGCAGCCGCCGGAGGCGGCAAATCCAGTGACACAAGCGGTTCCAAGGCCGCTGCCTCCAGCACGCCGAAAGACGCGAAGCCCGCTGCGGAGGACAAGGGCAACACCAAGCCCAAGACCGGGAACAAGCAGAAGAAGACCGCCGTCTTCAAGATCTGGGGCACCGCCCCGGGCGGGGTCGACATCACCTACGGCAGCGACAGCGACAGCCGTCAGGGCCACTTCGCGAACGGGACCTTCGAGGCGACGCTGCCGGTCAAGAAGGACGCCATGTACTTCGACGTCATGGGCCAGCTCAGCGGCGGTGGCGACATCAACTGCTCCGTCACCATCGACGGCAGGACGAAGAAGGGACACGCGTCCGGCGGCTACAACATCTGCGACGCACAGCTGAGTTCCGGCCTCCTCGGCGGCTGGGACTGACATCGCCTGCGGGCCCCGTCTGCCGTGAGTCGGGGCCCGCCCGTTCCGACATCCCAGGGGGGATCATGACCGAGCTTCCGCCACAGCCCGCAACCCCACCACCCTTCACCGCGCCTCCGGACTCACTCGCACCGAGGCCGGTGAACACACGGCTCAGCCCGCTCGCCGCCGGACTCCTGGGGCTCGCCGTCGGCGCCGGCATCGTCGGCGGGGCTTGGGCCATCACGGCCGCCAACGGGCCCGTGGACCCGGGCATTTTCACACTGAAGGGCACCTTCGACCTCACCGACAGTGTCGTCCCCGACGGCACCGGAGGCTGCGGGGGGACAAGCGGCTACGACGACATCAGCGACGGCACCTCCGTGACGGTGTACAGCGCTGCCGGAAGCGTCATCGCCACCGGTGCGCTGAGCAATTCCCGCTACGACGAAGGCGGCGACTGCTCCTTCGACGTCAACGTCCCGGACGTCCCCAAGGGTGAGAAGTTCTACAAAGTAGAGGTATCCCACCGCGGCACGCTGCAACTCACCGCCGCGGAAGCCGAGAACGGACGGTTCGGCGGCAGCCTCGGTTAGTCGGACGGCACCGCGCCCCGACTCCGGGGCGCGGAAGGGGTGTCATGTCCGTTCGTGCCGTACGGCGTCAACGGCCCTGGCAGTGCGGCGGCAACGGCTCCGCGCTGCCAGGGCCGTGGAGGCGTCCCTGCCGACGGCCGTCCGGGCCTCAGGGCCCGCTGTGGGAGTCGATTCTGTTGCGGTCCAGGGCGCGGCGGAATTCTTCCAGTTCGGGCTGGGGGAGGTCGCCGCCCTGGGCGTACTTGAGGATGTGTTCGGCGACGAGCCGCATCTTGGTGTTGGTGTGCTGGGAGACGTCCTTCAGCACTTCCCAGGCCTCTTCCTGGGGAATCCGGCCGAGGGCGACCACCGCGCCGATCGCCTGGTCGACCAGGGCGTGCGAGTCCACGGCACGTTTGAGTTGCCGGTTCTCCGTCCGCAGCCGCTCGCACTCGTCCGCGAGGCCGGTGGCACCTGCTGTCACAGTTCCACCTTCCCCCAGGAGGACTCCGCGCACGAGTCAGGCGCTCCGTCAGCGGGCTCCCGGGCCCGGCACGGCGGACGGGGGCACGGTGTCGCGGCCGACGGCGACCGTGGCGGTGACCCGCACGGCGCAGGGCCCCCGAGGGGTGGAACCGAACCCGAACCGCACCGGCGGCTCGACCGGGGCGAGGGCGCCCAGGTCCTCGCCCCCGTAGCGGACCGCGGCGGCCGTGATCGGGAGCAGGTCCCTCGCCCCGTACCACTCGTAGCGCCCGCCGCCCGCACTGCCGCAGGTGCGGGCGCCCAGCAGCAGCCAGGCCGGGAGTGCCACCCATGCGGCCCAGAAGGGCCGGGCGGCGAGCGGCCCGGGCACGGCACGGAGGAGGTGCCCGACAAGGCCACGGCGGCCCAGGGCGAAACGCATGCGCAGCGAGTCGGCGGTGACCGTCCAGTCCCGGCCGGTGGCCACCGCGCCGACCGGCACCACACGTACCTCGTCGAAGGAGTAGGTACCGGCGATGAAGTGGGCCGTCCGCGCGGAGGGGGCCAGCAGCAGGCGGTGCCCGTCGCGCCGCTCCAGCATCACATCGCTGAAGGCACCGAACGGCGAACGCAGCCAGTGGCCCACCACCACCCGGGTGCCGGACGCGGTGCCGATCCCGGCGATCCAGCCGTCGAAGCGCAGCCGGGTGGCCGCCCGCTCGCCTCCCGCCGTCGCGTTGTCCACGGCAGCACCTTCCTCGCCCGGGGGACGCCCACGGAACGCATGGACCGGACCTGCGACCGGACCTGTGGACCCATCGACGCCTATCGGTATCTGCGGAAGCCGATGGTCGTTGTGGCACTCCTGAGCAGGTGGTTCGTCGGCTTCACGGGAGGCGGGTAACCCCGACGGGGTCGGGCAAACGGCGCGAGGCGGACGCCTTCCGCCCCCCTCACCCGGGTCACGCCCGGCCTCTCGCCGTGCCCGTCCCGTACGCACTAGGGTGCTCGTTTCGCCGGTACCGAGGGGGATCATGAAGAGCACCGCGGGCATGCAGCCACCACGTCTTGCGCCCCTTCGCATCCAGGCCTTCCGGCGCTACGGGCTCGCGAACCTCGTGTCGGCCACCGGGTCGGCGATGGCGCCCCTCGCCCTGGCCTACTCCGTCATCGGGCAGGGGGCCGGAGCAGGGTCCCTCGGGCTGGTGCTGGCCCTCAACGCGGTGCCGACGATCCTCTTCCTCCTCGCGGGCGGGGTCCTCGCGGACCGCTTGTCGCGCAGCCGGATGCTCTTTCTCGGTAATCTCCTCGCGGCCGCCGCCCAGGGTGTCCTGGCCGCGACGGTGGGCACCGGCCTGGCGACCACGGCGTCCATCGCGCTCTGCGGACTGGTCTCGGGAATCGCAGTGGCCTTCATCCAGCCCGCGGCGCAGGGCGCGGTCGGCCAGCTGGTCCCTCCGGTCCACCTCCAGCAGGCGAACGCGCTGCTCCGGCTGCCGGGCAACGCGGTCCGGGTGGCGGGCCCGGTGGCCGGCGGCCTTGTGGTGGCTGCGTACGGTCCCGCCTGGGCCCTCGCCTGGGACGCCCTCACCTTCGCCGCCGCGGCCCTGCTGCTCCTCGGTCTGCGGCTGGACGCGCCCCCGGCCGTCGGCGGCGCGCTGAGCGCGTTGCGCGAGGGCTGGGCCGGTTTCCGGTCGCGCACCTGGCTGTGGACGTACACGGCCGCCGGAACGGTGCTGGTCGCCGCCTGGCTCGCCGGGTTCCAGCTCCTCGGTCCGCTGGTCGCCGCACGGTTCTACGGCGGGGCCCGGGGCTGGGGGCTCGTTCAGGCGTCCTTCGCCGGGGGGCTGCTGGCCGGGACCCTGGTGTGCCTGCGCTGGAGGCCGCGGCGGCTGCTGGCCGTGGCGGTCGCGGGAGGCGCCGCGCTCGTCCTGCCTCTGACGGCCCTGGGAACGGGCCTGCCGCTGCCCGTGGTGCTGCTGTCCGCCGTGCTCGCGGGGGTCGGGCTCGACATCACGATCGTCGCCTGGACCACGGCCTTCCAGCAGCATGTACCGGCGGCCGAGCAGGGCCGGATGAGCGCCTTCAACGGCGTCGGGGAACGGCTCGCCATCCCGCTCGGCTATCTCCTCACCGCCCTCGCGGCCCGGGTCTGGGACACCAGGACGGTGCTGCTGGGCTGCGCCGCGCTCATCGCCGCCGCGGTCGCGCTGAATCTGTGCGTCCCCGATGTGTATCGCGTGAACCGGCGGCCCGGCCATTACTAACACTTGATTGAACAGTCCACACTGATAAACCTATCGTTAGTACTTGTGAAGGTAGACAACGACACCGGTCCCGATCGCGCCGCCGTCGCGGTGGACTCCGGCACCATCGCCTCCGAGCTGCGGCTGGCCGTCGGCCGGATCACCCGGCGGCTGCGCCAGGCGCACGCCGTCGGCGATGTGACGCTCTCCGGAGTGTCGGTGCTCGCCCGGCTCGCCGCCGACGGCCCCGGCTCCCCCGGGTCACTCGCCGAGCTGGAGCGCGTACGGCCGCAGGCGATGGCCAGCACCCTCGCCGGACTGGAGCAGCGCGGGCTGGTCCGCCGTACCCCCGATGCCGCCGACGGGCGGCGGGCCGTCGTGGCGATCACCGAGGAGGGACGGGCCATGCTGGCGGAACGCCGCTCCGAGTCGGTCCACCGGCTCTCGGCCGTACTGGAGGAGTTCACGGCCGGGGAGCGGGAGACGCTCGCCTCGGCCCTGCCGCTCCTCGACCGGCTGGCGGCGCGGCTGTGAGCGCCCTCGGTGCCCTGCGCTCCGCGCGCGGACAGGGTCTGCCCCCGGGCCCCGGCTACAAATGGGTCGCCCTGTCCAACACCACGCTCGGTGTGCTGATCGCCACGATGGACGCCTCCATCGTGATCATCTCGCTGCCCGCGATCTTCCGCGGGATCGGGCTCGACCCGCTCGCGCCCGGCAACATCGGCTATCTGCTGTGGATGATCCTCGGCTATCTGCTGGTGTCGGCCGTCCTCGTCGTCGTCCTCGGCAGGCTCGGCGACATGTTCGGCCGGGTCAGGATCTACAACCTCGGCTTCCTCATCTTCGCCGGGGCGTCCATCGCCCTGTCCCTGGACCCGTTCCGGGCGGGCGCGGGAGCCCTGTGGCTGATCCTGTGGCGCATCGTGCAGGCGTTCGGCGGATCGATGCTGACCGCCAACTCGGCGGCCATCCTCACCGACGCCTTCCCCGCCCGGCAGCGCGGTATGGCCCTCGGCATCAACCAGATCACCGCGCTCGCCGGGCAGTTCCTCGGCCTCCTGGCGGGCGGGCTGCTCGCCGCCGTCGACTGGCGGGCGGTGTTCTGGGTGAGCGTGCCGGTGAGTGTCACCGGGACCGTCTGGTCGTATCTGAGCCTGCGGGAGACCTCGGTGGGCCGCCGCGGCCGCATCGACTGGCTGGGCAACATCACCTTCGCGGCGGGCGCGGGCATCCTGCTCGCCGGCATCACCTACGGCATCCAGCCCTACGGTTCCAGCGCCACCGGCTGGGGCAACCCCTGGGTACTCGGCGGGCTGACCGGCGGCTGCGCCCTGCTGCTGTTCTTCTGCTGGGTGGAGACACGTGTCGCCGAGCCGATGTTCCATCTCGCCCTGTTCAAGGTGCGGGCGTTCGCCGCGGGCAATCTGGCGGCCCTGCTGACCTCGATCGCGCGCGGCGGGCTCCAGTTCATGCTGATCATCTGGCTCCAGGGCATCTGGCTTCCCCTGCACGGCTACAAGTTCGAGGACACCCCGCTGTGGGCCGGTGTCTTCATGCTGCCGCTGACGCTGGGCTTCCTGATCGCCGGGCCCGTCTCGGGCTATCTCTCGGACCGCTTCGGTGCCCGGATGTTCTCCACCGCGGGACTGCTGCTCGTGGCGGCCTCCTTCCTCGGACTGCTCGCCCTGCCCATCGACTTCGACTACGGGCTGTTCGCGGCGCTGCTGCTGCTCAACGGGCTGGGCCAGGGCATGTTCTCCGCACCCAACACCTCGTCGATCATGGGCAGTGTGCCGCCGGAATACCGGGGCGTGGCCTCGGGCATGCGCTCGACCTTCCAGAACTCGGGCACCGCCCTGTCCATCGGGGTGTTCTTCTCGCTGATGGTCTCCGGACTGGCGTCGTCGCTGCCCGCCGCCCTCCGGTCCGGGCTCACCGCGCACGGTGTCCCGGCGGCCGCGGCCGGGCAGGCGGCGTCACTGCCGCCGGTCAGCACGCTGTTCGCCACGTTCCTGGGCAACAACCCCATCCAGCATCTGCTCGCCTCCGGCGGGACGCTGGACGGTCTCCCGGCGGCCCAGCGTGCCGTCCTGACCGGCCATGAGTTCTTCCCGCGCCTGGTGGCCGGGCCGTTCCACCACGGGCTGGCCATCGTGTTCTCGGTCGCCGCGGGCATGGCCCTGGTCTCCGCCGTCGCCTCGGCACTGCGCGGCAGGCACACCCCGGCCGCGCCGGACCCGGCGCCCCAGGACACGTCGTCCGCCGTACGCCTCGGGAAGACCCCGTCCGCCTGACCTCCCGCTCGGTGCCGACGGCGGCCGCCCGGAAGGCGGCCGCCGTCGGCACCGAGGGGTCTACGCTTCCGGGCGCCGCCGCGACGCGCGCGTTCTGGGCTCGCCGCCCCGGGGATCCTTCACCGGCTCGTCGGGGTCGAGGAGGATCCGGTCGCCGTAGAGCGCCTCCAGCCAATTGCTCTGGTAGATGGTGTCGAGGTAGCGCTCGCCGAGGTCCGGGGCGATGCCCACCGCCGTCAGGCCCCGGGTGTCGTGGTGGCTCAGCCAGTCCATGGCCCCGCTGACCACCGTGCCGGTGGAGCCGCCGAAGAGGAATCCACGGCGGGCCAGCCGGTGGCAGGCGCGGATGGTGTCCGCCTCCTCCACCCGGATCACCTCGTCCACCAGGGACTCGTCCAGCAGCGGCGGGCGCATGCTCATGCCCAGGCCGGGGATCATCCGGCGGCCCGGCTTGCCGCCGAAGGCCACCGAGCCGACGCTGTCCACGGCGACGATCCGCACGGGCCGGTGCCACTCGCGGAAATAGCGCGCGCAGCCCATCAGGGTGCCGGTGGTGCCCGCCCCGATGAACAGCACGTCCAGCTTCGGGAACTCCTCGGCGATCTGCGGTGCCGTGGTGCGGAAGTGCGCCCGCCAGTTGCCCGGGTTGGTGTACTGGCCGAGCCACACATACCGGTCGTCGGAGGCGCACAGCTCGCGTACGTAGTCGATCCGCGCACCGAGGAAGCCGCCGTTGGCGTCGAGGTCCGCGACGATGTGCACCTGGCTGCCCAGCGCCTCCATCAGGAGCCGGGTCGAGAGGTTGCAGCGGGAGTCCGTGACGCACAGGAACCGGTATCCCTTGCTGGCGGCGATCATGCTCAGCGCCACGCCCAGGTTCCCGGACGAGGACTCCACGAGGATCGACTCCGGCTTGAGGACCCCCTCCCGTTCGGCGGTCTCCACCATCTCGATGGCGGCCTTCAGCTTGATCGAGCCCGCGAAGTTGAAGCCCTCGCACTTCAGGTAGAGAGAACGCCCGAAGATCGGCTCGAGGTCGACGTACAGCTGGCTTTCGTTGAAGGCGTGAGGAGCGGTAATGACGGGCACGATGGCCTCCTGGTGCCAGGGCTGACAGAAGGCGTGGTCAGCCGTAGCGGCGCAGTTCGTGGAAGAAATCGTCTATGAGATGGAGGTGTCCGGCCCGGGCGGCTTCGTCGTAGACGTACTTGCCGACGGCGAGATCGAGGACGCCGAGGCCGAACGGAGAGAAGATCACCGTCCGGTCGGCCGGCGGGGCGACCCGTCCGGTCATGACGTCGTCGAGGGTTCCGTCCAGGAAGTCGCGGTTGCCGGTGGCCTGCTCCACGAGGTGAGGGGATGTGTCGGCTTTCAGGCAGTGCTCGACGTCGTCGACGTAGTTCGCCGCGGTGAGCAGGACCTGGGGGGCGAGGTCGCGCAGGGAGACGTGCAGGACCAGCGGATGGTGGCCGAACCACGCGGGGTCGGTGACATGGGGCGCGGCGGCGACGGTGGCGAAGACCACCAGGTCGCTGGAGCGGATCAGGTCCTCGGCGCTCTCGTGCACGGTGACCCGCCCGGGGTGCGGGGACTCCCGCAGATAGCCGGAGAATCCGGCCGCGCTGTCGGCGGACAGGTCGTGCACGCCGATCGTGTCGAACTCCCAGCCGGTTCCGGCGAGGAAGGAGTGGATGTAGCGGGCGATCAGACCGGCGCCGAAGAATCCGACCCGGGTGGGGCGGGTCCGGGTGCGGCTGAGCCAGTCCGCCGCCAGCGCGGCGGACGCCGCGGTTCTGGTGGCGCTGATGATGGAGCTCTCCAGGCAGGCCAGCGGGTAGCCGGTCGCGGGGTCGTTGAGGATCAGGACCGCGGAGGCCCGCGGCAGACCGGCGGACACATTGCCCGGGAAGCTGGAGATCCATTTCAGGCCGTCGACCCGTACGGATCCACCGATGGAGGCCGGAAGGGCGATGATCCGGTCCGCCGGGCGGTCCGGGAAGCGCAGGAAGTACGAGGCCGGGTTGACCGAGTCCCCGGCGCCGTGCACCCGGTAGGTGGTCTCGATCAGGTCCACGATCTCTCTCTCGCGCCCGGCGAGGGCCTGCTGCACCTGTCCGCCGGAGATCACCGCGAAGGTCGGGGCGGGGGCCCGGGGCGGCACGGCGGGCTGGGTCGCGGGGGACCGCATGGTCGTCATCGCGGGCTCACCTCCGGGTGGGTGCCGTCGGCCGAGGGGCGCTGCGGTTCGGCCATGCCGACGAGCACCCGGCGCTCCCCTGTGAAGGGCTCGCGGCTGTGTGCGGTGCGGATGTTGTCGACGAGCAGCAGATCGCCGGGCTGCCAGGGCTCGCGCCGGGTGTGCCGCTCATAGGTGCTGTTGATCAGCTGGACCACGTCCTCGCCGATGGGAGTGCCGTCGCCGTAGCGGGTGTTGAACGGCAGTCCCTCCGCGCCGTACTCGTCGACCAGGTACTCCCGCACGTCCGGGGTCAGCGTCCATTCGTTGAGGAAGGCGATCTGGTTGAACCAGCAGGGGCGGCCGGTGACCGGGTGGTCCACCACGGCCCTGCGGCGCTGGCGTGTCCGCAGCGAACCGTCGGGCCCCCAGGCGAAGTCGATGGCGTGGTCGCGGCAGTAGCGCTCGACGGCGGCCCGGTCACCGGTGCCGAAGGACTCCTCCAGGGAGGCCCCGATCTCGTCGTTGTAGCTGCGGGTGAGCAGCCAGCCCTCGCGGGCGAAGCGTTCGGTGAGTGCGGCGGGCAGGGCGCGGAGCATCTCCTCCGCGTCGGCCACGGCGGTCGCGCCGCCCTGGGCGGGCGCGTTCAGGCAGGCGAACAGCATCAGTCCGGGGACGTCCAGCGCATAGCTCAGTTCATGGTGCATGCACATCGGCTGGTTGTCGGGCCAGGCCGTGGAGGTGTAGAGGCCCTGGCCGAGGCGCTGCCGGGGGGCGAAGGCCTCCCGTTCCGTCATCAGGTCGCCGGCGAGGGCGGCGAAGACGGCGCCGACCTGGTCCGTCTCCCGCAGTCCGAGGCCGCGGACCAGGAGCGCCCCGTGCTCGGTGACCTGGGCCCGCAGCGCGTCGCGGTGCTCGGCCGCCCAGCCGGACGGATCGCCGGGTGCATCGATGTGCAGGACCGGGGGTCTGTCCGGCAGAAGCTCCGCCTCGAGCAGTGATGCCGGGGAAGAGGACGACATCTCGGTTTCCTTTCGCTTGCGCCTCGGGAGACTCGGGAGGCTCAGGAAGAGGGCAGCAGCTCGGCTGCGCCCAGGACGGCCCGTGCTGCCTCGGCGGGTCGGGTGCGCGGGAAGTAGTGGCCCCCGTCGGGGAGTTCGTGCAGGTCGACGTGGTCGGCCAGAAGCTGCCAGTCGCGGTGGTGCTCGGCGGCGCCGGGCGTGTACGGATCGTCGGCCGCGACGACCACGGTGACCGGGACGGGCAGCTTCGCCGTCGGCGGGTTCTCCAGGGCGTCGAGGAAGTAGCGGTGTGCGGACAGGCAGTCGTGGCGGTAGGCGGCGCCGATGTGCTCGGCGTGCTGAGGGCTGAGTTCGCCCAGTTCGGTGTAGCCGCTGTCGGCGGTCAGCATGGCGGCGATGCCGGAGTTGGTCCGTCCGGTCAGCTCGGCGGCGGCCGAGCGGCGTTCGTCGGCCGTGCCGGGCAGTTGGGCGCCGAGGAACACCCGCAGGACCTCGGTTCCGGCCTCCCGCAGCCTCCTCGCCGTTTCCAGTGCCGGGGCGGCACCCGAGGAGTGTCCCCAGAGCATGACCCGGGTGAGGCCGCGTGCGGTGATCTCGGCGACCACCCGCTCCACCACCCGTGCCAGGGGCGCGAAGGGTTCGTCCTGGGCGGCCAGGTCGTGACCGGGCAGGTCGACGGCGTAGACCGCGGTCCCGCTGCCCGCCAGGGCCGCGGCCATCGGCTGGAAGTTGACCGCGTTGCCGCCCGCGTAGGGGAAGCAGACCAGGGCCCGGTCCGCCGTGCCCTCGGGCACGGACAGCGGCTGGAGCAGTTCGGGGCGCCGCCGCTCCGCGCCGTCCAGCAGGGCGGCGAGATCGGCGAGCACCGGATGGCGGGTGATGTCCTTGAGGGACACCGTCCGGCCGAGCGCGATGGTGAGTTTCACCGCCGTGAGGGAGGTGCCGCCGGAGTCGAAGAAGTGGTCCTGCCGCCCGATGTGGTCCTGGGGGACGCCCAGCAGTTCGGCCCAGGCGGCGGCGAGCCTGCGCTCGGCGGAGGTGCGCGGCGCCTGGAAGTTCTTCCCGGCGGGGCCGTCCTCCACCGCCGAGGCGGTCCGCTGGGCCAGCAGGGTGAGGGACTTGCGGTCGATCTTGCCGTTGGCGGTGAGCGGCAGGCTCTGCTGCCAGTGGAAGGCCGAGGGGACCATATAGGCGGGCAGCACGGCGTTCAGGGTCTGGCGCAGGGCGTCCGCGGGCTGGCAGCGGCCTGTGTAGAAGGCGATCAGATGGGCGCTGCGGCCCGCCAGCTCGGCGACGACGACCGCGCCGTCCCGTACGCCGGGCACCTGGAGCAGGTTGTTCTCGATCTCGCCGATCTCGATGCGGAAGCCGCGGATCTTGACCTGGTTGTCGCGGCGCCCGAGGAACTCCAGCTTTCCGCCGGGGTGCCAGCGCCCCCAGTCGCCTCCCAGGTAGAGCCGCTCCCCCGGCCGGTACGGATCGTCCCGGTAGGCCTCGCGGGTGCGTTCGGGGTCGTTGACATAGCCCCGGCCCACGCACACTCCGGAGAAGGCGATCAGGCCGGGGGCGCCCAGCGGCACCAGGGACAGCTGCTCGTCGACGACGTAGACCCGTACGTTGTTGACGGCGCGGCCGAGCAGGATCCGTTCCGGTGTCCGGTCCATGATCTCGTGGTTGGTGTCGTCGGAGGTCTCGGTCAGGCCGTAGGCGTTGAGCAGCCGGATCTCCGGCTGGATGGCGAACCAGCGCTGGACCAGCTCCCGCTTGAGTGCCTCGCCGGTGACGGACACACAGGTCAGGTCCGGCAGCTGCCGGGGGTGCTGCTCCAGGTAGGAGACCACCACCTCCAGATAGGAGGGCACGACCTGGACCACGGCGGCCCGGCCGCGCACCAGGGTGTCGACGAACTGCTCGACGTCCACGATCACGTCCTGCGGCACCAGCAGGGTCCGCCCGCCGACCAGCAGCGCGGAGAGCAGCTGCCACAGCGAGATGTCGAAACACTGCGGGGCGGTCTGCGCGACCACGCGGCCCTCGTCGATGCCGAGGTCGTCGATCTTGGCGAAGAGGTGGTTGAACAGGCCCGCGTGCTCGCACATGGCGCCCTTGGGCTCACCGGTGGAGCCGGAGGTGAAGTAGATGTAGGCGAGTTGGCCGGGGGTGACCTCGATGCCGGGGTCGGTGTCGGCGTGGTCCTCGGCGTACGCCGCGTCGACCGGCAGCCGCTCGATGTCGGGCAGCATGGCCAGTGCCTTGTCGAGGGTGTGGGTGCTGCCCTCCTCGGTCAGGACGAGTCGGCACCCGGCGCGCGCCAGGGTGGCCTCGATCCGGCCGGCCGGGAAGCGCGGCTCGATGGGCAGATAGACGCCCCCGGCCTTGAACACCGCCAGCACCGCGGCCAGCCAGTCGAGGTTGCGTTCGGTGACCACGCCGACGATCTGCTCGCGTTGCAGGCCCCGGGCCAGCAGGGCCCGTGCCAGCCGGTTGGCGCGGGCGTTGAGTTCGCCGTACGTCCAGGTGCGGTCGCCGTGCAGGGCGGCCACCGAGTCCGGGTGGGCGTGTGCCCGCTGCTCGAACAGCTGGTGCGCCCGCAGGCCGGGCAGGGGCCGGGCGGGTCCGGCCAGTTGCTGGAGCTGCTGGTGCGCCTCCGCCGCGGACAGCAGGCTCTGCCGTGCGTGCTCGGCGTCGGGGTCGGCGGTCAGCAGTCTGAGTGCGGTGAGGTGGTAGTCGCCGATCCGGGCCGCGGCCGCGGTGTCCAGGGCCTCGGTGCGGTGGCGCAGCCGGAGCAGTGTCCGCTCGCCCCGGTCGTCCCAGTCCACGGCCAGCACGGTGGTGTCGGCGAGTGCGTCACCTTTTCCCTCGGGGTCGAGGACGACCTCGTACGAGGGCCCCGCCACGTCGAGTTCCCGGCGGAGTTCCGCGACGGGGAAGCCGCGGTGCGCATGGAGTTCCTCCGTCTCGCGGTGGACGTCGCCCACCAGCTCGCGCCAGGTGCGCGGGGACACGGTCAGGCGGCAGGGCAGGGGGCCGGCGTCCGTCCCGGCCGCGCAGCCCGTGACCACGTCCTCCTCGCCCGACAGCGCGGCCAGCACCTTGGCGTGGGCGGCCAGCAGCACCGCGGCGAGCGGCACCCCAAGCCGGTCCGCCAGCGCGCGCACCGCCCGGTCCGTGTCGGCGGGCACCACCGTCTCGTGCACGGCGACACCGACGACCGGCTCGGGGGCCCACCGGGGAATGGCGGTGCTGCCACCGGCGGTCAGCACCCGGCTCCAGTACTCCCGGTCCGCGTTCAGCTGCGCTTCCATCGGGGCCTTCCTCAACTCGCCGTCGGCGCGGCGTCGGATGCCGCGGAGGTGGCTGTCGTCGTGGCCGGGCCGACGGCGAGGTGCCGGCCGGGGTCGTCCTGGTGCTCTGCGGCGGGGTTGCCTCCCCACCGCGCGTACGGCGGGACTTCCTCGCCCTTCATCAGGAAGGAGTCCGGTGCCAGCTGGGAGTGGTCGCCCAGGTTCACGCCGTAGTGGACATGTGCGGCGACGCCGAGGGTGCAGCCGCTGCCGAGGGTGGTGCGGTCGGACTTGAAGGTGCCGTCCTCCTGGGAGTGGCACTGGATCTTGCTGCCGATGTTGAGGGTGCAGTCGTCGCCGATCGCGGTGAGGGTCCGCTCCGTCACATAGCAGCCGTCGTCGAAGACCCTGCGGCCGATGCGCACGCCCAGCATCCGCCAGATCAGGTTCTTGAACGGGGTGCCGTTGAAGACCATCAGATGCCGGTCGGGCACCTTCCACAGGCGCTCGTGCCACCAGAAGTAGGGGTCGTAGATGGAGCACAGCTGCGGGCGCAGCGGGCGGAACCGTGCGATGCAGCGCTCCACCAGGGCGAAGTAGGCGGCGGTGAAGGCGAGTGTGAAGGCCAGGTAGACCGCTATCACGATGTAGCCGAGCGCTCCGTACAGATTGAGGGTGAGCAGGCCGACCACGGTGAGGACGAAGGCGTGCAGCCACCTCAGGGTGAGGAACAGGGCCATGGAGCGCAGGTTGTAGCGGTTCTTGCGGGGCAGGTTCTGGCGCAGTTCCTCGGCGGCCCTGAGGTGGTCGAAGCGTGCGTCGCGTTCGACCGTGCGGGGAATCTCGAAGCTCGGCGAGCCGAGCAGTCCGATGCCCTCGCGGACGTCGCCCTCCAGGGGCACCATCACCTTGGTGGCGAGCAGGCAGTTCGCGCCCGTTCTGGCCCCGGCGTGGTAGGCGATGTTGTTGCCGATGAAGTTGTGGGGGCCGATCGTCGCCCGGGAGACCTTGAAGGACGAGCTGGAGAAGTCGGCGTTGATGATGGACAGGCCGTCGGCCACCATCGTTCCCCTGCCGACGGAGACATGGAACGGGCTCTCGTGCACCACTTCGGTGCCGAAGTTGGAGCCGGTCTGCTCCACCTGCGTCAGGTCGTATCCGAGGGCCCGCAGATAGTGGACGATGTAGGAGCTGTCGCCGAAGAGCCAGGTGAAGAACCTGATGTTCGTGGTGAGGGCGATGACCCGCTGCACCGCGTACTGGAAGCCGTAGAGCGGATAGACCTGGTCAGGCTTGATGGCCCGGTTCAGCAGGCGGGGGATGGTGAACAGCCCGGCGAGGCCGCCGATGATGAGGCCGAAGAACAGCACGGCGGACATGAGCAGCGCGTCGCTGAACATCTCCGAGTAGGAGTCGACGTCGGTCGGGTCCAGCCGGTTGCCGAGCGCGGGGACCCAGCTGAACAGCATGTATGCGCCGCCGACGAACAGCGGGATGTACAGCAGGAAGAGCTGGAGGAGGGTGGCGAAGCCGAACCAGGTCCGGCGCAGGGTGCCGCACCGGGCCGGTTCGACCCGTACGAAGTCGAGGTCCGTGGGGTACGCCGGGGATCCGAGGCGGTGCTCGCCCGCGGGGATGGACTGGCCCCGGTACAGCGAGGAGGCATGGCCGAGCTGGGCCCGGTCGCCCATCGAGGTGTCGATGTCGAGTACGGCCTTCTCGCCGACGAGCACCTCGCGGCCGAGGGTGACGGGGCCGGTCTGGATGAGTCCGGCGTGCGCCCGGTAGCACAGGAAGAAGGAGTCCTTGCGGATGACCGCGCCCTCGCCGACGGTGAGCAGGTCGGTGCAGACCGGGATGGAGCGGGAGAGGATGGTGACTCCCTTGCCGATCCGTGCGCCGAGGGCCCGCAGATAGAGAACGTAGAGCGGGTTCCCGGCGAGGAAAATCATCGGATTGGCGTGCAGCAGCACCTTGACGATCCAGAACCGCACATAGGTCAGGCCCCAGATGGGGAATTCACGGGCCTTCCAGCGGCCCACGAGGATCCACTTGGCCGCGATCGGGAGCAGGCACACGGCGAGGAATCCGAGGCCACCGAAGAGCAGCGCCCGGCAGTAGATGGTGAGGGGGTTCCCGCCTTCGGAAACCCAGTCGTAGCCGCGGGCCGCGACGATTCCGGTGACGAAGGAATATCCGAGGAAGACCAGCAACTGAAGCGTTCCGCAGAGCACATACGAGAAGGTGCTCGCTCTTTTCGTCGGTGCCGCGGGGGCGGGAACCGCCGAATGCACCGACGGCGCCCTCCGCGGCTGTCCGTCGACGGGAGTGGGCATGGCGTCCGCGAGTGCCGCCGCCAGGTTCCGGATCGTCGGATTCCGGTAGATGTCCTTCATGGACACCGACGGCAGATCCGGGTCCTTCCTGACCCGCGCGCAGAACTGGGCCATCACCAAGGAGTTGGCACCGAGGTCCTCGAAGAAGTGGCTGTCCGCCGAAACGCTGTCGACGCACACGACATCAGCCAGTACCTCGGCGAGTTTCCTCTCGGTTTCCATGGTCAGCGGGCCTGCGCTGCTGTGCCTGGCGGTCGGAGGTTCGTCCGGGCCGGGGATCAGCACCTCGGCAGACTTCTCTCCCATGCTAACTCCTTGCGGATATGTCGCTGGCCGTCGCGCTGCGATGGCCAGACCCATGTCGTGGCGGCCGCCCGGGCCGAAGCCGGTCCATCCCGGAATCCACGAACTCGTGGCACTCCCCTTGTCTGGTCACGGAACTTGTCTGATCACGGGAACCGTGCGCTTCAGTTTCGGTCCGTCGTGAACCCACGGCCACTCGGAATCGATCTCGACAACTCGACCCTATCGCTCAACGGGCCGGTATTCCTGGGCTCGCAGCATCGAAGAGGAGAGCGGAAGCACTCCAATGGCGGGTGTCCCGGCTTCGCCGTGGTGGGCCGCCTTATTCCGCGCGCTTCGCCTTCAGCGAAAACCTGACCCGAACGCGACAAGTACAGGCGCGGCGGCGTCCCGCAAGGGCCACTTGCGGAATCCGGCCGGTATCTCCGGGGCGGAAAAGTGGTTGCGTTGAGTGAACGTTCGAACAAACCAGGGTGACTGACCCGAACGGGTGAATGCATTCCGGGGCGGCGCATCGCACGGTGTGAAGGGAAATCAGGAGGTGGTGTGCAGGGCAACTTCCTGGCCAAGCCGGGGTAAAAAGCGTCCAATGAACGGACGGAAGGCGGCCGACCCGGGCCCGCGCGCGGCGGCTCCGGTGACGGCGGCCCGGTGCCGTGCCGGGCCCCGCATGGAAAAGCGGTTGCGCCGCACCGTCACACGCACAGAATCGACGCGTGCAGATCCTGTCGTTCCCCGAAGAGGCCACCCCGCCCGAACTGCGCACCCAGGTGCGCGATCTCCAGGACCAGGCCTGGCCCTCCGACGGCGGGCCGGCCGCCCCGGCCGGTGCCCCCACCCACGATCCCCTGTTGCGGCCCTGGTCGATGCTGCTCGTGGACGGGGGGACCGTGGTGGCCGCCCTGGACATCCTGACCAAGGAGCTGTCCCATGCGGGTGCCCGGTACGCCGCGGGCGGACTGAGCACGGTGGTGACCCGTCGGGACAGGCAGGGCCTCGGTCACGGGGGACGCCTGGTGGCCGCGGCACGGGAGGCGATGATCGCGAAAGACATGGACCTCGGTCTGTTCACCTGCGACCGCCCGCTCCGGGCCTTCTACGAGCGCGCGGGCTGGCAGTTGCTGCCCGGCGCGGTGCTGGTCGGCGGGACGCCCGGGGACCCGTTCCCCAGTGACCGGCCCGGCTTCGACAAGGTCACCCTGGGCGGCTTCTTCTCGGCCAGGGCCCGGCAGGGCCGGATGTCGTTCCACCACAGCCGGATCGAGCTGTATCCGGGAGAGACGGACAAGCTCTGGTGAGGAAAAACCGGCGCGTACGAGTGGTGCATACCCCCGGGGCAGTCGTAGCGTCGTACCGAAGCGCCTGCACGGACGGCCAGGAGCGAACATGCGGATCCACAAGGTGAAGACGGCGGCCGCACTGGGTGCCGTCGCCCTGCTCGCGGCGGCGATGGGCGGAACGGCCTCGGCCGCCCCCTCCGCCGGATACCGGACCACCGGACAACCCACTGGTGCCGTGCTCGTCGACTGCGTCTGGCACACGCAGGTACGGCCCGCCGACTTCCTGCTCGCCTGCGGGGACGGCAACAACAGCCTCTCCTCGCTGCGCTGGTCCCACTGGGACCCGGGCTCGGCAACGGCCACCGGGATCAACGTGGTCAACGACTGCAAGCCGTACTGCGCGGCGGGGAAGTTCCACTCGTATCCGGTGATCGTGCGGCTCGACCGCGCGCAGCCCTGGACGAAGCATCCGCAGCTCAAGCAGTTCACACAGCTGAGCCTCGTCTACACCGGCGCGCGGCCGGAGGGGTCCAACCGGGTGGTGAGCTACCCGCTCTGGGACTGACGGCGGACCGGCGCGCGGACACACCGCGCGCCGCTACGGCACCCGCGCGGTCCACTCCGGGGCGGAGAACTTCGCGGCCGACAGTTCCTCGGCGCGCGCCATCTCCTGCGGGGTGACGCGGCCGGTGGTGAGCCCGTAGCGGGTCCGGAACGAACGGATCATGCGGTCGATGACGGCCTCCCGGGGCAGCCCGGTCTGCCGCCGCAGCGGGTCGACCCGCTTCCCCGCGCTGCGGACACCCTTGTCGGACAGCTTCTCCCGGCCGATCCGCAGCACCTCGACCATCTTGTCGGCGTCGATGTCGTAGGACATGGTCACATGGTGCAGCACCGCGCCCGGCCCGCCCTCGGGGCCCACGATCCGCTTCTGCGCGGCCCCGGCGATCTTTCCGGCGTCGGTGGCGATGTCGTTGAGCGGCTGGTACCAGGCCTTGATGCCCATGTCGTCCAGGGCGGCCAGCACCCAGTCGTCGAGGTAGGCGTAGGAGTCGGCGAAGGACAGCCCGGACACCAGGGACGCAGGAACGGACAGCGAGTAGGTGATGGTGTTGCCGGGCTCCACGAACATCGCGCCGCCGCCCGAGATGCGGCGCACCACCGTCATGCCGTGCCGGTGCGCGGCCTCGGTGTCGACCTCGTTGCGCAGGGACTGGAAGCTGCCGATGACGACGGCCGGGGCGCCCCACTCCCATACCCGCAGGGTCGGCGGCCGGTGCCCCGCGGCGACCTGGGCCGTGAGGACCTCGTCCAGGGCCATGTGCAGGGCGGGCGACTGGGGCTCCTCGTGCACCAGCTGCCAGTCGTAGTCGGTCCAGTCGGTGGCCTGGGCGACGGCGCGGCGGACGGCCGTCGCGATGCCCTCCGGGGTCAGGCCGTACATCACCGTGCCGTCGGGCAGGCCCGCGCGGATGCGCTCGGCGAGCCCGGCGGCCTCCGTGGTGGCCGGGACACCCTCCAGGGCGCGGTCGATGGCGGGCAGCGCCTCGTCGGGTTCCAGGAAGAAGTCCCCCGCGACCCGGACGTTGCGCAGCACGCCGTCCCGGTCGTCGAGATCGACCACCACCAGTTTCCCCCCGGGAACCTTGTACTCGCCGTGCATGCCCACCGTCCTGATCGTTCCTGTGCCGCCGTCACCGTAACGCCCTTCGCCGGGCCCCCTGTTCCGGCGGCCGTCCTGCCGTGTCGGAAGGTGTCCCGGTGGGGAGGGTGAGAACCGCTCCCGGTGGGGAGGGTGAGAACCGGGTACGGAGTCCGGATCCGAGGACGCCTGATACCCGGGAAGCCGGTCAGAATATCCGCGACGGGCGCGGCCGCCCCGGTCCCCACCGGGGCACGGCCCAGCCGACAGCGGCACGGAGGGGAGGGGACCCGGGATGACGGAGATCGACACCGCCGACACCGCCGAGGAGCCGTTCGAGCGGACCGCTCAGGAGTCCCTGCGGGCCCCCCTCGACGCCCTCGGCACCGGCGCCTACGTCGTGGACCAGCAGGGCCGCGTGATCGCCGTCAACGCGCGTGCCGAGCAGTTGCTCCTCCGCTCCGCCCGGGAACTCCTCGGGCACGACGCCCATGACCTGCTGCACCGCACCCGCCACGGGGAGCCGGTGCCCCGGACGGGGTGCGTGATGAGGTCAGCCTTTCTCAGCGGGCAGACGGCGCAGGGCACGGCCGAGTGGTTCGCCCGCGGCGACGGCTTTCTGCTGCCGGTGTCCTGGCTGGTCACCTCCTACGACGTCGGTGACCCGGAGGACGGCACGCTGGTGCTCTTCCACACCTCCGCGGACGCCGACGCCCCGCGCGGCCGGACGGGCTCGGCCGCGGAGCCGCTGCCCGAGCTGGAGCGCCTGGCCCTGCTGGCCGAGACGACCACCCAGCTGACCTCGACGCTGGACGTGGACGAGGCGCTGCGGCGGCTGCTGGGCCTGGTGGTTCCGCGGCTGGCGGACTGGGCGGTCATCGACCAGATCACCGAGCGCGACGAGGTGTGGCGCACCTCCGTGGTCCATGCGGAGAACGGAGTCCTGGTGCACCGGGACGACTTGCAGGGGCCGATGCCGCCGGTGCCGGAGGACTCCCCGATGCCCCTGTCGCGGGCCCTGCGCGGGGTCGCCTCCACCCTGACGGGCCCCGAGACCTATCGGGGTGTGCCGGACTCGGGCCTTGCGGTGGCCCAGCGGCGGCTCTTCGAGGAGACGGGCATGCACTCCGCCGCGATCGCCCCGATCCGCGGGCTGCGCGAGGTGCTCGGGGCCCTGACCCTGGGGCGCGCGGAGCGGCCCGAGGGCTTCGCCCCCGCCGACCTCGCGCTGCTGGAGGACATCACCCGCCGGGCCGGGCTGGCCCTGGACAACGCGCGCCTCTACCAACGGCAGCGCAAGGTCGCCGAGACCATGCAGCGCCATCTGCTGCCCCAGCTGCCGTGCCTGCCCGGGCTGGGGATGACGGCCCGCTATCTGCCCGCGCCGGACGCCTCACAGGTGGGCGGTGACTGGTACGACGTCTTCACCCTCGCCGACGGGGACACGGCCCTGGCCGTCGGGGACGTCGTCGGGCACGATCTGGACGCGGCGGCCGGCATGGCGCAGCTGCGCAACATGCTGCGCGCCTACGCCTGGTCCCAGAAGGAGCCGCCGAGTCGCATCCTGGAATGGCTCGACGAGGCGATGACACGGCTCACGGACGTCCCGATGGCCACCACGGTCTTCGCCCGGACCGCGCTCGGCGACGACGGGCTCTGGACCCTGTCGTGGACCAACGCGGGGCATCCTCCGCCGCTGCTGGTGACCCGTGAGGGCCTGACCGAGTACCTCACCGAGGGGCACGGGCCGCTCCTCGGCATCCGAACCGGGCGGCAGCGGTCCGACGGGACGGTGGTGCTGCCGCCCGAGTCGACGCTGCTGCTGTACACCGACGGCCTGGTCGAGTCACCGGGCCACTCCCTGGACGAGGGGCTCGACCGGCTGCGCCGCCATGCCGCCGCCCTGGCCCACCGGTCGCTGGAGTCGTTCGCCGACCAGCTGCTGGAGCGTACGCGTCCGGCAGACAACGAAGACGACGTCGCCGTGCTGGCACTGCGGACGCCTGGGGTGGTGTGAGGGCTGCGGGGTGTGCCGGTCGCCGGGGCGTCGCGTCACCGTGGCGGTGTGCTGTGACGGTCGCCGGGGCGTGGCGGCCGCGGTGGCGTAGGGCCTCGGGGGCGTGGTGGGGGCGGCGCGCCACCGCCCGGGCCGGGCGGTGGTCAGTTCTCCGAGGGGATCCGGGTCGCGATCTCCCGCGCCAGCCGTTCCGCCTCCGCGGACAGCGGGCCGCCCGCCTCGGCGACCGTCGCGAGAAGTCGTAGCAGATCGTCAGCCTCCTCCCGGTTCATCAGTGCCAGCCGCTCGATCGTCTGTTCGACGGGGGCGGACTCGATGCCGTCGAGGCCGAAGGTGTCGTTTTCTTCCATGGCCTGGGCAACGTACCCGGACATCGGCCAGTCACGCACGGACCCCGCGCCGGACGGGGTAGGGGCGGCGCCGTTGATCAGCCCGAAGAGTGGGGGCGCAGTGCCGCGACGGTGCGCCGCACGGTCTCCGTATGGCCGAAAAGTCCCGGCAGGCCGCCGGTGTGGAGCAGGACGGTGCGCTCCCCGCGACGGATGCCGCCGTCCCGGACGGCGGCGATCAGACCGGCCAGGGCACGGCCGCTGTAGACCGGGTCCAGAACGATCCCCTCGGTGGTCGCGGCCGTCCGCATCGCCTCCAGCACGGGTTCGTGCAGGGTTCCGTATCCGGCTCCCACCTGGTCGGTGCGGATGCGCAGCGATCCGGGTGCGGCCGGGCGCCGGGTGAGTTCGGTCACCAGTGCGGCGACCGTGCCGACCGGGTCGGTCACCGCTCCGCAGTGCACGCCGAGAACACGCTCCTGTCCGAGCGCGCCGATCAGACCGGCCATGGTGCCGCCGGAACCGAGCGCCACCACGACATGCCGCACATCCGGCAGCTGGCCGAGCAGCTCCTCGCCGCCGTCCACGTAGCCACGCGCCCCGAGGGGGCTGGAACCGCCGAAGGGGATCGCATACGGGCGCGCGCCACCGAGGCGGAGCCGCGCGCACACCTCCTCGGCGGCCTGGCCCAGGGTGCCGGGGTCGCCGTCCCCGGCCCAGTGGATCCGCGCCCCGAAGAGGCTGTCGAGCACAAGATTGCCGGAACCCTGGGCCGCGTCGGCCGCCGTACCGGGGAGGACGAGCACGACATCCAGTCCGGCACGGGCACCGGCGGCCGCGGTGAGGCGGGCGTGGTTGCTCTGCGCGGCCCCCGTGGTGACCAGGGTGTCCGCGCCCTCCGCCAGGGCGGCGCCGAGGGTCCACTCCAGCTTGCGGACCTTGTTGCCGCCGCCCCCGAGACCGATCAGGTCGTCCCGCTTGACCCAGAGGTCGTCCTCGCCCAGCCCGAGCGCCGCCGCGAGGCGGGGCATCGGCTCCAGCGGGGTGGGCCAGGTGGCCAGGGTGATCCTGTCGCTCACGCGATCTCCAGCAGGTCGAGGGGGGCATGCGAAAGTCCGGTACCGCACATGGTCCATCGTGCCGTCCAGCACGGCGAAGGCGATTCTTTACGACACAGCGGCTTCCGCCGACCGGTGTTCTTTGTGATCCTCGTGCTCCTCAGGAACCGTTCGGGGACGGCGAGTTGGACCCCGGGCGGACTCCGGCCGCCCGGCCGGAGCACCTCCCGCCCAGGAAAGGACCGGCCGTGGCGAAGAAGGCACTCAGCCGTGGTGCGAGACGCGCGGTGGCGTTCGGCACGGTGGTGATCAGCGGCATGGCCGTGCTGGCGGGCCCCGGAGCCGGACCCGCGAGCGCCTCCCCCGCCGGTCGGCACCACCGGGACTACGTCGCCCTCGGCGACTCGTATGCGTCGGCACCGGTGGTGCCCGGGCAGGTGGACGCGAACTGCAAGCGGTCCGACCACAACTACCCCTCCCTCGTGGCCTCTTACGCGTCGAAACGGCTGGCGGACGTCACCTGCTCCGGGGCCACCACCGCGGAGATGACGGCCCCTCAGGGAACCGCCCCGGCCCAGTTCAGCGCACTCGGCCGCCGGACGGACCTGGTGACCGTGACCATCGGCGGCAACGACGTCGGCTTCACCACCGTCCTCGGCACCTGCGCCCGGCTCACCGCCTCCGACCCCACCGGTGCCCCGTGCCGCGCCTACTTCACCGCCGGGGGCAGGGACCGCCTGACGGAGACGGTCGAGCAGACGGCGCCGAAGATCGCCCGGGTGCTGCGCGGTGTCCGGGGCCGCTCCCCGCACGCCCGGATCCTGGTGGTGGGCTACCCGGACCTCTTCCCGGAGACGGGGGTCGGCTGCACCAGCGGCTCCGTGCCGTTCGCCGCGGGGGACTTCCCCTATCTGCGGGACAAGGAGAAGCAGCTCAACGCGATGCTGGCCGGACAGGCCCGCCGCCATGGCGCCGGTTTCGTCGACACCTACCGGCCGACCATCGGACACGACATGTGCAGGCCCACCGGGCAGCGCTGGATCGAGACCCTGACCCCGGCCACCCCCGCCGCACCCCTGCACCCCAACGCCGAGGGCGAGCGGGCGATGGCCCTGGCGGTCGACCGCACCCTGGGCTGCCACGGGCCGCGACACCGGTGACGCTCCGCAACCCATGGCTCGCATGCCGACGCCCGGCACCGCGTCCCGGTTCGTCACAGTCAGTGACTCACTGACAACGGCAGCCGTCACCGCACCGTCCCATGGCGGTCGTCGGTCCCATGACGGTCGTCATGGCGGAGCCGTCACGCGGTCGATCCGGATGGCCGGGTTTGAATACCGCCTCGGCGGTCACCCGTCCAGTACCCCGTAGTCGATATGACGTGGAGTGAGCGAAGGTGGCTGGAGACCAGAAGGCCAAGGCGAAGATGGAGCAGGCCAAGGGCAAGGCCAAGGAGACCGTCGGTCGCGCAGTCGGGAACGAGCGGATGACGGCCGAAGGACGGGCGGAGAAGTCCAAGGGCGACGCCCGCCAGGCAAAGGAAAAGACCAAGGACGCGTTCAAGCGCTGATACGTCAGACGCCCGCGGAGGGGTCCCCGTGTCTCGGACGGGGGCCCCTCCGCATGCCGGAGGCCCTGCCTCTCCCCCTTCGGCCGCCTCCTCCTCGTCGTCGCCCCCTCGTCGTTTCGTCGGTCGTCGTCGTGGGTCGTCTTCGTCGGCCCCATGACGGTCGTCACGGACGGCCGGGCTCCGGATGCCAGCCGATGACGCGGCCGACGGTGTCGGGGTCTATGGTGCTCATTGCGCGGGTCGGCACGAGGCGAAGAGGTGGCACATGGACGTCTCACTCGGGGAACCCCTCGCCGCACCGCCGAGCGACGGGGCCCGCCTTGAGGCCCATCCCCTGCCGGGACGCACCGGTCTGCGGATCGTCGGCGAAGTCACCCTGGACACCCGGCACATCTGGCGGGAAACGCTCGCCGAGCTGACGCGGCTCGCGGGCACACCGCTCCATGTCGATCTGTCGGAGGTGGCGTTCATCGACGTGGCAGGGGTCACGGACCTGGCGACGGCCGCGCGGTCACTGCCCGGGGGACGGCGGATCGTGGCCCACCGGCCACCCGCGCAACTGGCGCGCGTACTCGGCATCTTCTGGCCCGGGCCGAGCGGGATCGAGGTGGCACCGTGACCGATACGCTCACCGCACGCGAAACGTTTGTGCACCCGGCCCTCTTCTATCGCGGCACACAGGAGTACGCGACCGGCACGGTCCCCTTCGTACTCGACGGTCTCGCCGCGGGCGAGCCGGTCGCCGTGGCGGCGCCGCCGGACCGCCTCGCCGTCGTCCGGGACGGCCTGGGCGCGCAGGCGGACGAGGTCTGCTTCGTGGACATGACGCAGGCGGGCCGCAACCCGGGGTGGATCATCCCGGGGGTGCTGCGCCGGTTCACCGACGCCCACGGCGGCGACGGACGGGTGCGTATCGTCGGCGAACCCGTCTGGCCCGGCCGTACCGCCATGGAATATCCGGCGTGTGTGCAACACGAGGCGCTCATCAACGCGGCGTTCGCGGGGCGCGAGGTGACCATTCTCTGCCCCTACGATGCCGCGGCGCTCCCGGATACCGTGCTCGACGACGCGCGGGCCACCCATCCGGAGGTGATCGACGCCCATGGGCGGACCGAGTCCGCCGCCTACAGCCCCGAGGCGGCCGTCGCCCGCTACAACGAGGCACTGCCGGTCCCGCCCGACGCCGCCGCCTGTGACTTCCGGGGCAGCGGTCAGCTGTCCCGGGTGCGCGAATTCGCCGTGCGGCACGGCAGGGAACTGGGCCTGACCGGTACCCCGTTGGAGGATCTCGCGCTTGCGGTGGCGGAGTTGACCACCAACAGCGTTCTGCACGGCGCCGGAGGAGGCACGCTGCGGATCTGGGCCGAGCGCGGACGGATCGTCTGCGAGGTGCATGACGCGGGCCGCCTGATCGACCCCTTGGCGGGCCGCCGCCCCCAGGCGCCCGACCGGCCGGGCGGCCGAGGGCTGCTGCTGGTCAATCATGTGGCCGAGTTGGTCCGTGTGCACACCGGCGATCCGGGCACCACCATCCGCTTCTATCTGAGCCGCTGACACTTCTGCCCCCGGACAGCTGACACTTCTGCCTCCGGACGGCTGACACTTCTCTTCGCACGGCCGACACTTCTCTCGGGGCAGCCACTCCCCCAGACCCATCGCACCCCCGCCGACCAGGGAAACGTACGCTCCGTACCCGACCGCTCCTCTCGTCACTCAACGTGACGCAACCATTCACCCGTTCGATTCGTATAAGTGGGTGGAGCCATAGCGGCCCGGCAGACGGCGGTCGCGCCGAAGCGTCACCGTCTGTTGCCGAGGAAGCACCGACCGAGGAGAGACGATGCGCCCGTTCGCGCTGGACTATGCACGCCCGGCCCAGGAGTTCGAGGTCAGCACCCCGTACAGCTACGACTCCGACCTCCAGTTGAACGTCCTTCCCGATGGACGGATCGCCGCCCGCGACTACGCGGTGTTGCGGGAATGGGGAGCCACGACCTCCACGGCGGGCTCGAAGACTCACTTCGACGACTGAACACGGGGCCCCGACAATGACCGTGCTGATCCTCACCTGTGAACAGGATGTGACGGCCGACATGGTGGTGGCCGAGTTGCACGGGAGCGGCGTGCCCGTGGTCCGGCTCGACCCCGCGGACCTCCCGGGCACCGTCGCCCTCTCGGGCGAGTATGTGCACGGCGCCTTTCAGGGCCATCTCTCCACCGGAGGACGCCTGGTGAGCACCGGCGGGCTGCGCTCCGTCTGGGTGCGGCGGCCCGGGATCGCGGCCACCCGGGTCGACGAGCCCTCCCCCTGGCTCACCGAGGAGGCGTCACAGGCCCTGTACGGGATGCTGGACGGTACCGGCGCGCGCTGGATGAACCGCCCCGACGCCGCCCGCCGGGCCCGCCGCAAGCCCTGGCAGCTCCGTCTCGCCCAGCGCAGCGGACTGCCCGTGCCCGCCACCCTGATCACGACCTTTCCGCAGGCCGCCCGCGACTTCGCCCGGCGCTTCCCCGACCTGGTGGTCAAGCCCGTCTCCGGGACCCACCCGCAGGACCCGCCCCGGGCGGTGCCCACCAGCCGCGTCGCTCCGGACACCGACTTCACCGCCGTGGCGTACGGGCCCACGCTGCTCCAGCGGCGTATCGCCAAGCGTGCCGACATCCGGCTGACCGCGGTCGGCGACCGGTTGCTGGCGGCGCGCAAACCGGCCGTCCCGGACGCCGACGACGTGGACGTCCGGTTCGCCCCCTCCACCGGGCCCTGGCAGCCGGTCGACGTCCCGCCGCGTATCGCCCCGGCCGTGCACGCCTATCTCCGCGAGGCCGAACTCGCCTACGGCGCCTTCGACTTCGCGGAGGACGCGGACGGTATCTGGTGGTTCCTCGAGTGCAACCAGTCGGGCCAGTTCGGGTTCGTGGAACTGGACACGGGCCAGCCGCTGGCCCGCGCGGTCGCGCACTGGCTGGCCCGGCAGGAACCGGAGGCGGAGCAGCCCTCCGTCCCGGCGCAGCGGCCGGGTACCCCGTAGGAGGTAGGCGGACCGGCGTCTTGTGGGGACGGCGGCACGATGGAACGCTTCCCCTCCGCCGGTGCGCTGCGGGCCCACCGGGCCGGGACCGACCGGGCGAGGTGGAGGGGGCGGGCGGATGGAGCTGGAACTGCGGCATCTGCGCGTGCTGTGCGCGATCGCCGATGCGGGCAGTGTGGGCCGGGCCGCGTCGGACCTGGGGTACTCCCAACCGGCCCTCAGCACCCAGCTCCGCCGCATCGAGCGCTTCTTCGGCACGCCGCTGTTCGAGCGCGGGATCTCGGGCGCGACCCTGACCCCGTACGGCATGGAGGTCGTGGCCGAGGCGCGGGACGTGCTGTCCCGCGCGGAGGCGATCGGTCACCGGCGGTCGGCGGGGACCGCGGCGGCGCGCCCGGTCCTGCGGCTGGCGGCGACCAACTCGCCGGTCCTGTCCGGGATGGTCACCCGGGTCCGCGGACGGCTCCCGGAGGTGTCGCTCACCGTGAGCAGCGTGTACGCGTCCTCGGAGATCGTCGAGCTGCTGGAGCGGGGCGAGGTGGACGCCGCGCTCGCCGCGGACTATCCCGGCCGGGAGCTGCGCCACTCCCCCGCACTGGCGCACCGCGGAATCGTCACCGAGCCGACGTTCGTGGCCCTGTCGTCCCGGCACCGGCTGCGGCACCGTGCGCAGATCGCGCTGGAGGACCTGGCCGAGGACGCCTGGTTCGTGACACCCGACGACGGGGCGGGCTGGCCCGGAGTGTTCTACGCGGCCTGTGAAGCGGCCGGATTCACTCCGGTGACGGTCCATCAATTTTTGGGTGACCGGCAGCAGTTGCTGAGCATGGTCGGTGACGGACTCGGGGTGTCACTGGTGCAGGCGACGCTCCGGCCGATCCCGGAGGTACTGGTGCGGCCGCTGAGCGGCACCCCGTTGTGGTGCCGCTATGTGCTGGCCTGGCGGCGCGACACAGTGCCCGGCGGAACGGCGGAGGCTCTGTTCTCCTCCGCCACCGCCGCCTACCGCGATCTCGCGGGCCAGTCACCGCACTTGAGGGCTTGGGCCGCGAGGACCTGGAGCGTGGCGGGGAGGTAGGGGCGGCCTCGTCGGGGGGCGGGGACAGCAACGGGAGGTCCAGGCGCGGGGCCGGGGCGCCGCGGCGGCCGCTGCCGCGTGCGCTGCCCGGGGTGCGTATGCACTGCCCGTGTCGCGGGGGGTCCGCAGTGCCCGTGTTATGGGAGCCCAGTGCAATGTGCTATGTCACACCCTATTGTTGGCCGACGGTGGCGCTGAGAGGGTGCCTCACACGCCTCAGCACCGCCTCCGAGGCGCATCTTTCCGTGAAGGAGTCCTGGATGCGCTACTCCCCTCTGCCCGGACGCGTGGCTGGCGCTCTCGCCGCCGGAATCACGTTCTTCGGCCTGCTGGCGCCGCCCGCACTCGCCTCCCCCGGGTCCTACTCCCGTACCGAATCCCCCGCCGCCGCGGTCCACGGCGCGACACCGTCGGCCACGACCGGCACCGGCGCCTCCGCGCCGCCCGCCCCGACCGGCTCCACCCTCGTCACGCCCGGCCACGCCGTACAGAACCGGCGGACGGCCCCCGACCGGCTGCCACCGCTGCGGGCCGCCGTGTCCCCGCGCAAGCCGGACACCACATCCGGCCCGGGCGCCGCGGCGAAGGCCGTCTGCTCGCCGGCCGACTTCGGCAGCAGAAGCGGCTCCGCGCTCGTCGCCTTCGTCAGAGCCTCGACCATGGACTGCGTCAACAGCCTCTTCACCGTCACCGGCGCCGACGCGGGCCGGGTCTTCGGCGAGTCCCGGATGATCACCGTGGCCAAGGCCTTCGGGACCACGGCGCAGAGCTACGACGGCGACAACTCGGACGGCATCTGGCAGTTGGTGCTCTTCCTGCGGGCCGGCTACTACGTACAGTTCAACGACCCCTCCGACACCGGCCCTTACGACGCACGGCTCACCTCGGCCACCGCCCGCGCACTGGACACCTTCCTCGCCGCCCGGCACACGAAGGACGTCACCGCGGCCAACGGCGACGTCCTGGGCGAGGCCGTCATCCTCACCGACAGCGCCAATCTCCAGGGCCGCTATCTCGCCGCCTACCGGCGGCTGCTCGGCGCGTACGACAGCTCCTACGACGCCTTCCCCAGCATGGTGGCGGCCGTCAACGACGTCTACACCCCGCTGTGGCGAGGCAATTGGAACCCCTCCTATGTCGACGCCGTCACCGCCGACCCGCGCATCCTCGGCACCCTGCACACCTTCGCCCTGCGCCATCTGGATCTGCTGGGGACCGACAGCGCCTATCTCGACTCCAACGCCGGTATGAGCCTCGCCCGTCATGTCGAGCACTCCGCGCTCACGTCCCTGGTCCGCCCGGCCGCGAAGGACCTGCTGGACACCTCGTCGATCACCGGTCCGACGGCGCAGCTGTGGGTGGCGGTCGCGACCCAGCTGGACTCCTACGCCAAGACCGACTGCGCGTACTACGGCACTTGCGATCTGACGGCCCGTCTGACCGAGGCGGCTCTGCCCGTCACACATGCCTGCGACAGCGCGCACACGATACGGGCCCAGTCGCTGACCGCCGAGGACCTCGACGCGGCGTGTGCCAGCCTGCTGGGCCAGGACCCGTATGTACACCGGCTCGTCAAGGACCCGGGACAGATACCCGGGCAGTACGAGTCGACCATCCAGCTCGTGGTGTTCGCCAGCCGGACGGACTACCAGACGTACGCCGGGCAGATCTACGGCGTGAGCACCGACAACGGCGGCATCACCCTGGTCGGTGACCCGGCCGATCCCGGCAACCAGCCGACCTCGATCATGTACCAGAAGGCGTACGACGACGGCTTCACGGCCCGGATCTGGAACCTCAACCACGAGTACACGCACTACCTGGACGCACGCTACGACATGAAGGGCGACTTCACCCAGCAGACCGCCGTGCCGGACATCTGGTGGATCGAGGGCCTCGCCGAGTACGTCTCCTACAGCTACCGGGGCATCACCGACGACGAGGCGGTCACCGAGGCGGGCAAGCACACCTACACCCTGAGCACGCTGTTCCAGAGCACCTACGCCAACAGCGACGAGACACGCACGTATCCCTGGGGCTATCTCGCGGTCCGCTACATGGTCGAGAAGCACCCGGCGGACATTCAGCGCATGCTCGACCGCTTCCGGGCGGGCGACTACCCCGGCGGCTACGCGGTCTACGGCAATGACATCGGCACCCGCTACGATGCCGACTTCGACGCCTGGCTCACGGCCTGCGCCGCGGGCGCCTGCGCCGGACCGGGCACGGGCGGGCAGCGCACCGGCGGCTCGGGTCCGGTGGGCTGAGCGACGCCGGAGGCCGACCGGCCGGGGTCCGGAGCGGCGTCGGAACCCGAGAGGGTTCCCGCCCCCGTACCCGTCGGCCGGTCGGCCTCGTCGGCATCCGTGGAAGCGGACGCGGACGCGAACGCGGATGCCGCCCGGGGTGTCAGCGGTTGACCGTCGACATGCCCCGCTCGTCGTAGCGCTCGCCCGCCGCCCGGGGCAGTTCGGCGTCGATGCGGGCGAGGTCCTCCTTGGTCAGCTCCACGTCCACCGCGGCCGCGTTCTGCTCCAGGTAGCTGCGGCGCTTGGTGCCCGGGATCGGGACCAGGTCCTCGCCCTGGGCCAGCACCCAGGCGAGGGCCAGCTGCGCCGGGGTGACGTCCTTCTCCGCCGCGATCTCCTTCACCTTCTCGGCGAGCCTCAGGTTGGCCGTGAGGTTGTCCCCGGTGAAGCGGGGGCCGCTGCGGCGGAAGTCGCCCTCGTCGAGCTCCTCGGGGGACGAGAAGCGTCCGGCGAGGAAGCCGCGCCCCAGCGGCGAGTAGGGCACGAAGCCGACGCCCAGCTCACGGCAGGCGGGCAGCACCTCGGCCTCGGGGTCGCGCGTCCACAGCGAGTACTCGGTCTGCACGGCCGCGATCGGGTGGACGGCGTTCGCCCGGCGGATGGTGTCCGCGGCCGCCTCGCTCAGGCCGATGTGGCGCACCTTGCCCTCCGCGACCAGCTCGGCCAGGGCGCCCACGGTCTCCTCGATCGGCACGTTGGGGTCGACCCGGTGCTGGTAGTAGAGGTCGATGTAGTCGGTACCGAGCCGCTTCAGCGAACCGTGCACCGAGCTGCGCACATGCTCCGCCGAACCGTCCTGCGGACCGACCGTGCTCATGTCGCCGGGGACGGCGTTGTCCATGCGGTAGTTGAACTTGGTGGCGATCACATAGGCGTCACGGCGCCCCTTGACCGCCCGCCCGACCAGCGACTCGTTCGTGAGCGGGCCGTACATCTGAGCGGTGTCGAGAGAGTTGATGCCCAGCTCAAGAGCGCGGTGGATGGTCCTGATGCCCTCGTCCTCGTCGGCGGAGCCGTAGAAGGCGGACATACCCATGCAGCCGAGACCGAGGGCGGACACTTCGAGATCCCGGAGCCTGCGCTGCTTCATGATCGTCTCCAGACTTTCTTGCGATCGTGGTCGTCACGGCCCCACCCCGGTCACCCCGGAGCCCGCGCATCCCGCGCACCGACACCGCTGCCCGGCACCCCGACGGCCACGGTCCCGGTGGGGGCCATGTCGAGGACGCTATG
Source organism: Streptomyces sp. NPDC052040 (assembly GCF_044548405.1). Lineage (NCBI taxonomy): Bacteria > Bacillati > Actinomycetota > Actinomycetes > Kitasatosporales > Streptomycetaceae > Streptomyces > Streptomyces sp. NPDC052040. The sequence continues at coordinate 160,151 of NZ_JBIUBV010000008.1, read as the reverse complement.
ACGTGAAGTGCACTCGAAGTCAAGGATGCGCCCGCCCGCCGGGGGATGCATGCCAGCCGCCCCCGGGATGGAGGGTCGATGTCGTTGCCAAGCCGATATGGCCGGTCACACTCCGATGAAGCTCACGGTTTCTGTCATGTCCGCCCGTCCGGTGCGCAGCCGTGGCACGCCTTCCTTCTCGAAACCCACCGCGACACCGCAGAACAGTACGAGCCCGTCACCGGCTCCGGTGATCCGGCTGACCGTCTTGCGATACATCGTCCACATCACCTGAGGGCAACTGTGCAGCCCTTCCGCCCTCAGCAACAGCATGACCGTCTGCAAGTACATCCCCGCGTCCCCCCACTGCCCCGGCCCCATCGTCTGATCGAGGTAGCAGAACAGCACGACTGGGGCCCCGAACGCCTGCGAGTTCAAGGCGGCGATCTTCATGGGCCTGTCGGGGTCGTCGCGCTCGATCCCCAGTGCCTCGTACCTCTGACCGGCCGCGGCGGAAAAGCGGTCCGCGTACGGCGAGGTCAGTTCAGCCGGGTACATCGGATACTGTCGCTCGTCCCCCGGGCCTCCCGCCAGTGCCCTGGCTGTTGCGCGTCTCTTCAGCTCGGCCAGGGGCTCGCCGGTCACGACGTACACATGCCACGGCTGGAGGTTTCCACTCGACGGAGCCCGCGTTGCAGCGGCCAGCACGCGTTCGAGGATCTCTTTGGGTACCGGCTCATCGCTGAACGCCCGCACAGCCCGGCGACTGTCCACGGCTTCATACACATCCACCGGGTCAGGAGCGCTTGCGGCCGACGCCTGCGTAGACCCAGTACTCCGAGGGGTTGGCCGGGACCGGGTCGTCGGGGGTGGGGCGCCACAGGGGGACGTGGACCAGGCCGGGGGGCATCAGGTCGAAGCCGTCGAACAGGGTGAGGATCTCCGCGTGGGAGCGGGCGGTGACCGGGGAGGTGGCGCGGGAGCGGTACAGCTGCCCCACGGCCGCGGCGGTGTCCGGGCGGTCCTCGTTGGTGGCGTGGGTCAGCGCCAGCCAGCCGTTGTCGGGCAGGGCGTCGCGGAAGGCGGCCACGATGCCCGCCGGGCTCTCCTCGGACGTGATGAAGTGCAGGATGGTGACCATCAGCACGGCGACGGGCCGGTCGAAGTCGATGAGTCTGCGGACCTGGGGCGACGACAGGATGTCGGCCGGCTGCCGGATGTCGGCGTCGACGATGTCCGCGTCCGGGTTGCCGCCGAGCAGGGAGGCGCTGTGCGCCACAGCGACCGGGTCGTTGTCCACGTAGACCACACGCGATCCGGGCGCGGCGGCCTGGGCCACCTCGTGGACGTTGCCCTGGGTGGGGATGCCCGATCCGAGGTCTATGAACTGGCGCACCCCGGCGTCGGCCAGAAAGCGCACCGCTCTCTGGAGGAAGGCGCGATTGGCCCGGGCCAGTGTCCGCACCTGGGGGTCGATGGCGGTGAACGCCGCGAGTGCCTCCCGGTCTATGGCGTAGTTGTGCTCGCCACCCAGCATCGCGTCGTACATCCGGGCGACGCTGGCCTTGTCGGGGTCGACGCTCTTGGGGAGGAACTCGTCACCCGGCACAGCAACTCCCCTCCAAATCAATGATCTTGATGTTCCATCATATAGTTGGCATCTGGCCCGCGGCGAGGCGTGTCCGCTGCCCCGCGGCCACAACCGGCCCCACCCGGAAAGGCACGACCCTGCGTAAGCAAGCGCGCAGCCGCACCGACGTATCACCGGCCGCCGCGCCCTCGGGCCGCCGGTCGGCCTTCTCCCCCGCCGCCGAGGTCATCGGTTCGGAACTCGACCTTCATCTGACCAGCCGTCATATCGCGCAGGCGCTGACACCCGGCTTCTGCGACGCCGCGTCGGTCTATCTGCTGGAGCGCTGGCTCGTCGAGGAGAACGCCTACGCGGCCGGGGACCCTCCCCAGATCGAGGCGCGCCGACTGGCGCTGCGTGTGGGCACGGAGGCTCCCGCCCCGTGGGAGGGGATCCTGCCCCTGGGCGAGGTGATCGTCTTCCCGCGGGAGACGCCGTACGCGCGGGCCCTGGCCACCCGCGCTCCGCAGCTCCTGGACGAGGTCGACGCGCACACCTCGGAACGGCTGCGCGCCCTGGGCGACGACGCGCGCATAGTCCGGCTGCTCCGGACGGCATCCTTCCTGGTCGTGCCGCTGCATCTGCGAGGCGCCGCGGTCGGGTTCATTGTCTGCGGGCGCGGCCCGGACCGCGCCCGCTTCCTGCCGGACGACGCGACGGACGTGGAGGCGCTGGCCGCGCGAGCCTGTGTGGCCCTGGACAACGCCCGGCGGTACGAACGCGAGCGCCGGACCGCGCTGGCCATCCGGCAGAGCCTGCTGCCCGGCACCGCTCACAAGCCCGACGGCTGCCATATCGCCCACGGATATGTGCCCGCGGGCCATGACACCATCATCGGCGGCGACTGGTTCGATGTGCTGCCGCGGCCGGGCGGCCGGATCGGCTTGGTGGTCGGGGACGCCATGGGCCACGGACCGGAGTCGGCCGTAGCCATGATTCAACTGCGTACGGCCGCGCGCACCCTGGCGGGTATCGACATCACCCCGGCCGATCTGATGCGCCGACTGGACGCCCTCGCCTGCGACACCCCCGGGGCCTCCTTCGCGACCTGCGTATACGCCGAGTGGGACGCGCAGGAGCGCATCTGCACCCTGGTCGGGGCCGGGCACCCTCCCCCGCTGATGCGGAGCCCGGACGGACGGGCCGCACCCGTCACGCTCGCCAGCCCGGGCTTGCCGCTGGGCCTCGGCACCGGTGCCTATGAACCGACCGTGCTCCCCGTGCCCGAACCGGCGCTGCTCCTGCTCTACAGCGACGGCATGGTCGAGTCGCGCCACTCCGACATTGACGAGGGCATCGCCCGCCTCGCCCGTCTGCTCGCGGGCACCGTCGACGCGCATGCCGATGTCACCGCCCCGGACGCCCTGCACACCTGGTGCGAACGGCTGCTGCACGATGCGTCGGTCACCGACGGACCGGACGACCGGACCGTGCTGCTGGCCTCGCTGATCCCCTCGAAGATCCCCTCGAAGGACTGAAGTCCGGCGCGCCGTCCCGGCCCTGCGGTTCGGCCCGGTCACCGGGGCCCACCAGGGCGCACGGGCCCTTCTCGCACTCTCAGGTCGAGGGAAAGACATGACTCGAGAGGACCAACAGGGTCCACTCGTCCGTACCATCACTGCACCGGGGTATGCGCGCAGTCGGCGTCGCCGTCACACAGACGTCGGCCCGAGTACATGTGCCTGTGGCTTTCTGCGCCTGCACCACGACATACGGAGAAAGGTCGACCCCATGTCCGAGAACACTGCCGCCACCGATTTGACGGCGCAGTACGCCGCCCAGCTGACCGATGACCTCGAGCGCAATGTGAAGGAGCAGGACCGGGTGAGCGCGGAGATCGCCGCGCTCCAGCAGCAGCTGGCAGCCCTTCAGCACAACCATGTCGTGCTGGTGAACATGCAGCAGGCGCTCGGTATGACGCCGTCTCCCGCCGCGCCCGCGCCCTCACCCACGACCACAGCCGCGGCCCCGTCCGGCGACCCCACCGTACCCGCGCCCCGCCGGAAGCCCGCCGTCGAGTCCGCCGCGAAGAAGCAGACCGGGCCCGCGAAGAGCGCTGCCGGGCGGGCCCGTTCGGCGGCGGGGAAGGCCGTCGGTCAGAAGCCCGCGCGGAAACCGGCGAAGAAGACCGCGGACCGGGCCGTCGGGGCCACGAAGGCAACGAAGACCGCGAAGGCGACGGAGAAGGTGAAGGCAGCGGAGGCGGGAGAGACGGCGGAGACGACGCAGTCGGCAAAGACGGCAGTGAGGGCGGGGGCGGCGAAGAAGGCAGCGACTGCCGGGACCACGCTCGTCGAACTCGTCCGCCGTCACCTCACCGGGCAGAAGGAACCCCGCTCCGCCGCGGAGGTCGCCACCGCCCTCGGCCAGGTCCATCCCGAACGCGGCATCAAGACCACCGTCATCCGCACCACCCTTGAGGGGCTGGTGGCCAGGAACCAGGCGCAGCGTTCCAAGCAGGGAACGTCCGTCTTCTACACCGCCCAGGATGCGGCCGAGGCAGGGACCGCCGAGAAGTCGGGGACGACGGCCGCCGTCCCGGCGCAGAAGAGCGCCGGGACGGAGCAGTCGGAGTCGTCAGGTCAGAAAAACTAGCGGGACAGAAGGACTAGGAGGAACAGAGGGAGTAGGAGTCGGAGGAGTCCTGGCTGTCAGGGGGTCTTCGCCGGGAGTCCTGCGTGCCCTCCGGTCAGGGTCACCCGGAGGCCGCTGTCGGTGATGTGGAGCGCCGTGGCCTTGAGGCCCAGGGGGTAGGCCGTGCGCGGCCGGTCGGACAGTGTCGTGCGGATACGGTCAAGGAGGGCGGCGGGGGCCGGGCTGCCCAGGAGTTCCGCGCTCTCGACGGCGAAGGTCACCCGGCCGTCCTCCAGCCGGGGCCGCAGGGTCGCCCGCGCCAGGCCGCCCTGGCCGAGTGCGAGGACGACGGTGCCCGCCCGGGGGTCGAGGCGGACCCCCGTGACCGGGATCCGGCGGCCGGAGGCGGCGGCCAGTTCCTCCAGCGAGGCCCCGGGCACCACGACCTCGGCTTCGGTGCGGGCGACGGTCGCGGAGTGACGGCCGGTCAGATGGACGTCGTCGAGGCGGGCCCGTACCGACACATCGGGGAGGTTGCCGAGCCGGGCGTGGCCGTTGTGCAGGGTCACGGTGTCCAGGTGCCCCTCCCCCAGGGCGAGCAGGGCCGGTCCGCCGCCGGTGTGGATGTCCGTGCCGCTGCCGAGGGCTCGTCCGGCCGCGGCGGCCAGGCGGTCGTGGAGCACGATGCGGGCGGTGAGTTCGGCACCGGCGGCCGTGAGCACGAGCGCGGTGAGGGCGAGGGCGGCGACCGCTCGGGGCCGTCGCAGGAGCGGGCGCCCCGTCCTCGCCGGGGCCGGGGCGGCCGGGGTGCGGCGCAGGGTCGCAGGGCTCGGGGTGCGGCGCATCGTCACCGCTTCCCCGAGACGGTGACGGGGGCCGTGTCCGGGGCGGGTGCCGGGGGTGGGCCCTCGGGGTCGAAGTGGGGCAGGATGCGGTCGAGCCACCGTGGGAGCCACCAGTTGGCCCGGCCGAGCAGATACATGGTGGACGGCACCAGGACGAGCCGGACGAGGGTGGCGTCGATGACCACGCTGATGCCCAGGCCCAGTGACAGCATCTTGATCACCACATTGGTGGAGAGCAGGAAGGCGAAGAAGACGCTGGTCATGATGAGGGCGGCGCAGGTGATGACACGCGCGGTTCCGGCCAGTCCGGCGGCGACGCTGCGGTGGTTGTCGCCGGTGCGCAGCCAGGCCTCCCGGATACGGGACAGCAGGAAGACCTCGTAGTCCATGGACAGTCCGAAGACGATCGCGAACATCATCATCGGGACGTACGACTCGACCGGCACCTTTTCCGGGACGCCGAGGAGTGGGCCGCCCCAGCCCCATTGGAAGACCGCCACGACCACGCCGTAGGCGGCGCCGATGGACAGCAGATTGAGGACGGCCGCCTTGAGCGCGACGACCGGGCTGCGGAAGACGGTGAGCAGCAGCAGGAAGGCGGCCGCGACCACGACGGCGATGATGAGCGGCAGTCGGTCGAGGACCACGTCCCGGAAGGTGAGTTGGGCCGCGGTGGTGCCGGTGACATGGCCCTGGGCACCGGAGCCGTCGAGCGCGCCGGGCAGGACGTCGTCCTCGAGCCGGTGCATCAGGTCGGAGGTGGCCTGGTCCTGCGGGCCGGTGTCGGGGGTGACGGTGGCGACCAGCAGGGCCCGGTCGTCGGTGGCGACGGGGGTGGACACCTGGGCGACGCCGGGGGTGCGGGCCAGGGCGTCGTGGAGGGTGCCGGACAGCGACCGGATCTCGGAGGGGGTTCCGGTGCGGTGGCTGTCGAGGTCGGCCACGACGGTGAACTGGCCGTTGGTGCCGGGCCCGAAGCCGTCCGAGATCAGGTCGTAGGCCCGGCGGTCGGTGTAGCCGGTCGGATCGGCACCGTCGTCGATGTGGCCGAGGCGCATGGACGCGGCGGGGACGGCGAGCACCACCAGGACCAGGATCCCGGCGAGTAGGAACGGCCAGGGGCGGCGGCCCACGGTTCCGGCCCAGCGGTGCCAGATGTCCGCGGGTCGGGCGGGTCCGTCCGGTTCATCGAGCTCGTCGGGCTTATCGAGTTCGTCGGGCTCGTCTGGTTCGTCGACCGGCGGGCGGACCCGCCAGCGGTCGATACGGCGCCCCGCGATGCCCAGCAGGGCCGGGGTGAGGGTGAGTGCGGCGACGGCGGCCACCACGACGGTGAGCCCGGCGGCGACTCCGAGGGTGCCGATGAAGCCCACTCCCGACGCGTACAGGCCGACCAGTGCGAGGGCCACCGTCGTCGCGGCGACGATCACCGCGCGGCCGCTGGTGGCCACGGCCCGCCCGGCGGCCTCCGCGGGGTCGACCGGCTTGTCGGGGTCACCGGAGTCGCCGAGGTCACGCAGCAGCCGCCGGTGGCGGGTGACGAGGAACAGGGCGTAGTCGATGCCCACGCCGAGGCCCATCATCGTGGCGAGTGTCGGCGCGGCGGTGCCGAAGGTGCAGGCGGTGGCGAGCAGTCCGAGGAGGGAGACCCCGGCCAGCAGCCCGGTCACGGCGGCCAGCAGCGGGAAGGCGGCCGCGGCCAGACTGCCGAATCCGGCCAGCAGGACGACCACGGCGGTGGCGAGTCCGATCGCCTCCGACACCCGGTCCGCCGCCTTGGGGCGGGCCAGTCGGCCCAGCGGGCCGCCGTACTCGACGTCGACGCCGTCCGCCCGCAGCGTGTGCACGGCGTCGTCGACCCCGTCGAGGTACGACGGGTCGAAGCGGACCGGGTTCTGGTCGAAATGGACGGTGACGATGCCGGTGGCGCCGTCGGCGGAGACCGCGCCGGGCGTGGCCAGCGGATCGACCACGCCGGTGACGTCGGGGAGCTTCCGCAGGTTGTCGACTGTGTGTTCGACGGCGCTGCGGTGGGCGGCGAGCGATCCCGTCCCCGGGTGCAGCACGATCGGCGAGGCGGTGCCCCGCATCGCGCCCGAGCCATGGGCGTCCAGCAGGTCGGCGCCGCTCTGCACGGAGGTGCCGGGCAGGGAGAAGTCGTCGTCGTAGGTGCCGCCCCAGGCGCGGTTCGCGCCGAACGCGGCCAGGGCGACGAGCAGCCAGATGCCCAGGACCCGCCAGGGCCGCCGCGCACACCAGTGGCCCAGCCGGTGCAGTCGGCCGACGGGCGGCCGGGGCGGCGGGGTTTCGGCGGGCGGCCCGGTGCGGCGCGTACGGAAGAGGAAGAGCGTGACGGCCACGAGCAGTCCCACGGCCGTGACGATCCCCAGCACGGCCAGGGCGCGCGTCCCGGAGCCGGTGGCCGAGGCGGCGTAATGGGCAGGGGCGGCCGAGGCGGCCAGAAGGTACGGGGTCCCCATGGTCAGACTTCCCTTCCGGGTCGGCTGCGGGGCGCGGACACGGGTGCGAAGGGCAGCCGCACGGTGCGCGGCGTGCGGGACAGGGGTGCGGCGGGGCCGCTGCTGTTCACGTGGTCCTCCGGTCGTTCGACTGCCGTCCTCCCAGCAGGGGAGGGCGGTCCCAGCATGGGAGAGGCGTACGAGCGGAAGGTTCGGTGATTGTTCGAGCGGTGTAAGGATCGGCTCCGGCCGCGGTCCGGGGCGGCGGCGCTGGTTAGCATCGACGTCCCGTGGTCCGGGGTCCGCGTCCGCGCCCGGGGAGTCCGCCCCCGTGTCCCGGGATGCGAGGAGAGAGAGCACATGCCGGAGAACAAGGGCCTCGTCCTGGTCGTCGAGGACGAGCCGCACATCGCCGATCTGCAACGGCGTTACCTGACCCGGGAGGGTTTCGGCGTCCATGTCGAGACCGACGGCGAGGGGGCGCTCAGCGCCGTCCGCCGGATCCGCCCGGTGGCGATCGTGCTGGACATCGCACTGCCCGGCATGGACGGCATGGAGGTCTGCCGACGGCTGCGGGAGGAGGGCGACTGGACCCCGGTGGTCTTTGTGACCGCCCGGGACGAGGTCACCGACCGTATCCTCGGACTGGAGCTGGGCGCCGACGACTACCTGACCAAGCCGTTCTCCCCGCACGAACTCGTGGCCCGCATCAAGAGCCTGCTGCGGCGCGCCGCCGGCCCGCAGCGCGAGGCGGTGCACACGCTGGGGCGGCTCTCGCTGGACACCGGCCGCCGCACCCTGCGCGTGGACGACCGCCCGGTGGAGCTGACGACCACCGAGTTCAATCTCCTCGCCTTTCTGCTGCGCCACCCCGGGCAGGTCTTCTCCCGCGAGCAGTTGCTCGCCCAGGTCTGGGGGTACGCGGGCTACCGGGACACCCGGGTGATGGACGTCTACGTCTCCCAGCTGCGCGCGAAACTCGGCGGCGCGAGCCCCATCCGCACCGTCCGCGGAGTGGGCTACGGCGTCACGGAGCCCGCCCGGTGACCCCGCCCGGGCGCCGCCCCGCCCTCGCCGGGAGCGTCGTACTGCTCACCACCGCGGTGGCAGCCCTCGCCGTGCTGGTGACCGCGCTCTTCGCCTGGCGGACGGTCCGCACCACCGCCGAGTCCCAGGAACGCGACCAGCTCTCCCGTCAGGCGGAGGTCATGGCCCGTACCCCCGCGCTGGCCTCCCTGATGCTGGACCGGCAGCAGCGCATCGCGGGACCGAACGGCACCCAGCTCGCCCTGGTCGCCGCCACCGGTGGAGTGCAGGGCCCGGCGGCGCCCGCGGTCGGCACGGACCGGCGGGCGGCGCTGCTCGCGGGCCGGAAGGTGTCCGGCACCGGGGTACTGGACGGGCAGGAAGTGCTGGTGGAGGGGGTACCGGCGCGCACGGGCGGCGGACTGGTGCTGACCCGGCCGACGAGTTCCGTGGACGAGGCCGCCGACCGGATGCGCGGCGCCCTGGTGCTGCCGCTGGGTCTCGGGCTGTCCGGCGCCGCGCTGGCCGGGGCGCTGCTGGCCCGGCGCCTGGCCCGCCCGCTGGCCTCCGCCGCCCGGACCGCGCACCGGCTCTCCGAGGGCGAGCGGGGTCTGCGGGTGCCCGCGGAGGGTCCCGCCGAGGTGGCGGAACTGGCCGCCGCGCTCAACTCCCTGGACGCGGCGCTGGCCCTCAGCGAGCGGCGGCAGCGGGACTTCCTGATGTCGGTCTCGCACGAGATCCGCACCCCGCTGACCACGGTACGGGGCTATGCCGAGGCATTGGCCGACGAGGTGATCACCGGGGAGGAGGTGCCCGAGGCGGGCCGGATCCTGGGGGACGAGATCGAGCGGCTGGAGCGGTTCACCGGCGATCTGCTCGCCCTGGCCCGACTGGAGGCGGACGACTTCCGGCTGGACACCGACGAGGTCGACCTCGACGCCCTCGCGGCCCGGGCGGCGGCCGCCTGGTCGGCGCGCTGCGCACGGCACGGCGTCGCCTTCCGCGCCGAACGCCCCGGGCAGCCGCTGCCGGTCACCACCGATGGCTTCCGGGTACGCCAGCTGGTCGACGGGCTGCTGGAGAACGCGCTGCGCGTCACCCCGGCCGGTGGGCCCCTGGTGCTGGCCCTGCACCCGGACGGCGCCGGGGCGCGCTGGGAGGTACGGGACGGCGGCCCCGGCCTCACCGACGAGGACGTGGCGGTCGCCTTCGAACGCGGCGCCCTGACGGCGCGCTACCGGGGCGTCCGCGCGGTGGGCAGCGGACTGGGGCTGGCCCTCGCACACCGCCTGGCCACCCGCCTCGACGGCACCATCGAGGTGCTGGGCCACGGCCCCGAGGGCGGCGCCTGCTTCACCGTACGACTGCCCGCCCGTCCGGGCCCGGCCCCGGGCGCACCCGCCGCCACCACCGGCCGCGCGAGCTCCTGAGCCCGCGCCACCCGCCCCACGCCCGGCACACCGCCCCCGCACCCGCCCCGGGCCCGGGCCTGGGCCCGGACGCCCCTGCTCAGCGCCCGCGCAGCCCCTCTCACCCGTCCCGGTGTACGGCCCGCGCGCCGCCGCTGCCGCGCGGCGTCGCTGGGTGACGGTGGGCGGATGCGCCGTACGTTCCTCTCCGTCACTGTCGCGCTGCTCGCCACCGGGTGCGTGACCGTACGGCCCGATTCCGACGGGCGGCCGGGCCGGGCCGTGGTCGCCGACGCCCCCGCCTCCGCGCCCGCCCCCGCCGGGACCGCTTCACGTGCCTGGGCGGCGCGGCCTCCCCGGGGAGCGGCGGCGCTCGTACGCACCGGTCCCCTGTCCCCCGCGCAGCCGGACCGCCCCTCGCCCGCCGGGCTGCACTCCTCCTCCCAGGCGCGTCGGCTCATCACGGTGCAGGACCGCGCCGAGTCCCCGGTCCGCACCCCGGACCGGGGAGTGTCCGGGACACGGGCCGTACGGCGGGCCGTCGCAGCGCGGGCGCCGCACCCCGCACCCCGCAGCGCACCGGCTCACCCGGCGTCGGCCCGGCCCGCCGCCGCAGACGATTTCACTGTCCCGGGGCCCCGCGACCCGGCTCCCTTCCCGGTCTGCGGACTGGCCCGGGACATGGGTCTCGGCCGCACCGTGGCCGTCGTCTGCTGAGTCCCTTACCCCCGTCTGCGCCCCACCCGCTCCGTGCGTGTCCGCCCACCCACGGTGTTCTCCGCTGGGCAGGGCACACGGCCGGGGGCAGCATGGAGGTACGGGAAGCCGGACCCTGCCGCGGAGCGACCCCCGCGAGCGGCCGGCGGGCAGCCACCGGCGGGCGGAGGGAGTTGCGGGATGAGAGTCGAACCCTTCCAGGCCGACGGGGAGCCGTCCGGTGGCGGGCTGCCGCACCCCGTCGGTCTGCTGGACGTCCTGAGCGTGGCGGCCGTCGTGCTGGACTCGGGCGGCCGCATCGTCTTCTGGAGTCCCCAGGCCGAGGAGCTGTTCGGCTATTCGGCGCGGGAGGCCCTCGGGCAGTTCGCGGGGCGGCTGCTGGTCCGCCCGGAGCATCTCCAGGCCGTGCTGGGTCTGTTCACCGAGGTGATGGAGACGGGGCGCAGCTGGTCCGGCGCCTTCCCCGTCCGGCACAAGGACGGCGGCACCCGCCTGATGGAGTTCCGCAACATGCGGCTCCTCAACGACGCCGGTGACGTCTACGCGCTGGGCATCGCCGCCGACCACGGCACGCTGCAACGCGTCGAGACGGATCTCGCCCTGTGCGAGCGGCTGATCGACCAGTCGCCGATCGGGCTGGCCCTGATGGACCCCGATCTGCGCTATCTGCTGGTCAACCGGGCCCTGGAGCGTATCGACGGCATACCCGCCGCGGATCACATCGGCCGCCATCTGCGGGAGACCGCGCTGCCCTTCCCCGACATCGACACCATCGAGTCCGCGCTGCACCAGGTGCTCGCCACCGGTGCCCCGCTGCTGGACCAGTACTCCGTGGGCCGGACCCCGGCCGACCCGGACCACGACCACGCCTGGTCGCTGTCCTTCTACCGGCTGGAGGACTCCGGCGGCCGGGTCCTGGGGGCTGCCGCCTCGGTGGTCGATGTCACCGAGCGGCACCGGGCGGCCATCGAGGCCGACCGGGCCCGGCGGCGCCTCGCCCTCATCGCGGACGCCTCCGCCCGGGTGGGCACCACCCTGGAGGTGGAGCAGACCGCCCGTGAGCTGGCCGAGGTCGCGACCCCCGATCTCGCCGACGTGGTGGCGGTGGACGTCCTGGACTCCGCGCTGGCCTGCCGCCGCACGGGCTCGCCGGAGAGCGGTCCCGAACTCTTCCGCGCACTGGCCCTCAAGTCGTCCCACCCCACCGTGGCGCTGCGGGCGGCCGACCCGCCCGGTGAGGTGGCCGCGTATGACGGGGACCGGCTGGTCACCCTGTGCGTGCACACCGGACGGCCCGTCCTGGTGCGCCATGTCGCCGACCGGGACCTGGAACGCATCGCCCGTGACTCCGAGGCCACGTCCCTGCTGGCCCGGGCGGGCGTCCACTCCTATCTGGCGGTGCCGCTGATCGCCCGCGGGGAGGTGCTCGGTGCCCTCGACCTCAAGCGCACCCAGAACCCCCTCCCCTTCGACCAGGACGATGTCGTGCTCGCCACCGAGCTGGCGGGCCGGGCCGCGGTGGCGATGGACAACGCCCGCTGGTTCCAGAGCGTGCGCAACACCGCCCTCACCCTCCAGCGCAGCCTGCTCCCGGAGCATCCGCCGCACCACCCGGGGCTGGAACTCGCCTACCGCTACCAGCCCGCCCAGGCCACCAGCGAGGTCGGCGGCGACTGGTACGACGTGATCCCGCTGGAGGACGACAAGACGGCGCTGGTCGTGGGCGATGTGATGGGCAACGGCATCGACGCCGCCGCCACCATGGGCCGGCTGCGCACCGCCACCTGCGCCTACGCGGACCTCGACATGGACCCCGGCACCCTGCTCCAGCATCTCGACAAGATCACCTGCGATCTGGAGCACTACATCGTGACCTGTGTCTACGCGGTGTACGACCCCCGGAGCAGGCTGTGCCATCTGGCCAACGCGGGCCATATGCCGCCCGCGCTGGTCCGCCCGGGCCGGGCCCCCGCGCTCCTCGACCTGCCGCCCGGCGCGCCGCTCGGGGTGGGCGGGGTGCCGTTCGGCACCACGACCGTGGAGCTGCTCCCGGGCGATCTGCTGATCCTCTACACCGACGGTCTCGTCGAGACCCGCCACCACGCCATCGACGAACGTCTCCAGGCGCTCCTCGACCTCCTGGACGAGCCGGACCGGCCACTGGAGGAGATCTGCGACGTCCTGCTGCACGGGCTGCGCCATCCCGACGACCACGACGACGTGGCCCTGCTGGCCGTCCGGACCGGCTGAGCGCCCGCCCGCGGCCCGAAGCTCTCGCGGCGGCACCGGCGGGGCCACCGGCCCGTCGCGTACGCCCATGTGGTCTCCCCGCCGCCGGGGTGCCGGGGTTGAGGTTCAGGCGATGCCGAGCGGGGGTGTGAGCGGGAGTTCGGCCCAGATGGTCTTGCCGGAACGGTGGTGACGGCTGCCCCAGCGCCGGGAGAGCTGGGCGACGATGAGCAGCCCGCGGCCGCCCTCGTCGGAGAGGCGGGCGCGCCGCAGATGCGGGGCGGTGCTGCTGGCGTCGCCGACCTCGCAGATCAGGGCCGTGTCGCGGATGAGCCGGAGATGGACCGGCGGGGAACCGTAACGGATGGCGTTGGTGACCAGTTCGCTCACCACGAGTTCGGCGATGAAGGCCGTGTGCTCCAGGTGCCAGGCGGCCAGCCGCTCGCAGGCGAGTTCGCGGGCCAGGGCGACCACGGAGGGCTCGGACGGCAGTTCCCAGGTGGCCACCCGGTCGCCGCTCAGGGCCCTGGTCCGGGTCAGCAGGAGGACGACGTCGTCGGTGCGGGCCTCGGACAGCAGGCTGCCCAGCGCGCGGTCGCAGGTCTCCTCCAGTGGGCGGCCGGGGTCGGCGAGGGCCGCGCGCAGCAGGTCGCAGGAGGCGTCCACGTCCCGCGCCGGGGACTCGATCAGTCCGTCGGTGTAGAAGGCGAGGACGCTGCCCTCGGGGACGGCGAACTCGGCGGCCTCGAAGGGCAGGCCGCCGAGGCCCAGGAGCGGCCCGGCGGGCAGGTCGAGGAAGCGTACGGTGCCGTCCGGGGTGGCCAGGACCGGCAGCGGGTGGCCCGCCCGGGCCATGGTGCAGCGGCGGGAGACGGGGTCGTAGACCGCGTACAGGCAGGAGGCGCCGACCTCGCCCGAGCCGTGGTCGGGGCGGACGGCGAAGCCTGCGGGGTCGTTGCGGTCCATGAGCAGGACGAGGTCGTCGAGGTGGGTGAGGAGTTCGTCGGGAGCGAGGTCCACGTCGGCCAGGGTGCGTACGGCGGTGCACAGGCGGCCCATGGTGGCCGCGGCCGTGATGCCGTGGCCGACGACGTCCCCGACCACCAGGGCGACGCGGGCGCCGGACAGGGGGATGACGTCGAACCAGTCGCCGCCGATGCCCGCTCCGACGTGGGCGGGCAGATACCGGGAGGCGGTCTCGACCGCGGGATGGTGCTGGGCGGGGTGCGGAAGGATGGTCTGCTGGAGGGCGAGCGCGGTGGCCCGCTCCCGGCCGTAGCGGCGGGCGTTGTCGACATGGACCGCCGCCCGGGCGCTCAGTTCCTCGGCGAGCCGCAGATCGTCCTCCTCGAAGGGGGCGGCGGTGCGGTGGCGGAAGAACAGGGCGAGGCCGAGGGTGACCCCGCGGGCCCGCAGCGGTACGGCCATGAAGGAGTGGATCCCGAACTCGTGGATCTTGCGGGCGCGCTCGGGTGAGCTCTCCGCCCACCACTGGGTGATGTCCTCGGCGCGGTGCAGGGCGCCCCGCCCGGCGGCCAGGGCGTGGCCGGGCGGGGAGTCCTCCGGATAGGTGTAGGTGCCGGCGAGCGGCACCACCGATTCGGGGCATCCCGGGAGGACCGAGCGCTGGGCGGTTCTGCGGAAGACCAGCAGGCTGTGCTGGGCGGCCGCGGTGTCCTCGCCGCGCAGGACGCTGTCGAGCAGGTCCACCAGCACGAAGTCGGCGAAGTGGTCCGTGCCGACCTCGGCCAGTTCGTCGGCGGTGCGGCTGAGGTCCAGGGTGGTGCCGATGCGCAGCGCGGCCTCGTTGAGGACGGCCAGCCGTCTGCGGGCGCGGTACTGCTCGGTGGTGTCCACGGCCGCCGCGGACAGGCCGCAGACCTGGCCGCCCGGGCCGCGTACGGGATACAGGGACAGCAGCCAGACCCGGGGGCCGGTGGTGTCGGTGCCGGGCGAGTACGCCTCGCAGGTCACCGTGTTCCCGGTGCGCAGGACCTCCGTCATGGCCTCGCCGATGCCCTGGGGGCCCAGCAGGATGCTGCCGCGCCCGGACTCGCCGATGGGCCAGCCGAGGAGTTCGTGGTCCTGTCGGCCGGACGCGCGCCGCATGGCGGTGTTGACCTCCAGCCGTACTCCCCGGCGGTCGTAGAGGGCCATGGGCAGGGGCAGCTGGTCCAGGGCCCACTGCTTCAGCAGGGGGGTGTCCGGTTCGCCGTCGTTGTCGTGCGGGAGTCCGGAGGGCTCGACGCCCTCGGCCGTGAGGAACCAGTACGTCTCGCCCGTCGCGTCGCGCAGCGGCCGGCCCCGCAGCGTCCAGGCCAGGGGGTGGCCGTCCCGGTGCCGGAGGGTGACGCGGCCGTGCCAGGCCTCCCGCCGGGCATGGCTGCGCCGGACCGCTGCGGGCAGGGGCCCGGCGAGCAGTTCGGCGGCGGCCCGGCCGACCAGTTCCTGCGGCTCGTAGCCGAGCAGGCGGCAGATGCCGGGGCTCAGCGCGGTCACCACGCCCCGGGGGTCCACCACGACCCCAGCGTCCGACGCGGGCTCCCGCCAGGGGGGACGGTGCCTGTCCGGTGTCGCGGAGCCCTTCGCCATCGTGTCGCCCTCGATCTGTCGTCCGGGCACCGCCGGAGTCGTCGACGGGCCCATCCGCAGCACTGCGTCCAGGCTGCTCCCGTGAGGGGCCTTTCTCAACCGCTGATCACTCGAGGTCCCGGACGCGGGTCGCTCCACGGCTCGGCCCCGGACCGCGCGGGGCCCCGGACGCCGGTCACCCGGGGGCTCAGCCGCTGATCACTCCGGGCCGGGGCGCCGGGTCCTGCGGGGCGGGCGTGCGCAGGACGGGACGGCCGGGGTGGCCGGTTCCGAGGCCCGAGGGGCGGCCGCGGACCTCGGCGAGCAGTGCCTGCGGGGCCGGGTCGGCCTGGAGCGCGGGGAGGAGCAGCAGCCAGAGGTGGGTGAGCCGGTCCTCGATCAGCACCCGGTCGTCGAGGGCATCGGAGAGGGTGTGCAGTCCGAAGAACGCGGCGACCAGGGTGGGTGCGTCGCGGCTGGGATCCGCGCGGGGCGCGAGGTCGCCCTCCGCCCGCGCCCGGGCGAGCATCTGCTCGACGGTGGCGATCCAGTCGACGAAGGGCGGGGGCATGTCGACGGCGATGGATCTGCGCTCGGCCCAGAGCCGGGCGCCCGCGCGGACCAGGACGTCGTCGCGGAAGGCCCGGGCGACCGCGAAGCTCAGGCGCACCAGCTTGCGCAGGGTGGGTTCGGGCGCGGCCTCGTGGGCGGCCACCAGGACGGGCCAGGCGGCGAAGTGGGCCTGCACCACGGCCAGGGCGAGCTGTTCCTTGTTGGTGTAGTGGAAGTAGATCGCCCCGCTGGTACGGCCGGACCGTTCGCTGATGTCACTGATGCTGGTCGCCGCGTATCCCCGTTCGAAGAACAGGTGAGCCGCGGCCTGGAGTACGGCCCGGCGGGTTTCTTCTGCCCGATCCTGCACGTGTATTCCCTTGTCTGTCGGTGGAGCGCGAGAGGAATGTAGCCCTCCAGTCGCCGGGACACGAGGTCGCGCATGCGAAACCGCCAATTGTCTTATTAGCTGTATTACATGGACTCTGGGCAGCGGACACGGGGCGCACAGGAATCGGCCGACGGATGCACCCGGCGGGCCTCCGGGGCGTGTTACCCCTCGCTGAGCCGGTCCGGAACCGTGGACCGGGAATGGGTGCACCGGATCTCGGTGGCCGAAGTCCTGCTCACGGATGTCCGCCCCTGCGGACCGCACAGCTTCTGCGCGGCGGCCGCCTGGACGCGCTCGCACCCCACCTTTCCCCGGGGGCGCGACGACCGGCACAGCCCCTGGATGGTCGTGGAGACACTGCGTCAACTCGGCATCTGCATTCCGCTGCGCCACTTCGGCGTGGAGCCCACGGCCCACTTCCTGATCGACGACGTCGCCTACGAGGTCGACCCGGCCGCCGAGCCCAGAGCACCCCACGGCGCCAGCGAGATCACCTGTCTGGCGTCCGTGGGCGAGGTGCGCACCGACCGCAGCGGCACCGCGGTGACCGGTCTGCGGATGCGGGCCGTCTTCCTCGCCGGGAACCGGGAGTTCGCGCGAGCGGCGGGCGGGGCGCGGTTCCTCGACACCGGTCGGTACACCGCCCTGCGGGCCGGTGCGCTGCTGCGCTCAGGCGCTGCCCCGGACGAGTCGGAGAGCGGCCGTTCACGCCCCGAACCGGCGCTGCTGGGGCTGGAGTCGGCCGCGGACGTCGTGGTGTCCCTGGAGGGCGACGACATCCTTCTCGACCCCGCCGATCTGCGCCACCCCTTCCTCTTCGACCACGACACGGACCATGTGCCCGGCATGGCGGTGCTGGAGGCGGCACGGCAGGCCGTCGCGGTGCGCAGCGGAGGGCGGCTGGTGCGTCCGGTGTCCGGCCGTATGTCGGCCCTGCGGTTCACCGAGCACCGCCCGCCCGCCGTCATCCACGTCTCCGAGCACGGGAGTTCGGCCCTCTTCCAGTGCCGTCAGGACGGCCACAGAACCGTCACGGGCCTGCTGCGCTACCGCTGAGATGTCACCCACACGTGTGCATTGCGTCGGCAAATCTCCCCAACATGTCAATCAGAGCGTAGCGTTCATTATGTTTCTGGTTCCGGATGCGCTCGGGACCACGGCCGTGTGCGGTAGGCGACCACCCCCTGGGTGAACGGGCCATCACCGCAGCGCATTTCACTCTTCTCGGCAGTGAATCGACCCATCAGGCGCACCGGAACCCCCGTCGGCGGATCGCGCCGCTTCACGGCAGTTCCGCCTTGCACCAGAACGGCAAGCACACTCATGACGATCCATCGCATCTTCGACTGGACCCCCCAAGCCGTCGTGTTCGACTGCGACGGCACCCTGGTGGACTCCGAACGGCACTGGCAGCAGGCCCGCGACATCGTGCTGCGCGAGAACGGCGCCGAGCCTGACCCGGAGTTCACGGAGAGCAGCAAGGGACTGCACTACACCGAGTGCGGCGCCCTCATGGCGGACCTCATCGGCACGCCCGAGCACAGCGAGGAGATCACCCGTCAACTCCTCACCGCCTTCCGCGGCCTGGTGGCCCAGGCACCCGCGGCCATGCCCGGAGCCCCCGGCCTGGTGACCGCCCTGAGCAGGCGCGTTCCCCTCGCCGTGGCCAGCAACTGCCCTGCGGACGTGGTGGAGTTCAGCCTCCAGTCCGTGGGCCTGAGACAGCACATCCGGCACATCGTGGTGCCGGGACCGGGAGTTGCCCCCAAGCCGGACCCCGACACCTATGCCGAGGCGGTACGGCTCCTGGGCGCGGAGCGCGGCGGCACCCTGGCGGTGGAGGACTCGCTCAACGGTCTCCGGTCGGCCGTCGCCGCAGGTCTGCGGGTGATCGGCGTCGGCCGCGCTCCCGGCCCGGAGGCCCTCGCCCTGGCGGATCTGTGGGTCGACACCCTGGAGGACCGGCAGCTGACGGCCTGGGCCACGGGCCGCCCTCCCGGCCGTCGCACGGAATCGGGGACCACGGCCACCGCCCCGGTGCGCCCCACGGTTCCGCGGCAGGGCAGCCGGACCCAGTCCCGGACCTCCCGCTGACGGCACCGGACCCACCGCCCCGGCGCTCCCGGGCGGGCCCCGGCCCCGTACGGTCGGCCCGCACGGCACTCCACGGCCTCCGGGCCGGGGACAGCCGCCGTGCCGGGGCCCGCCCGCGGCAGCCCGGGCCCCGCCCGCCGCCGAGACCTGGCCCGGTTTCGGCACCCGGCACCGCGCTCCCCGGCGTCCGGCACCCGGCTCCCCGGCGTCCGGCGCCGGGTACCGGATCACCCGACGGCGAGCGGGCGGGCGGCGCGGTCCCGTGCGGACCGGGCCCCGGCCCGTCCGGAACCGGGGTGCCGAGGCGGTTGACCCGTGAACCACACGGGGGTGGAGCGCGTCACCCGCCGGACCGCACCGGGCACCGACCGTGTACCGCCGAGCGGGTGATGCGGGCGGCTGTCAGGCTGAGAGACATACCGGTCGTCCGGCCTGCACGGGCCGACACGAGCACCGGGCGGACGGCACGGGCCACCGGGCGAATGGAGAGGTGCGATGACCGCTCCGGACAGGGTGCCGGACCCCAGCGGCGAACCGGCGACGACGGGGGCGCGGATCCTCCTGGACACCGACGGTGTGATCACCGAGTGGAGCCGGGAGGCCGAGGACCTGCTCGGCTACGGCTCCCGGGAGATGGTGGGACGCCCGCTGTGGCCGCTCCTCGTCCGGCCCGATCCGGGCGACGGCCCGCCCGGCCAGGAGGCGCCCGCGGACGGCCTGGTGCGGCTGCGCGACCGGTCCGGCCGCACGGTCGAGACCACCTGGCGCATGTACCCGTACCTGTCCGCCGACGGGCCGGTGACCTGGGCGGTCTTTCTTGCACGTACGGACGGCACGGACCCCTGCGACTTCGACCGCGCGGTCCTCGACGCCCTCCTGACCGAGTCGCCGATCGGACTGCATCTGCTGGACACCGACTTGCGGGTGGTGCGGTTCAACACCGCCTCGCCCGGGATGCGCGGGGTCCGCGCCGAGGACGTCATCGGCCTGCCGAGCGCCATGGTCGCGCCGCGGGTGGTGACCGAGGCCGTCGAGAACACGCTCCGGCGGGTGCTGCACACCGGCCGGCCGGTCATCGACTACGTCCAGCCGGGCTACCCGCCGGCCGACCACAGCCGTGAGCACGTCTTCTCCCTGTCGGCCTTCCGGCTGCACAACCGCCTCGGCAAGACCCTCGGAGTGGCCACCCTGATCCTTGATGTGACGGAGCGTCACCGATACCGCGCACGGCTGGAGTTGCTCCATGACGCCAGCACACGCATTGGCACCACCCTGGACATCGGCCGGACCGCGGACGAGCTGGCGGAGATCGCGGCCGGGCGGGTGGCCGACGCCGTCGCCGTCGACGTGCTCGACCGGGTCGGCCGGGGCGACGCCCCCGAACCGGGGCCGGTCACGGGCGAGGTCACCGTCCGCCGCGAGGCGTTCCGGTCGTCGCCCGACGCCGCCCTCCGGCCCGCCTACGCGGTCGGCGAGACGGCGTCCTACGGCTTCCCGACACCGCTCACCCAGGTGCTGCACGACCTCCGCCCGCGGCTGATCCCGCGGATCGACGAGGACGGCGAGTGGCTGGCGCACGATCCGGTGCTGGGCGAACGGCTCCGCGCCGACCGGGTGCACTCGCTGATCGTGGCGCCGCTGGCCGCGCGCGGAGTCGTCCTCGGCGTGGTCAGCTTCTACCGCTCCACGACGCCCGAACCCTTCGACCACGACGACCTGACCCTGGCCACCGAACTCGCCGCGCAGACGGCCCTGTGCGTGGACAACGCCCGCCGCTACACCCGCGAGCGCAATGCCGCCCTCACCCTCCAGAACAGCCTGCTCCCCCGGCAGCTGCCCACCCTGAGCGCACTCGATCTGGCGTTCAGCTATCTGCCCGGACACGCGGGCGGCACCTGGTACGACGTGATCCCGCTGTCGGGCGCCCGGGCGGCGCTGGTGGTGGGGGAAGCGGCGGGCCGGGGGCTGCGCACCGTGGCCACGATGGGCCGGCTGCGCGCCGCGACCCACAGCCTGGCCGCCCTGGACCTGGCGCCCGACGAACTGCTCGCCCATCTGGACGATCTGATGGTCCGGCTGGCCGACGAGGTCCGCCCCGAGGCCGCCAACGACCCCCTGGAGGCGCACTCCGCCACCGCGGGCTGTGTCTGTGTCGTCTACGACCCCGCGAGCCGCCGGATCGAGGTGTCCTGCGCCGGGCAGCCGCCCCCGGTCCTCGTCCACTCCGACGGGCACCGGGAACCGGTCGACATTCCCGCCGGGCCCGCCCTGGGCACCACCGGCCCCCCGTTCGCCACCTGGGAGTCGCAGCTGCCGGAGGGGAGCCTGATCGCGCTGTACAGCGAGGGCCTCGTCGGCGGGCCGGAGGCCGAAGGGGTCGCCCGGCTGGGAAGCATCCTCGGCCAGGCGCATGCGAGCGTGCAGGAGGCGTGCGACGCGGTGATCTACTCCGAGCTGTCCGGGCGGCCCGACAAGGACGTGGTCCTGGTGCTGGCGCGCACCCGCGTCCTGAGCGAGGACCAGGTCGCCTCCTGGACCTTCCCCAGCGATCCCGCGATCGTGGCCACCGCCCGCACCCTGGTCGACCGCCAGCTCGCCTCCTGGGGGCTCGGCGATCTGTCCTTCACGACCGAACTGGTGATCAGTGAGCTGGTCACCAACGCCATCCGGTACGCGCGGGGCACGATCCAGGTACGGCTGATCCGGGACCGCTCGCTGATCTGCGAGGTCACCGACGGCAGCAGCGCCGCCCCGCATCTGCGGCACGCCCGCACCACCGACGAGGGCGGCCGGGGGCTGCTGCTCGTCGCCCAGCTCGCCCATCGCTGGGGCACCCGCCGCACCGACCGGGGCAAGACCATCTGGGCCGAACAGACGCTCGACCCCGGCCCGGGAGACCCGGCGGCCGCCTGACCGGGCGGAAGGCCTCAGGTGCCGTCCCGGGAGTCCCGGGAGCCCGGGCTCCGCGGGGTGTCCTCGCCGCCGGGTTCCCCGTCCCCGGGCACCTCGTCGTCGAACCCCTCGTCACTGAAGGCGTCCAGGTTGAAGGCGTCCACATCGAAGGCCCCGGGGAGCTGCGCGTCGCGCCCGTCGCCGGACGGCACGGCCTGCTCGGCCCAGATCACCTTGCCCTGCGGTGTGTAGCGGGTGCCCCAGCGTTCGGTCATCTGCGAGACCAGGAACAGGCCACGGCCGCCCTCGTCGGTCGTCGCGGCGTAGCGCAGATGCGGTGAGGTGCTGCTGCCGTCCGCGACCTCGCAGATCAGGGTGCGGTCCCGGATCAGCCGTACATGGATGGGCTCGGAACCGTAGCGGATCGCATTGGTGATCAGCTCGCTCAGGACGAGCTCCACGAGGAAACCGAGGTCGGACAGGCCCCACTCGTCGAGCTTCCCGGACACGGCCTCGCGCATCCCGGCGACGGCGGCCGGGTCCAGGGGGACGTCCCAGTCGGCGATCCGGTCGGGCGACAGCGGCTGGGTGCGGGCGATGAGGAGCGCGACGTCGTCCTTGGGCCGGTCGGGCAGCAGCTCGGCCAGAACGGCCCGGCAGTGCTGCTCCGGGGAGCGCTCGGGATGGCCCGCCAGCGCGTCGCGCAGCAGCTCCATGCCCACGTCCAGGTCGCGGGTGCGGTCCTCGATGAGGCCGTCGGTGTACAGGACCAGCTGGGTGCCCTCGGCCACGTCCAGTTCGGCGGTCTGGAACGGCATGCCGCCGAGGCCGAGCGGCGGTCCGGCCGGGAGGTCGGCGAAGGTGACGGTGCCGTCGGGGTGGACCAGCGCGGGCGCCAGATGACCGGCGCGGGCCATGGCGCAGCGGCGGGCGACGGGATCGTAGATGGCGTAGAGGCAGGTGGCGCCCACCACGCCCGCGGCGGTGTCGGTGCCCGCCTCGTCCTGGTCGATGCGCCCGACCAGGTCGTCCAGATGGCTGAGCAGCTCGTCGGGCGGCAGGTCGAGGGTGGAGAAGTTGTGCACCGCGGTACGCAGCCGCCCCATGGTGGCGGCCGCGTGCAGGCCGTGGCCGACCACGTCACCGACGGCCAGCGCCACCCGGCCCCCGGACAGGGGGATCACATCGAACCAGTCGCCGCTCACCCCGGACTGGGCCGGGAGATAGCGGTAGGCGACATCGAGCGCGGACTGCTCCGGCAGAGCCCTCGGCAGCAGGCTGCGTTGCAGAGTGACCGCGAGGGCGTGCTCCCGGGTGTAGCGGCGGGCGTTGTCGATGCTCACCGCCGCGCGGGCCACCAGCTCCTCCGCCAGCGACAGCTCTTCCTCGTCGAACGGCTCGTGCTGTTTGGAGCGCCAGAAGTTGGCCATGCCGAGCACCACGCCCCGGGCCGAGATCGGAGCGGCGATGAGGGAGTGGATGCCGAAGTCCATGATGTCCCTGGTGCGCTTGTAGTCCTGCGCATGCCAGCCGGTGGCGGCGGACAGGTCCGTCACCAGCACCGAGCGGCCGGTTCCGTAGCCGCGCGCCTGGGGCGTGGAGGGCGCGAAGTCGATCAGCCGGCCCTTCTCGTACAAGGGATGATCGTTGCGGATTGCCACGATGGCGACCCGTCGCATGTCCGTCGCGGTACCGGCCGGTTCCTCCCCGCGCAGTACGGCGTCGGCGAGATCGACGGTGACGAAGTCGGCGAAGCGGGGGACGGCGACCCGGCCCAGCTCGTCGGCCGTACGGATGACGTCGAGGGTGGTGCCGACGCACAGCCCGGCGTCGTAGAGGAGCTTCAGCCGCTCGCGGGCGACCTCCGCCCTGCCGGTCAGCGCCTGGAGCTCGGTGGTGTCGCGCAGGGTGACCACGGTCCCTTTGGGGCCTCCGCCGCGGTCCGTGGGCCGCTGGTTGACCGCGATCAGCCGTTCTCCGGCGAAGTGGACCTCGTCGGTGGCCTCCCGGCCGGAGACGAGCAGGGTGACGGTGTCCGGGTCCAGGCCCTCCAGCTGCGAGACATGGCGTCCCTCGATGTCCGGGGGCAGCTCCAGGAGCCGCCGTGCCTCGTCGTTCGCGAGGAGCACCCGCCCGTTGTCGCCGATGATCAGCACTCCTTCGCGGACGGAGTGCAGGACCGCGTCGTGGTGCTCGTACATCCGGGCCATCTCGTCCGGGGCGAGGCTGTGGGTCTGCCGTCGCAGCCGTCTTCCCATCAGCGCCGTTCCGGCGGTCGCCAGGGCCAGTGCTCCGGCCCCGGCGCCGAAGATGATGGGGAGCTGGCGGTCCACCTCGCTGACCACGTTCTTGACCTTGAGGCCCGCCGAGACCAGGGCCACCACCTTGCCGTCGGGGTTCTCGACCGGCACCACGGCCTGGACCTCGTGCCCGAGCGGGCCGTGCACGCTCTCCGTGTAGACCTTGCCCTGGAGCGAGGGCCCGATCGTGCCGACGAACTTCTGTCCGATCTTGCTGGGCAGGGGGTGGGTGTAGCGGATGCCCTGGGTGTTCATGACGACGATGAAGTCGACGCCCGCGGCCTTGCGGGCGGCCTCCGTCATGGGCTGGAGCACTTTCGACGGGTCGGGCGTCTGTAGGGCGGCGAGCAGGCCCGGGGCGTGCGCAAAGGCCTCCGCCACGGCCACGGACCGGCGCTTGGCCTCGGCGCTGGTGTCCCGCTCGGACTGGAGCACCAGGGCGAAGACGGCACAGGCCACGAGCAGCACGACCAGCGCCACCTGCAGAACGAAGACCTGCCCGGCGACGCTTCGCGGGCTTTTGCCTATCAGTGACCGCGGCGACACGCGTCGAAACCGGGCGAAACGGTCCGCCATGGACCCTTTGTAGCACTGGTGACCCTGGGTGGCCATGGCCGCGACCGCAGGAAAGCCGCCGATGACGGGGACGGAGCCGGGGCCGCCGCATTCCGGGGCCCGGGCCCGCTCCCTCGGGGGACCGTGGGGCGGCAGGGCCCCCGGGCCGGATCGCGGGGGGTGCGGGTGCGGTCGCGGCAGCCGCGGGGCGCGTCCCGGATTTCCGCCGTGCCGCGCTGAGCCGTTCGATACCCGGCGAGGGCCCCGGCTGCGAGGAACAGGGGCAGGGGGACGGGGACAAGCACGGCGGGCGGCTCGGTGGGGACGGTGACCGCGCGGGGGGCGGAGGTCAGGGGGCGGTCCCGGTCAGGAGTCCGGGGCCGTTGTGGTGGACGTCGTTGACCGCCGGGGAGACCTGGCGGGTCTCCAGGCGGCCGTCCGCGGGCGCGGCGAGCAGGGCGCGCAGGCCGTCGGGGTCGCGGCGGTGGGGGTCGAGCCAGGCGTCGTAGTGGTCCGGCGCGATGGCGAGCGGCATCCGGGGGTGGATCCGCCCGGCCGCGTCGGTGGCCTCGGTGGTGATGACGGTGCAGGTGGTCAGCCAGGCGGCCGGGTCGTCGTCGTGGGGGACGGCCGGGTCGCGCCAGAAGGCGTAGAGCCCGGCGAGCGCCATGACCCGGTCGTCCTCGGGGTGGATGTAGTACGGCTGCTTGCGGGTCCTGCCCGTGTCCGGATCCCGCTCCGGCTGCCACTCGTAGAAACCGTCGGCCGGGAGCAGACAGCGGTGCCGGACGAAGGCGCGGCGGAAGGCGGGCTTCTCGTGCACGGTCTCCATCCGTGCGTTGATCATCCGCGCGCCGGTCCTCGGGTCCTTCGCCCAGGACGGCACCAGCCCCCAGCGCACCGCCCGCAACTGCCGGACCGGGGGCTCCTCGGCCGCCGAGCGCGGGGCCCGCTCCAGGACGGCCCACACCCGGTCGGTCGGAGCGACGTTCCAACTGGGCGCCACGGCAGCTCCCGGGGGCCGGTCGGTCACCTGGAAGAGCCGGGCCAGCTCCTGGGGGCCGCGGCTGGACACATAGCGGCCGCACATACCGCCACTGTGCCACGGGGGTGGGCGGGCGGGTGCCCCGCTGGTGGCCCGGCACGGCAGAGCGGATCGGGTCGGCTCACCGCTCGTACACGGGCGTCACTCCTCCAGGCGGCGTCGGTCCTCCTCGTCCCAGGCCCGGGTGTCCCGTGGCTCGGCGTAGGGTTCCTGGTCCGGAGGGAGGCCCCCGGCGATCGCCCGCTGCCGAGCGGTCTCGGCATCGAACTCCAGACCGAGCAGAATGGCCAGATTGCCGATCCACAGCCAGACCAGGAAGACGATGACGCCCGCCATGGTGCCGTAGGTCTTGTTGTAGGCGGCGAAGTTGGTGACGTAGACCGCGAATCCGCCGGAGGCGGCCAGCCAGATCACCAGGGCGAGGACGCTGCCCGGGCTGACCCAGCGGAAGCCGGGGACCTTGGCGTTCGGGGCGGCCCAGTACAGGATCGCGATCATGACCGTGATCAGTACGGCGAGGACGGGCCACTTGGCGACCGACCACACCGTGAGGGCCGTGTGCCCGATGCCCAGCGCACTGCCCGCCTGACGGGCGAGGCCGCCCGTGAAGACCACGATCAGCGCACTGACCATGGCCAGCACCACGAGCACCAGGGTGACGGCGATACGCAGCGGCAGCACCTTCCAGATCGGCCGCCCCTCGGGCATGTCGTAGACGACATTGGCGGTACGGATGAACGCGGCGATGTAGCCGGACGCCGACCACAGCGCCAGGGCGAGACCGGCGATCGCCATCACGGAGCCGGTGGCGCTGTGGCCCTGGAGCTGCTCCACGGCCCGCGTGATGATGTTCCGTGCCGAGCCGGGGGCGAACCGTTTGAGGTTGTCCAGGACGGTGTCGGTCGTCGATCTGCCCGCTGTGCCCAGCAGGGAGACGAGCACCAGCAGGGCCGGGAAGAGCGACAGCACCCCGTAGTAGGTGAGCGCCGCGGCCCGGTCGGTCAGTTCGTCGTTCCGGAACTCGCGCAGGGTGCCCTTGAACACCGCACGCCAGGACCGTCCGCTCAACTCGGTGGGCCCGTCGGGCGCCCTGCGCTCGATCTCCGGGCCGGGACCGGGGCCGGGCGGCTCGGTGGCCGAACCGGGGCCGGACTCCCGGGGCACGGGAGCGCCGCCCGTCCCGTCCGGTATGCCTCCGCGATGCGTCCCGCGCTGCTCGTACTCCCCGTGGTCCCCGTACTCCCCATGGTTCCCGTGGTCCCCATGGTCCCTGTCATCCCCGTGTTCCCGCTTCGGCTGCCGTGTCATGCCACGTCGGGTATCCCCGCCGCACGTCCTCACGCGGTGCGGACGGGCCGGGCTTGCGGGAGGGGCCTGCCCACCGCTCCCGGGTGGGTCCTGGCGCGCGCCACGCGGGTGTGTGCGGCACGGCGCGCGGGAGCGCGGGTGGATCGGCGCGCGGGGGCGCGGGTGGCCCGGGCACCGTCGTCGGCCGTGACCTGGCGTGCGCCCGCGGCCGTCCGAGCCCGGGCCGGGATCACCGCAGCCGACCCGGGCCGGGATCTCCTCAGCCACCCCGGGCCGGGAGCGCCGCAGCCCAGAGGCCGGGGCCGCCGCGTCGGGGCATGCTGGAGAGGTGATCGTGCTCGCCGCGCTGTTCGCGGTCATCGGGGCAGCCAGCAACGCGATGGGCACCGCCTTTCAGCGCAAGGCGGCGTCCACGGTCTCCCGCGGCGGCGGCCTGCGGCTGGTGCTGGCGCTCGCGCACCGGCCCGCCTGGCTGCTCGGCGTCGCCGGGGTCGTCGGTGCCGCACTGTTCCAGGCGCTGGCCCTGGTGAACGGGCCGATGGCACTGGTGCAGCCCCTGTTCGTGCTGGAACTGCCCTTTGCGCTGCTGATCATCGCGCCGCTGATGCACCGGAGGCTGCCGAACGCGGGCTGGTGGGCCATCACCAGTGTGGTCGCCGGTCTCGCACTGGTGCTGGGGTCCGCCGCGCCCTCCGGTGTCCAGGACCAGGCGCCGATGGTGCGCTGGGTCCCCGCCCTGGTGCTCTGCCTGGGCGGCATGGCGGCAGCGGTCGCACTGGCCCGCCCCGGGCGCCCGCCGCTCTTCAGGGCCGCCGTGCTGGGCACGGCCTCCGCCATCGGCAACGCGCTGACCGCCGCGCTGCTGAAGTCCTCGACGGGCGTGTTCGCGGCGGGCGGCCCGGCAGCCTTCCTCAGCGCCTGGCAGACCTACGGCTTCGCGCTGACCGGCATCTGCGCCGTCCTGCTGCTGGAGAACGCGCTCCAGGCGGGCTGGCTCGCGGCGTCCCAGCCCGCCCTCACCATCGGGGACGCGACGGTGAGTCTGCTGCTCGGCATCACGTTGTTCGACGAGCGGATCCGCACCGGCTGGTGGGTGCTCCCGGAGATCATCGGGGTCGGACTCATCGTCTGGGGGGTGGTGCGTCTGAGCCGTGTGGTGCCGCACATGCAGGAGGAGGCGCCGACCGCGGGCGACAGGCTGAGCAGCACACCGCCGGTCGCTCCCTGAGTGCGGTCGGCGTCGGCCGCCCGACCCACGCGGTGGCCCGGCTCACCACCCGCTGCGCGTGGAAGCCGCCGGGGTGCGTCACCCGGTTGTCGTACACCACCGAGCCCCGGGCTCCCCGACGACAGACCCTGATCGGGTACCCGACGCCATTGCGCTGCCTCCGGTGTCCGCCCGGGCCGGCCAGGTGCCCGGCGAGGTGCCCCGCCGGGTGCGGGTCGGACACGGAACGAGGAGCGAGCGTATGAACATCCTGCTGTGGCCCGTCCGCGGTTCCTGGACGGCGGCGTTCGCCCAGGGCACCCACACCTGTCTCGTTCCCGTGCCGCCAAACCGCGACGCGGCCGGGCCCGGACGGCCCCGGGCGGGGTCCTGGCCCGAGTCGGTCCGGGAAGTGGACCCGGAGGAACTGCGGGACGCGGAGGTGGATCTGGTCCTGCTGCAACGGCCGCACGAACCTCAGCTGGCCGAGCGTCTGCTCGGTGGCCGCCGGATCGGCCGCGATCTGCCCGGCATCTATCTGGAGCACCACACGCCGGACGGAGACGTACCCCGCACCCGGCACCCCTTCGCCGACCGGTCCGACCTGACCCTTGTGCATGCCGCCCATTTCAACCGGCTGTTCTGGGACTCGGGCAGCACCCGCACCGAGGTGATCGAACCGGGCATCGCCGACCCCGGTCACCAGTACACCGGACGGCTGGCCCGCGCCTGTGTCGTCATGGACGAACCGGTGCGCGGCGCCCGGCCCCTGGGCACGGATCTGCTGCCCGCCCTCGCCGAGGCCGCCCCGCTGGACGTCTACGGCCGGGGCACCGAGGGTCTGGCCGCCCGCCTCGGCCTGCCCGAGGAGCGCTGCCGGAGCGCCGAGCTGCCCCAGGCGGAGCTGCACCGGGCCATGGCGGAGCGGCGTTTCCATCTGCATCCGGTGCGGTGGGCGTCGCCGGGTCTGCCGCTTCTGGAGGCCATGCACCTCGGCCTGCCGGTGGTGGCGCTCGCCACCACGGAGGTCGTCGAGGCCGTCCCGCGGGGTGCCGGGGCGCTGTCCACCCGGCCCGAGGTACTGGCCCGTGCCGCCCGGCACTATCTGCACGAACCGGAGGCCGCGGCGGCCGACGGCGCCCGCGCCCGTCAGGCGGCCCTGGGCCGGTACGGGCTCAAACGCTTCCTCGCCGACTGGAACCGGGTGATGGCGGAGGCCCTGTCATGACGTCGTCCCCCCGCTCGCCCGGCGGCGGCGCCTGCGCCCCGGAGGACCCCGGTTCCCTCTCCGTCGCCCTGGTCGCGGAGGGTGCGGGCCCGCTCGCCGCGCCCGGCACCGGTGGCCGCACCCCGCCTGTCCTCCAGCTCGCCGAGGCGCTGGCCGAGCGGGGCCACCGGGTGACCGTCTACGCCCGCCGTACCGACCCCGGCCTGCCGGACCGGACGACGCCGCGCGAGGGAGTCGAGGTGCACCAGGTGACGGCGGGGCCGCCCGAGCCCCTGCCCCGGAACGAACTCCTCCCCCACCTCGGGGAGTTCGGGCGCCGCCTGGCGCGGATCTGGCGGGTGAGGCCCCCCGATGTGGTGCACTCGCACTGCTGGATGTCCGGGCTGGCCTCCCTGCGGACCGTGCGCGAGCTGGGGCTGCCACTGCTGCACACCTGCCGGGCGCTCGGCACCGCGGCCCGGCGGCATCCGCCACGGACGGGCACCGACCCTCTCGGGCACCTCGCCCAGGGAACGCCCGAGCATCTCGCCCACGAGACGGAAGTGGGCCTGGGCTGCGACCACGCCCTGGCCTCCTGCCGGGACGAGGCCGTCGAACTGGTCCGTCTGGGCATCCCCGGCGACAAGATCAGCGTCGTGCCGTGCGGGGTCGACACCGCGCTGTTCACCCCGCACGGACCGGCCGCCCCGCCCGGCACCGGCCGTGGGCGGCTGCTCCAGCTGGGCGGCATCGGACCGCACCGGGGTACGGAGGTCTCCCTCGCGGCGCTGGCCCGGCTGCCCGGCACCGAGCTGCTCGTCGTGGGCGGGCCGCGCCCGGACCGGCTCGACGCCGATGCGGAGGTGCGCCGACTGCGCCGTATCGCCGCGGACGCCGGGGTCGCCGACCGGCTCCGCTTCCTCGGCCGGGTGCCCCACCGCGAGGTCCCCGCGCTGCTGCGGGGAGCCGATGTGGTGGTGTGCCCCGGGGACCACGAGCCGCTGGGACGCGCCGCGCTGGAGGCGATGGCCTGTGGCAGGCCGGTGGTCGCCAGCGCGGTGGGCGGTCATCTCGACACCGTCGCGGATCCGGGAACCGGGCGGCTGGTGCCGCCCCGCGACCCGGATGCCCTCGCCCGTGCCGTCCACGAGCTGCTCGCCGACCACGTGGCCCGGGCGGCGTGCGGAGCGGCGGGCCGACGGCGGGTGCTGCGCCGATACGGCTGGGCGCGGGTCGCCGCGGTCACCGAGACGGCGTACTGCGTCGTCCTGGACGCCCAGTACGCCGCCGCCCGGACCATGCCCGCCCCCTGAGGCCGTCTGCCTCCCGACCCTCCGCCCCGTCGCCGGGCGTGAGGAAACCTCAGGGGGCCAGGAACGTCCGCTGTGCCTGCCGCATCCGCAGGTCCTCCAGCGTCCGGATCTGCTGCTCGGCCCGCTCGATCAGCTGGTCCAGCCGCTCCGGATCCAGGCGGTGGTCGCTCTCGGCGACCCCGCGCAGGGTCCGCCAGGCGGCAGCCTTTCCCTCGACTCCGAGCCGCAGGAGCTCCAGTTCCAGCACGGTGGTGAGCGGGGAACGGCGGACGATACGGCCATTGCTCTTGAGGCGCCCGGCCAGCTCCAGCGCGCCTCCCGCGAGGACCTTGTAGCGGCGGGCGGGCACTCCGAGCCTGCGCATGATCGCGAGCAAGGTCTCCCGGTCGTCCGCGATCTCGTCCGCAATCGACCGGAGCACCGCTCCGTTCGCATTTCCGCGCTGTGTGTGCGCCAGATGCCCGGCACGGCGAACCCCGGCGGTCGAGCCCGCCAGATGGTCGTTGAGGTAGATGCCGAGCAGGTCCGAGCGGGTCCGCTCGGCCGGGCGCGTGTCGGCCGTACCGGCACTGCGTACGTCGCTCATCCCGCCTCACCCCTCTCCCTTCCGGTGTCCCGGGGCTCCCCTGCCGTTGTCATGGGCCGTGTCCACGAGTCCACGGGCGCTGGTCACGCGTAGCCGCGGGCGGCCACGGGCCGGACGAGTACCCGCACCCGTCGCGGCCCACTCCCCGGGCCGGTGGCCGGGGCCAGGGGCGGAACCGCCCCGGATGCTCCGTTCGCAGGGAAAACCGACAGGTCATGCGCGGCGCGCACGCTCCTGCCCCCGCAAGGGGCAACGGTGTCGGGGCGGCGGCCGGTCGAGGGTGCCGCCCGGGAGCCGGGGGGAGAGCCGCCCGGAAGGCCTGGGAGACCGCCGGGGAGACCTCGGAGAAAGGAGGCGTCCGATGGAACCGGCCGCCATCGTGCTGCCGCGGGCGCTCGCCGCCCTCGCCGCCGCCGACCCGGGCGACCTGGACGCCGCCCGGGCCCAGATGGGCTTCTCCCTGGCCTGGCACATCGTGCTGGCCTGCCTCGGGGTGGGGCTGCCGCTGCTGACCCTGACCGTGGAGTGGTGGGGCGCACGCACCCGGGACCCCTCCTGCCGACTGCTGGCGCGCCGCTGGGCCCGCGCGATGGGGGTGCTGTTCGCCGTCGGCGCGGTGTCCGGCACCATCCTCAGTTTCGAGCTGGGGCTGCTGTGGCCGGGGCTCATGGGGACCTACGGCCAGGTCATCGGGCTCCCGTTCGCCATGGAGGGCATCGCCTTCTTCATCGAGGCCATTTTCCTCGGCATCTACCTCTACGCCTGGGACCGGCTGACGCCCCGTCGCCATCTGCTCACGGGCGTGCCGATCGTGGTCGCCGGTGTGCTGTCGGCGTTCTTCGTGGTGTGCGCCAACGCCTGGATGAACCAGCCCCGCGGCTTCACCGTGCGGGACGGCAGGGTCGTCCATGTCGATCCCTGGGCGGCCATGTTCAACCCGGCGACGCCTCCGCAGACCACGCACATGATCCTGGCGGCCCTCATGGTCGCGTCCTTCCTCACCGCCAGCGTGTACGCGGTGGCGCTGCTGCGCGGCCGCCGGGACCGCTACCACCGCCTGGGCTTCACCGTCCCGCTGGCCCTGGGCGCGATCGTCACCCCGTTCCAACTGGTCGTCGGGGACTGGGCCGCCCGGTTCGTCGCCCACTACCAGCCGGTGAAACTGGCCGCGATGGAAGGGGTCTACCGCACCGGAAGCCATGTTCCGCTGACCCTGGGCGGTATCGCCGGACGGGACGGCCTCCAGTACGGCCTGGAGATCCCCAACGGGCTGTCGTTGCTGGTCGGTTTCAGCCCCCATACGGTGATCACGGGGCTGGAGCAGGTGCCGCGCGCCGACCGGCCGCCGGTCACCGGGGTCCACCTGCCCTTCGATGTGATGGTCGGCTGCGGGATGTTCCTGCTCGCGACGGGCTTCTGGCTGCTGGTGCTCGCGCTGCGCCACCGCCGCCGCCCCGGACCCTGGCTGGCGGGGACGGGTCGACCGCTGCGGCTCTTTCTGGCGCTGGGCGCCCTCGCCGGTCCCGCGGCGGTCGTGGCCCTGGAGTGCGGCTGGGTCGTGACCGAGGAGGGACGGCAGCCTTGGGTCGTCTCGGGCCTGATGCGGGTGTCCGACGCGGTGAACGTCGCCCCCGGCCTGCGGATCGGGCTGTGGCTGGTGGTCGCCGTGTACGCGCTGATGACCGTCGCCACGGTCTATGTGCTGCGCCTGCTGACCCGCGACCGGCCGGTCCCCGTCGCGCCCCAGGAGAGCGACGTGGAGGACTACCCCGTTGTCTGACTCCGCCGGTCCGGCCCGCCCGGCCGGTTCCGTACGCACCGCCGCGACAGGGGGCCGCTGATGCTCGCCGATACGACACTGGCCGTCATGTGGATCGGCCTGACCTGCTACGCCCTCTTCGGCGGCGCCGACTTCGGGGCAGGACTGTGGGACCTCCTCGCCGGTGGCAGCGCACGCGGCGAACCTCCCCGCAAGCTCATCGAGCACAGCATCGGCCCGGTGTGGGAGGCCAACCATGTGTGGCTGGTCTTCGTGGTGGTCCTGCTGTGGACGGGGTTCTCGCCGGTCTTCGCCGCCGTGATGTCCACGCTCTACATTCCGCTGACCCTGACCGCCCTCGGGATCATCGCGCGCGGCGCCGCCTTCGCCTTCCGCAAGGCCAGCGGGGAGGTGTGGCAACGGCGGCTGTTCGGCGGCTGCTTCGCGCTGTCCTCGGTCGTCACCCCCTACTTCCTCGGCTCGGTGGCCGGAGCGGTCGCCTCGGGGCGGGTCCCGCCCGGGCTGGCCAAGGGGGACCTGCTCACCAGCTGGCTCAATCCGACGTCCGCGCTCGGCGGCGTCCTGGCCGTCCTCGTCTGCGCCTATCTCGCGGCGGTCTATCTGTGCGGGGACGCGGCCCGGACCGGCGACGCCCGGCTGGCGGCCTACTTCCGCCGACGGGCCCTGGCCACGGGAGCGGTGACCGGGGTGGTGGCCCTCGTCGGCATCGAGATCCTGCACACGGACGCCCATCGGCTGTTCCACGGTCTGACGTACCGGGCACTGCCCCTGGTCCTGGTGTCGGCGGTGCTGGGTGCGCTGAGCCTGGTCCTGCTGATGCTCGCCGGGACGGCCCTGGTCCGGATCACGGCGGCGGCCGCGGTGGCCGCCCTCCTGTGGAGCTGGGGAGTCGCCCAGTACCCGGAGATGCTGCCCCCGTCGGTGACCGTCGCCGCCACCGCCTCCCAGCCCTCGGTCCTCGCCACGAGCCTGGCCGCGCTGGCGGTCGGCGCGGTGCTGCTGGTCCCGTCCGTGCTGTGGCTCTACTCCCTGTTCCAGCGCCACCCCGAGGCGGCCCGGCCGGACTCCTGAGAACGGCACCGCTTGCCGGGCCCGCCCCCGCCTCAGCGGCCGTTCCCCCGCGAGGGCTCTGCTCCCCCGGGGCCGTCAGGCCGCACTCCGCGGGCCCCGGCCGTCTCCAGCGGGGCGGACAGGGCGGCGACCAGACCCGCGGCGCTGTCCGCCTCCGGGTCCTCCAGGAACTCCCGACGTATCTGGCGGGCCGCCACCCGGCCGGACGTCAGGCACCAGTGCCACCAGTGGTCCAGCTTGCGGTCGCTGAGGCGTTCGGCCGGTACCAGGGCCGGCCAGCCGCAGGCATCGGCCTGGGCGGTGACCCGCGCGCCCCCGGCGACCGGGTCCACGGCCAGGGCGGGCACCCCGCCGCGCAGCGAGAGCACCAGTCCGTGCAGCCGGTCGGTGACCACCAGGTCCATCCGTGTCAGTACGGACTGGACCTGCCCGGGCGTGGCGCACAGCCGCCAGTCGCGGCTGTCGAGCCGGGTCTCCAGCTCCAGGCGCGCGCAGTCCTTCTGGGCCAGCCACCGGGTGAGGGCCTCGGCCGCGTCGCCGTCGTCCTCCCCGGCCCCGTCCCGGTCCTGGCCCAGGATGACCCCGACGACGGGTGTCGTCGCCTCGACGGGTGCGTGGGCGGCGAGGTCGGGTTCCGTCACCGCGGCCGGACCGTCCCTGGCCAGCACCCGGTGGAAGCCGGTGACCGCCGGGTCCTCGGGGTCGGGCACCGAGGTCCCCACGGCGATCCGCACACAGTGCGCGAACCGCCGGTGCAGCTCCTCCACCTGGGGTCCGTGCAGCGGGCCGCACACATAGACGAGGTGGCTGTACGCCGCGGGCCGCGCCTCGTCCAGATGCAGCGCGGCGGGCCGGAAACCGGCGCTCCAGGCCACGTCGTAGTCGATGTCCGCGCCGCGCAGCACACCCTCGACCCGCCGCAGGGCCAGTACGTCCCCCGCGGTGGCGTCTTTGTCCGGGAAGCTGAACCACCCGGTCAGCAGGGCCTTCGCGTGCACAGTGCCCGACGAGTTCCCCTCCCACCCCCGCTCACTCGCCCCTCCCCTCGTTGCGGTCCGTGCCCCCGGGTGGAGGCGCCGGGGCGTACGGTGGCGCCCGGGTCCCTTGCCCTGCGGCACCCCCTACGGCGGCCCCACGGCCCCGGACGGTGCTCGCCGGTCCCGTCGGGGCCCGGAAGGAGGCGCGGCGTGCCGACGCCGGAGGGTGCCGCGGCAAGCCGGTGGACCGGCCGCCCGGTGACCGCTGAACGCCCGGTGACCGGGTCCCTCACCGAGGTCACGCTGGCCGGTGGGCTGGTCGTGATGGTCAAGCGCGGCGGTGGACCAGGCGCGCTGCGGGCCGAGGCGGCGGGGCTCCGCTGGCTCGCGGAGGCCCGTGCGGTCCGGGTGCCCGCCGTGCGCGGCCACGACGGGGCGTACCTGGTGACCGACCGTGTGCCGCCCGGCCGCCCGGATGCGCGCGCGGCGCGCCGCTTCGGCCGGGGCCTTGCCGCGCTGCATTCCGCCGGGGCGCCCGCCTTCGGCGCGCCGCCGCCCGGCGGTCCCGTGGACGCGTACATCGGTCTGGCGCCGATGCGCAATGTGCCGGGCGACGACTGGGCGCTCTGGTACGCCGAGCACCGTGTGCTGCCGTATCTGCGGAAGGCCGTGGACCGGGCCCTGCTGCGCCCCGCCGAGGCGGCGGTGGTCGAGGAGGTCTGCGCACGGCTGCCCGAACTGGCCGGGCCCGCCGAGCCGCCCGCACGGCTGCACGGCGATCTGTGGAACGGCAATGTGCTGTGGGGTGCCGACGGCGAGATCCGGCTGATCGACCCGGCGGCGCACGGCGGCCATCGGGAGACCGATCTGGCGATGCTGCGCCTCTTCGGCTGCCCCCGGCTGGACGAGATCCTCCAGGGCTATCAGGAGGCGGCACCGCCGGCCGACGGCTGGGTCGGCCGGGTCGGGCTGCACCAGTTGTTCCCGCTGCTGGTGCACACGGTGCTGTTCGGCCGGGGCTACGCGGAACAGGCGCTCGCCGCGGCCCGGGCGACGCTGAGGCAGTGAGCCGGTCGGTGCCCCGGCCCGGCGCGGCCCGCACCCGGACCGGCGCCGCCCACTGCCGACTGCCGCACGTCCGCCCCACCGACCGCCGCACTGCCCACCGCCACCCCGCCGACCGCCGCGCTGCCGACCGGCGTACTGCTGATTGAGTGGATGCCGTCACCGCGGGCGCGTCGGCGGCACGGACGGGGACGCGCTCTTGCCTACGCTCCCGCTGACGGGCCGTCAACGCCCCGTCGCCACCTGGGGCCCGCGCCAGCGGCGCGGCCGCACGGCTGTTCTGGGGAGAGATGTGTTCGGGCCCATTACTCGTTCTCCGCTGATCCGGTGGGCGGCCGGTCTCGCCCTCGCCTCGGCCTGGCTGACCGGCTGTACGGGAGGGTCACCGGCGCGGCCGGTCGACGGACCGCACGAGCCCGCGGGACAGGACGGCCCCGCGGCGGCGGGCCTCGGCCCGCGGTTGCAGGACCCGCCGGAGCTGGTCAGCCGCGACGGCGTGCTCAAGGCCACCCTCGTGGTCGAACGGCGCCGGGTCCAGGTCGGTGACCAGCGCCTGTTCGCGACCACCTACAACGGCGCGTACATGCCGCCGACACTGCGGGTGCGCCCCGGCGACCGCATCGACCTCACCCTGGTCAACAAGATCGACGAGAACACCAATCTGCACACGCACGGCCTGCATGTCTCGCCGCGTTCCCCCTCGGACGACATCTTCATCGCCGTCAAGTACCGGCAGTCGTTCCACTACACCTACCGGCTCCCCCGCAACCAGCCGGTCGGCACCTACTGGTACCACTCGCACGCCGACGGCGTCTCGGCCGCGCAGGTCGCGGGTGGCGAGTCCGGCATCCTCATCGTGGACGGCCTCCAGCGGTATCTGCCGAGCTGGCTGCGCGGCATCACCGAGCACACCATCGCGCTCAAGGACGACCAGGTCCAGGGCGACTCGGTCAGGACCCGCGCCCTGAAGATGGGCGCGCCCACCCGGCGCACCGTGAACGGGCAGCAGAACCCCGTGATCATCATGCGGCCGGGCGAGACCCAGCTGTGGCGGCTGGCGAACATCGGCGCCAACATCTACTACCGGCTCCACCTCCAGGGCACCCGTTTCCATGTGATCGCCCAGGACGGGATCCCCGTGCGCACGGTGTACGCGACGGACAGCCTGCTCATCCCGGCGGGCGCCCGCTTCGACGTCCTGGTCCAGGCGGGCAGTGCCGGTACCGCCCGGCTGGAGACCCTGCCCTACGACAGCGGTCGCGCCGGGAACAAGTTCCCCCGGGCCGATCTCGCGACCGTCGCCACCAGCGGCACGCCCGTGCTCCGGGTGTCCATGCCGACCGCCTTCGCCTCGCACGAGGATCTGACCCGCGCGCCGGTCGCGGCCCGGAAGACGATCGCGTACACGGAGAACAAGGCGGGCACGAAGTTCTTCATCAACGGCAAGACCTACGACCCCCGCCGGACCGACTTCACCGCCACCCTCGGCACGGTCGAGGAGTGGACGGTGCGCAACGACACGGACGAGGCCCACAGCTTCCATGTGCACACCAACCCCTTCCAGCTGATGAGTGTCAACGGCAAGGCGCAGCCGCCCTCCCGCGGCTGGTACGACACGGTGAACGTGCCTCCGCGCGGCGTCGCCGTACTGCGGATCCGCTTCAGCGGTTTCACCGGCAGGACGGTGCTGCACTGCCATGTCCTGAACCACGAGGACGAGGGCATGATGGCCGTGCTCGACATCGTCCGGCCCCGCCCCGCGGCGAGTCCGAAGCCCAGCCCGGGATCCCGTACCCGGTGAGCGCGGGCGGCCTCTCGGGATGCGCGCGGCGGCATCTCGATGAAAGGTGAGGTAAGAGGTGGTGTCCTGCCCCCGGGACGCCCGCGGGTGCCACCACTGCGGACCGACTCGCATAGGAGACACCATGTCGACGTCACAGCCTGATGCGTCACGTCGTCCGTCCGATGACCGCGCCACGCCGGACGAGCTGCTGCACTCCACTCCGGCGGAGACCTCACCGGAGGATCTGGTCCTCGCCTCGGGCAGGGACATCACTCCCAGCACGCTGGAGTGGGCGAAGCGGAAGCTGGCCTCCGAGGGGCGTGCCGCCATCGACAAGCTGCTTCCCTGACCCCGGCCCTGCGGGCGTCCGGCCGGGCACGGGCAGGGCGCCGCCGGTCAGACGGCCACCGGCAGGCCGTCCCGGCCGTCCGCCTGCGCGGTGTCCCGTGCGACACCCACCGCGAGCAGCGCGTCCGCGGCCTCCACGGCCTCCAGGACGGTACGGGTTCCGGTCATCACGCACAGTGTGTAGCTGACGTCCTCCAGTTCACGCGTCCGCTGCGGGGTGGCCCTCTCGGCGAGTGCGATCCGCAGGGACGCGTACCGGGTCAGCAGTCCTCTGACGACCTTGGGATCCGGAACCATCACGGCGAGGCCCTCTCTCTCGATTTTCCACCCGTGTGCCCGGTCCCGGGCGAGTCATGCGCAACCCCCCTCACACGGGGACTTTCTGACGCGTTCTCAGCGTCCGGGGCAGCGGCGGGGCCGAAAGCAGGGGGCCGGGGCGTCAGCCCACGTTCCAGAGGAAGCGGTGGGTGTGGATGCCGAAGTAGGGGAAGGCCTGGACACCTTCGACGCCCTCCGTCATCCGGACCACATCGCCCACGAAGTCCAGCAGTTCGCGCGGCCCCGCGCAGACGACCTCGACGAAGAGATCGAACCCGCCCGAGGTCAGGACCGAGTAGACCACTTCCGGATGGGTGGCCAGCTCGTCGGCGACGGCACGGGGGTCACCGTCCACGGCGACGCCGAGCAGGGCCATCGCCTGGCCGCCCATCCGCATCGGATCGGTGACCCCGACGACCTGGACCGCCCTGCTGTCCAGGAGCCGTTGCAGCCGCTGGCGGGCGGCCGAGGCGGACAGGCCGACCCGGGGGCCGAGGTCGGCGTAGGCGATCCGGCCGTCGGTCTGGAGTTCGCGCAGAATGGCCCGGTCGATCTCGTCCACGGTCTTCCTTCCCGGCGGTCGCCGCCCAGCCTACCGACGCCGGTCAGTCGAGCAGCTCGGCAAGTGCGGCGTCGAACAGCGCGGTGTGGGTGTCGACGTCCTGCTCGCTCGTCGCCGGGCACATCAGCGCCATGTTGTGGAAGGGGGTGAGCAGGACGCCCCGGTTGGCGAGATGGAGATGGAGGTAGTCCTCCAGCTCGGGGTCGGCGGCGGCCGCCGAGGCGGTGCCGGTGCGCGGGGCGGGGTGCGCGAAGCGGTACTCGGTACGGGCCCCCAGCCTGCTGACCGACCAGGGCAGTCCCCGTCGCTCCACACAGGACCGTACGCCGTCCTCGAACCGCGCGGACAGCGTGTCCATCCGGGCGAACGCCTCGTCGGTGAGGACGTGTTCGAGGGTTGCCCGCATCGCGGCCACCGAGAGCGCGTTGCCCGCGAGGGTGCCGCCGACGCCGCCCATGTCGACCAGGTCCAGGTCGTCGCGGTCCAGCAGCCGTTCGGCCAGGTCGGCGGAGAGGCCGTAGGCGCCCGCCGGGATGCCGCCGCCGATCGCCTTGCCGATGGTGAGCAGGTCCGGTGCGAGGCCCCAGGCGGCGGTGCAGCCGCCGGGGCCCGCGGAGAAGGTGTGCGTCTCGTCGTTGATCAGCAGGGTGCCGGACCGCCGGGTCAGCTCCCGCACGCCCGCGAGATAGCCGGGCTCGGGGAGCACGATGCCGATGTTGGTGAGGGCGGGTTCCATGAGGACCGCGGCCACGTCGCCGTGCGCGAGTTCGCGCCCGAGCCCGTCGAGGTCGTTGAACTCGGCGACCCGGCTGGTCAGCGTGACGTCGCAGGGCGCGCCGACGTTCCCGGGACGCGCGGTGCCGCGCCCGTCGGGGCCCACCACGATCAGGGACTCGTCGACGCTGCCGTGGTAGCTGTAGCTGTTGACCAGGATCTTCGGGCGGCCGGTAACGGCCCGGGCGAGCCGGATCGCCCACCGGTTGGCGTCGGTCGCGGTCAGCGCGAAGCTCCAGCGGGTGAGCCCGAAGCGGCGGGTGAGTTCGGCTCCGACCCACTCGGCGTCCTCGGTGGGCAGCATCGCGGTGGCGCCGCCCAGTTCGGCGAAGCGCCGGTGCACGGCCGCGGTGACCGCGTCCGGGGAGTGGCCGGCCATCGCGCCGGTGTCGCCGAGGCAGAAGTCGATGTAGTCGTGGCCGTCGATGTCGGTGACCCGGGCGCCGCGCGCGGTCGCGAGATAGCGGGGGAAGGTGCCCGCGGTCTTGTTCATCCAGGTCATCGGGACCCGGCCGAAGAGATGGGCGGCGCCCTCGTACGCGGCCCGGGAACGCGGGTTCTGCCGCTCGGCCCCGGCGCTCTCACGGGCGAGCAGCCGGTGCAGACGGGCGCGGTCCATGGCGTACCTCCGGGTCCGACGGCAGGTGATGGCCAGGACCGTACGATCGGAACAAGTGTCCAATCAAGAGATGACGCGTGATTCGACGGAATCCGCAGCCGATTCGTACGTCCAGGCGGCCCGGGAGAAACGATGGGAAGATGCGGTGCGGCACCGCGGCCCTCGGGGGCATACGGTGGGAACAGCGATCATGACCCCCTCCCGATTTCTCACAGAGTGACCCTCATGCCTAAGTCCCCCACCGCGCCCGCGACGGCTCCCGACACGGTCTGGCCGGCCCGCGGGCGCCACCTCGGCCCGGACGCCGAGGACACCGTCCGGCACCGGCTGCGGGAGCTGATGAGCAGCGCGGTCATCCAGGACCACACCGAATTCGAGGGCTCCCTCGACGGGGTGCCCCATCGCGCCTTCGAGGCCCGCTGGCTCGTCGCCGACGACGTCGTCGTGCGGGCCCGTCTGAACATCGGGGCGCCCGACGAGAAGGACGGCTTCCAGGACTGGGTGCTGGTCGCGGAGGCGGACCGGAGCTGGGAACCCGACTGGCCCTCCCCCGCCACCGTCTTCTGGCCCGAGGACGCCGAGGTGCCCTGGGACCATGACGCCGTCGGCCAGCTGCGCTTCCGGGAACTCAACCCGCTGCCCTCGGAGGACCGGGCGCTTCGGCGCCTGCTCAAGGAGTGCGCGCGCCACTCCTGGGCCGTCCATGTGGTCGTGCACGAGGCGATGACGCCCGACGCGCGGGGGCTGCGCCCCCTGGCGCCGCTGCTGCCGCCCTCGCTGCGGCACCGGATCGTGGAGCACCGGGCCGCTCCCGAGCAGTTCCAGGTGGCCAACTGGGCGCTCTACGACCTGGGGGCGCGGGTGCCCCGCGGCGGAGCCGTGGTGCTGCCGTCCGCCCCGGCGGCCCCCGGGGTCGGCGACGACTCCTTCGCGGTGCGGACCGTGTTCCTGGACGGTTCCGAACCCGTCGAGCTGATCGAGACCGTGTGCCGCTACGCCCGGGAACCCCGGCCGCTGCCCGAGGGCGCCGGGCAGGCCCTGAGCGATCTGCGCGCGCAGTGGCACCTGACCACCATGGAAGAGGAACTGGCCGCGGCGCGCACCCAACTCGCCTCGTACGCCGAGGCGTTGGACGCCATGACGAAGTCGCGCGACCTGTACCGGGAGGCGGCCGAGCTGGCCCATGAGGCGCTGGCGGCCTACCGGGACACCGACGGCGCCCTGCCCGCACCCCGGCAGGAGCAGCGCAAGCGGGAGGGGTTCTCGCTGCGCACCCTGACGAAGTCGCTGGAGCGCGTCCGGGACAGTGCCAAGCTGCTCCGCCCGGCGGGCGCCGAGGACTCCCGCACCGCGGGCCCGGCCGAGCGGGAGGCCGCCGCCGGGGACGAGGACGCAACCGCTCCCGCCGGGCCGAACGGGGACGCCTCCGCCCCTGCCGCCCCGGACCGGGACACCTCCGCCTCCCCCTCCAGCTCCACGTCCGCCGACCGGGACCGGGACTAGCGACCCGGCCAAGGCCCCCGTAGCCCCGTAGCCCCGTAGCCCCGGTGGGAACGTCCCGCCGGGGCTTCCCCGTGCGGTCCCGCGCACCGGCGCGTCGCGCGCCGGTGCGTGCGTACGCGGCCGACACTCGATCCGCTGGTGTGGAAGCCGTCCTCGGCGGGTAAGCGGTGCCGGACTCGCCGCCGGAGCACCGATCCGTCGGCGAGAGGTTGATCACGCCCGGAGCGCGGCGCCGCGGTGCATCCGCGGTCCGCCCCGGGGTAGGCAAATGCGTACGCCGTACGTATGGGAGGACATTGTGTCGGCTGAGCAGACCCCCCTGTCCATCGAAGTGGCGACGCCCCGGGAGGACGTCGCCCTGGTCATCGTCAAGGGCTTCCTGGACGTCGACACCGCCACGGAGTTGCATCACCACCTGGCCAACCAGATACACCACGGCCGCCGCCATCTGCTGCTCGACCTGTCGTCGGTGCCGTTCATGGACTCGTCCGGCATCAACATCCTGCTGAAGGCCTACAAGGAGACCCGGCAGATCGGCGGCACGGTCGGCGTCATCGACCCGGCCCCGGCGGTTCAGCGCATCCTCGACCTGACGGGGGTGAGCCTGACCGTCCCGTCCTACCCGACCGCGGACGAGGCGCTGGGCGGGACCGGCGACGCGCTGAGCCGCTCCTAGAGGGAGGCGGCGCCGGGTGCGGATGCGTCCGGCCGCTCGGCACAGCCCCAGACCCCTCGGACACCGACGAGCCCGGCCCCGGCCGGACGCCCGGGCGGGATGGCCTCGCCGTCCCCAACACTTGCCGTTTGACAACTGTAGCCGTCAGGCAACAAAGTGAGGGTCATCAACAGCACGGAAGGAACTGGGATGTTGCGGTGGGCGGAGCCGGCTGCGCGCGCCGACCGACCGCGCTGTGCCCCTGGTGCCCGTGCGGACCGCGCCTGCACGCCCGCGGCTCAGGCCGTGCGGGCGTCGGTCCCGTCGTCCTCGTGGAGCTGTGCCGCCGCGGCCGCGCAGAACGCCTCCAGCCCCTGGAGCAGCGCCGTCCGCGTGGCCACGGGCATCTGGGCGAGCACGGACTCCAGCGCGCGTTCGCGCCGCTCGCGCAGTTCGGCGAGGAAGGACCTGCCGCGAGGGCTCAGGTACAGCCGCAGCTCGCGCCGACTGGTCGAACTCGCCGCCCGCTCGACGTATCCGACAGCCTGCAACCGGTCGCACAGGCGGCTGGTCGACGGCGGGGTCGAGCCCAGCGCGTCGGCGAGCGTGCGCAGATTGATGCCCTCGTTGTGTTCGAGTATGAAGAGCACCCGCAGCTGGGAAGCCGACACGGGGGCCGTCGAGGCGCGCCCCCAGAGAACTTCCAGCAGCTCCGCCGCCTCTGAGGTCACACGCGCCACTTCGCTGGGCTCGGGACGCGGGCTGGAGGAAGTCACCTATTCATTCTCCCAGGCTTCTCGAATCCTGTCCGCCTGCCGGGCGACAGCTCACGCACAACGATAGTTACAGGCACGGACGCTGGCCCCTCCAGGGCAGGGTCCGCAGTCGTACTAGTGGAAGAATGGCGTATCCGACATCGTGAACAGATTCGTCGCAGCCGAAAGGGCGCTCCGGAACGCGGCTCCCCACCGGTTGGTGGAGGCGCTCAGGGACGTACTGCTCCGCCAGTACGCGGCCCCCTCCGTGGAACTGCTGCTGGCCGACTACGGACTCTCCGTCCTCCAGCCCGTCTGCGCGCAGTCCCCCGCGGCCGACCCCGTGGCGATGCACGGCACCACGGCCGGCCGGGCCTTCGGTGCGCAGGAACCCGTCGTGGAGGCGACCGCGGGCCCGGACCGGGTCCATGTGCCGGTGACCGTGCGCGGCGACCGGATCGGCGTACTGATCGTCGAACTGCCGCCCGGGCGGGTCGCGGAGGTCCTCGGCGACCTCGTCGACATCGCCGATGTGCTGGGGCACGAGCTGATCGTGGCCGAGCGGGACACGGACGTGTACCAGCGGGCCAGGCGCCGGGACCGGCTGACCCTCGCGGCCGAGATGCAGTGGCAGCTGCTGCCCGGCCGGTCCTGCGGCCGCCCGGAGTACGCGCTCGGGGCCCATCTGGAGCCCGCCTACTCGATCTTCGGGGACAACTTCGACTGGTCCGCCGGGCCCGACCGGCTGCTGCTCTACATCACCAACGGCATGGGCGAGGGCATCCAGGCGTCGCTGCTGACCAACCTCGGCATCAACGCGCTGCGCAACGCCCGGCGGGCCGGGATCCCGATCGCCGACCAGGCGGCCCTCGCCGACCAGGCCGTCTACGCCCATTACCGGGGCGCCTGCTATCTGTCGGTGCTGCTGCTCGACTTCGAGCTGTCCACCGGCCGGGTGAAGG
Organism: Streptomyces sp. NPDC052040; assembly: GCF_044548405.1. NCBI lineage: Bacteria > Bacillati > Actinomycetota > Actinomycetes > Kitasatosporales > Streptomycetaceae > Streptomyces > Streptomyces sp. NPDC052040. The sequence continues at coordinate 116,090 of NZ_JBIUBV010000008.1, read as the reverse complement.
TCGTGGACGCGGGATCCCCGCAGATGTGGCGGCTGCGGGGCCGGACCGTGGAAGCGGTCGACTTCGAGGCCCAGCTGCCGCTGGGCATGTTCGAGGAGACCGACTATGTCGCCCAGGAGTTCCAGGTCGAACCGGGCGACCGGCTCGTCTTCGTCAGCGACGGCGTCTACGGGGTCGCCGGGCAGGGCGGCGAGAGCTACGGCGACAAGGCGCTGGCCAAGGAGATCGCGGCGACCCGGCTGCTCCCGGCCTCCGAGGTGCCCCGCGCCGTCCTCAGGGGCCTGTCGGGGTACCGCGGCGGCCCCACCGCCGAGGACGACGCGCTCGTGGTGTGCCTCGACTGGTTCGGGCGGCAGAAGGACGCCTAGGAGTGTCCGGTGTGGCACGCCGGGTGACCGGCCGGAGGAGGCACAGAGCGCCGCGACGCTCCGATCGCGCCGGATTTCCGGCCCGTGGACCCGCCCGACGACCCTGGCACGCAAGGGAGTTGGCAGGGTCCCTCGCTCTGTGGACGATCATCGGGGAGGCCACGGGTGCCGGGCACGATCTCCCATGACTACAGTTGTCGCGCGACAATGAACCACGCTCTCCGACGAGGCTCCCTGGCAGCCGGGGGAGCAGACGTACGAAGGAGACAGGGACGTGACGGACCAGGAGTCGGCAGCGGACCGGGACGACTCGGCGCGGGTCGTCGGGGACTTCCTGCAAAGCCGCAGGGAGCAGATCGCCCAGCGCTGGGCCGACGAGACACTGTTCCGGACCGTCTTCACGGTCTCCCGCGACGAGGCCGTGGAAGCCGCCCGTGCTCTCGTGGAGGCGCTCGCCGTGGTGGCCGCGACCGGGAGGATCGAGGACGTGCGGGCCCCGGGCTTCGCCGGGGTGCGCGAACAGCTCTCGCGGATGGCTGCCTCACGGGCACGGGCGGGAGCCGCCCCCTCCCGTATCGCCGAAGAGGTGGCGGCGCTGCGGCAGCCCGCCGCCGAACTGCTGGCCGCCGAGCCCGCCGGGACGGGCGGGAAGGCGACCGGTGCGCACGAGGTGGCCCTCACGGTCCTGCTCGGCACGCTGCGCCTGGTCGTCATGGAGACCGCCCTCAGCGCCGGTGAGGACATCATCGAGCGGCAGCGCCTCCAGCTGATGGAAGTGGCCACCCCGGTGATCAAGCTGTGGAACGGCATCGTCGCCGTGCCGCTGATCGGCACCCTGGACAGCGCCCGCAGCCAGGTCGTGATGGAGAGCCTGCTGGAGGCCGTCGTCGCCCAGCAGGCCCGGTTCGCGATCCTGGACATCACCGGGGTGCCGACCGTCGACTCCCTGGTGGCCCAGCATCTGATGAAGACGGTCGCCGCGGCCCGCCTCATGGGCGCGGAGTGCGTCGTCTCCGGCATCCGTCCGGCGATCGCCCAGACCATCGTGCACCTGGGGATCGACCTGGGTTCCGTGGTGACCCGCGCCAGCCTGGCCGACGCCCTCGCCTACGCCCTCCACCAGCTGGGTGCCGTGATCGTCGACCGCACGGCCACCGGAGGGGGCGCACGGTGATCGGCGACCTCGGCTCCCCGGACGGCGCACATGTCCCCGTGCTCAAGCTCGGTGACGTGCTGCTCGTCGCCCTCCAGGGCGAGCTGCACGACAAGGCCGCCGAGCAGCTCCAGCAGGACGTCGCCACGGCCATCACCCGCAGCTCCGTGCACGGGGTCGTGATCGATGTCTCCGCGGTCGAGATCGTCGACTCCTTCCTCGGGCGGGTGTTCGCCGAGATCGCCGCGAGCGCCAGGCTGCTCGCCGCGGAGACGGTCGTCGCGGGCATGCGGCCCGCGGTCGCCATCACCCTGGTGGAACTCGGCCTCACCCTGCCGGGCCTGCGGACCGCGCTCGACACCGACGAGGCCCTGCGGATGCTGACCCGGGCGTCCACCCCTCTGTCCCCGGACCCAGGACGCCAGGAGCCAGCGTGACGGAGACATCGGGCCGCCTCGCCGCATGCCTGCCCATCCGCTCGGACATGGATCTGGCGTGGGTACGACAGCATGTGCGGCGGGCAGCTGCCGAGCTCGGCTTCGGTCTGGTGGAGCAGACCAAGCTGATCACCGCGGCCAGCGAGCTCGCACGCAACACACTCGTCCACGGCGGGGGCGGACAGGTCGAGTCCGTCGTCCTGGACAACGGCCGGGCCCGCGGCCTGCGGCTCACCTTCAGCGACGAGGGCCCGGGCATCGCCGACCTCGAACAGGCCCTCACCGACGGCTACACCTCGGGCGGCGGCCTCGGGCTCGGGCTCGGCGGGGCCCGGCGGCTGGTCCACGAGTTCTCGGTGGACACCCGGCCCGGCGGGGGAACCTCCGTCACCGTGGTCTGCTGGACGGCCGGACCGCCACGCCCCCGGGAGGAGGCACGATGACCCGTGTGTGGGATGTACCGGTGCACGACGCGACCCGGGTGCGGGACGTCCGGGTGGCGGCGGAGGAGGCCTGCGCCCACGCCGGGTTCGAGGCGGACCGGGAGGCCGCCGCGGCACTCGTCGCCACGGAACTCGCCACCAATCTGCTCAAGCACGCGGGTGGCGGCCAGATACTGCTGGAGGCGCCCGCCGCGCCGGACGGCACCACGGGCGACGACGAGGGGGCCGCGCTCCAGATCGTCGCGATCGACCGCGGCCCCGGCATCCCGGACCTGTCGGCCGCGCTGCACGACGGCTTCTCGACCACGGCCTCCCTCGGAGCCGGGCTCGGCACCTGCCGGCGTCTGGCGGACGACTTCGACCTGCACAGCGCGCCCGGGCGGGGCACCGTCGCCCTGGCCCGGCTGCGGCCGTCCGCCCGCCGGGTCGCCGGGCAGGACCGGGCGGTGCCCGCGCCGGTGCGGGCCGGAGGGGTCAACATCCCCCTCGTCGAGGGCCATTCGGGCGACGCCTGGGCCGCCGTACGGTGTGGTGAGCGCCTCACCCTGCTGCTCGCCGACGGCCTCGGCCACGGCCCGCGCGCGGCGGAGGCGTCCGATGCCGCGGTACGGCAGCTGCGCCGGTCCCCCCATCTGACGGCGCCGGAGCTGCTGCGGGTGCTGCACGACGCGCTGCACGACACCCGGGGCGCCGCCGTCGCCGTCGCCCGGCTCGACCTGGCCGCGGGGCAGCTGGAATTCTCCGGCGTGGGCAACATCGGCGCCCGGCTCCGCCGCGGCGACGACTGGCAGCCGCTGGTGTCGCATCCCGGCATAGTCGGCGCCCACCGCCCCGCGCAGATCCCCTGCCAGCAGCTGCCCTGGACCTCCGACTGCCTGCTCGTGCTGCACAGCGACGGCCTGCCCAGCCGCTGGTCGCTGAACCCGGAGGTGCCCGCCGCGGCCCTGGACCCGGGGGTGACGGCAGCCCTGATCGCGCGCGACTCCAGCAGCCCGGCCCGGCCCGTCCGGGACGACACCGCGGTGGCCGTGCTGTCCCCCACACCGCCGAATCGTGAACCATGACCCACACCTGGCAGATCACCACCGTCGTCGACGCCGCCCTGGCCCGGACCGCCACCGCCCGGTTCGCGGCCGAGCACGGCGTGCCCGTCCTCGACCGCACCCGGCTGGTCACCTCCCTCACCGCGCAGCTGCGTGAGTGCCTGACCAAGGGCGGGGCCTGGCGGCTGACCCTGCGGACCACTCCCCCGACACCGTCCGAGGACCGGCCGCGGCTGCGGATAACGCTGCGGCCCGACCCGGACGACGGCTCCGGCACCGAGCCTGCCTGGCAGGCGTCGGTGCCCGTCACACAGGACGCGGACAGCGCCGGGACGGCCTCGGCCCGGACCCGCCCGGTGGCCCTCGCCGAGGGCCTGTTCGGTGCCGACGACGACACGGCACGGGTGCTCGACGCCCTGAGCGAGCAGGAGTCGCTGGTCGCCTTCCACCGCGAGGAGCTGCACCAGACCAATCAGGGCGTCCTCGCCCTGCACGCGGAGCTGGACGCCGCGGGACGGGCCCAGCAGGACCTGTTCGCCGCCGAGCGGGCCGCCCGCACCGAGGCGGAGGAGGCGCGCAGGCGGCTCACCTTCCTCGCCGACGCCAGCGCCGCGCTCACGGCGTCCCTGAACCACGGGGCGATCGTGCGGCTGCTTCCCGAGCTGCTGGTGCCCACCTACGCGAGCAGCGTCCACGTATGGCTGGTCGGCGACGAGGAGGGCCAGGGACACGGCCCCCGTCCCGCCGCCGCCGTCGTCGCCGCGCGCACCGGACGCCCGCAGTACGCGGCGGACCACCCGGGCGGGCTGCCCGGTGTGGAGGACCGCCCGCCCTCCGCGCTCCACCCGGCCCGGCCCCTGCTGTGCCTTCCCCTGTCGGCCCGGCGGACGCCCCTGGGCGTGCTGATCCTCATGCCGCCGGGCGACCGGTGGGACCCGGACGACGCCGTGATGCTGATCGAGCTGGCCCGCCGGGCCGGAATCGCGATCGACAACGCCCAGCGTTTCGAGCACAACCGGGACATCGCGCAGACCCTCCAGCGGGCCCTGCTGACCGATCTGCCGACCAGACCGGGGCTGGGGCTGGCCGCCCGGTATCTGCCGGCGACCCACGGCCTCAACATCGGCGGGGACTGGTACGACGCCTTCCGCCAGCCCGACGGCAGCCTGATCGCGATCATCGGCGATGTCACCGGCCACGGTCTGCACGCGGCGGTGATGATGAGTCAGCTGCGCACCGCGCTGCGCGCCTACGCCGTGGACGGGGGAACCCCGGGCCAGCTGCTCACCCGGCTGCATCTGTTTCTGCACCATCTCCAGCCCGACCTGTACGCGACGGCCGTGATCGCCCGGTTCCAGCCCGGCGTACCGGAGCTGACCTGGGCTGCCGCCGGTCATCCGCCGCCGATGCTGCGCCTGCCCGACGGCCGGGTCCAGGTCCTCGACGACAAGCCGGGGGCGATGCTGGGCATTCCGCTGCGGCAGGCCATCGGGGACCACACCGTCGCGCTGCCGCCCGGATCGACCCTGGCCCTGTACACGGACGGCCTGGTGGAGCGGCGGGCGCTGGGCATCGACCCGGGGATCGAGCGGCTCACCGAGGCCCTGTCCGCACTCCCCCAGCCGGATCTGGCCGGTGATCTGGAGGGTGCCGCGGACCGGATCCTGGAGCCGATGCTGCGGGACTCCGAGGGCGACGACGACGTGTGCCTGCTGCTGTGCCACCTCGGCGGCGAACAGCAGGACCCGGCGGCGGCCGGGGCGCCGTCCACGCGGGGGTGAGCGCGCCGCCGCCCCGGGAGCGGCCGTCTACGCCTCCTCCGGCCGGTCCGCCCGGGCCGCGCGGAAGGCGTGCAGTCCCTGCTCCAGCGCGGCCCGCTGGGCGGGGCTCATCGCGGCCAGCACCTCGGCCAGGCTCGCGGAGCGGCGGTCGGCGATCTCCGTGAGCGCCTTCCGCCCGTGCGCGGTGACCCGGAGCTGGAGTTCGCGCCGGTTGCGGGGGTGGCTCACTCGCTCCAGCAGTCCGGCGGCCTCCAGCCGGTCGCAGAGCCTGCTGGCCGCGGGCAGGGCGATGCCCAGGATCTCCGCGAGCGCCGTGAGGTTGAGTTCCGAGCGCTGCCGTACGGCGGTCAGTGCCTTGAGCTGATGGCTGGAGAGCCGGGGGGTGACCGCCTCCACCGCCCCGGTCCACAGTGCCACCAGGCTGTCCACCGCATCTGCGACCTGCCGGGCCAGCATCAGTGGACGGCCCCTTGTCTCCTCTGCCTCCGTCACCTCACGGTCATCTCCCACCGCGCCTGCCCTGCCTGTCGCACCGTCCGCTTCACCCCAGGTGCCCACGAACGGTTCATCTTCCGGTTCAGCCGACACGGTCGGCCCGATCGGCGCGCCCGTACCCGGCGCCCCGGCGGGTACGCCCTCGGGTCCCGCCATCTTCACAAGATCGCTGCACGGTGTCCCGCACCACCCGCGGCGCCGCGCCCGGTGCGTCCCTTCTGCAATCCCGGATGCGTAGCCTTCGGCGTTCCGGCAACCGTGATAGAGGGGGCCGGGCGACAGCACGATGAACCACGACAACCGGCCGACGCAACGGCCGGGGGAAGGACGGCATGGCAACCGAGCCTCGTTGGGACAAGGCCTGGCCGTTCGAGGCGGTCGAGAACCTCGTCGCCGACTTCAAGGGCGAACTGCACGACGTGACCGACGCACGGCTGGCCGCGGAGGGGTTTCTGCGCAGGCTGGCACGGGCGTCGCCACCGACGAGTCCGGAGCACTGGAACGACGTCCTGCTGGTGGTGGACGAACTGGCCGCGAACGCCGTTCAGTACGCTCCGGGCCCCTTCGCGCTGCGGATGCGCCCCACGTACGACGGTGTCCATGTGATCCTGCACGACGGCAGCACCACGCCACCGAGTCCGCGGCCCTTCCGGCCCGGGCGCCCGGGCGGCATTGGCTGGCATCTGGTGCACACGCTGTGCAGCCAGGTGAGCGTCGTCATCGAGCCGGAGGGCAAGGACGTGCACGTCTTTCTCCCCTGGTAGTTCGCGTACGCGGGACATCCCCCGCCCGTCACGCGGCATGGCTCGGCGCCCTGGACCTGCCGCCGTGCGTGCGGGGGGAGGTCTCCGGGCGCGTCGGCGCTTCCGCCGCGGCGGGGGGCGCGGCGCCCGGGGGCGGGTCCGGCAGGACGCGCAGCCGGCGGGTGTCGGACGCGGCGGGTGGTTTCCCGGCGTCCGCGGGGCCCAGCATGCGCTCCTCGTACCGTCCGAGGGCCAGCACCAGACCGAGCAGGGACGCGGGTATGAGCAGGGACACGGCGATCATGGGGGCTCCCTCCACGGGTGTCCCGTTCCGCGTTGCCGTACTTCGCCCGTGAAAACACGACGGCGCCCGCAAACCGGGGCTCCGGGCGAAGCGGTGCCGGACGGGGGCCGCCGCCGTCCTCATCCGCCGGCTTCGGGCCCGGCCGCCAGGGGCACGAGTACGCTCACGAACTTGCCGCCGCCCGCACAGCGTTCGATGACGATCTCATGGGCGAGCTTGATGATCAGTGGCCAGCCGTAGCCGCCGCCGTCATGGGCGACCGGCAGTGCTCCGGAGCCGAAGGCCACGGTGGGGATGTCGGGGCTGCGGTCGTGCACCGTGAGCCGGATGCCGTCCTTCGACGGTGCCGCCTCGAAGGCCACGAGACCGCCCCCGTGGCGGATCGCGTTGGACACCAGTTCCGAGGTGACCAGCAGCAGATCGGTGAGTGCCTGCTCCGCCGGTTCCGGGACCGGTGCGGCCCAGTGGCCGCGGACGACCGCCAGCACATGGGCCCGGGCCGCGGCGGCGGTGGTCACCGACGGCGGCTCCTGCGGCGCGGGCCAGGGCGCGGGGACGGGGTGTGTGTCGGCCGCGGCCGGTTCCCCGCCCGCGTGGACCGGTATCCCGTCCGTCCTGGAATCCGTCCTGGAATCCGTCTTGGACGACGGGGCCGCGTCGTGTCCGCGGGCGGGGTTTCCGCCGTCCCGCGCGTCCGGCCCGGCCGGACTCATCGTGCGCTCGGGCAGGGGGGCGTGGGTGACGTGTCGCCTTCTCGTACGTTCATCACCCGTTCCTCTACCCGGCCTCGGGGCGGCCATGGCTGCGGTCCTGCGCCGGGTGCCCGGTCGTCCCCGGGGCGTGCGTGACGCCCCGGGGTCCGGGCGCGTGTCACTCCGCCCTCGGCGGCAGGCTGCGGTAGTAGGCGTCGACCCGGGCCAGGTACTCCGGCTCCAGTGTCTCCCGGTCGGTGTGGAAGAGCGGCGCGGCCTTCACCTCGTCCTTGGAGCAGGCGAGCGTGATCCGCCGTTCCGCGGTGTCGATCCCGGTGACCGCGCCCGCCGGGATGAGGATGCTCTTGCCGAAGATCCACACCCCGGTGTCCACCACGAGGTGGCGGATGCCCGGGCTGTCGGCCTGCCGGTCGACATGTCCCACCACACCGTCCGTCGCCTCCACGGAGAAGCCGGTCAGATCCTCCCCGTCCAGGTGTCCGGCCGCCGCTTCGTATGTCCACGGTCTGTCGTTGATCACGACGCTCCCTCCCTCGGTGGCTGTGGAGCAGCGGATACCCGCGTCCGGGGGCGCCAATCGAGGTGTCGCGGCCTTCGCCGCGGCGCGCGCTCAACCCGTTCCGGGCTGCTCCCCGGCCCGGGTGTCCTCGAACGGCGCGGTCAGATGGTCCAGGGACCCGGTGATCTCCAGCAGCCGCTGGAGTGCGGGCGGGCGCTCGTCCAGCCGGAGGTCGATGGCCGCCGCGTCCGTACGCCGCCGGATCGCCAGCAGGGCGGACAGGCCCATGGAGTCGACGTCCCCGAGTCCCGCGAAGTCGAGGTGCAGCGCGGTCAGCGGGGGGCCGTCGGCGGGCCACCGGGCCAGTCGCCCGTCGACGGTGCTCACCAGTTCGTCGCAGGTCTCGTAGTCGAGGTCGCCGAGGACGCGCACGACGATCGCGGTCCGCTCGGTCTCCACCGTGAGCGACAGGGAGGGCGTGTGAGAGGTCGTCATCTGGACTTTCCGGAGCCGGGGATGTTCGGTGCTGCGGGTCGGGAGGTCAGTGCGTCGTGTGCCGCGCCGAGAATACGACGGGCCCGCGGGAAGTCCCCCAGTCTGACGCGGAGGGATTCCAACGCGGGGCACAACGCGCGGGCGGGTACTCCGCGGGCCGCGAGCACATGGGCGGTCCACTCGATGAACCCGGTGAACAGGCCGGTGTCGTCGACGTACAGCGCGGCGCCCAGATGGTCCACGACATGGCCGAGGTCCTCCGCGGTGTGCTCGCGCTGCCGCTCGCTGTAGGCGCGCATCGGCGGATACGTGTCCTCGAGGTCCGCCAGTGTCTCCTTGACCAGGACCGTTCTGGTCCGGACGACCATGGTGTACTCCTGGTCGGCCAGATGGGGCAGATCGTCCACGGGCTGGTGGGCGGCGAGCGGGTCGGGCCTGGCCACGCCCGCGTCGAGCAGCGCGGCGGCCTCCCGGGCGCCCGGTGCCCAGTCGTCGGCGCCCAGGGCCCGCGCATACCGGCCGCCGGGGCCGAAGGCCGCGCCGCCGACGAGGACGGGCACTCCGACGGCCTGGACCGCGGTGACCGCGGCGTGCGCCGTGGGCAGGCGGGTCGCGAGGGACGAGGAGAGGGCCACGGCGTAGGGGCCCGTCCGGTGCAGATGGGCGATCAGATGGGCGGTCGGCACATGGGCGCCGAGGAAGTCCACGTGCCAGCCGCGCAGCCGCAGGACCTCCGCGAGCAGCCGGGCGGGCAGGGCGTGCCACTCCCCGTCCACGCAGGCCACAGTGATGCGGGGCCGCCAGGGCGGCTCGCCGCGGCCTTCGGGGTGGTGGGCCAGTGCGGCGATGACCCGCTCGTGGACCGCCGTGACGGCGTGCTCCTGGGCGACGGTGAGCCGTCCCGCGGCCCACTCCGTACCGACCCTGGCCTGGACGGGGGCGATCAGCTCGAGCAGGGCGGACTCCATGCCGATGCCCCCTCGCACGGCGTCGAGCACCACGTCGGTGGCGGCGTACTCGTCGCCCGTGCGCACCGCCTGCCAGAGCCGGTCGCGGACCGCGCCGAGGTCCGCCGCCGTGCCGGACCGGACGGGTGCCGTGCTCACGCGGTGTACCTCCCGCGGGTGCGGCCGTCGACAGCGCTGAGGTGGGCGTGGTGGGGTGCGGTGACGGCCACCACCGCCATGTCGTCGTGACGGCCGTCGCCGACCCACTGGGCCGCCAGCATCTGCACATGCCCGGCCACCGCCTCCGCCGGCATTCCGGCGCACTCCGCCAGGGCCTGGGCCAGCCGTTCGGTGCCGAAGAGTTCGTCGCCGAGGGGGCCGCCCCGGGCCTCGATGATGCCGTCGGTGAACAGCAGACAGGTCTCCCCGGGGGCGAGTTCGAGATGGGCGGTGGTGGAGGTGATCCGGGGGAAGGCGCCCACCAGGGTGCCGTGGGTGTCCGCGGCCTCGACGCTCCCGTCCGCGCGCACGATGAGGGGGGCGGGGTGTCCCGCGCTGGTGAGGCGGAGCCGTACGGTGCCGCCGCGGCGGATGACGGAGGCCAGCGCGAGGGTGGCGAACCGGGTGTGGTGCGAGGTGAGGAGTGCGCCATTGAGGAGGCCGAGGACGCTCTGATGGTCGGCGGCCAGCGGCAGCAGCGCCTGGAGGGTGTTGCGGATCTTCCCGGTGAGGACGGCCGCCTCGAGTCCCTTGCCCGCCACGTCGCCCAGGACGACGAGGGTCTCCTCCTCGTCGGTGGCGCCGGGGTGGACGTCGTAGAAGTCGCCGCCGATGCGGTCGCCCCGGCCGGAGGCCCGGTAGGCGCCCGCGAACTCCACTCCGCGCACGCTGTGCAGTCGGGGCGGCAGCAGGTCGCGCATCAGGGTCGTGGTGATGGCGGCCTGGTCGGCGTACATCCGCGCGGCGGAGATCGCGGCGCCGGCCCGGGCGGCGAAGAGCCGGGCGAAGGTCTCCTCACTCTCGCTGAAGGTCCTGCGGTCCTCCGTGCGCAGCAGGATGAGCGCGCCCGCGGGCACGCCGTGTCCCGGCAGCGGTGACACCACGACGGAGCCGACCGGTCCGGTCAGCCCGTCGGGCACCGCCCAGTCGGGCAGCGCGGCGGGGTCGATCCAGCGGGACGGCACCGGTGGGAAGCCGCGCAGCGCCTCGCTCAGACCGGGCACGTCGTCGGGGTCGGCGCGCACCAGGGAGTGGGTGACCTCGCCCGAGGGGCCGCAGAAGGTGACGGGACTGCTCCGGCCCCGTGCCGGGGCGACGGTCACGGCGGCGTCGGCGAGATGCTCGACGGCCAGCCGGGCGGTGGCCTCCATGCAGGTCTCGACGTGGAGCGAGGCCAGCAGGGTGGTGGAGGCCCTGGCCAGGAAGGCGGTGCGCTCCCGCTCGCTGCGGAGTTCGTCCTCCGCGCTGCGGCGGCCGGTGTCGTCGAACAGCCACCACACCACGGGGCCGTGCCCGGAGCGGGAGGGGTGGGCCTCGAAGGACCGTTCACCGATCCGTCCGGTCGCGGAGATCCCGTCGGTGTCCGGCGCCGCGACGGTGTCCGCGGCGAACCGGTCATGGGCCTCGAAGAGCCAGGCCGGGGCGACGTCCCGCAGCGGGCAGCCGTGCCGCGCCTGTGGGAACAGGCGCGTGGCGGCGGGGTTCAGCTCGACCACACGGCCCTGGGTGTCCGCGACCACGACCGGGCAGGGTGCACCGCTCCACGCATCGCTGCGACTGCGCGGGCCGCCGGGAGTCCGCTGGGAAATATCCACGAGCAGCGGGTCGCGTGCGCGGCCCGGTCCTTTCTCTGTTGCACCAGTGACGAAACCGTTGTCGTTGGGCAACCATCTCGCGTTCCAAGATCATCTGCAAGCGGCCCGGCGCGGCGCCCGGCGGGAGTCCCGGGACTCAGGCGGCCAGGGCGGACGCCAGCTCGCTCGCCGCCTCGACGAGTTCGATGTCGGGCTCCGTGAGCAGTTGGCGCAGGGTGCCGTGGTCCGCGTGCACGGCGTGCCGGGCCTGCCGTTCCCAACCCACGTAGTCGTGGCGGTGCTTGAGCAGCTTGGGGTAGACCGAGGCGGTGCTCTCCCACTGCCGGGCGTCGGCGATGCTCTTGAGCAGCCGGACGATTTGCACACGGCAGGTCACCTGGGGAAGCCTGGCCAGCTCCCAGAGGAAGGGGACCGTGGCGGCGGTCGCCTGGTCGACGACGAAGCCGTACTGGCAGATGCGGGAGCGCAGATCGCGCAGGGCCGCTCTGGCGGCGGACGCGTCGCCCCGCGCCACGGTGCGGAGCAGGAGCGGGATGGCTTCCGCGGAACCACTGGAGTCCTTGATCGCGTCCCAGGGCACGCGCTCCAGCCCCTTCAGCGGTGTCACCATGTCCACTCCCCGCAAACAGTGTGGAGCCGGTCCCCCGCCGTCCCCGCTTCGCACTCGGCCCGGTCGAGCGGGCCCGGCCTGAGGTACCCAGGTGATGACATGACATCTCCCTGATGCGACGTCAGCTGGCGGCGTACGTCGTGCGATTGACGCCGCCGCTATTATCCACGCAGTCAGCAGCATTGTGCAATTGCACGGGAAATTGCATGGTGGAGGGGAAGACCTCGGGGTGGCATGTGCATCAGGCCCGTGTCCGGTGCCCCGTGGCGGATCGTCAGCGAGGAGACTGCGATGTCGTCAGAGCCGAACGGAGTGCGGGCCAGCGCGCTGGAAGCCCGCTGGATCAAGAGCAGGCACAGCAACGCCGAGGGCAACTGCGTGGAGTTGGCCGCTCTCGCCGACGGGAGCGTCGCGGTGCGCAACTCCCGCCATCCGGACGGGCCCGCGCTCGTCTACACACCTGCCGAAGTGAAGGCCTTCCTGGCCGGGGCGAAGGACGGGGAGTTCGACCACCTCGTCTGAGGCGGACGCGACGGGGGCGGATTCGCGCACGGCGCGGGTTTCTCCGGTGCGGAGCGGGAAAGTCGTCTCATCGGCGCATGCGTCCAAGGGCGTTCCGGTGCGATACTGCGGATCTGCTTTCCGTCGGCCAGCAGGGAGCCACGATGTCCGCCGAGTCGCACCGCATCTCCCGCCTCGAACCGTATCTGAGCCGGACGGAGCCCGCTCCGACTCTGCTGAAGATGCTGGTCGGCGTGCAGTTGGCGGGTATCCGCGAGGACGCGGGCCTCTCTCAGGAACAGGCGGCGCGAGCACTCGGCTTCAGCCCCGCGAAGCTGTCGCGGATCGAGGCGGGCAAGGGCCGCAGGCCTCCGACGGAGGGCGATGTCCGCGCGCTCCTCGAGCTGTACGGGGCCGCCGACTACGAGGCCGCGGTCCTGGTCAAGCTGCTGCAACGCGCGGGCGAGCCCGGCTGGTGGCAGCGCTACGACAAGCGGCTGATGCCCGAGTGGTTCGACCGCCTGGTCGGGCTCCAGGAGGCGGCCGTCGCGATCCGTACCTTTGAGATCCAGTACGTTCCCGGACTGCTCCAGACCCCGGCCTACACCCGGGCCGTGGTGGAGCGGGGCCTGCCGTGCGCGCCGGGGGCGGAGGTGGAGCGCCGGGTGGAGCTGCGGACCCGGCGCAGGGAACTGCTGCACCGCCCCGAGCCTCCCCGGCTGTGGGCGGTGCTCGACGAGTCGGTCCTCATGCGGATACTGGGCGGCCACGAGGTGATGCGCGAGCAGATGGAGCATCTCGTCGAGGCGGCGCAGCTTCCCCATGTGACCGTGCAGATCGTGCCGTTGGACGTGACGACCGCGTCGGCCCCGGCGATCCCCGTCACCTATCTGCGCTTCGGCGGGCTCGACCTGCCGGACATCGTCTATCTGGAGCACATCAGGAGCGCCAACTTCCTGGAGGACCCCGACGAGACCGAGGAGTACCGGATGGTGCTGGACCGGCTCGCCGACGAGGCGCTCGACCCCCGGGCGTCACTGGGGCTGCTGCGCAGGACCCTCGAAGAGCGCTATCCGGCCCGCTGACCGGGGTCGGCGGGCCGTCATGGAGGCGGTGGGGGACGGCGTCAGCGGAGGCGTCCCACTCCCCCGAACTCGATCCACTCCCGGGTGAGTTGGCGGGGCGCCACCTCGGTGTCCGGGCGCCAGGTGGACACCTCGACCAGACCCGGTTCCAGGATGTCCATGCCCTCGAACCAGTCGGCGACGTCCTGCTGCCGTCGCACCCGCCCCCAGTGCCCCTGGGTGACCTGCTCCATGAACGCCGTGACGAAGTCCCGGACTTCGGGGTCCTCGCTGACCAGCTGGCACATCACCAGGAAGCTGCCGGGGGCGAGCCGCTCGGCCACCCTGCGGACCAGGGCGGGCGGTCCGTCGGTCCCGCTGTCCGGGATGCAGTGCATCACCGAGTTGAAGAGGACGGCGACGGGCCGGGAGAAGTCGATCAGGCGCCGGGTGTCGGGGTGGGTGAAGATCGTGTCGGTGTCCCGCATGTCGGCCTGGACGACCGCGGTGCGCTCGTCCTGCTCCAGCAGTGCCCGGCCGTGCACCAGGACCATCGGGTCGTTGTCGACGTACACCACATGGGTGTCGGGGTCGATCCGCTGGGCGACCTGGTGGATGTTGTCCTGGGTGGGCAGCCCGGAGCCGTGGTCGAGGAACTGCCGGATGCCGTGGTCCTGGGCGAGGGTCCGCACAACGCGCTGGAGGAACCGCCGGTTGTTCAGGGCGAGCGCCCGGGTGCTGGGCACGACCTTGTCCAGTTCCTCGCAGGCCGCCCGGTCGACCGCGTAGTTGTCCTTGCCGCCCAGATAGTGGTCGTACATACGGGCGGCCGTCGGCACCGTGGAGTCGATGGACGTGGACAACTGCCTGCCTGGCTGCATCGTTCCCCCAGATCCATGCCGCGCCTCGGAAGCGGCGCGACGGGTTCCCCATCTTAGGGAAGGGATGTTTGCCGGTGCCAGCCCTTCCGGAGAGTCCACACGTTCGGCCGTCTCTGTTCACGGATGGAGCCAACTGCCTTACGAGTGGGGGGACATGGCGGGTGATGCGCCACCGGTCCCGGTGCGGGTGAACCGGTGGCGCCCGGCCGGCCGGGGTCAGGAGTCGGGGCACTCCTGCCAGGCCAGGTGGTAGACGGTGCTCAGGTCACCGTCCGTGGAGTCCATGGTCATGAAGCTGGTGCTGCCCGGCGCCGAGGTGCCGGAGTTGACCCGCAGTTCGGTGTTGATGTTGAAGTTGCGCTGCACTCCGCAGGGCGCCCACACCAGCTGGGCCCAGTCGGTGGTGTCGGTGGCCTGCCAGTCGTCGTTGTAGGGGCCGGAGAAGGGATGGGTGAGTGCCGCGGTGCTCGACGAGCCCTGGAAGTAGTACGAGGCCTTCTCCGTGCTGCTGGCCCCGCGCTGGAGCGAGGCGAAGCCGCGGTAGTCCGCGCTGGCGATGGCGTAGGTGAAGCCCTGCGGCACATGGACGATCAGGTTGAGCTGGCAGTTCTTGCGGAACGCGGTGGGTCCGGCGCCGCCCCCGACCTGGGCGAGGTAGTCGCTGTAGGTCACCGTGAAGGCGGTGTTGTCCGGGGAGACGGCGATCGCGGCCGTGCCCTGGGGGCAGCCGGAGCCGTTCACCGTGGCGATCTTGATGACGATCTTGTCCGGGGGCGGGTCGGTGAACCCGCCGGAGGGGTCCTGTGCGGGGAATGCGGTGGCGACGAGCGCGGCGATCGCGCCGCCGAGGAGCAGTCCACCAGCCATGGTTCTCCCATCCGTTGCATCGGTTCCCCGGCGGTGCGCCACCGCCGGGTGTCGGGGGGTGCGGCCCCGCACGGGCGGGACCGTCGCGGACCAGGTGCGTTGGATCAGACACCGAACCATTCGGGCTCCCATGCGGTCATGCACATGCCAAATCGATGGCATGACCCGCTCTGTGGACGAGCTGTGAAGACCGGGAGCGACCGCATCGTATGTACTGCGGCACCGAACCGGAACGGCCATCTCCAGCCATTCCCGCGCCCGGGCCGTCGGGGACACCCGACAGCCCGCCGCCCCGGGCCCTTTCCCGGGGCGGCGGGCCCGGCCTGGCCCGGTCAGTGGGCGGGCCAGCCGTCCAGGTGGCGGTGGAGGGTCACGGTGGGCCGGTCGGCACCCTGGGGCGCCTTGGCGACCGCGCTCTGGAGCACGGTGTTGACCTCGGCCGCCAGGGCGTCGGCCTGCTTCTTCAGCTCGGTGACCGGAAGGGTGGAACGGGTCAGCGCGTCCAGTCTGCGGTGGATGTCGTCGAGGTGCCGCGCGGTCGCCCGGTCCAGGGTCAGCGGGTGCGGTGTGGAGACCACGAACTGGTAGGCACCGGCCAGGGTCTGGCAGCCGTCGCAGTGGTTGTTGACCGCGTCGCCGCGGTTCAGGGCGGTCAGCCGGGTGTGCTCACCGGCCATGGTGACGATCTGGAACGACAGGGCGACCGAGCGGCAGTGGTCGTCGGCCGTGCAGCCCAGCCCGACGGCGTTGGCCTGGTTGCGTACGGTCGCGGCGGCGACCGTGCCGAACTGGCGCACGGTGAAGGAGTCCCGGGCCTCGGTGTGGTGGTGGAAGTCGGCGCGGCTGAAGGTCTGGTCGGTGGCGACCGCCGTGTGCTGGGGTACCCCGGTCGCGGCCTGGGCGGGCACGGCGGTCGCGATTCCGGCCGCTCCTGCGGCGAACAGCCCGACACTGACGGCGCGTTGGGTGAAGGCCCCGTGCTTGCGGGGTTTGCGGTGCTGGTTCACTTCGGTCTCCTGCTGGAGTGGTGTCGACGGACGGGCCACCGGGGCGGGGTGCGCGGCACTCCCGGCCGGCGGCGGGGACCGGCCCCGGGCCAGGGCCGGTCCGCTCGGCCCCCGGGGGCGTGGCCCGGGGTGTTCAGGAAGCGGTGGGGGTGGGCGTCCCGGGGGGCGGCTCGCTGGAACTCTCCGCCGCGGACGGGGTGTCCGCCGGGGAGGGCGGCGTCGTCGGCGGGACGGAACCGGGATCCGCCGGGACGGAGGCCGGGGCGCCGCTCGCGGCGGGGGTCCCGGTCGGCGTCTCGCCGGGGGACTCGGACGGCACCCGGGAGGCGCTGGGCCGGGGGCTCGCCGAACCGAACGGGGTCGCCGAGGCGGAAGGGGTCCCCGAGGCGGCCGGGGGCGCCGTGCCCGAGGGCGCGCCCGGAGCCGTCGCCGACGGTGCGGCGGGGTGTCGCTCGGCGGGTGTGGCGTCCCGTGCGGGCGGCGCCGAGGTGGGCACCCCGGGCTGGAGGATCGGGGCGATCGGGGGCCGCTTGGGCAGCGGCTCCGGAGTCAGTCCGGAAACCCAGGCATAGCTGAGGCCGCCCAGACCGGCCAGCAGCACCGCGCACAGTGCGAGGCGCAGTGCGGGCCGCCCGGACGTCGATCGGGCCGCGCCCCGCCACAGACGGCCGCCCAGCTTCACCGAGAGATAGACCACGCCCGCCATGGGGCACAGCAGCATGACGCAGCCGACCACGCCCATCAGGCCGGCCGCGATCTGCCCGTCCGCGAACGCGCCGCCCGTACCGAGGAGTTGCTCGGTCAGGGAGCGCACCATGGTGGTGGTGATCCGCGGCAGGTTCCAGAGCGCGTAGCCCATTTCGCCGACCAGCAGGGGCACCATGGTGAGCACCCAGGTGGCGACGACGGCACGGGCCGACCTCTTGAGCGCGGCGACCTCGGCGCGGGCCCGGCGCCCCTTGGCCCCCGGGGCCAGGCTCAGCAGAATCGGTCCGATCTTGCCGTAGAGGTCGGGCACCCCGGCGAGGTCGCCGAGGATGTAGTAGCCGTCCAGGCGTACGGCGGGCATCAGCTGTTCGAGGATCTCGAAGTGCCCGAGATAGACGGCGGCCAGGAAGAACGCCTGCCCGCTGACCGCGTAGGCGCCGGCCATGGCCAGCATGAAGACGACATTGAAGTAGACGCCGCCGAGGTCGGTGCGGAGCCGTCCCGCGCGGCCGATGCGGTAGACGTCGGTGACGTCCGTGTACATCGAGGGCCAGATGAGGAAGAGCCCGCAGCCGATACAGCCCGGGCGGGCGCCGCCGTAGCGGCAGGCCGAGGCGTGGCCGAACTCGTGGAAGACCAGGGACGCCACGGTCAGTACGAAGACCACCAGCAGCAGCACCGGCTGGTCCAGCACCTCCAGCACGGGTGTGATCGCGCCGAAGAACAGGAACAGCCAGACGTCCAGTACGGCGATGCCCAGCAGCACGGCCACCACCACCGGGGGGCGGTGCAGCCAGGCGAGGGCGCGGGCGATCTTCGCCACCCGCCGCTCGTTGAAGATCACCCGGTGGCCCTTGAGGGCCAGGAGCAGATCCGACCGGGGCGCGGAGACCTGGTCGTCCTCCTGGCCCTCGGGGACCGTCACCCCGAGCGGGTCCAGCTTGTTCTCGATCAGATAGCGGATGTTCTCCGCGCTGACCTCGCGTCCGAACCGGGCGCTGACCCGGTGGGCGATCGTCTCGGCGTCGCGGCTTCCGTCGACCGACGAGGCGACCAGGTACAGCAGCCGGGACAGCTGCACGACCTGCCCGTCCCCCCGACGGGCGATGTACTTGGGCTCGGTGAACCCCGATCCCTGGTACTCGCCGTGCAGTTCCAGCCCCGCGCCGAGCCGTGGCACCCAGGGCTTCCCGAGTCCGACGACGGTCGTTTCGCCGGTGGTGACCTGCTCATAGGTGACCGGCACCCCCCCGGGCCCGGGCACCGGGCCGGTGTCGTACAGCGTCGCGGCGTTGTCCCCCAGCAGCGTCATGTGCGCCCTTCCTCCCCCCAAGGGCGGACCGCGCCTGCCCCGTGCGCGGTCCGCCGGACATGCCCTCGTAGTACGGGGGTTACTGCTTGATGCTGATCGACTGCGTGGCCTGGGACTGGGCGACCGACCACGCGGAGTGGTCGTTGAGCGCGGCCGACTCGTTGTGCGCGGAGACGTTGGCCACGTGCTTGGTGACGTTCACCGTCTTGCCGAAGCTGAACTTCAGGCGGCCCAGCGCCTCGCGGCCCGGCAGCAACTCAGCGGACTCGGCGTCCAGTTCGTAGGCGTTCATGCTCATGGCGTGTCCTTTCCGAAAGACCTTCGTTGACAGGCTTGATGGGAGCCGGGCGGAGCAAACACCCGCCCGGCGGCGGATGGTGACATGTCGTCGGATGACGGGACCAGTCGGCGTGGAGCCGCGGCGGGCGGAGGTGTGTGGTGATGCGTCGCCGCGGTTCCACGGAGTGCCGCACGGTGCCGGGGCGCCGGCCCGTGCGGCACGGGATCACTGGCCGATGCTGATGGACTGGGCGGCACCCGAGTCCGCCACCGACCACGCGGAGTGGTCGTTGAGCGCGGCCGACTCGTTGTGCGCGGAGACGTTGGCCACGTGCTTGGTGACATTCACCGTCTTGCCGAAGCTGAACTTCAGGCGGCCCAGCGCCTCACGGCCCGGCAGCAGCTCCGCGGACTCGGCGTCCAGCTCACGAGGATCCATCATGATCTGTTCCCCCTCGGGGTTCGTACGGCGTTCCCGTCGGACGCGATCAGGTCCCCCCGGACCGCGTCCAACTCCGTCGGACGGACTGTCCAACGAGATTGGACACTAGGGGCCGCGGCCGGTGTGACGCAAGCGGTTCGGGGGAACACCTTCCGTCACTCACCCAAGTCGCCCCTAGAATGATCCGACACGGAACAGTTCCGCCCGGCGGCGAGCAGGAAGTGACCATCGGTGGCCAACGCACTGCAACAGATCATCCGCGAACGGCTGGACCGCGAGCGCTGGTCGTACGGCGACGTCGCCCGCCGCGGCGGCATCCCGCGCTCCACGGTCCACCATCTGGCCACGGCCGACCACATGGCGCGCATGCCCCAACCCGCCACCCTCGAAGGGCTGGCACAGGGCCTCGGACTGCCCCTGGGCGCCATCCGCCAGGCCGCCGCGGAGGCGTGCGGGATCCATCTCTACGCCCCCGAGAGCGAACCCGCGCCCGTCTCCGACGCCCCCGGCGACCCCGAGGTGGACGTGCTCATCGCCAGTGTCCAGCGACTGTCGACCGAGGACCGCCGCCATGTCGCCGCGCTGGTCGAGTCGTTGCTGAACCGGACCCCGGACGCGTCCTGACCGCGGACGGCGGTTCGCGGAGCGGTCCCGCACTCCTCGGGTCACTTCCGTGAGAAGTAGCCACTTCCGCCCAAACGTGCATGATCCGCCGCTAGTCTCTCCTCCTGCCCGGGACCCGTGAGACGCACGCCCCGGGCCGACTGGGGGGAACCTTGCTCTTCGTACACGGCGGCCCCGCCACCGCCATCGTGAAGGGGCCGACGGGAGAATCCGTGGTCCTGCTCTCCGGCGAACTGCCCGCCGACCTCACCGACACCGCGATACGCGAACTGCTCGACCTCGCGGCGGCCGTGCTGGGCGAGGACGAACTCGCGCTGTTCGACCAGTGCCTCGCGACGCTCCGCCGCGGCGAGGGCCCCGCCCCGCGGCGCATCGAGGTCAACGGCGCCGTGCTCACCGTCTATCGGGAGTGATCGCGGTCCATCGGCGCCCATCGCGCACGGCGGCGGCCCCGCAGGGGGGAAGGCAGGCGGCAGGGTCAGCCCCGCCCGCGCTCCGCCTGTTCGCGCAGGAAGGTGCTGATCTGCCCGGCCAGCAGCTCCGAGACGCCGTCGGGGCGGGCGTCCGCGCCGGGCATGTCCTCCGCCGCGCTCAGATCGCCGGACCACAGATAGCGGTCGGCCCATTCCTCGCCGGCCTTCACCTGCACCTGGATGTCGACGAGCTGGAGACCGGGCTCCGGCGCGGCGGCGTAGAGCACCGCGGTCGCCCGGCGCAGCGGATAGAGGTCGAAGCCCTCGATGAACTGGGAGTTGCGCCAGTCGAGGAAGGCGCTCTCGCCGTCGGAGCCGGTACGGACGTCGAGTTGGCCGTCTTCGAGGTGGATGTCCACGACATCACCGCCGCGGTTCTCCACGGTCACCCGGAACCGGAAGTAGGTCAGGCCCTCGGCGGCGTCGTCCCGCCCGCGCGGCGGCTCCGCCTTTTCCAGGCGGTGCACGCGAAGACGCAGACCGGCATGCTCGTCCGAGCATTCCTGCCAGTCGCCGATCACCTGGGGCTCGCGCACAGTCCACCTCTCCGCTTCCGCGCCTTGTTTCCTATCCGCGCACGCAACAAAGTGTCAAATGCGGCGCACACCGCGTGGCCAGCGGAATTCCCCCGCTTGATCATCGATCAAGCGATGCGCAGCAAGGATCCCCGTGGTGCCTCCGGGGTTGCCAGGGACGCACGTGGCGCACATCACGCCGCCGCCCACCGCGGTGGGACGGCCGCCGGGGCTCCAGCCGGGAGCACAGCATCGGCTGGCAGACTGCGCACCATGGCTCCGATCACGCCCGCCCGCGCCCTGCGTCTGCTGGTCTTGGGGCTGGTCTGCCTGACCACCGCGAGCGGCGCCCTCATCGGCACGCTCCTCGGCGGCGCCCGGATCGCCCTGGTCGCCGCGGCGGTGGCCGGTGCGGTGACCGCGTCGGTCGCCTTCCTCCTCCGCCGCCGGGCGCTGGCGCACTTCGCCACGGCCCGGCACCGCGCCGGGGTGCGCGGATACGCGGAGGGGATGGCCCACGGTGTGCTGCTGCATGTCGGCGCGTACGAGGCCGCGGTCTTCCCGCGCACGGGACCGTCGGGCGTCACCCCCGAGGAGCGGGCGGCGCGGCGCACGGTCGCCTATCGCATGGCGGCGCAGGACGAAGTGCCCCGCCCGGTGCGGGAGGCCGCGGCCGACGCGCTGGCCGCGCTCGACGACGCGGACCCGGGCCCGGCCGAGGAGGCCCTCGCCCGGCTCGCCTCCGCCGTGCGGCAGGAGTACGCGCGGCCCTGAGCGGTCCCGCGGACGCGTCCCGTCCCGCACGCGGCCGGCCCGTGCCCTCCGTCGTTGAGCAAGGTCAGGCCGTGCCGACGTAGCAAAGGACATGATGACGTACGAACAGCGGACGCTGCCCGCGGACGGCGACCGGGCCGCCGCGGCTCCCGGCAGGGGGGCCGCCCGCGGCCCGGAGGACGGCGGCCGCCGGGAGCGGCTGCGGCGGCCGCTGCTCGCCCTGGTGGTGGTCGCGCTGCTGGCGCAGATGGCGGTGGCGATGGTGACCACCGCCGTGCGGCAGACGCCCACCATCGACGAACCCGTCTATGTGGGCACCGCGGTGGTGTACGTCCGGGAGCACAGCCTGCGCTTCAACCCCGAGCATCCGCCGCTGGGCAAACTGCTGATCGCCGCCGGGACGGTGTTCGCCCATCCGCATCTCAGGCCCGGATTCCACGGCGGCCAGGGGCAGTTGGGGCGCAGGCTGCTGTACGAGTCGGGCAACGACCCCTGGCGGGTGATGTTCTGGGCCCGGCTGCCCGTGATGGTGGTGACGCTGCTGTTCGGGCTGGTCGTCTTCGGGTTCGCGCGCGACCTCGCGGGCCGGGCGGCCGCTCTGGTGGCGCTGGCGCTGTACACCTTCTCCCCCGATCTGATCACCAACGGTTCGCTGGCCACGCTCGATCTGCCCGCCGTGGGGTTCGTGGTGACCTCGGTGTGGCTGCTGTGGCGCGCCCGGCACCGGCCGGGGCTGTATCTGCCGCTGTCCGGGGCGGCGGCGGGTGCCGCCGTGGCCACGAGGATGAGCACCCTGCCCGCCGTCCCCGTCCTGCTGGCCCTGGCCGCCTGGTCGTCCTGGCGGGCGGCGGGCGGCGCCCTCCCCCGGCGGCGGCGCGCCCTGCGGTCCGCGGCGGCGGCCGCCGGTTTCGGCCTGGTCCTGGTCGCGGTCGTCTGGGCCGCCTATCTGGCCGTGGATCCCCGGCTGCGATGGACGCCGCCCGCGCATCTGCCCGCGGTGCACGGTGTGCGCGCCCTGCTGGTCGACTGGCTGCCGTTCCCCGACGCCTACCGCGACGGGATGCGGATCCAGTTCGGCTTCGAGAACGCGCGCTGGCAGGGCTTTCTGTTCGGCCGCCTCTACACGGGGTCCCTGTGGTACTACCTGCCTGCCGCGCTGCTGGTGAAGACACCGCTCGGCATGCTGGCCCTGTGGCTCGCCGGTGGCGGGGCCATGGCCGCGGTGCCCGCGCTGCGGGCCGCCGTGCCGTATGTGCTGGGCGTCCCGGCGGTGCTGATGGCGGCGGCCATGGGGGGCTCCCGGGATCTGGGGGTGCGCTACGCGCTGTTCGTCCCGGTGTTCCTGGCGGTCGCCGCCGGGTGTGTGCTCGCGCTGCGGCGGCGCCGGGTGTACGCGGTGACGGCGGCGCTGGTCCTGTTCGTGGCGGTGAGTTCGCTGCGGACGTATCCGTACTATCTGCCGTACTCCAACGAGGCCTTCGGCGGGCCCTCCAGGACGCATCTCGAACTGCACGACTCGAATGTGGACTGGGGCCAGGACCTCGGGCGGCTGGCCGACCGGCTGCACCGGCGCTATCCGCGGGAGAAGGAGGTGTGGCTCGTCTACAAGGGCAGCGGGGTGCCCTCCTGGTACGGCATCCACGGCCGCGACCCGCTGAAGGTGGCGCCGGAGCGGGTGCACGGACTGCTCGTGGTGTCCGACACGTCGATCGCCAAGGCCCGGGGCCCGCTGAAGCGGCTGCTGCGGGGCAGCAGGGCGGTCGACGATGTCGGACACTCCGTCACGATCTTCCGGCGGCCCTGAGTCAGGGCTTGGCGGGCTTGCCCGCGGTGCCGATCCAGGTGTGGAACAGGCCCCCGAGGTCCTTGCCCGACAGCCGCTCCGAGAGGTGCACGAACTGGGCCGTCGTCCCATGGCCGCCGCGGTGTTCGGCGGCCCAGGTGCGCAGGATGCGGAAGAAGACGGGGTCCCCCACGGTGGTGCGCAGCCGGTGCAGGGCCATCGCGCCCCGCGCGTAGACGGGCGTGTCGAAGAGATGGGCGCCGCTGCCGGGATCGGCGGGCGGGAAGGCCCACAGATCGTTGGACGCGGGGCGGGCGTAGAGGGAGTCGAAGGTCTGCTGGGCGGTCTTGCCGCCGTGCTGCTCGCTGTAGAGCCACTCCGCGTAGGTGGCGAAGCCCTCGTTCAGCCAGATGTCCTGCCAGCGGGTCAGGCTGACCGAGTCGCCGAACCACTGGTGGGCGCTCTCGTGCACCAGGGTGCTCAGATCGGGTGCGCGGTCGTAGACGGGCCGGGACTGCGTCTCCAGGGCGTAGCCGACGTTGGTGGCCTTGTCGACGATGGCTCCGGCGGCGCGGAAGGGGTAGGGGCCGAAGAGCTTGCTCTCCCAGGCGAGGACGGAGGGCAGCTTCTTGAGGACGGGGGCCGCGGCGGACGCCTCGCGCGGGTCGACGGCGTTGTAGACCTTGATGCCGTCCCGGGTGGTGTACTGCTCGACGTCGAAGGTGCCGACGGTCGCGGTGGCCAGGTAGGCGGCCATCGGCTCCGACTGGCGCCAGTGGAAGGTGGAGCGGCCGTGGGCGGTGCTGCGGCCGACGAGGACACCGTTGGACACCGCGGTGCGGCCCTGCGGGACGGTGATGGTGATGTCGTACGAGGCCTTGTCGCGGGGGTGGCCGTTCACCGGGAACCAGGTCATGGCGCCCTGCGGCTCGCCCGCCACGAAGGCGCCGTCGTCGGTGGGGATCCAGCCGTCCAGGGAGCCGTCGGGGTCGGTCACCGGCCGGGGCGTGCCCTGGTAGGTGACGGCGACCCGGAAGTCGTGGTCCTTGCGCAGCACCCGCCCCGGGGAGACGACGAGTTCCTGTCCGTCGCGGCGGAAGGATGCCGTGCTGCCGTCGACGGTGACGCGGGTGACGTTCAGACCGCTCAGGTCGAGGTCGAAGCGGGTGAGCCGCTCGGTGGCCCGGGCGCGCAGCTCGGCCCGGCCGTCGAGATGGCGGCTGCCCGTGTCGTAGCCGAGGGTCAGGTCGTAATGGCTCACGTCGTAGCCGCCGTTGCCCTGTTTCGGGAAGTACGGGTCACCGGCCCCGGCCGACCCGATGGTGCCCGCCGCCGCGGTGCCCGCGGTGGCGAGCAGGGCGGCCAGGGCGAGGGGGACCGTGGCCGCGACGGCCTGCCGGGGAAGGACGGAGCGGTGCCTGCGGAGGTGCCGAGGGGGTGGCGTCACGGTGACTCCTGTGGAGGGCGGATGATCAACGGCCGTCAGCTTAGGGGGCCGTCCCGCTCCGGAATCACCAGTGTTCGGTCAATTTCTCCGCGGTCAACTGCGCGGCGGCCGTGGTCCGTTGATCCGGACCGGGGCCGGGGTCTGTTCCGGCCGGGGCAGGGCGTGATGGAGTTGCGGCATGACGGACCAGTTGCTGCCGTGGACCGGGGAACCCGTGCGGGTCGGGCTCGTGGGGGCGGGGCCCTGGGCGCGCGCCATGCAGGCGAGGGTGCTCGCGGCCGGGCCCGAGACCCGGCTGACGGCGGTGTGGGCGCGGCGCGAGGAGGCAGCCCAGGAGACCGCGGCTCCCTACGGCGCGAAGGCCACCACCCGGTTCGAGGAGCTGCTGGACGCGGTTGAGGCCGTGGCCTTCGCGGTCCCTCCGGCGGTGCAGGCCGAACTGGCCCCGCGTGCGGCGCGGGCGGGCCGGGCGCTGCTGCTGGAGAAGCCGCTCGGCGTCGGTCTGACCGCGGCGCGGCGGGTCGCGGACGCGATCGGGGAGGCAGGGGTCGTCTCACAGCTGCTGCTGTCCAACCGCTATCACCCCGAGGGCCGCCGGTTCCTGGCCGCCGCCCGGGAGACGGAGGTGGCGGGGGCCCGCTCCAGCGGTCTCAGCGGCGCCTTTCTGGGCGGCGACTTCGCGACCCCGTGGCGGCTGGAGCACGGCGCGCTGCTCGATGTGGGACCGCATCTGCTCGACCTGCTGGACGCGGCGGTCGGTCCGGTCGCCCGGATCCGCGCCGCCGGGGATCCCCGCCGCTGGATCGAGCTGACCTGCGAGCACACCACCGGGGCGGTCAGCCAGTGCTCCCTGTCCGGCTCGGTGAACGTGCCGCGGGGCGGCATCCGCGTCGAACTGTTCGGACCGGCCGCGCCCGTGGTCTACGACGGCACCGGACTCGACTTCGAGGAGGCCTGGCCGGTGCTGCGCCGCGAGTTCGCCACCGCGGTGCGCACCGGGGTGTCCGGTGAGCTGGACGCCCGGCGGGGACTGCGGTTGCAGGAGCTGATCGCCGGGGCCGCGGCCGGGTAGCCCGGGCGCCGTTCAGGGGAAAACTCCGGGTCGGCACGCGTGCGGGGGCCCGGCGGTGTCCACAACTGACCCGTGAGACTTCCGCTGATCGCCCCCATGCTCGCCACGACCGGTGTCCTGCCGCCCGCCCGGCAGGACGAGCAGTGGGCGTACGAGACCAAGCAGGACGGGCAGCGGGCGGTGGTCTATCTGCCCGGGGACGGCAGCCTGGAACTGCGCGCCCGGTCCGGGGAGGTCATCACGGACGCGTACCCCGAGCTGCGCCCGCTGGGCGGTGCGCTGGGTGCGACGCCCGCCGTGCTGGACGGGGAGGTGGTGGCGCCGGACGAGCGGGGGCGGGGGGACTTCCAGCGGTTGCAGTCCCGGATGGGGCTGGCCCACTCCCCCGCGCTGGCGGCCCGGCGGGCGGCGCTGACGCCCGTGCATCTGGTGCTCTTCGATGTGATGGTGCTGCGCACGGGTCTCACCCGGCTGCCCTATGCGCGGCGGCGGCAGGAGCTGGAGGGGCTCGGGCTCGCCGGGCCGCACTGGTCCACTCCGGGCGCGATCGTGGGACATGGCGCCCAGGCCCTGGCGGCGACCCGGGAGAGCGGCCTGGAGGGCCTGGTGTGCAAGCGGCTGGACTCGGTCTACGAGCCCGGGGTGCGCTCCCGGTCCTGGATCAAGATCCGCAATGTGCGTGCCGTGGATGTGATCGTCGGCGGCTGGCTGCCCGGCCAGGGGCGGCTGTCGGGGCTGCCGGGGGCGCTGCTGGTGGGGCAGCGGGAGGAGGGGCGGCTGCGCTATGTGGGCCGGGTGGGGACGGGCTGGAGCGAGGCGGAGCGGCAGGAACTCGCCCGGCTGCTGGCGGCCGTGGAGTCACGGGTCTGCCCCTTCGACCGGGACCCACGGGTGCCGGGGTCCCGGTGGGTCCTGCCCCGGCTGGTGGGCGAGGTGCGCTACAGCACCCGGACCCGGTCCGGTCTGCTCAGACAGCCGTCGTGGCTGCGGATGCGTCCGGATCTGGCACCGGAGGACTCCGCGGCGGAGCTGCCGTGAGGGTGCCCCGGCCGGTGGCCGGGGTGTGCGGGCGGGGGCGTCCGCAGCTCAGACGTGGCCCGGGCCGCCGCTGCCGAAGGAGCCGCTGGAGCCGGGGTGCCAGCGTTTCCGTTCCTGGTCGTCCCCGCGTCGGCTGGCCGCGTGGTGGAGCTGGTAGGGCATGAGCCGTTCGCTCTCCTGGGCGGCGTGCGGCACCTCTTCCGGCTCCCGGACCTCGCGTTCCTCCAGGACCGGGCCGCCCTCCGGCAGATGGGGCTGTTCCTCGGGGGTGGGGGGATCCGGTTCCCGGTCGCGTACGGACATGCCCATCCGTACGGCCCAGATGAGCGCACCGGCGACGACCAGGCCGCCGAGGAAGGCGGCGAACACGTTGATCTGCTCCCGCGACACCGCCAGGAGCACAAAGCTCATCGTATTCATGTTCCGACCATACTCCCGCAGAATGGACCCCGCCCTTTCCCGGGAATTCCGCCGGGAAATACGGCGGGGGGGGGGGGGGCCCCCCGGGGGGGGGCGCGGGCGGGGGGGCGGCGGGGGGGGCGAGGGGGGGGGCGCGCGCGCGGGGCCGCCCCAGCGCCCCCACCCGGGGGCGCCGGCAC